>CAIVGN010000199.1 GCA_903905455.1 uncultured Archangium sp.
GTTCGCGCTCTTCACGCCGGACTTCACCGTGGCCGAGGACACCTCCGCGATGTTGCCGTTCGTGTTCGACCAGACCCACACGCTCAACCTGACGCTCGGGTACCAGTTGCCCAAGGGCTATCGCCTCAGCGCGTCGTTCCATTTCAACACCGGGCGGCCCGAGTCGGGTGAGTTCAGCTCCCGCACCTCGCGGCTCGTGGAGGATCCCCGGACCGGCCTGCAGAGCTGGGCCGAAGTGCCGCTCAACCAGGTGGATCGGCTGCCGGCCTACGCGCGCCTCGACCTGCGCGCCTCGAAGACCATGACCTTCAGCAACTTCAGCGCAGAGCTGTACCTCGACATTCTCAACACGCTCGGCATCCCGGAGGTCTACGGGTACCGCTATGACATCGGACAGGGGTTCGGCCCGAACGGCTTCACCGGACAATCGAATCCAGTGAAGGAGGCCTTCAGCCTTCCCATCGTGCTGCCGACGCTCGGCGTGAAGGTGGTGTACTGATGTGGCGCTTCGTGGTGCTCACCCTCGCGTGTGCTGCCTGCACGAACCCCGACGACATCCTTGCAGCGCACGGCTCTGTCTCGTCTGTGGATCCAGTCGATGGCCAGGTGGTGCGCCTGCTGCTGCACATCGATGAGCACCCCACGTGGTTTCTGGTGGGCGAGCTCGACTCACTGCCCACGCCCTTGAAGGAGACGCGCGCCGACGCCGAAGGAAAGTTCGGCTTCGAAGTGTTTCGGGTGGAGACGCGACGCGCGCGCTGGTTCCGGGTCGAGACCACCTTCCCCTCGGGAAGCGACGCCTGGTCAGACCTGGACTTCTACGGCCCCGAGACCCGGCTGCCGCCGCTGCTCGACTGGCGAGCCGCGCCGTCACTCGATGGGGGCGTACTGCACTTCGACCCGCCCGTTCCCTGGCCGGACGAGCTGACCCCGGGAGTCGAGCTCACCCACCGCGAGCAACTGGTGACGTCCGACGGCGGCCTGGCGTGGCAGGCGGAGGATCGCTTTCAAGTCCCCGACGAGAGCGCCGAGTACCCGGGTTCTTACCAACTCGCCCGCGAGCCTCTCGTGATGGATGAACTTCGTCTCGAGGACTTCGAGGGAACGCTGAGCCTGAGCGCGTACCTCCTGGATCCCAATCAGGATGCTGCGTTCCTCTTTTCCGGAGTGCTTCCGAGCCGAATGAGGGCGGCCGAGCGACTGGCGCTGCGAGGCACTCGCGTCCCGCTGAGCCGGGGGCTCGAGTGCCCTGAGCTGGCCACGCCGTGTCCGCTGACGGACGGCGCGCTCACCGAGGTCGATGCAGGGATGATCGACGCGGTGTCGTTCAAGCTGGCCACGCCCGCGGTCGTCTCGGCCGTGGTGCTGCGCGGTGCCTGGGTTGGGGATGATCTGATCCGCGTGGTGCTCGCGCAGGACGACGGAGGCATCGGAGGGGCGTTCACGGGCACGGTGCGGAATGGAGACCTGGGTGCCTTTGGGAGCGGCGGCTCGCCCCAGATGCGGCTTCAGGACGGTGGGTGGGGTCAACTCAAGCTCACCTACCTGGTCATTCCGCTCGACGCGGGCACGCCGACGTCGAGGGTGACGCTGGAGTTCCCCGGCGGGCTGGCGCGGATCCAGGAAGTGTCTGTGTTCGAGTGAGGTCGAGCCAGACGGCGCTTGACCTCCCCGGGGGCGACGCTACGAAGCTGGATGCGCCTGAAGCTGACCTTGCTGGTCTCGATCGCGGTTCTCGGGGTGTCTCGACTCAGCCACGCCGCGAGTGCTGCAGACGTCGCGGCCGCCGCCGGCTCCGAGGCGAGGTCTGCGCAAGCGCACGCCGCCGGCAACGACCCGCTCGCCATCGACGAGATGCAGGCGGCGTACAACCTCGACCCCACGGCCGCGCGGCTCTGGAGGCTCGCCGAACTCCGCGGGGCCACCAATCGCCCCGTCGCCGGCAAGCTTCACCAACAACTGGTGGAGCAGTTCCCCGCGTCGAAAGAGCGGTCGCTGGCGGAGTTCAAGCTCAAGCTGGAACAGCGCCTCGCGGAAAAAGGCAACCGGCCCGCACGCTGCGCCAACCCGGCGGCCTGTGGTGCGCTGGCCGAAGACATCCTCCGCGGCCGCAATGGGCAGGCGCAGAACGTGACGAAGGCGCGGACCATGTCGTTGGCGGCGTGCACCGCGGGCGACGGGCCCAGCTGCGTACGCGCCGGCCGGCTCGTCGACCTCATCGGTGACCCGGCCGCGTCCCTGGCGCTCTACCAGGCCGGCTGCGCGCTCAACGACCCCGACAGCTGCGGGGCCTGGGGCCTCGGCCTCGCGGAACGTCCCGTCAGCGCTGCCGGCACCGAGGCGCTCGAGGTGCTCGAGAAGAAGTGCGCCGCTGACCCGCGCACCTGCGTGGGCTTTGGCGCGCTGCGCTCGGTCGACTACGGCGCGTCGAAGAAGGACCCGGAGCTGGCGCTGACCTCGTATCAACAGTCGTGCGAGGCAAAGGTCGACTACGGCTGCCTGCAGTACGGGACGGCGCTGATCAACAGCGGCAAGAAGACAGCGCGCGCCCAGGGTCTCGAAGTGCTCAAGCAGAGCTGCGCGCTCGACGGGCGCTTCAGCTGCAAGGTGGCCGCGCTGGTGACCGACCGCCAGGACAAGGTCGCGGCCCGCGCCCTCTTCGAGACCGCCTGCGAGCGAGGCGACGTGGCCCTGTGCACGTACACCGCGTCTTCCGACCTCGCCTCGACGGACGAGGCGGTGCGCAAGGTGGCCATCACCACCCTCGAGCGGCTGTGTGCCTCCGACGGCTCGGCGTGCATCCTGGCGGCCGGCTACGACAAGGGGCAAGGCGACCTGAAGGCCGCCGCGGCCGCGGCCGACAATGGCTGTCTCCTCCGGGACCCGGCGTCGTGCGAGACCATCGGCGTGTGGCTGGGCAACGGCACCGGCATCCCCCAGGACGACGTGCGCGCGATGTCGGTCAACCGCCTCAGCTGTGAGGACTTCCACCGTCCGGTCAGTTGCTTCTTGCTGGCCGAGGCGACGTTGAAGGCCCGCGCGGCGCGCGCGAAGGCGGGCCAACCCGAGCAGGGCGCGGGTGAAATCACGCTGGCGGAGATCACCACCTCCGTCGACGCGACGTGCGCCGCCGGCAAGATGCGCCGCGCCTGCGTGGCCGCCGGCGAGGTGCACACGAGCCAGGCCCTCGGCCCCAGCCGCAAGGAGGAGCTCACGCGCGCCTTCGAGGCGTACGGCAAGGCGTGCACCCTGGGCGCCGAGGAGGCCTGCGCCCTGCGTGACCAGGCGAAGGTCGCCGCCGCCGCGGTGGTCGCCGAGAAGCCGGTGGAGAAGCCGGCGGAGAAACCGGCCGCGGTGCCGAAGCGACCGCGCATCGCGCTGCCAGACCCCCTGGCCCCTTTCCCCTGTCCGCTGGAGGATGACGCCAAGGCGTGCGCCGCTCACGACAAGTGCATGGCGGCGACGGCGGCCGACGAGCTGAAGATGGGCACCGGCGTCTGCTTTGCCAGCGGCATCGAGCTGACGATGGGCGTGCTGCGGCTGCACCGCGGAGATTTCCGCGGGCTGTCGGGCACCGAGCTCGACGACCGGATGGCGGCCCTCGAGCCCGCGCGCGCCAAGATGAACCAGCGTTACCTGGCCCGCGGCTGTGCGCTCGGGAGCCTCTCCGCCTGTGAGAAGTTCGGCCTGCTCGAGACCAACGGCGCGCTGTCCCTGCAGATCCTCGGCGACGGCTGCGACGTGGCAACGGCACGGCTCGCGCAGGAAGTGGCCGACGGCCAGCCGTCGCCGTGGACCCGGGATCGAGCCAGCACCCTGTGCGAGGCGCGAGACCAGGCCGACCGGCGCCTCAACAAGCCCGTGGCCGTGCTGAAGAACGAGCACGTCGCGGAGACCCTGCGGTTGCTGGCCACGAAGAAGACCTTGAAGGGCGCCAACCTCGCCAACAAGCTGCTCGAAGGCATCGACCTCACCGGGGTCGACCTGAGCGGGGCCAACTTGAGCGGGGCGAAGCTGAGCAAGGCGAAGCTCGGCAACGTCGATCTCCGCGGCGCCACGCTCGACAAGGCAGACCTGGAGGACGCCTTCCTGCGAGGCGCGAAGCTCGCCGGGGTCAAGGCCCGCGGCACGTCCATCAACCTCTACGGCACCGGGCTGGTGAGCGACGCCGACTTCACCGGCGCCAACATCTTCGGAGATCTCTCCGCGGGCACCTTCGAGAACGTCAACTTCTCCAGGGCCAACTTCGGACAGACCGCGGACCTGCACGGCGTCGATTTGCGCAAGACCAACATCGACGGCGCGCGGTTCGACAACTCCAACCTGAGCGACGTGAACCTGTCGTCGATGAGCATCGCCAGCGCCAGCTTCCTCATGGCCAACATGTTTCGCGCGAACCTGGCCGGCACCACCCTGATCGAGGTGCGGCTCGAGAAGGCCAGCCTGATGAGCGCCAACCTCAAGGGCGCCACGTTCACCAAGGTCAACGCGGCGAGCGTGCGCTTCGACGAGGCCGACCTCACCGGCGCCCGGTGGACCGACGTCAACGCAGACGGCGCCGACTTCGAGAAGGCGAAGACCTCGGGGGCGCGCTTCAAGGACGTCAACCTGTGCGGGGCGCGGACCACCGGCACGGTGTTCTCCTGCGAACACTGCAAGTGCGGCTGAAGAAGGCGGCCTCGCGCGGTACTGAACATTTTGTCAGTCCCTCGGGGTAGAAGGGCCCGGTGACCGTCGTCGTCGTCGCCGAGAAGCCCTCCGTCGCACGAGACCTGGCCCGGGTGCTGGGCGCGACCACGCGTGGGGAAGGCTCGCTCTCGGGCAACGGCTACGTGGTCACCTGGGCCATCGGTCACCTGGTCGGCCTCGAAGAACCCGAGGGCATCGACCCCCGCTGGCGCCGCTGGAGCTTCGACACGCTCCCCATGTTCCCCGGGACGTGGCCCCTGCGCGTCTTCGAGCAGACCCGCGCGCAGTTCGAGGTGGTGCGCCGGGCCTTGCGCGGGAAGGACGTGAGCGAGGTCATCTGCGCCACCGACGCCGGGCGCGAAGGCGAGCTCATCTTCCGCTTCATCTACGAGGCCGCGGAGTGCCGCAGGCCGGTGAAGCGGCTGTGGATCTCCTCGCTGACCGACGGCGCCATTCGCGATGGGTTCGACAGGCTGCGCCCCCAGCGGGACTTCGATGGCCTCGCCGCCGCCGCCCTGGGTCGCAGCCGCGCCGACTGGTTGGTGGGCATGAACCTCTCGCGGGCCTACGGGCTGGCGCTCGACTCGCAGCTCTCGGTGGGCCGCGTGCAGACCCCGACCCTGGCGCTCATCGTCGAGCGCGAGCTCGCCATTCGCGACTTCAAGCCCGAGGACTACCTCGAGGTGGTGGCCACGTTCTCCCCGCGCGACGGGGCGAGCTACCCGGGCACCTGGCACCGCGAAGGTCCCGGCGAGCACCCGCGGCGCCTGCCCGCGTCGGGTGAGGAGGCGCAGGCCATCGTCGCGCGCGCGAAGTCGGGGAAGGCGAAGATTGCCTCCGTCACCTCGAAGCAGAAGAAGCTCCCCGCGCCGCTGCTCTACGACCTGACCGAGCTGCAGCGACACACCAACCGGCTCTACGGCTACTCGGCCCAGCGCACCCTCGAGCTGGCCCAGGCGCTGTACGAGCAACACAAGCTGATCAGCTACCCGCGCACCGACAGCCGGCACCTCTCGGCGGACGTGGCGGCCACGCTGGGGCCCATCGTCAAGGCCATCCGGGGGCCGTTCGAGGCGCAGCTCGCCCCGGGGACTGGCGAACGGCCGCTGGGGAAACGCTTCGTCGACGACGCGCAGGTCTCGGATCACCACGCCATCATCCCCACCGCCATCGCGGCCGGTGCGCGCTCGCTGAGCGCCGATGAACGCCGGGTGTACGAGCTCATCTGCCGCCGGTTGCTGCAGGCCTGGCATGACGACTTCACCTGGGCCGCGACCGAGGTGGTGACCGAGGTGACCACCCCTTCCGTGGTGGACCGGTACCGCAGCCACGGCACGGCCATCGAGCAGGAGGGGTGGAAGGTGCTCGACGTCGGGCCGGTGAAGGCACCGTCCGAGAAGAAGCGCGCGCCGGGGGAAGAGGCCGACGACGAGGGGATGCTGCCCTCGGGGCTCGAGCGCGGGCAGCCCCAGCAGGTGCTCGAGGCGAAGGCGGTGCCCAAGCGCACCAGGCCTCCCGCGCGGCTCAACGACGCCACCCTGCTCACCGCCATGGAGACCGCCGGCAAGACCCTCGATGAACGCGAACTGTCAGAGGCGATGAAGGAGAAC
>CAIVGN010000200.1 GCA_903905455.1 uncultured Archangium sp.
ACCCGGCAGAACCTCCGCGTCGTCGACTGGCGCGTGGCCCCGGTGGCGCAGCTCTTCTACCGCTACAAGGAAGGCGACCCCTTCGAGGAGCAGTTCCCCGGCCGCCTGGCCACCGGCACCGTCACCCTGCGGCGGGTGGTGGTGATCCACCAGGGCAAGCTGGTGCAGCTCATCGGCGACGACTTCGCGCTGTTCCGCGACGCCGACGGCACGTGGAAGTCGCGCGGAGCCACCGTGCTGGCCACCGGAGGCGCGGGCACCTCGGCGCGGGATGGGCAGCTGGGCGTCAGCGTGGGCGCGCAGGCCAAGGGCACGCGGGTCGACGTCACGGCGTTGCTCGACGCCGAGCAGTACGCGGCCATCTCCGCGCCGCCCGACGAGCCGTTGCTGGTGCTGGGCAGCGCCGGCTCGGGCAAGACGACCGTCGCGTTGCACCGCCTCGCGCGGCTGACCGTCGGCGATCCGCAGCGCATTCCGCTGGTGCGGGCGCGGGTGGTGGTGCCGGAGGTGGGCCTCTCGCGGCTCGCCCAGCGGCTGCTCGCCCCGCTGCTCCCCGCGCCGGAGAAGGACGACGACGTGGGGCCGGAGATCGTCTTCACCCTGGACGACTACCTCATGCGCCTCTCGCGGCGCGCCTTCGGCCAGTTGCCGCGCGTGAACTTCGAGCCGCCGGCCCTGGTGACCGCCGTGAAGCGGCACCCGGCGCTGTACGACCTGCTCCGCGAAGCGGTGGAGGGCGAGAAGCCGGTGAAGCTCGAGGTCAAGCCGATGTGGCGCCAGCTCGCGCTGTTCCTCTCGGACTCGGCGTTCCTCGCGAAGGTGGTGGCGGCCGCGGGTGGCACGCTGCCCAGCACGGCCATCGCCGACACCATCGAGCACACCTCGATGCAGCTGCAGACCCCGTTCAGCGCGCGGGACATCAGCGATCCCTCGATGCGCACGTCGATCGACGGGCTGGGGCTCAACGAGGGCACGCCGGACGAGATCGCCGGGTCCATCGACGTGGAGGACCTGCCTCTGTTGCTCTCGATGCTCTCGTGGCGTCGCTCGCTGGCGTTGCCCCAGGCCTCGCACGTGGTGCTCGACGAGGCGGAGGACTTCTCGCTCTTCGACCTGGAGACGATCCGCGCCACCACGCGGGAGTTCAAGGGCCTCACCATCGCCGGTGACGAGGCGCAGCAGACGCACACCTCGTTCGCCGGGTGGCCGCGCAGCCTGGAGGTGGTGGGCGCGCAGGGGGCGGGCACGGTGCGGCTGACCACGAGCTACCGGTGCCCCCGGCCGATCGCCGAGCTGGCGCGGCAGGTGCTCGGGCCGCTCGCGCCTCCCACGCCGGCGAAGGCGTCACGGGAAGGCGTGCCGGTGGGCCGCTTCCACTTCCCTGGCGAGGCCGCGGCACACCTGTTCCTCGCCGGCGCGTTGAAGGACCTGCTCGACGAGGAGCCGCACGCGACGGTGGCGGTGATCACCTCGACGCCCGAGGGTGCGCGCCGGTTCTTCCCGTTGATCGAGAGCCTGCAGCACACGCGGCTGGTGCAACGCGGCGAGTTCCCCTTCACCCCGGGCATCGACGTGACCGACGTCGACTCGGTCAAGGGCCTCGAGTGGGATTACGTGGTGGTCGCCGACGCGAGCGCGATGAACTGGCCGGGCACCGATGAAGGGCGCCGTCGCCTGCACGTGGCGGTGACTCGCGCGTCGCACCAGCTGTGGCTGGTCAGCCCGGGGACGCCCACGCCGCTCATCGGGTGAGGGGAAGTCGCCCGTGCGGAGTGGCGCGGTCGGTGGGCAGGAGGGCGTGGGAGCCGGGCACGAGTGGGGAAGTCGCCGGGCAAGTGCCCCGGGGCGCCGGGGAAGAGTGGGTAGGTCGCCCTGCAAGTGAGGGTAAGTCGCGCTGCAAGTGGCCGTGGACGCCGGGCAAGTGCCGGTAAGTCGCGCGGCAAGTGCCCGTGGACGGCGGGCAAGTGTGGGTAAGTCGCGCGGCAAGTGCCCGTGGACGCCGGGCAAGTGCCGGGAAGTCGCGCGGCAAGCGCCCCTCGACGCCGGGCGAGTGCCGGTACGTCGCACGGCAGGTTCCCCTCGACGCCGGGCAAGTGCCAGTACGTCGCACGGCAAGTGGTCCTGGGCGCCCGGCAAGTGGCTGTGGGTCGCGGGGCAGGTGCTCCCGACGCAGGGCGAGGAGATCCCGGCTCGGAGCAAGTGCCATTCACTCGCCCGGCGGCAGTACTTCGCCCGCTGCAGAGGGAGCGGGAAGCAACGAGCGTCCCCGAGGACCGAGCGGAGGTGGGTCGAGCGGGCGCAGCGGCGCGGCTCGACACGGTCAGCCACTGGCGCCCCACCCCCGACCCCGACGTGTGGATCGCTCAACGCGCCGTGCATGCACACCGAAGCAAGACTGATGGACCAGAAACCGCGCCGACGAGACACTTCGCGACTTGGAGGATGCCCCGTGAACTATGGGCCTGACCCGATCTCGTGGACAGTGTTGATGAGTCGAATCACACCGTCGTCGTAGTCGTTGTCAGGGTACTCTTTTCTGTCTCCTTGTTGGTTGTCGGTGAGGGCGCGCGCCGAAGCGAGCGCAGCGAGCGAAGGCCCCGTCAGGCCGCAGCATTCATCACCTGCCGTGCGTTCCGCTCGAACTCGGCCGGCGACGCGTAGTCGATCGACGAGTGCATGCGCGCCTGATTGTAGAAGACCTCGATGTAGTCGAAGAGCTTCGCCTTCGCGTCGGCGGGGCTCAGGAATCGCTCGCCCAGTTCGCTCTTCAGCGTGCTGTTCCAGCTCTCCATCGCCGCGTTGTCGTAGCAATTGCCGCGGCGGCTCATGCTGCAGGTGACTCCGTGGTCGGCGAGGACTTGTTGGTAGTCCTCGCTGGCGTACGTCGCCCCCTGGTCGGAGTGATGCAGCAGCCCGGCCTCCGGGCATCGGCGACGCAGCGCCATGTCCAGGGCCTTGATGGTGAGGTGCCTGTCGTTGACCGCGCTCAGCGCCCAGCCCACGACGAAGCGCGAGTAGAGGTCGAGCACCACCGCGAGGTAGACCTTCCCCGTGAGCGTGAGCAATTCGGTGGTGTCACCCACCCAGCGCTCATCCGGCCGGCTGGCGGTGAACTCCCGCGCCAGCAGATTCTTCGCCACCGGCAGTCCGTGCTCGCTGTCCGTGGTGCATTTGAAGCGCCGCCGCATGCGCCCGACGAGACCGTCCTCCTGCATCAGCCGTACGACCCGCTTGCGGCTGACCGGCACGCCTTGCTTCGTGAGCGACCGATGCACCCGGGGGCTGCCGTAGTAGCTGCGGCCCTCGTCTGTGTGCGCCCTGTTGACGAGCACCTTCAGCTTCTCGTCCTGGACGGCGTGCGCGCTCTTCGGTCGAACGCACCACGCGTAGTAGCCCGCCCTTGAGACCACCAGCGCACGGCACAATCTCGCGACGCCAAACTGGGCCCGCTCCGCCTGGATGAACGCGAACCTCATGCGTTCTCCTTGGCGAAGAAGACCGTCGCTTTTTTAGGATTTCTCGCTCGAGGCGAAGCTCACGAACCTCCTTCCGCAGCTTGGCGAGCTCGTCCTTCTCCTCGGTCATCAGCGTGCCGCGCTTGCTCTTGCCGCCGTCGGCGCGCGCCTGCTCGACCCACTTGCCCAGCGCGGACGCGGTCAGGTCGAGATCCTTCGCGACCTGCGTGACGCTCTTCCCCTCGTTGAGCACCAGCGCGACCGCCCCAGCCTTGAACTCGTCGCTGAAGTTACGTCGCGTGCGCTGCTGCCTCTTCGGCTTCTCTTCCTTCTCCATGGACCACCCTAACTTGCTTCGAAAGGTGTCCACCAAATCGGGTCAAGCCCACCACCGGTCGGCCTGCGAGGCAGCGCCCACCGGCGCACCGGGAACGTCAGTTCGGCTTCGCGGGAGGAGGCGTCGGCGCGCGCGCCTCGACCTCGGAGTTCTTCCCGAAGATGACCTTGAGGCTGGGGCCTGTGACCAGCGAGGGCACGCTGACACCGGCCGCGCGCGACTCGTCGAACAGGCGCAGCGAGGCGAATCTCGCGGAGCACGCGCCCCTCGATGCGGTTGACCGACGGCGCGTCACCTTCGGAGGCCGCAGCGTTGAGCGCGACCTCCCGCGCACCGGCGAGCGACTCGAGGGCCGAGTACGCGCTGTTGAGCCGCGCCTCGGTGAGGCCGACGTCGTCCGCCAGGGCCTCGATGATGTCGTCGCGGCGGAGCTTCTGCGCGAGATCGTTGGTCGCCGTCAGCGAGTCCTGCACGTCGTTGGCCGACGCCTCGTTGACCGGCGCGCAGGCGGTGATGTCCTGCAGCACCTTCTGCTGACCACCGGCCAGGGCGCGGAGGCGAGTCGCCCGTGCAGGGGAGCTCGGTCGTCAGGCACGAGCGCCCAGGTGCAGGGACAGGTCGCGCGGCATGTGCCCATGGACCCCAGGGGAAGCGGGCGTGATGGGTTCAGCCGCCGTGCTCAACCCCGGCGTGCCCCTCGACTCCACGCCCCGGTCTGGCAAGTGAGGGAGGCGGGTGGACTCCTGCATTCCCCACCGCCATCCCTGACCCACCAGCCCGACAGGCACTTCGCCCAGAAGTGGGTGAAGCCGGGGAAGTCGAACGAGTCGGGCTCGGGCCGCCATCCTCAGGACGCGGCGCGCATCGTGCTCGCGCGGGAAGCCCATGACGAAGTCGTCTGCGGAGCGGGTGAGGAAGCTGTCGCCGCCCAGCAGTTGTCCTCTTTGATGACGGCCACGGGGGGTGGGACGGGTCTCAAAGGCGTGTCCTCTTTGATGACAAATAGCCGGCCAATGCGTTGGGGTGTTGAGGGCGAGTTGTCCAGCCCCGCCTGAGCGAGCAGCGCGAGCGAAGGCGGCCCTGTGCGCGCGGTTGACGACATGGCGCAGCGTCGAGCGGAGGCCGATGAGGAGATCCTCCTTCTCTCGTGCGCCGCTGGAGACCCTCGAGGCGCGTGAAGCCGGGCCAGCAGGCGCATGCGGGTCCGACAAGTCGCCGCGGTTGTCATCAAAGAGGACACGCTTTTGAGACCCCTCCCACCCCGCTGGCCGTCATCAAAGAGGACAACTGTCCTGACCTGGTGACCACATTTCACCTTCACGACCACCCGACAGACGCCTGTCACAGTGCGCCCTGATCTCGCCTGAACGCGACCGTCGACGCCGAAGGGCGACCGAGGGTCACTCTTTGATCCACCGCGTCCACAGCGCTCGCTGAGCGCGTATACTCAGGTGTACGAATTGGCCATCAGGGACGACGGTCGGAAACCAACGCGCCCCCACTCCCCTGCCCATTCGTAGACGCGACGTTGGAGCCAAGGGGCAGGCCCGTGACGAGCACTGCTGTCGCACCCGCCACTCCTGCTGGCCCAAGGCTGTTCGCGACCCGAGCGCTCCCGCGTCGACGCTCACGAGGACTGAGGCACGCAGCGCGTGGCCTCGTGGGACGCGAGCGCGACAGTCGACAAGGGGCCGCAACGAGCGACCGATGCCATGCAGTCACCACCGATTGAACACTCCATGGCACTCGTGCGGGCACCCTGGGTCGTCGCGCGTGACGGCGCGGCGCTCCACCGAGACCGCTCCAGCAGCCCCCCGGGCACGTTGGCCGAGGAAGCCGCTGACGCTTCACCGCGTCCGCTGGTCTGGACCCGCGAGCGCATCGCGCGCATCAGCCTGCAGTCCGCCACGACGCGGCACCACCGGTCGGCCTGCGAGGCAGAGCCGACCGGAGAACCTGAAACGTCAGTTCGGCTTCGCGGGAGGAGGCGTCGGCGCGGGCGCCTCGACCTCGGAGTTCTTCCCGAAGATGACCTTGAGGCTCGGGCCCGCGACGAGCGAGGGCACGCTGACGCCGGCCGCGCGCGACTCGTCGAACAGGCGCTGCGCCAGGCGCATCTCGCGGAGCACGCGCCCCTCGATGCGGTTGACCGACGGCGCGTCACCTTCGTAGGCCGCCGCGTTGAGCGCGACTTCCCGCGCCCCGGCCAGCGACTCGAGGGCGGAGTACGCGCTGTTGAGCCGCGCCTCGGTGAGGCCGACGTCGTCCGCCAGGGCCTCGATGATGTCGTCGCGGCGGAGCTTCTGCGCGAGATCGATGGTCGCGGTCAGCGAGTCCTGCACGTCGTTGGCCGACGACTCGTTGTCCGGCGCGCAGGCAGTGATGTCCTGCAGCACCTTCTGCTGGCCACCGGCCAGGGCGCGCAGCCGGCGGGCGAGATCGCGCCGGGCGTTCACGCCGACCGCGAGGGCCGCGTTGCGCGTGCTGCGCAGGCCGGTCATCGAAGAGTCCTTCGTGTGCTCGACCTCGTCCTGCAGGAGCACCAGCAGCTCACACAGGTACGCCAGGCGGCGACGCGAGTAGGTGACGTCGGTGTTGTCCTTGAGCGAGCGCGCCATGGTGGCGACGAACTTCTCGCCCTCGGCGATCACGTTCTCGGCCTTGGTCTTCTCGCCCCACGCGTCACACTGCTCGTCGGTGAACGCCGAGCGGAAGGCGCTGCGGAGCTTGCCGGTCAGCGCGGGCAACGTGCCCAGCGTCTTGACGGCCAGCGAGTCCTTCAGCGGGGCCGCCTTCTTCGCGGCGGGTGCGGCCTTCTTCGGGGCCGGTGCAGCAGCCTTCTTCGGTGCAGGAGCAGCAGCCTTCTTCGCCTTCGACGACGCCATGTGGTGTTCCCCCTCGTGGAGATTGACGGGCGGGAAACTACTCCGCGCGGGGCGGGGGTCAACGAGCGCCGCGCTCCGCGCCCCGTGGCGTTAGGACCCCCCCGTGAGCAACCCCACCCTCTTCTACTTTCCCGTTCGCGGCCGTGCCGAGCTGATCCGTCTCATCCTCGCGGAGGCCGGGCTCGAGTACGCCGAGCACCCCATCGGCAAGGACACCCCGCCCCTTCATGGCCGCCCGACCGACTTCGCGGCCCTCAAGGCCAGCGGCCTGCTCGCCTTCGAGGCCGTGCCCCTGTGGGAGGAGGCCGACGGGTTCCGCTTGGCGCAGAGCCTCGCCATCGCCAACCACCTCGCGCGGCAGCACGGTCTCATGGGCAAGACCCAGCGCGAGCACGCCCAGGTCGAGCAAGCGCTGGGCGGCTACGAGGACGCCCGCATGGAGCTGCGCAAGGTGGCCACCGCGGCGCCCGCGCAACGCTCCGAGCTCCGGGAAGAGTTCGTCACCGTCGTCGCGCCGCGCTGGCTGGGGTACTTCGAGAAGCTGCTGCGCGCGAACCGTGACGCCACCGGGTTCCTGGTGGGCGACGCGCTGAGCAGCGCCGACCTCGCGCTCTGGTACTTCGTCGAGACCCTCGAGGACAACGGCATGGGCGCCGCGATGGCGAAGGCCCCGCTGGTGGCCGCGCACTTCGCGCGCATCGGCAAGCGGCCGCAGATCGCGGCCTACGTCTCGTCGCCCCGGCGACACGCGTTCATGACCATGCCGAAGTGAGCACCTCGCAGCTCAGTTGCGGCGCGGCGAGCAGCCGCCCGGGCGTGACGCGGGCATGTGGATACCCGGAGCCCCACAGGGTCGCCGTGCCTGCCACGAGGCGTCCTTCGGCCGACCCGCGGCCTGAAGGATCTCGACGAGGTTGGGCTGTCTGGGCGCGCGGCAGCTCGGGCCATCGCCGCGAGACCCCTGCAGACGGCGCGCAGTGGCGATCCTCGACCGTCCTTCCCACCAGCGGCCGGTGACGCCGGAGCACTGGGTCGAGGTGTCAGCGTGCGTCGGGCAGCGCCGCATATGCCGTGGCGAGCGCCGAGGGTGCCGAAGCAGTCAGCCCGCGTCCGGCAGCGCCGCGTACGCCATGACGAGCGCCGAGGGGGCCGAAGCGGTCAGCCCGCGTCGGGCAGCGCCGCGTAGGCCGTGGCGTCGAAGCCGGCGCAGGTGCCGGCGTCGCCGATCTCGAAGCGGTTGACCACCGGGGCCAGGGTGCTGGCGTTGCTCGTCGGCACCGCGGTGTTGACCCGCGCGTCGATGAAGACGCCCGCGTCGTCGTCGGTGGGCAGCCCCACCTCGAAGAAGTAGTCGCGAGGCGAGAAGGGCACGCAGGCGGTGACCAGCCAGGCGCCGCCGTCAGGCCGGCTCATCGCGAAGCGCTGGGCCCCGAAGACGAGCGTGGCCTCGAGCTCGAGGTCCGCGGCCGGGACGGCGAAAGCCACCGCGCAACAGTCGGGGTCGAAGTGGGCGCTGCCGTCGAGGTCCTTGCTCGGCGCGTCGATGTTCCCCATGGAGGTGGAGGGCGCGGGGTCGATCACCCCCGGCGTGGGTGCGGGGCGGGTGATGAGGTCGGGGGCCGGCGTCGGCGCGGGCGCGCAGGCGGTGAGGGCCAGCATGAGCAGGGCGAGCTTCTTCATCGGAGCACCTCGGCGATCTCGTCCCGCGTCAGCACGCGCGCGAACTCGTTGAACAGCGAGGTCCGGTGCTTCCGCTCGAAGAGCGCCTGGGCCTTGAGCGCCTCGCGGACCTGGGGTTGCCGGGCCACCTGGCTCTGCGAGACCAGCCGCACGATGTGGCGCCTGGTCATGACCGACTGCTCGGTCTTCAAGTCGATCAGCGCCTGCTCGACCAGCGCCGGGCTCGCGCCCACACCGACGTCGAGCTGCTGGCGCTGAATGACCGAGTACAGGGCCTTGCGGACGAAGGGGTCCTTCTCGCGGCGCAGCCAATCGATCTCCATCGCGTCGGCGTCGGCGGGCGGCATGCGGGAGAGCGCCTTCGCGGCGGCCTTTCGGGTGTCGGCGTCGGGCGAGCTCGCGTGGGTGGCCACCAGGGGCAGCGTGGACGGTTCGCCCATGTTCCCCACCGCGGCCAGCGCGACCTTGCGCGTCTGCGGATCGGCCTCGCTCTGCAGCACGCTCTCCAGCGCCTGGCGCGAGGTGCGCGTCACCTGCGCGTCGTCGCGCGAGCCGCTCATGGTCGACAGGGCGAGCATCGACTCGCCCGCCAGGAAGCGCCCCTCCTCGGTGCGGCGACCGAGCTGCCGCGTGACGTCGGCGCGGAACTCCTCGGCGAGCGCGGGGCCCACGTCCTCGCGCACCACCAGCGCGAACATCGAGCGCACCTGGTCCAGGCCGGGGGCCGCGTCGTCTCGCTTGATGCCCAGCAGCGCGTCCCGGGCCTCCGGCACGCGCGCCTTGCCCAGCGCGAGGAAGAAGTCGCCGGCCGACGACACGGGCAGGCCACCTGCCTGGTAGCGCTTGATCGCGGGGCCGATGGCCTCGGGGTGCACCTCGAAGTAGGCCGACAGCTCGGGCCAGGTCGACTGGATGCCCACCCGCTGCTTGCTGCGCTCGGCGAACTGGTCCATCGCCTGCTCGGTCGTCAGCGCGCGCACCTTGTCCTGCCGCGCCTTGTCGTACGACGTGAACGGCCGTGACACGAGCTCGTGGCGCCGGCGGGGGAGCAGGTTTTCCCAGGCGTACTTCGTGACGTCTTGCTCATCGGCGCTGAAGGCGACCTCGTCCGTCGCGAGTCGCACGAAGCTCGTCCGCGAATCCGACTTCGTCTCGCCGAAGCTGAAGCGCTCCTGCGTCTCGAGGCGCGCGAACCACAGCCCACCGAGCTCGACCACCAGCGAGCCGCGGGTGAGCACGTCGGTGTCGTCCTCGTTCCAGAGCGCCTGGTAGCGATCCAGCGTGCGGCGCAGGCGCCCGCTGCCTTCCGGAGCGAGGAGCCCCTCGGCCACGCCGTTGCCGTTCTGCACCTGCACCGGCGTCGCCGCGTCGACCACGCGAAACTGGGCTTCCCAGACCAGGGCCTGCTGGTTGCGCGCGGCCGTTCGAGGGGCCGTGTCCCGTCGCGCGAACCGGGTCAGGCCACACTGGGCGTCGACCTCGAAGAGGAACGGCGCCGCCATCGGCTGGGTGTCCATCGCCGCCTCGGGCATCGCGGCCAACGACGCGAGCCGGCCGACCCACACGGTGGCGTGCTCGTTCGCGTCGACGGCCTGGGCCTGCAGCACCGCGTGCACCGTGAGGTCCATGGAGATGGGGGTGGGCGACCCCGGCACCCGCTGCGTGGCGGAAGACTCGAGGTCCACCGAGAAGGCCAGGCGCTGCCCCGGGCTGAAGTGACACGGAGCGTCCTTCCGGGCGTCCGCCGAGGGCTGCGGTGCGGTCCTCGCGTCCTGCGGCGGGGTCACGTCGGTGGCGCTGGCGGGCGCGGGCGGGGCGTCGTCGCGGCCCCAGAGGAGGGAAGCCCCCACCAGGGCCCCGAGCCCGAGGACCCCGGTCACGCCCAAAGCAGTCTTCGAAAATCGGCTGGAGGTCATGAGTCAGTCCTTCTGGAAAGCATGTTCCCACTTCGTGAGGGTGCCCTCGCCGACCTTGAACCCCTCGTATTCCAGCAGGGTGTACGAGATGTCGAAGAAGGGGAGCACCAGCTTGATCTCGAGCGCACCCGTCAGGAGCGACACGCTCCAGTCGACCCGCAGCTCGAGCTTGCTCTTCACGCGGGAACGGCCCGTGTTGTCCTTGAGCGTCGTGTGTTGGTAGGCGATGAGCGGCTTGATGCTCGCCTCGAGCAGGTTGACGGAGCCCTCGAGGCAGATGCCGAAGTCGGACGACGGGGTGCAGAAGCCCACGCTGAAGCCGGCCGAGAAGCCCGCGTTGATGGTGATGCTGGCCTTGTGGGACACGCCGCTGGTCACCAACTGCCGGTTGCAGACCGACTTGAAGGAGTCGCTCATCTTCTGCAGGGCGAAGTTGTTGCCGCGCATGGTGACGGCGCTGTCCACCGGCGTGTGGATGGCGGCCGTGGTGGCGGTCACCGCGGCGCCGCCGAGCGTGGTCGTGGTGCTCGGGTTCACGAAGGCGCCGAAGCCGGTGGCCTTCCCGAAGGTGGCCGCGTCGGACAGCCAGCGCATGAACTGCTTGTGCTCGGGACCGCAGGCCGTCGAGTTCCAGGAGGTCGCGCAGTTCGAGTTCTCTTTGTACTCGTTGCCGATCTGCCCGCCGACCCAGATCTCCTCGGTGGCGGCGATGGCGGCGTGCATCGCGCTGAACTGGGTATCGTCGCGGGGCTCGAGGAGCGTGCCGCCCATGAAGTAGCAGGTGTCGCGCGCCTGGCGGAACGGCATCGCGGGCAGCGCGAGGTTCGCGTCGGGGCACGTCTCGGAGGAGATGCCACCGCCGGCCGGCTGCACCGCGCAGCTCGACTGCACGCGCGGGTTGAACTCGTGCTCGAGCTCGACGCCCACCCCGGCGCCGGCGCCCAGGCCGAACACCAGGTCGCCCTGGATGGGGCCGAAGCGCAGCGGCACCTTGAACTCGAACTGCACGCTGAGCCCGCTGACGCCGACGGTGACGCGGCCCGACTCGATGTCGAAGAAGGGCCCCGGCTTGGGGAAGAGCGCGGCGATGGCGCCGTAGTTGGGGCTGATGGTGAGGGTCGTCTTCACCGCGCCGATGGAGCCGTCCTTCACCGCCTCGAGCACGTTGAAGCCCAGCAGGTTGAAGCTGGTGGAGAACGTGTCGGTGGTGTCGGTCTCGTCCTCTTCGTTCTCGATGAGGATCACCGTCTTCTTCGCGGGGTTGTCGCTGCCCCCCAGGCCGTTGCTCACCATGGTGGTGCAGTGGGAGCCCACGCACATGCGGTCGGTGTCGGCATCGAAGGTGGCCGAGAGCCGGTCCTCGCCGCTGGTGGTGGGCTCGAGCTCGGTGACGTTGCCGTCGCCGACCTCGACCTCGGGGATGGGGGTGACGACGTTCTCACCGCGGAAGGCGAACACCGCGCTGCGGGCGCAGCCGTTGGACGCGATCCTGAGCGGGGGGGCGTCCGTCGGGGAGCGCAGGAAGTCGTTCTGCAACGCCTGGGTCTCGAGGTTGAACATGCGCAGCTTGTTGGTGGGGCACACCTGCAGCACGTAGTTGCGGGTTCCACCGGGGACCAGGGGGTACGTGGGGTGGGTGAAGAGGGCGGTGCGCACCGCGGCGGTGATGGGCACGTGCAGGTCGGTGGTGGTGCCGCTCTCGTTCATCACTCCGCTCACCAGGACGTTGAGCTTCGCGCCGGGGAGGCCGATGACGCCGCTCTCGTCCACGGCGACCTCGCCGTTGGCGTCCTTCACCGAGGTGTCGGGCACGGGGACCAGGCCCGTCCTGGGCCGTGGGACCAGGCCACCGCTGTAGGCATCGAGGGACAGGGACATGCGGCCGAAGACCTCGTCGGTCCAGCGGTACCTGCCCACCTCGAGCATCAGCTTGGCCCACGCGGGCTGACCCGGGCCCGACAGGGCGAGCGTCAGGTCTGCGGCGATCTCCCCCCTGGGCCGACCGGCCTTGTTCACGAGGTACTCGAGGTCGCGCACGTTGACCTGGCGCACGCCGATGAGGGTGTCAGGGCCGGCGTTGATGCTCACGGCCATCTCGGTCCGGTCCCTGTTCTGGTTGGCGGGGATGGTGCCCGAGTGGATCACCTTCAGCGGGTTCTGGGAGTAGTAGTCGAAGGCCCGGTGCACCTTGGTGGCGTGGTTGAAGAAGAGGTCGAGCGGGCGGGTGTTGCAGGTGCTGTCGATGCTGGTGCCCTGGACCTCGAGAATGGCCTTGTCATCGAGGTCGTAGGAGGCGCGCAGCGTGGTGGGCACCTGCTCGGGGAAGCCCGCCTCGCCCAGGGTGGCGAGATCGTAGCCCGCGGCCGCCCAGCCGGCTCGAATGGCGTTCTTCAGGGGATCGAGGTCACGGCACGACTGGGGGATGCGGTACTCCTCGACGAAGTCGATGCGCTTCTTTCCGCCGGCGTCCACGGGCGTGTACTTGCCCAGGTCGATGGTGCCGACGAGGCAGCGGAAGATGTCGAGCGGGGGGCCGTCTTTGGGCGCGGGCACGCGACTGCTCATCCACAACGTCACGTTCTGCTTGAGCGGCCCGGTCGAGGTGACGGAGCCCTTGAACTGGTAGAGCTGCGCGTCATCGAAGCGCAGGCCGGGCGTGGCCCCGGGGACATAGGCGGAGCCAGCGAGCGTCTCCGGGGGGTGCAGCGGCCGGGTGACCTCGTTGAGGCGCAGCTCCACGCCCTCGAGCTTCTCGACCTGCTTCACGTAGTCGGGCGCGCAGTCGAGCAGGCGATCGCGCCGGGTGTGGCCGTAGCAGTTCTCAGGGACGCAGGCGGTGTGCACCTCTTCTTCGGTGGGCAGGCACTCGATGGGCTGCGGCACCCACCGCTCCTGGTACCCGACCTTCACGACGTCTGGTTTGAAGGAGCAGGTGTACTCGAAGCGGATCGTGTACCCGCTGTAGGCCTCCTCCGCATATGCCTTGCAGTACGTGCCGACGTTCTCGACGCGGCAGCTGGTCTTGCCGTCACAGCGCTCGGCCATCAGCGAGGTGATGGGCACGCCGCCGTCGTGATTGGTAATCACCCCGTCCTGGGTTCGGCCCTGGGGCCACGAGATGGTCGCGAAGGTGTTTTGGGTGCGGCCCCAGAGGCAGTTCGCCGAAGTCACCTTCATCAGGTTCTTCTTGTCGGGCGTGGTGCTCACGTAGCCGTTCTCGGTGCCAATCTGAGACACGGCCTGCGCGGTGCGTGGGTTCACCTTGGGGATGTAGGTGAACGGGACCTTGCCCCCGGGGCAGCTCGTCGCGTCGAGGGCCGACTGGCTCTTCGAGTCGACCGGGGCCTGACAGGCGGCCAGGGCGAAGCACAACAGCGTCACTGACTTCTTCATGGCAAGCACCTCAGGACGACGCACCCATTGCCAGACGTACCCACACCCACCGCTTTGCCAGCCTGCGAGCAGGTCGCGACGTCCTGGAAGTCGTGGAGCGCGGTGCCCCCCGGGTTTCCGCTGACGTCTCCCACCTCGGCGGCCAGGCCCGAGGGCACGGCGCCGAAGGTGCCGCCGGCGCCCGGAGCGCCATTGACGCCGGCCAGGCCGCCGTCGAAGCCGGCGCCGCCTCCGCCGGAGGTCGAGAACTGCGGGGCGGATTCACCGGCCGACGTCGAGTTTCCACCGGCGCCGGCGCCACCCGCGGGATCGGCCGGCTGCGTGGTGCCGCCACCGCCTCCCCCGGGCACGCTCGAGGCCCACACGAGGACGTCGTTGGCCTCGGTGTACTTGAGGCTGGTGAGGCCGCCGCCGCTCCCGCCGCTGGAGGCGTTGAACATGCCGTCGCCGCCGCCGCCGTTGGCCGCGGTGCCCACCCAGGAGCCGATGCCGACGCCGGGCGTGGTCGAGGTGGCCGTGTCGCCCGCGGCGCCCACCCAGACCACGAACTTCTGGCCCGCGGTGACGTTGAGCACACCGCCGACGAAGCCGCCGGCGCCGCCCGCATTGGCGAGCCCGGGGCCCATGAAGACCTGCTGCGCGCCCGGACCGCCAGCGGCGCCCCAGGCCGAAACGTGGAGCTGGGGGCAGCTCGCGGGCACGGTGAAGGTGCCGGAGGGCGTCACGCCGTCGGCCGTGGGCGTGCGGGCGAGGAACCGGCCGGCGCCGCAGTGGCCCGAGTTGCC
The DNA here is from genome assembly GCA_903905455.1 of uncultured Archangium sp. Classification (GTDB taxonomy): domain Bacteria; phylum Myxococcota; class Myxococcia; order Myxococcales; family Myxococcaceae; genus Archangium_A. The sequence goes on from CAIVGN010000200.1 coordinate 14,452, forward strand.
GGTGCAGTTGCCGGAGTTGTCACCGCAGTAGCAGTCGCTGGAGGTGCAGTCGGAGTCGAGGGTGCACGCCGGGCCAGAGCCCGCGTCGACGGTGCCGGCATCGGGTGGCCCTGCGTCGGGGGGCCCCGCGTCGATTCCGGCGTCGACGCCCGCGTCGGTCCCGGCATCGGTGCCGGCGTCAGGCGGCTCGAGTCGCTCGCAGGTGCAGGTCATGGAGGCGACGACCTCGGTCGCCATGGGCATCGGCCCGGCGTTGGCGCCGACCAGGACGCACTCGGAGCGGTAGCGGGACGGCGCGGGCATCTGGAGCGCCGCGATGCGGGTCTGGTCGATGGTGTTGTATTGGTAGCGCGTCTGCACGACGGTCGCGGCGCTCACCGAGAAGGCATACGCCGACCCTCCGTCGTAGGTCTGGCCGGGCACGAACTCGAGGCCTTCCCAGACGCCGTTGGTCTGGTTGGGCCGCGAGGACGAGTCGAGGAGGCCGATGGTGGGGTTCCAGCCCACCAGGGTCCGGACGGCGGGATTGGTGGAGCTGACGGTGACGGTGGGGAGCGTCCAGTCGAGGATCTGTTCCCACACCCGGACCCCGGCATCTCGGGGGGTCACCTCGCGGTCCCCGCCCGCGCAGGCCCCGAGGGCCTTGTACTTCACGTCGAACTTCCGCGCGGTGCACCGCACGGTGTTGGTCTGTGCCGTGGGCGTGCCCGTGGGGGTGTAGGTCCAGTCTCCCGAGCCGCCGGTGTCGAAGGTGCACGTGTAGTTGTCGCTCGACGGGTTCCTGAAGACGAAGCGGCCCACCGCTTCGAACTGCCAGGTGGGCGACGTCGCGAACGCGGTGCCCCGGTACACGGGGCTCGCCTCGTCGTCCGTGGCGTAGATGGCCGAGGCCCCGTAGCCGCCGAGGCCGACGTAGTTGAGGGTGTGGAGCTTTTGGGCGCTGCAGGTGAGCCCCGCGTCGGCGCCCACGCACTTGAGGCCGGTCTGGCAGCGGTTGGGCGACGCGCAGCTTCCCCCGACAGGGCAGTCGCAGTAGCCGCCGCAGTCGGTGCTCGTCTCCCGGGTGTTGAGGCGTCCGTCCCGACAGCTCTGATCGGCGCAGGCCCCCTGAAAGCAGTCGCCCGCGTTCGCGTAGCCCGGCGCGGCGCAGTCGTTGCTGGCGCCGCAGCGTTTGGGGATGGCGCAGCGGCCGTCCCCGAACTTCTCGTCCTGCAGGTTGCAGAAGCCGCCGCAGTCGACGTCGGTCTCCATGGGGTCCTTCTTGCCGTTCTTGCACGTCGCGTAGTTGACGCTGGTGCTGACCTCGGTCGCGCCGGTCATGGTGTTGATGGTGAAGGCCGCGTCGTTGCCGCCGGAGGTGGTGCCCTGGGCGACGGTGGTCGAGGAGACGCCTTCGGAGGTGGTGGTGGTGGTGATGACCGCCACGTGCGTGGTGCCGGTGGTGACGTCGGCGGTGACCTTGACGTTGTTGGGGTCCGACGCGTCGATGGTGACGCCGTTGGTCTTGGCGTCGACGGTCACCGTCACCGTGGTCTGGCTGCCGTCGGCGTTCTTGGTGGTGGTGCTGATGGTGGTGCCCCCGTCGCCGATGGAGTTGAAGCTGACCGTCTTCGCCGTGGGGTCGACGGTGATGGCCCCGGCGCCGCTCGAGCCCTCGACCTTGGCCGACACCGTGGGGCTCGTGGCGTACACCGCGCCCGCGTCGGCGCTCACCGAGATGGTCATGGGCGCGGAGCCTTTGATCATCACGTTGGTGATTCCCGAGGGAGCCTTGCAGAAGCAGTCCGAGGCGCCGGGAAGCAGCGTGCCGCCCGCCTCGACCAGCTGGCCGTCCTTGAAGCCCACCAGCGTGCCGTCGCCTTCACCCTGCACGAGCAAGGTGCCGTTGGCGGCAGACACGGTGAAGCCCTCCACGAAGGGCGGCGTGAGCTGGCCCAGGCGCGGCGTGACCGGGGAGAAGTAGAGGAGATTCCCGTTCTGCGTGGTGCCTTCGTACAGGCGCGGGAACTCGGGGTTGGGCGAACCCTCGTAGCGCCACGAGTTGTCGCGCACGTTGAGTTCGATGCGCCGCTCCTCGGCGGGGAAGTTGCTGTCGTAGATGCGAAGGAAGTACTGCCCGGGCTCGGTGCCCTTGAAGTACCCGAAGGGCACGACGGCGTGACCCGCGTGGAAGCCGCTCTCGTCCCTCTGGGCGATGAGGAGCCGCCAGCGCTCAGAGGTGTCGGGGAGGGACTTGGCGAGGAAGGCGATGACCTCCGAGGCCTGGAGCTTCTTGTCGCCGGCGTGCACCGCCTGCATCTTCTGGGTGGCCGACCAGTAGGCGAGCTCGGCCCTGAGCCCGGGGGTGTTGAGTTGGAGCGCCGCCGCCGTATCGCCCCCGAAGTCCGCCGAGGCTACGCGCCCCATGGACATCAGCTGCGCCAGCACCGCGAGGCCTTCGGAGTGACCGAAGTGCAGCGTCTGGTTCATCTCTTCGATCCACGCCGCGGCCGCGTCGTTCGGCACGCACGTCGAGCCCGCGCCGCTGCGGCACACGCTCGCGTCGCCGAACATGCGCGCGGCCAGTGCGGGGCTCATCTGGGCCCCGCTCACCGAGTCGTCGAAGTTGGCGAAAGTGAAAGCGTCTCGCTCGAAGTCGAAGGCGCTGTTCACTGCGTCCGGAACCTGGGGCGTACAGCCGAGCACCGCAAAACTCGCGGCGAGACAGGCCTGCAGCAGTGATTTCAGGGTCTTCCCCGTCGTCGGTTTGCGGGTCATGAAGCCCCAATCTAAGTGATTCCAGTAGCGCGGTTCAAGAAGCAGTTACTTCAGCGAGGACCTTTTCGACCCGGGTCGCGGAGCCGCAGGGGTGACTCGGCCCCCTGCCCTACCGGAGCACGAGCTCCACGCGGCGGTTCCGGGTGCGGCCCGCTTCGCCGGAGTTGTTGCGCACCGGGCTGAACGGCCCCACGCCCTGGGCCTCGAGCCGATCGGCCGCGATGCCGTGGGTCTTCACCAGGGCGGCCACCACCGCCCCGGCGCGATCGCGGGAGAGCTGCAGGTTGTGCGGCACGTTCCCGACCATGTCGGTGTGGCCCACGATGAAGACCCGCGCGGTGGGGTTCTGGCCGAGCCACCGGGCCATCTCTGCCAACGAGGGAGCCGACTCGGCCTTGAGCACCGCGGAGTCGGTGTCGAAGTAGAGCCCGTAGAAGGCGACCCTTCCCTCCTCGGCCATGCCCGCGGCGATCTGGCCGGCCTTGACCACCACGGACTGCTGGAGGGCGGCGACCCGGACGACCCGGTTGAAGATCGAGTTGCACTGGTCGCCGGTGCTGCCTCCGCAGCCCGAGTTGCCCCACCACTCACCGTCGTCGCGCACGAGCCGGAAGGAGATGCGGCCCCCGCCTTCGTCGACATAGAGGACGGTGCCCTTCGCAGCCAGGACGGCGTTCTCGAAGTTGCGGCGCACCTCGAGCTTGCCCGGCTTCTTGCCGTCGGCCCCCCTGGGGAGCACCTCGATCGAGTACCAGGTCTCGCCCTCCTTCTTGAAGCGCTCGACGCCATCGCGGGGCCGCGCCGGATCGCGCCAGCGGGTCAGGTCGATGGCGGCGAACTTCGCGCGCTCGCAGGTGTCGAGCCGGGTCCCGGGGAACGGGCTGAAGAGGGGGCGTGAGTCTACCCGACCCGGCGCCCACCCCGCCTCGCCGCGAAGTCACGGCGCGCCGCTCAGGTGCCGCGCGGCGCCGAGAGCGGAGAGAGCAGCCACACCAGCGTGACGCCCACCCCGAGCGTGATGCCGAAGGCGTGGATCGCCGGGGTGCTGGAGACCGCGAGCAAGCCGAAGGACAGCAAGGTGCTCACCGCGCCCAGGCCGATGGCCAGCCAGGCCTCGCCGCCGTCAGCCGGGTGCTCGATGAGGAAGATGCCGTAGTCCACGCCCATGCCCAGCAGCAGCCACAGCGCGAGTATGTGGAAGAGCGTGAGCGGCTCCCCGAGGAAGCCCACGGTGGCCAAGGCGAGGCCCGAGGCCACGGCCGTGGGGAGCAGCGCGCGCCAGGCCCGGCCCCGGAAACGCCAGGAGAGCGCGGCGAAGATCACCGCGTAGCCCGCGAACATCAGCTGGCTCATGCCGATGCGCCAGCGCTGCATGAGCGCGGAGATGTCACCGGTGCGATCGACGAAGCGCACGCCGGGCAGCGAGCCGAGCGCCGCGAGCGTGGGCAGCGACTCCTTCGTGGGCGCGTGGAGCAGCACCACGCTGGCGTCCTTCATCCACAGCGGGCGCAGGGCGTCGCCGAGCTGCGTGGCGAGCACGTCGTCCACCGTCAACGGCGGCGTGGCGAGGGTGACCGGCGTGGGGTCCTCGAGCTCGTCGGCGAGCGCGGTGAGGATCGACTGGCGGGTGGTGTCGAAGAGTTCGTGCTGCCGCCGCTGGCGCTCAGGGGAAGGCACCCAGTTGGAGACCGCGTCGTAGCCGGTCAGCAGCTTGCCGGGGACCAGCGCGTCGAGCTGCGTGGTGAGGTGCTCTTCGCGCTCGAGGCGTTCGGCTTCGGTTGCTCCGCGCACGATGAAGAACTGCGCCGGGCTGGGGAGGCCGATGCGCTCGGCGACCGTGCGCTGCGCGTCGATGAGGGCCTGCGGGCTCGCCTGCAACGCCCGGATGTCGTCTTGCGCGTGGAGCCGGGAGAAGCCCCAGGCCGTCACCAGCGAACTGCAGAGCACGGCGATCGCCAGTTGCTTCAGCGAGAGGGACGGCCAGCGGGACCGGGTCGCCGCCCAGGCAGCCGCGAAGCGCGTGGGCTTCACGACGCCGCGATCGAAGAAGGGGAACCACGCGAGCACCGTGAGGAACGCCGCCGCGAGGCCGACCGATGAGAACAGCGCCACCTGCCGCAGCCCGGGGAACGGCGCGAGCGCCAACATCACGTAGCCCGCGACGCTGGTGAGCATCGCCAGGAAGAGGCCCGGGGTGTGGTGCGTGAGCAGCTCGCGCGGGGAGAGGTTCGGCTCTGCCTGGCGCGAGGCGAAGTAGTGGATGCCGTAGTCCTCCGCTACGCCGACCAGCGAGGCCCCGAAGACCAACGTCATCAGGTGCACCTTGCCGAAGACCAGCACGCAGACGGACAGGCCCGCCGCGACGCCCATGCCCACCGAGAGCACCACCAGCAGCAACGGCCGCGGGGAACGGAAGGCCAGCCACATCACGAGGAGGATCGCCGCCAGCGAGCCGAAGCCCACGGTGCTCACCTCGGCGTTCGCCTGCACCGCCGCGGCCTCCGCGAAAAGGGGGACTCCGGCGGGGAGCACCTCGGTGGTGGACGGGAGATCGCGCTTCGCCGTGGTCAGCGCGGTCGCGAGGTGCGCTACGCCGTCGAGCGAGAAGGCGCCCCCGAGGACCTTGTAGCGGAGCAAGACGTGGTGCCCCGCGGTGGTCTCGAAGACCAGGTGATCGCCCTCGGGCCGGAGCTTGGTGACCTGCGCTCGCTCGCGCAGGTACTCCGAGTACAGGTCGAGCGGGTCTTCGCGGAAGTCGGTGAGGCGCGCACCGAGCGGCTGCTGGAGCTGGAGGATCGCTCGCTGGGTCAGGTCCTGCGGCGTGGTGGCGGTGAGGCGATCGACCTGGTTGCGCGTGAGCAGGTACTCGCGCCACGGGGCGAGCTGGTCGGGGAGCGAGGTCGCGTTGGGGTTGGAGGTGAGGCGCGCGAGCTTCGGGCTCTCAAGCTGGCTCGCGAACTGCGTCGCCGAGGCCAGGGCTTCGGCCTTGGTGGGCGCGGTGATTAGCACCACCAGGTTGCGCGAGGTCTCCTCGCTCAGGTGATGGAGGACCTCTTCAGCCGCCGTGTCCCGGGTGTCCGAGGGCAGGAGGGTGAGGAGATCGGTCTCGATGGGCAGGCCCGTCGTCCAGAGGAAGGACTGGTGCGCGAGCACGAGCGCGCCGATGAGCGTCCAGAGGAGCGGGAGGCGGGACAAGGCGCTACTTCGCCTCGGCCGGGCTGAGGGTGATCAGGGTCGAGTCGCCGCTGATTTCCTGGAGCCGCACCTCGCGCACCGAGTCGTCTCCCTGGAGCGTGATGCGCGCGAAGACCTTCTTGAGGCCGTCCGACTTCGGGGTCAGCTCGATGTGCCAGCCCTTCGCGGTGACCTCGCCGGTCGAGGTGAAGTGCTCTGACAGCGCGCCGAGGTCTCCCGCGAGGAGCGAGAAGAGGAGCTGGGTGATCACCCGCACCGTGGGCTCGGTCTTCGCGTCGAGCTTGAAGACCTCCTTGTCGCCCTGCTTCGAGGTGATGTCGCCAGCGCGAACCGTGAGCTCGCTGGGGAACGGCTTGAGGGTGTTCCACTGCACGCCCTCGCCCTTCGTCACCGTGTACGTGCCGCTCGACTTGAGGGGCCGCTTGAAGCCCTTGACCTGCTTGCCCTGCTCGAAGGTGCCGGAGATCACCTGCGCCTCGTGGAGCCGGGCCTTCACCTGCGAGGCGAGGTCCCCGGGCGCCGCGAGGGCGAGGAGGAGCAGCAGGTGGATCACGGGCTGACTCCCAGCTTGTCCCAGAGGATCTGAGGGCAGACGTACTGGAGCTCGTTGGTGGCGATGGTCACCGCCACCTGCAGCGTGTGCCCCTCGGTCACCTTCTCGCCCGTCAGGGCGTTGGTGATGCGGTAGTCGACGCGGAGCCGGTTCTCGAACTCGGTGATCTCGGCGCGCACCGTGAGGCGCTGACCGAGCATCGCCGGCCGGCGGAACTTGATGGCCACGTCGATGATCGGCCAGAAGTAGCCCGAGTCGCGCATCTGCAGGTAGTCGTAGCCGAGGCGCTCCATGAGGGCCGCGCGCGCCAGCTCGAAGTACTTCACGTAGTGCCCGTGCCAGACGACCGCCATGGGGTCGACGTCGTAGAAGGCAGGACGCACTTCGATCTCGTGAAAGAGGTCAGGCACGCGGCGGCTCCCAGAAGGGGAAGAAGTTGAACCAGTCGTAGGGCGATTCACGGCAGAGTTGCTCGAGTTTCTGCGCGTACTGCGTGACGTACACGGCCGCCGCGGCCTCGCGCTTGCCTCGCGGGAGCTCGACGCGGTCGGTCAGCTTCTCGAAGCGCACCCGGTAGGTGTCCTCTTCGTGGAGCACGGTGAAGAGGATCACCTGGCACTTGAGCGCGGAGGCGAGGATCCACGGGCCGATGGGGAAGTACGCCTGGGCCCCGAGGAACGGCGCGGCCACGGTGCGCCCCGACGAGTCGGAGAGCGGCACGCGGTCGGCGGCGATGACCACGAATTCCCCGGCGTCGACCTTCTCGGACAACATGGCCGCGGTGGAGGGCGCAAAGTCGGTGACCTGCAGCAGCTTGACCTGGGAGTGCGGGTCGAGGCGCTTGAGCATCGAGTTGAAGACCTCGGCGTGCTGGGTGTGCACCAGGACGTTGAGCTTCGGCCCGTCCTTGCGCTCGGCGGCGAGGCGACAGACCTCGAGGCAGCCCATGTGCGCGGTGACCAGCACCCCGCCCTTCTTCTGGGCCATCGACTCGAGCATCACCTCGCGCCCGGTGAAGCGGATGCGGTGAAACGGGTAGCGCCCGGCGACCGCGAGCGTCTTGTCCATGATCGTCTCGGCGAACGCCGTGATGTGCCGGAAGGTGGTCAGCCACGTGGGCTGGAGTCCCAGCTTGAGGAAGTATTCACGGGAGGCCGCGCGCGCGAGGCGGTGCCTGGCCACGTAGAACAGGACCACCGGCGCCAGGGCCACGCGGAACGGCCAACGCCCGAAGAAACGGTGGATGAAATAGAGCAGCCACAGGCCGAAGGCGAAGCCACCCTCGGCCACGCTCGCCCAGTGCGTGCTGCGCACCGGCCCGCTCATCTCGCGACCTTGCGCCACAGGAGCTTCGGCAGGCGCAGCAACATCCCGAAGAACAGCCGGGTGTGCATGCCGGAGATGCGCACGTTGTCCCAGAGCACGTCGAAGTGGCTCACGCCGTCGGTGGGGTACGTGACGTGGGTCGGGAGGTTCACCACCTCGGCCCCGCCCCACACGAGGCGCACGGCGATCTCGGGGTCGAAGTCCATGCGCTTGCCGATGGAGGGCACGAGGGCGCGCAGGGTGCGCTCGAGCGGGTAGACCCGGAAGCCGCACATCGAGTCCTTGATCGCCAGGGAGAGCGTGTTGATCCACACCCAGACGTGCGTGAGGTAGCGGCCGTAGAGGCGGCCCTTCGGCACCGAGTCGTCGTACTGCGGCACGCCGGTGATCAACGCGTCGGGGTGCGCGGTGGCCTGGGCGAGGAACGTGGGGAGATCGCCCAGCGCGTGCTGGCCGTCGGCGTCGATCTGCACCGCGTGGGTGAAGCCGAGCCGCTTCGCCTCGTGCAATCCCGACATCACTGCCGCGCCCTTGCCGCCGTTCTCGGTGCGGCGAAAGAGCGAGACCCCGGGCTGCTGGGCCAGCGCATCGAGCACCGTCGCGCACGAAGGCTTGCTGCCGTCGTCGACCAGCAGCACCGGCAGCCCGTGGGCCTTCACCTGCTCGACCACCGCGGCGATGGCGTGCTCGTGGTTGAACACCGGGATGACGACGACTGGCTTCATGACGACCACACCACTCTCCCGCTCGAGTACGAGCCCCTGGGCGACGTGAACTTGAAGGTGAGGGTCGATTTCTCGGCGTTCCAGTCGAGGTCGAGGCGCACGTCGTGGCCGGGCAGCATCAAGCGCTGGAACTTGAGCACGTCCAGGCGGAGGAACGCGCCCTGGATGCCGAACGCCTCGCGGCCCCAGCCGATCGCCCAGTCCACCTGCGCCACCCCGGGGACCACCGGGGTCTGCGGAAAGTGGCCGTCGAGCACGCGCAAGGCCGGGGTGATGTGCATGGCCAGGGTCGCGTGGGTCTGCGTACGCTCCGACCACGTGGGCTCGGGGCGATCGGCGGCGAAGAGCGGCGAGAGGCGGGCCTCGGTGGGCTTGCCCTGTTCGTTGAGCGGCATGGTGTCGAGGAAGCGGTAACGGCGAGGGAGCGCGACGAGCTCGATGGTGGCGGTGAGCGCGGCCTTGAGGCGATCGACGAGCGGCTTGCGGGTCAGCGCCTTGCCTTCAGCCGAGAGCACGCCCACGAAGCCTAAGGTGACGCGGGCGCCCTGGAGCACCAGCACCCGCGCCTCGGTGAGCAACCCGGTGGCGACGGCCGTGCGCTCGATGAGCTCGAGCGACACGCGCTTCTCTTCGATCTTCGCGATGCGATCAGCGCGGCCCAGGAGCCGGAAGGTGTCTGCCACCAGCTCGATGCGATCGGCCGTGGTGAACCATTCGGCGTCGGGGAGATGCGGGCTGTGCAGCTCGAGCGTCTGCTGGGCCGACTGCCGAACCTGGACCCCGCGCATGGGACGCCACGGGTGCTCGAGCCCCTCGCGCCACGCGATGCCGCCGGTCTCGCTGCTGCCGAAGATCTCGATGGGTTGGTGACCGAGCACCGCGCGCGACATGGCGGCGCCCTCGGGGGGCAGCGGGCCTCCGCTCGAGAAGACGGCGCGCAGCTGCGTCTTCCACGTGGGCACGTCGGGCAGGCGCTTCAAGTGCGCGGGGCTGGAGATGAGGACGCAGGGGACCGGTGCGAGGACCTGCTCGAGCTGCTCGGGGTACTCGAGGCGGTGCGCGGTCAGCGTGCGGTGCGTGAGCGTCGGCCAGAGCACCGTGCACAGCAGCCCGTAGATGTGCTGGTGCGAGACGGTGCTGAAGAAGGTCGCGTTCGCGCCCAGGCGCTCGCCGAAGGTCGCCTCGAGGGTGGACACCTCGTCGAAGAGCTGGCGCAGCTTCTTGGGGATCGCCGTGGGCGCGCCGGTGGAGCCCGAGGTGAAGACCACCAGGCCGTCGAGCTCGCGGTCCGGCTCCGGCCAGGGGGCGTCGCTCGGGGCGCCCGGCTGCAGCGTGGGCGTGTGGGGGAAGTCACCCACGTAGGCGTCGACGTGCGGGGCGAGGGCCGCGAGCGTCGCGGGGAGCACGTCCCCGGGGAGCACCACCTGCTTGCCCTCGGCCCAGGCCGCGAAGAGGGCCGCGGTGAAGGTGAAACGATCGTCGCAGAAGAGCGCGAGGCGGCGCGCCGGGGCCCTGGCGAAGGTGCTGCGCCAACGCGACTTCACGGGGTCCCTCCCGGGGCTTCATGCAGCCGCCGCACGCGCAGGCGCACCAGGTACTCCACGCCGGCGAAGAGCCCCATCAAGGCGTAGGCGATGCCGCCATTGTAGAGCGCCCACTGGGCATCGGTTCCGTAGCTCGCGGTCACGGCGGCGACGGCGCCGTTGACCACGAAGAAGCCACACCACGCGACGGTCACCTTGCGCGTGTACACCACGGCGTGCGGCGGGAGGTTGGGCTCGCGCAGGCGCGCCAGGCGCGCGGCCATGGAGGGCGGGTGGCGCAGGGTCACCCCGAAGAGCACCAACAGCGAGCCGTTGACGAACACCGGGTACCACTTCAGCGGCCAGCCCACGTTGAAGTAGCCGGTCACCGCGGCGAGCGCGAAGGCCCCCAGGGCGAGGCCCACCCACTTGCGCTGCTTCGTGGCGGCCAGGCGCAGGGCCCCGAGGAGCACCAGCGAGAGCGCCAGCCACCGCGGCTCGACGCGGGAGCCGAGCAGCCAGATGGCCAGCGGGTAGCAGAGGGTCAGCGCGGTGAAGAGGAGGTTCCGCGCCACGACGTCCCGCGGGTCAGGGCGCGTCGGAGTGGATCAGGGTGTGGAGCGCGTCGACCACGTCCTGCACCGAGCGCACCGACTTGAAGGCCTCGGGCGCCATGCGCTTGCCGACCACCGGCTTCATGCGAACGATGAGGTCGACGGCGTCAATGGAGTCGATGTCGAGGTCTTCGTAGAGCCGCGACTCGGGCTTGATGCGGTCTTCAGGGAGATCGAACGTCTCGTGGAGAATCTCGACGCACTTCTTGAAGAGCTCGTCCTTCGTCATGACACGACCCCTGCGCGGTGATTCGTCACCAGCGCCGCCAGCGCCTGCACCGACGCGAAGTGCTTGCGCGTCTCGGCGGCGTCGGCCGACAGCTTGATGCCGTACTTCTTCTGCAACCCCACCCCGAGTTCCAGGGCGTCGATCGAGTCGAGGCCGAGGCCCTTCACGAACAGCGGCGCGGCGGGGTCGATGTCCGAGACCTTCACGTCCTCGAGGGACAGGGTCTCGATGATGAACTGGGCGATTTCCTGCTCAAGAGGCTGCACGGCCGGACTCCTGCTCGAAGAAGGACTTCAAATGCGCGTTCAGCCGACGGACCGCAAGGGGTTCTGGGGCCCCCCCGTCCGAGAAGGGGTCTACCTGAAGATCGTCGTGCACGCGGATGACGAAATGCATCGGCGCGGGGGGCACCTGGTACCACTTCTGGCCCTTGGCGAGGCCCCGGGGGGACTGGCGGATGCTCACCGGGGTGATGGCCTGGTGGCAGCGGATGGCGACGTTGGCGGCCCCGCGCTGGAGGTCGATCTCCCCGTTCAAGGGGGTGCGGGTGCCCTCGGGGAAGATGACGATGGTCTCGTGGCCGGCGAGGTGGACGCGGCAGTCTTCGACCATGGCCAGGCCCGCGTCGTTGGTGATGTAGCCAGCGGCGTGCACCGGCCCCCGGGTGAAGGGGTTCCTGGCGAGCGCCGACTTCACCACGCAGCCCGACTGGGGGATGAGCGAGATGATGAAGATCACGTCGATCAGCGAGGGGTGGTTGGCGAGGATCAGCAGGCCGGGGCGCTGCAGCTTCTCCATGCCCGTCAGCTCGTAGGAGATCACCCCCACGAAGTTCATCAGCCCGATGAAGAAGCGGAAGAAGTGGTGAACGATGAACCGCGAGGCGCGCAGGCGGCGCCTGGGGTCGCGGAAGAAGAGCAGGAGCACCGGCACGCAGAACAGGCCCAGCACCAGCCCGCCCAGCCCGAAGACGAAGAAGCAGAAGCCGGTGGCGACGATGCGCCAGGCCCGGTCGAGGCGCTTACCCACGGCGGCTCCAGCGCCAGCCGGCGAGCGCGTCGGCGCGGCGAAGCGAGGGCGCGGCGCCGAGGAAGAAGCGCAGCACGTCGAGGGAATGGGGCAGCGGGCTGGTCGAGCCGGGGTCGCCGGCGTCGGTCTCGAGGCAGAAGTCGGTGCCCCGGGTCAGGCGCCAGGCAAAGGCGAAGTCCGCGCCGGGCTCGTCGAAGAAGCGCGCGTAGAGCGGCGGCGGGCTGGCGTCGTAGACCACGAGGGTCACGTCGGGCGACTCGGGGAACTGGGTGACCGCTTCGATCACCCCGGCCTCGACGGTGAACAGCCCGTTGGAGATGGCGGACACGTTCGCGGTGTCGCCGCGGATGATCGAGTACTGCGCGCCGATGGCGTTGTGCACCGAGAGCGCGAAGCTGGTCGGAGAGAGCGACTCGCCCTTCGAGAGCATGGTGAGCAGCTCGACGCTGCGGCCAGCGTCGCCGTGACGCGAGGCGAAGATCAACGGCGCCCCGCGCGCTTCGCCCTGGCACCAGGTCGCGACCTGGAACGCGAGGCGCCCCATCTTCTCTACGCGGCGGCGGGCCATGGCGGGGACTTCGGTCAGCGGCGGCATCTCGGCGCCCCGGGGCGCGACGGCGGGCGCGCCAGCCCAGGCACGCCATTGGTCGGGAGTGGTGAGGCCCGGGGCCCAGGCGGCCCAGCTGCTGATGGAGAAGTCGACGCGCACGGCAGCGGTCGCCTTACTTGGTTTCGAAGGGGAGATCAGCGGCGGCGGTCGGGAGGGCAAAGACTGAAGTTCCGGACGCTTGAACGGGGTGGGTCGAGGTAGGCAGACTATTTCCAGAGGTTGAGAATCTTCTAGCGGGGCTGGTCCGATAACCTCCCACCATGGTCTCCATCACCAAGAAGCCGCTCCAGTTCATCCAGACGCACAAGAAGGTCGTCACCACCGCCACCAAGGCCGTGAAGACGGGCCTCGCGGTGAAGAAGGCTGTGACGGACGGCTTCGAGGCGGCCAAGAGCGTGTCGGCCAAGGGACTCAAGGGCGCGACCACGGCGGCGCGCGAGGCGGCCTCGAAGGCGGCGAGCAGCCCCACCGGCAAGCTGGGTATGATGGGCAAGCTGAAGATCGGCGGCAGCGCGGTCAGCGTGGTGACCGGCCTGACGAAGCTGCCCGGCCAGGTGGGCGCGGCGGGCAAAGACATTCGCACCGCGATGCGCACCGGCAGCCGGCAGGACATCGCCACGGCGGCCAAGTCGACCATCAGCGCGGCGCAGACCACGGTCTCCACGACCAAGGGCGCGCTGACCACGGCGGTGACGGCGCAGAAGCTGATCGCCACCAACCGCGCGGCGACGGCGGCGTTCAAGGCGGCGGTGCCGGGCGCGTCGAAGGCCGTGACCTCGGCCGCGGGCCGCGCGGCGATGACCTCGGTGTTCTCGGGCGCGAGCGCCAGCGTCACCAAGAAGGCGACCGTTTCGGCGGTGCAGCTCGCGGCGAAGGAAACGGGCACGGTGGCCAAGGCCGTCGCGGGCTCGGCGTCGCGCGCGGCTTCGAAGGCGGCGTTGCGTGAAGGTGGCAAGGCCGCGGCGGAAGCAGCGGTGCGCGCGGGCGCGAAGGCAGCGACGGGCGCCCTGGCCAAGGGTGCGGCGCGCTTCGCCCCCGGCCTCAACGTGGCCATCGCGGCCCTCGACACGGCGAACGCGGCGGCGACCCTCGCCGACCCCAAGGCTTCGACGGGCAGCAAGATCACCAGCGTGATCACCGCGGTCGGCTCCATCGCCGCGGCGACGAACATCCCCATCGTCAGCCAGATCGGCGCGGGTGTTTCGGCGGTCTCGAGCTTCGTCGGCTCGTTCTTCTGAAAGCTCTGGTAGACCTCGCACGGTGAGCCGGTTCAGGCCCAGTTGGGATTTTGGGCCCGCCGGCTTCGTCCCGGGAGACACCGTGTCCAAGAGCAGCAAGAAGTCCAGCGGCAGGTCGCTGCCGCACCTCCTGAAGATGAGCCCGATGGCCGACGCGTTGGCGAGCGGCCCGGTGACGTTGCCGGACGTGAAGGCGCCGTCGTTGGAAGGGCTGAAGGTCACGGTGCCTGCGCGCGCCGACCTCACCGAAGACGACCTGCTGCGGCGGTTGCACGAGCTGAAGCGGGAACACGCCTCGATGCGCGATCGCGCGGTGGGCGAGCAGGTCGCGCTCGGGGACGAGGTGCAGCTCAACACCCTGGGCTACTGCGACGGCAAGCTCATCCCCTTCTCCGTGCGCGTGGGGTTGTGGCTCGAGTTGGCGCCCCAGGCCCCGCTGCCGGGCTTCGCGGAGGCCATCGCCGCCGGTACCGTGGGTGACAGCCTGGAAGTGAACCTCGTGCTCCCCTCCGACTACCCGGTGGAGTGGATGCGGGGCCTGCCGGCGCGCTTCGTGGTGGATCTCAAGGCGGCCCGCGAGGTGGTGGAGCTGGGCGACGAGACCCCGGCGCTGTTCAAGGCGCTGGGGCGCGGCACGACGCTGGACGCGGTGATGACCTCGATCCGCGAGGAGCTCGAAGACGAGCTGGCCGATTCGCTGACGCTCGAGGGCCAGGAGCGGGTGCTCGACGCGCTGGTCAGCCGCGCGAAGCTCACCGTGCCCTCGACGCTCGTCGAGGAGGAGATCCGCCGGCGTTGGGGCCAGCAGGAAGGCAAGCTGCTGGGCGAGCTGGGCTTCGACGCGGAGGAGCAGCGCGAGGCGATGCTGGGCTGGCTGAACGATCCCGCCACGCGGGCCGACGCCGAGCACCGGCTGCAGGTGGCGCTGGTGCTGCGGGCGGTGGCCGCCCAGGCGCACCTCGAGCTGACGCCGGCGAAGCTGGAGCACATCGCCCAGGTGGCCGGAGCCGCGAGCGGCCTGTCAGCCGAGCAGGTGCGCGCGGGCCTGCGCGAGTCGAAGGACCTGACGGCGCAGATGGCGCAGACGGCCTGGCACCTGCTCGCGGTGGAGCACGTGATGGCCGCCGCGCAGGTCACCTACGAAGGCGCGTGACCGCGCGCTTCAGTCAGGGTCGAGATCGAGCATGGCGATCTTGCCGCCATCGAGGCGCAGCTCGAAGTCATCGCGCACCGCGCTCCTGGTCGCGCCCGGCTTGCGCAGCCCGTTGAGCGACTCGATGACGCCCTTCTCGGAGACGATGCCCAGGCCGTGGCCGAAGTACATGCCGTCGCCCAGGTAGATGACGTTCTCGCCCTGGAAGGCGCTGTTCGAGGGGTCGAAGTCGGGGTTCTTGAAGTAGGTGTGATCGCCCGGCCAGAAGCCCGGCAACTTCCCCGACTTCTCTGCCGCCTTGAAGTCGTCGTCCTTGATGTCCCAGCGGAAGAGGCGCGTCTTGGCGAAGGCGCGATCGAAGTCGGCCGGGCCGATGGTGTCGAGGATGCCCTTGTAGAGAACGACCATGGTGCCGGTCGCGCACTCCATGCCGTACTTGCCGCCGTTCTTGAAGATGTCGTTGATGGCGTCGGAGGGCTTCACGTTCTGGCGCACGCCCATCTTGCCGCCGTAGCCCATCCACCACAGGTCCTTGTTCACCTTGTCGGTCTTGCTCGAGCCCGAGAAGTTCACCCCGGCCGCGTCGAAGGACTTGGCCGCCTTGACGATGTTGAGCTGCATCGCCGCCTGCTGGGTGCGGGTCTTGCCCAGCGTGGTCTTGACCAGTTTGCCCTTGCCGTCGCGGTAGACGAACACGTCGGCGGGGTCGACCTTGCCCTTGAGGCCCGCGTCGCGGAGCACCGCGGACGGCCCGTAGACTTCCTTGAGGATCTTCTCGGTCTCAGCGTGGGTGTGGGTGACTTTGCCGACGGCCATGCGCGCGCTCCTTGGGAGTGGGGAGCCCTGAATGGAACCACGGTTCGCGTGACGCGTCGCCAACTCGCGCCGGGCCGCCCGAAAACAGAGGCTCCGAGAGGGTCTTCCGACGGACCTCAGGACTCGACGCGACAGCCGGGAAGGCGCCTGACCGGGGCCGCCTGCGGGCTCACGCGTCTTCGGAGCCGGGCCCGGACAAGCCCGCGTTGACCCAACCCGGGAGCTCGACCCGGAAGGTGGACCCCCGCCCGAGCTGACTGGTGGCGCTCAAGCGGCCCCCGTGCGCGGAGACGATGGCGTGCGACAGCGTGAGCCCCAGGCCCATGGCCCCACCGACGTCCTCGGTGGTGAAGAAGGGGTCGAAGATGTGTTCGAGCGTCTCGGGGGCAAGCCCCACGCCGTCGTCCGTCACCTCGATGACCGCGACGTTGTCCGCGGCTTCGCGGATCGAGACGAGCACCTGGCCCGGCCGCCCCGGGGGGATCGCCCGGGTGGCGTTGGCGAGGAACTGCGTGAGGAGTTGGACCAGCTGGTCCTCGCTGCCGGCGACGATGGGCGCGGCGTAGGACTGGAGCCGGAAAGTAACCCCGGCCGGCCGGGACGCTTCAGCCACCGCCAACGCGCGACCGGCGGCGATGTCGAGATAGACGGGCTGGGCACCTGCCGGGGGCAAGCGAAACCGGTGCAGGTCCTGCACCAGTCTGGCGATGCGCTGGCCTGCGTCGCGGGCGTCGGCGAGGGTGAGGAGCACCTCCTGAAGTTGGGCGACCAAGATGGCAGGGTCGACGCGCGCGCCAGACCCGGCCTGGTCGATGAGCGCCTCGACCTCCAGGAGCGCCATCGCCTGGTCGGAGATCACTGAGGCCAAGGGATTGTTGAGGTGGTGCGCGAGGCCGGACACCAGCCGGCCAAGCGCCGTGAGCCGGGACGCCACCGCCGCCTGTCGCCGCTGAGCATTCAGGTTGGTGACGTCGACCATCACCCCGAGGTACCCCACCACGCCGCCGTCGGGGTTGCGGAGCGCGACGCCGTAGCACTGCACGTGGACCACCGCGTGATCCTCGCGGAGCACCTGGTACTCGGCCGCGAAGTGCCTGCCGCACGACACGGCCTGGTTCCACTCGGAGACCACGCGCGCGCGGTCGCGGGGGTGCACGGTCGCTTCCCAGCCCTCGTCGCGCAACTGCGCGGCCGTGCGTCCACTCGCCGCCTCCACGCTGGCGTTGGCGAAGTCGAGCTTGCCGCCCGGGTCTGTCTGGAAGATGCCGACGGGGGCCAATTCGGCCAGCGTGCGAAGGCCGGAGAAACGGTCCTCGAAGTCGGAGGCCTTCACGGCGCCGGCGTCGCACTGCATCGAGCAACCGATGACCTTGAGGGGCGCGCGCCCCTCGCCGTAGTGAACCGCCGCCCGGACCCCGAGGCGTCGCAGGCCCTTGTCCGCTGCGGGGACGTGGCACTCGAAGGCGATCTGGCCGACCTCGAGGCCGCGGGCGATGGCGCCCTTCACCTTTTCGCGTTCGCTGGGGAGCACCTGCGCGAGCATCTGGTCGAGGGACCAATCGAACTCGGGTCCCTCTGCGCCGAAGAGCTGGCCATGCCGTCGGTTGCGCCATGCGCGACCCGTGCGCACGTCGAGTTCGAAGACCCCGAGGCCCGCTGCCTCGGTGGCGACCGCCAGCTTCCGTTCGCGGCTGGCGAGGGCGTCCTCGGCGAGCTTTGCCTCGTGCACGTCGGTCAGCGTTCCGCAGAAGCGCATGGGGACGCCGCGGGCATCGTGCTCGATGATCTTCCCGCGGCTGTGCACCCAGCGCGGCGCGCCATCGGGGCGCACCACGAGGAACTGGAGGTCAATCGTGGTCGTGGCGCCCGTGCGGAGGGCCCCGAAGGCGGCCTGCACCGCGGGCAACGAGTGGGGGTGGGTCCTGGCCATCCACTTCGTGGGGGCGATCTCGTCGACCGCGGGATCTCCCAGGATCTCGTTGAAGCGCGCGCTGTAGAAGGTGAGGCCCGTCGAGAGGTCGGCGTCCCAGAAACCATCGGTGCTGGCTTCGATCACCACCCGCAGCCGCGCATCACTCGCGCGCAGGGCCTCGAGGCGGTCGCTCAGCCGCTGCGATTCCTGGGCTCGCCGGTCTTCGGTGACGTCGATGACCATGCCGAGGAAACGCTCGACCCGGCCGTCGGGGCCACGCCGCGGGCCGCCGCGCGACATCAACCAGCGCGTCCCGCCGTCGCGCATCGCGACCCGCCATTCGAGCTGGAGCGGGCTCCCGGACCGGACGGCGAGCTCCACGGCGTCGCTGCAGCGCTGGCGATCGTCGGGGTGCACGCTCGACAGCCACGCCGCGTACGAGGGGATGCAGCTCCCGGGCACGAGGTCGTAGAGCGACCACAGCCGCGGCGACCACGAGTTCTCGTCGGTGGTGAGGTTCCATTCCCAGACGCCCGCCTCGGCAGCGTCGAGCGCGGCCCCCAGGCCCGAACCACCGACCTGGCGAAGGGAGACATCCAGCAGGAGGCTCAGCAGGGTGTCCCGCTGGGTCAGCATGTTCATTGGGGAACTAAGCCAGACATGCGTTCGGAGAATCAATACCCGGCCCCGCGCCCCCCAGCTTTCAACTGTCAGCTTTCGACTGTCTCCCGTGCCGGACGGCGCCCGGCGTCAGTACTCGACGCGCATGCCCAGGAAGGGCCGGATGGGCAGGTGGGTAAATCGGCCCCGGTTGGGCTGCACCCCATTGGCCAGGTCGCCCTCGCCGTACACCCAGCTGAAGACGTTCATCGTGTTCGTGAGGTTGAGCAGCTCCAGGTACACCGCGCACTGCAGCGGGCCCCACTGGAAGCGACGTTCCCCGCGCGCGCCGAGCTCGAAGAAGAACGGGTACCGGGCGCCCGAGGTCTGGCCGTACTGGGGCAGCCAGAAGCTGTTGGTGGCGTCGGGCACGAAGCCCTCGATGGGGGTGTAGGGGCGGCCGGTGCGGAAGTTGGCGCGGGCGGTGACGATCCACTTCGAGTTGGGGGACCACTGCACGCCGGCGCCGACGCTGAACTGCTGCTCCCACTGCACGGGGTAGGTCATGCGGCCGAGCGCCAGCGGGTTGGTGCGATCGGCCTTCAGCGCGCCGACGCCGAGGTTGTACGAGAACTGCCGGGTGCGCCCAAAGAGCATGGCGTCGACGCCGTAGGCGAGGCCGGTGCCACCGTTGGTGTACGCGGACAGGCCGTCGGCCACGCGCGCGTCGACCCCGGCCCGGGTGTCGGGGTTCACCACGAGGTTGCTCAGCCACTTGCTCCAGCCCTCGATGCGCACCAGGGCCTCGAAGGGCAGCGGTTGCTCGAGGCCGACGATGAGCGACGCGGTGCGCTCGGGCTGCAGGGCCGGGTTGCCGTAGGTGGGGTCGAGGGCCAGCGCCGCCTGCACCGGCTGGAGCACGTAGCCGCCTGAGAGCTTGAGCACGGTGAGCGTGGGCAAGGTGACCGACGCCGCGAGCCTCGCCGAGCCGCTGAACTGGCCGTTGGTGGCGTCGACCTGGGCGCGCCCGCCGCCTTCGAGGGCGAACGCATCCACCGGCCGGAAGGTGTGCTCCGCGTAGGCCGAGATGAGGTTGCGGGTCAGCGAGGGTTGAATGCCGAGCGCGGGGCGGTGCTGGTCGACGATGGGCTCGCGGGCCCAGGGCGCCACGCCGCGCGAGTCGGCCACGGTGCCGGTGAGGTTGATCTGCCGCCACGCGTACTGCACGCCGGCGGAGAAGCGGTGTTGCGGAGAGAAGACCCACTTCAGGTCGGCGCGCCCCACCACGTCGTGGCGCAGGGCCGCGGTGGCGAGGTCGATGGTGCCCTGCACGTCGAAGGCGTTCTGGTCTCGCAGGTAGGCCGCGGTGAAGCTCAGCTCGCTGTCGCCGGGGAGATCCACCTCGTGGCGCAGGCTGACGATCTGCGCGGTGTTGGCCAGCTTCAGGTCGCCGGCGAAGTTGATGAGCACCTCCTCGCCCGGCTTGACCACGAAGTTGAAGCCATCCGAGGCGTGGGTGAAGGTGGCCATGGTGAGGTGCCGCCCGCGCCGGAAGGTGACGCGCGCGAAGGCCTCGGTGATGTCCGGGGCCACCACGTTCTGGCCGAAGAGCTTGAAGGCCTTGAGCACCGCGAAGTACGCCTCGGTGTAGCTGCGCCGGAAGCTGACCACGGCGGACAGGCCCTCGAGGCCCAGGGGCACGTCGACGCGGGCCTTGGCGGTGAGCGCCGAGACGTCGACGATCACCTTCACCTTCCTGGTGTCGCCGCGCACGTAGCGCACGTCGAGCACGCC
>CAIVGN010000201.1 GCA_903905455.1 uncultured Archangium sp.
ATTCCCGAAGCGCACGAACCCCACTTCCCCGAGCGCGTCGTTCATCACCCACAGTGCATCTCCCTGCGGCGCCAGCATGCGCAGCGGCCACTCGCGACACTGCTTCGTCTCGGAGGGCGCGGCAAAGCACGCCTCGGTGCCCGTGAGCCAGAGCACGCCGCCGTCCATCACCGCGAGGCCTTGCGTCATCATCGGGTCCGCCGCCCAGGGCTGCGGCGATCGCTCCAGCCCACCATCGGCGCCGGTGTGCAGGTCGAAGAGCAGGCCGCCTTCCCCGAGGAGCAGTCGCTCATCGCTCGCGGCGCTCACGGCGAGGGTCGCGGAGCGCAGGTTGAGCGGAAACGAACTCGAGGTGAGCCCCGCGTCTTCCTCGGTCCAGCGCGTGACGCCGTCGGAGCGCAGTCCCCACAGCGCGTTGGGGGTCTCCAGCCCCATCGCGAAGTCGTTCCGCTCCACGACGGTGCCGCCCCAGATCAACTCGGACGAACTGGGCCCGCGGCACAGGGCCACGTCATGCATCACCCGCACCTCGGAGCACGGCAGCGTGGCGCGGAACTGGAGCAACGGCGGTTCGCTGCTGCGGTCCCGCAGCACCACCACCGGGGCGCTCGCCTCTCCGCGCGCGGGCTCGAACTGCACCACCACCGTGTGCACGCCGGCCGACGTCGGGGTGAACGCCACGATCGCCTGCACGCCGGCCTGGCTGATCACCTCGCTGGCGACGAGCCGACCGCTCGCATCGGTGACGCGCGCGGTGGCCCCGGTGATGCCCGTCACGCAGTTCGCGAGGGAGACCGTGTGTCGCACCGCCGAGCCGGTGAGCCCCAGTGGTTGGGGGTCGGGCGCGATCCGCTCGGCGCTGGCATCGCCGCAGGGGTTCGGAGGGCAGCCGCTCAACACCGTCACCACCACCCACAGCCACGCTCGGGTCATGGGCCCCTTCTACCGTGAGTCACGCCTGCGTTTCGCCCCGGTGACCTGGGCGTTGAGTTGAGCGCGCCGTTCCCGCACCATGCGCGCGTGACGTCTCGATACGTGTCGTTCCCCCTCGTCCTCTCCGCGCTGATCTCCTGCACACCCCCTCCTCCGGCCATCGAGCCCCCGCACTTCCTCTGGACCACCGACGCGCAGAGCCTCGACAACCCGTTCCCTGATGAGCGCCTGCTCACCCATGGGACGCTGGTCCTCCGGCCCAAGTGGTACCTGCCGTTCCTCCCCGAGAAGGCCGTGACCCCGAAGGCGGCGGCGTACTTCCGGAAGATCGGCACCCAGTCGGCGAGTGACGTGACCTCGTTGGGCAGCTTCGGCGCGACGCTCCTGCGCGTGAGCGAAGCCCTCGACCCGGACACGGTGCAGGGAAGCGTGGCGCGGCTCTGGCGTGACGAGACCAACACCTGGCAGGTGCTCGAGCGCGCGGTCGAGCTCGAGCACCCCCGCGACACCCTGGCCAAGCGCGGCGTCGCGCTCCCGGACGGCTACCCGGAGTTCCTCGCTACCCGTCCCTCCATCCCACTGCCGGAGAACCACGAGGGGCTGCTGGTGGTGTTGCGCGGCCCGAAGACGAAGTCCGGCGTCGAGTTCGGGCGGGGCTTCGACTGGGGCGCGACGCACGCGCAGGCGGCCGAGGCGGCGGCGGCGCTGGGGATCCCCGTCGAGGACGTCCTCCTCACGCTCCCGCAGCGTGCCGGCGACATGACCTCGGGGCCGAAGGCGCTCGCGCGCTGGGCTTCGACCCATGCGCCTGCCGTCACCGTGCCCGCGCACGCGGTCGTGCCCGACGAGAACAACGGCTCGCGCCCGGTCGGAGAGTGGACGCCCGCAGACTCCGACTGGAGCGTCATCACCGCGTGGACCGAGCGGCACCCCTTCGGCCGTCCCGCGACGCACGTGGGCAGGGTGATCATCGGCGAGCTCGCCGCGCGCGACCTGCGCGAGAACGGCGTCTTCAAGGCTGCGTGGGTGGAGGACCCCTCGAGCGCCCCGGTGGTGCCGCTGCGCTTCGTGCTCGTGTTGCCCAGGGGCCCGAAGCCCGCGGGTGGCTGGCCGATGGTGATGGGACAGCACGGGGTCGGTGGGCGCAACTCGCCGCGCATCGGGACCCTCGACGCCTACTGCCTCGAGTGGGCCGAGCCGCTGACCGCGCACGGCCTGGGCTGCATCGGCATCGACGCGACGAGCCACGGGAGCCGGGGCACCTTCACCTCGTTCTTCACCGTGGATGATCTCCCCGCGCTGCGCGATCGCCTCCGCGAGATGACCTTCGACCTGCTGCAGGTCGAGGCGGCCGCCGCGGTGATGGACGTCGACGGGGACGGGCAGGGCGACGTGGCGCCGGGGCTGCGCTACTTCGGCAACTCCATGGGGGCGATCATGGGCAGCGGCTTCGTGCCGGTGTCGAACCACGTCACCAGCGCGGTGCTCAACGTGCCCGGCGCGGGCCTCTCGAACGTGGTGATGAGCCGCTTCCTGCAAGACCTCATCGGTTTGCTCATCGTCGGGCAGACCGACCTCAACTTCGACTCGCCGGAATACCTCGCGTCGTTCCCCCTGTTCCGCGCGGTCTCCCAGCCGCTGTTCGACGCGGGAGACCCCATCAACATCGCGCCCTCCGTGGGGCCCGGACTCTCGGTGTTGCTGACGGCGGGCAACGGCGACCAGGTCATCCCCACCCAGACCAGCGTGGATCTCGCGGGGGCCCTGCGTCTCTCGGCGCCCGGCCTGGGCTCACCGCAGCACGCCTTCGTGCAGGTCGACCCGGCGAAGTACCTGCCGGCGGCCCAGGCGGCTGACTACAACGGCCACAACGTGATGTGGGACTTCAAGCCGGTGCGCGAGCAGGCGCTCACGTTCCTCGAGAGCGACGGCCAGGTGTTGCTCACGCAGTGACGGTTCGGCTCAGTGTTTCCCGGGCGGAGGCAGCGCGCCCGGCACCGCCTCGCGCGCGGCGTCCCTCAGCGCGTCGTACACGGTCGACTCGAGGTTGCGGATCAACCGCCGCACGTGATCATCGTCACCGTCGATGAGCATCACGCTGTCCTCGTTCTTCGCGGCGACCTGGAATCCCCCGAGCTTCTCGCCGGTGCCCAGGTCGAACACGTACACGTCGGCCCGGTACTTCCCGCTGGCGAAGCGCCGGGTCTCCAATTGCAGCGCGGGCTTGGTGAACTCCCGCTCCACGATGACCAGGGCGTAGCGGGCGCGCGCGCAGGCCGACAGGTGGCTCTCGACGATGCTGGGCATGGGCCGCGACACGGTGTCGTTGGCGTACACGCCGCGCTCCAGCAACGCCCCACAGTGCAGCAGCGGCAGGGCGTCGAGGGTGCGCAGGTTCACCGGTTGCGCCTGCCCGGGCTTCGCGAGGTCGGCGGCGTACACGAACAGCGCGTTGGACGGCGTGCCCCCCGCGCTCTCGAGCAGCAGGGGTACGGGCCGCGGCGCCAGCTTGGTCTCGGTGAGCGGTTCCAGGCCCATGACCTTCGGCCCCAGCGCCTGGATCGAGCTGAAGGTCTTCTCCACCGCGGCGCGCCGCGTGGTGATGACGTCGCTGGCCGACTCGCAGCCGAGGAGACTGAAGGCCACCCACGTCAGCACGAAGAAGCGCATCGGGGTCATGCGCCGGAGGGTACGCTCTCCACCCATGTCCACTGAAGAAGAACTCAAGGCGCAGGTCGCGGCACTGTTGGCGGAGAACGAGTCCCTCAAGGCGCGCACCAGCAAGGGCATCTCGCTCAAGGTGTCCGAGAAGGGCGGGGTGTCGGTCTACGGCATGGGGCGCTTCCCCGTGACGCTCTACAAGGAGCAGTGGCTCAAGCTCCTCGACATGGCCGACGACCTCCGCCGTTTCATCGCGGACAACGACAGCAAGTTGAAGGCGAAGGAATGACCCTCGCCCCCGTGAGGCTCAGGCCGTGAAGGTCCTGGCGTCGATGACGAAGCGGTAGCGGACGTCGTTCTTGATTATCCGCTCGTAGGCCTCGTTGATCTGCTTCGCCGCGATGACCTCCACGTCGGCGCCCAGGTGGTGCTTGGCGCAGAAGTCGAGCATCTCCTGGGTCTCGCGCATGTTGCCGATGGACGAGCCCGCCAGCCGCCGGTTGCCGGTGATCAACGAGAAGGCGCCGACCTTCGAGGGCTGGGTGGGCGCGCCGACGATGACCATCGCGCCGTAGGGGCGCAGCAGGCTCAGCGAGTCGTCGAAGTCGTGCGGCGCCGAGACGGTGTCGATGATGAGGTTGAACTGGCCCTTGAGCTTCTTGTACGTGCCGCGGTCGGTCGTCAGCTCGAACGACGTCGCGCCCAGGCGCTTGGCGTCGGCTTCCTTGGAGCGCGAGGTGCTGAGCATGGTGACCTCCGCGCCCATGGCCGCCGCGAGCTTCACCGCCATGTGACCCAGGCCGCCGAGGCCCACCACGCCGACACGGTCGCCCTTCTTGCAGTTCCACTGGCGCAGCGGCGAGTAGGTGGTGACGCCGGCGCACAGCAGGGGCGCGGCGGCCGAGAGCTCGATGCCCTCGGGGACCTTGACCACGAAGTGCTCGGTGACCACCACGTGCGTGCCGTAGCCGCCCTGGGTGGGCGTCTTCCGGTCCATCTCGGTGGAGTTGTAGGTGAAGGCGCAGCCCGCCTCGCAGAACTGCTCGTTGCCCTCCGCGCAGTTGATGCAGGTGCGGCACGAGTCCACCATGCAGCCCACGCCGGCGGTGTCGCCGACCTTGAAGTTCTTCACCTCGGCGCCGACCCTGGTGACGCGGCCGACGATCTCGTGGCCCGGCACCATGGGGAACCGCGAGTTGCCCCACTCGCCGCGCGCCTGGTGGATGTCCGAATGGCAGATGCCCGAGAAGAGGATCTCGATGAGCACGTCCTTCGGGCCGACCTCGCGGCGCTCGATGACGTAGGGGGCGAGAGGCTGGTTGGCGGCGGTCGTGGCCCAGGTGTTGATTTTCATGCCGGGCGTCATGGTGCAAAGCGGGGCGCGGGTCTACCGGCTCTGTGGTCAGGGTCCGCAGCCGAGGCTGCGCCCTCGTGCACACTCTGCGCTGATGGCTGGTCGAGGCGCCCTGGGAGTGGCAGACCGCCGTTCAATGCGTTCCCTCGTGCTCAGTCTCTTCGTGCTGTCGGCCTGCAGTGCCCCGTCACCCGTCGCCGACGCCGGCCAGCCCGGGTCACTCTCGCTGTGGGTGCCGCACCTCAACCTCGACCAGGTGCAGGTCTATGCGGGCTCGCGGCTCAACGCAGACATCGCCGGCGCTCCCGACGTCACGCTCAGCATGCCGCCGGGCTGTCACCCCAATGCCCTGGCCTTCGACGCGCGCGGAGACCTCTGGGTGACGTGCAATGGCTCACACCAGCTCCTCTCGTACGCCAGCGCCTCGTTGCAGCAGACGGGGAGCCCGGCGCCGAAGGTGACCCTCGACAGCGACGGCGTGTCGCTCGAGTCACCCATCGGGTTGGTCTTCGACGCCGACGGCGCGCTGTGGGTGGCCGCCACGGCCAAGCTCGAGTTCTACCCCGCAGCGAAGCTCGTCACCTCGGGCCAGGTGAGCCCCGCCCGCACGCTCTTCGCGTTCCTCGAGTACCCGGCGGCGCTCGTCTTCGGAGCCGGCGGCGCGTTGTGGGTCAGCAACGCGAGCTTCGTGCAGGCGAACAACCGGGTGCTCGCCTTCACCCCGGCCCAGTTGGTGGCCGCGGGGATCCAGGTGCCGCAGCTCGAGCTCAGCTCCCCTTCCTTCAACCTCGTCGAGGGCCTCGCCTTCACCCCGGGGGGCGAGCTGTGGGTGGCGAACAACGACGGCTTCTCAGTGGCGCGCTTCTCGGCGGCCGACGTGACGGTGCCGGCCCTTGCCGCGGTGCGCGCGGTCGTCCCCGTGGCCTCGCTCGAGAACGACGCGGCCGACCTGCGCACGGTGCGCAAGCCCGGAGGCCTCTTCCTCGACGCGAGCGGCACCCTCTACGTCAACAGCCAGAAGAGCGACCTCGTGGCGAACGACGCGCGCGTGCTGCGGTACTCGGCGGCACAGCTCGCGGGGCTGGTGGGTGGGCAGCCGGTGCCGGCCAGCGCGCTCTTCGAGAGCACCAGCTCCAGCCCGGGCTTCGGGGGCCTCGTGCTGCACTGAGTGAACCCTCGGCCGGGGCCCGGCGCTCCCAGGGGCATGTGCTACCAGACGAAGTGCGTGTCCTGCGGCAAGGTGACCTGGGGTGGTTGCGGTGCGCACGTGGCGTCGGCGCTGCGCGGGGTCCCCAAGGACGAGCTGTGCCGCTGCCAGGAAGAGTTGCTCGAGGAGGCCGCCTCGGCGAAGCCGTCTTCGGCGCCTGCCCAGCGGTGACGCGGCTCATCGCGGTGGCGGTGTTGGTGGGCGCGCTGGCGAACGCCGCGCCGCCTCCGCACCTCGCGCGGGGTGAAGCGGCCCCGGAGTTCAAGGTGGAGCGACTGGTGGGCGGGGAGTTGACGCTCTCGTCGCTGCGCGGCCGGGTGGTGGTGCTCGACTTCTGGGCGACGTGGTGCCCGCCGTGTCGCGCGGAGCTGCCGTGGCTGATGAAGCTGGCGCGCCGGTACGAGTCGCGCGGCGTGTTCTTCGTGGCCATGAACCAGGACGACGGGCCCCAGCGGGCGCTCGCGGCCCAGTTCGCGGCGGAGCTGCCGGGCATCGACCGCTTCATCACCCTGGGGGGATCCGCGCTCGCGGGGCCGTACCGGGTCGACGGGCTGCCGACGTTGTATGTGCTGGACCGCCAGGGCCGGGTGTTCGCCAGCGCCGAGGGACGGCTCACCGAGGAGTCGGTGGTGAGCGTGCTCGAGCAGGCGTTGAAGTAGCGCCTTCAGGCCCCGGTACGGACCAGGGTCTCGAACTCGCCGTCGAGGCCGTCGATGTGCGCGGAGATCTGCCGGCGCAAGGCCCCGACCTCTTCCTTCACCGGGGCGCCCGTCGCCGCGCGGACCTTGAGGCCCCTCATCAAGTCGAGCAGGCGGGCGTGCTCTTCCACGTGCAGGTGGTACTTCGGGTACGAGTGCTGGCGCATCAGCACCTCTTCGGTGCCGAAGTGCATGTCTGACATCGTCAGCAGCTCGCCGAAGAGCGAGTCGAGAGCGGTGCTCTTCATCTCGATGGCCTTGAGCACCTCGTCGACCAGGCCCAACTGCAGGCCGTGCTCGAGGGTGATGCCGTTGGCGGCGACTGCGGCCTCGTGGGTCCAGTTGGAAGTGGTCATGGCGCGGACGCGAGCGCGCCATGCGGGGAACGGAGACTCCCCTGATCACGGGACCTCGCGTACGGTGGCGCATGCTTCGCGTTGCGGTGTGGTTGCTCCTGGTCGCGCCCGATGGCGGTCTCACGGAGCAGGAGGTCACCGAGGTGCTCCACGCCGAGGTGCGCTGCTTCGACAACGACGGCGGCATTCCCGCGCAGCGCATCGGCAATTGTGTCGTCACGTGCGTCGGGGAGGACTCGACCACGCTGTTGGTCGATGGCGACGTGTGCTTTCAGCTGAAGATCGAAGTCGCTCCTTCTCAGGTCGGTGACTTCTGGCTGCCCGGAGAGCGACCGGTCAGCCCACGGCGGTAGGTTTCGCCTCTCGTGCCGCGAGCCGCGCCTGCCGTGACGCGTGGGTGACTGCTTCTTCCGCCGCGCCGCAGAGGCTCGCGTGTCTGCGCGCCGCCTCGAAGTCCCGCAGCCGGTGCTCGTAGAGTTTCGCCAACCGCAGGTGCAGCGGCGCCGGGGTGATGGACCGCTCCAGCG
>CAIVGN010000202.1 GCA_903905455.1 uncultured Archangium sp.
GCCGACGCCACCTGGGCCCGCCTCGCCGAGCGCATCGAGGCCTCGCGCGCCCTCGACCCGAAGAAGCCGAAGGGGCTCAAGGCGACGCTGCGGCCCTACCAGCTCGAGGGGTTCCGCTGGCTCACGCGGCTGGCGGCCTGGGGCGCGGGCGGCGTGCTGGCTGACGACATGGGCCTGGGGAAGACGGTGCAGGCGCTGGCGGTGCTGCTCGAGCGCGCGAAGGAGGGACCGGCGTTGGTCGTCGCCCCCACCTCGGTGGCCTTCAATTGGCGCGAAGAGGCCGCCCGCTTCGCCCCGTCGCTGAAGCTGCTGGTCTACTCAGAAGCGAAGGATCGAGAACATTCGCTAGACCAGTTGAAGCCCGGCGACGTGGTGGTCATCAGCTACGGCCTGCTGGTGCGCGACGCGAAGCTGCTCGCGGCCCGGCGCTTCTCGACGGTGATCTTCGACGAGGCGCAGAACCTCAAGAACGCGCAGACCCAGCGCTTCCTCGCGGCGAAGACCCTGCAGGCCGACTTCCGCGTGGCGCTCTCGGGCACCCCCATCGAGAACCACCTCGGCGAGCTGTGGAGCCTCTTCGCCCTGGTGTTCCCCCCGCTGCTGGGCCCCTGGGACTCGTTCCGCACCCGCTTCGCGCTGCCCATCGAGAAGCACATCGACCCCTTCGCCGCGCCGGCCCTGGCCCGGGTCATCGAGCCCTTCCTCCTGCGGCGCACCAAGTCGGAGGTCGAGGCCGAGCTGCCTTCCCGCACCGAGGTGCGCGTGCCGGTGGTGCTCTCGTCGGGCGAGTGGCAGCTCTACGAAGACACCCGGCTCGCGGCGCTCTCCGACCTCGAGACCCCGAAGCGGTTGCTCAAGGAACAGCAGCGCCGCGTGCAGGTGCTGGCCCTGCTCACCCGCCTGCGCCTGGTCGCCTCGCACCCGCGCTTGAGCGACCCCACCTCGGAGCTGGGTTCGTCGAAGCTGGCGCGGCTGCTGGATCTGGTGGACGAGCTGCGCGCCGAGGGTCAGCGCATGTTGATCTTCAGCCAGTTCACCTCGCACCTGGACCTGGTGGCCGAGGCCCTCACCGCGCGGGGCATCACCTTCCTCACGCTCGACGGCAGCACCCCGCCCAAGGCCCGGCAGCAGCGCATCGCCGAGTTCCAGGGCGGCAGCGCGCCGGTGTTCCTGCTCTCGCTCAAGGCCGGCGGCGTGGGCCTCAACCTCACCGCGGCGACCAACGTCATCCACCTCGACCCGTGGTGGAACCCGGCGGTGGAAGACCAGGCCTCGGACCGCGCGCACCGCCTGGGTCAGAAGCGCCCGGTCACCATCTACCGGCTCATCGCCTTGAACACCGTCGAGGAGCTGATGCTCTCGCTGCACGAGCGCAAGCGCGCGCTCATCGCCCAGGTGCTCAGCGGCACCGACCAGGCAGGCAAGCTGGGCACCGACGAGCTGATCGCCCTTCTCTCTTCGCGAATGACCGGGCCCGACGTGTCAGAGTCGTGAGCTGATGCTCAAAGTGATTCCCCTCGGGGGCCTGGGTGAAGTCGGCATGAACACCATGGTCGTCGAGCACGCCGGTGAACGGCTCCTGATCGACTGTGGCCTGATGTTCCCCCGCGGCGACCAGTTCGGCGTCGACGTGGTGCTCCCCGACTTCACCTGGCTCAAGGAGTCGGCCGAGGCGCTCAAGGGCATCGTGCTCACCCACGCCCACGAGGACCACCTCGGCGCGCTCCCCTGGCTGCTGCGAGAGGTCAACGTGCCCGTCTACGGCACGGCCTTCACCCTGGCGCTCGCCAAGCACCGGCTGGTCGAAGCGGGCATCAACGCCGACCTGCGCGAGATGTCCCCGCGCCACGAATTCACCATCGGCGACTCGTTCCGCGTCGAGCCGCTGCGCGTCACCCACTCGGTGCCCGACGCGGTGGGCCTGTCGATCAAGACCCCGGTGGCGAGCCTCATTCACACCGGCGACTTCAAGCTCGACGGCATGCCCATCGACGGTCAAATCACCGACCTGGAGCGCATGGGGGAGCTGGGCGAAGAGGGCGTCTCGGTGCTGCTCTCGGACTCGACCAACTCCGAGGTCGCGGGGTGGACGGGCAGCGAGACGCTGGTGAAGGAGACCTTCGAGCGCATCTTCGGCGCGACCAAGGGCCGCCTCGTGGTGGCGATGTTCGGCTCGCAATTGCACCGCGTGCGGCACGCCATCGAGCTGGCCCGGCAGTTCAACCGCCGCGTGTTGCTCATGGGCCGCAGCCTGCAGCGCAACGTGGAGCTGGCGCAGGCCGTGGGCATCCTCGAGCCGTACAAGGACGTGCTGGTGCCCTTCGAGGCGGCGGCGATGATCCCCGGATCGCAGCTGCTCATCTTGTGCACCGGCGCCCAGGCCGAGCCGCGCTCCGCGCTCAACACCCTGCTCAACCCCGAGCCCGGCCCCATTCGCCTCGAGCCCACGGACACCGTCATCTTGAGCTCCCGCGTCATCCCCGGGAACGAGGTCGGGGTCAGCGCGCTGCTCAACCGGTTGCTGGCGCGGGGGGTCAAGGTCATCACCCCCAGCCAGGAGCCGGGCATTCACGTCTCGGGGCACGCCTCGCGCGACGAGCAGCGACGGGTGCTCGAGGTGGTCAAGCCGCGGCACTTCATGCCCATTCACGGCGAGCTGCGGCACCTCCACCGGCACCTCGCGCTGGCGAAGGAAGTGGGCCTGCGCGACGAGCAGCTCTTCCTCACCACCGACGGCGACGTGCTGGGCCTGGACGCCGACGGGGCGCGCACCCTGGGCCGCGTGCCGGTGGGTCAGCACCTCATGCGCCGCGACGGCATGGCCCCGGTCACCCCGGCCGCCCTGCAGGAGCGCCGCTGGCTGGCCGAGTCGGGCGTGGTCATCGCGGTGGTGGTGCTCCAGCTCGGCTCGGGGCGCATCCTCAACGGGCCGGTGTTGCAGGGCCAGGCGCTCCAGGGCGACGAGGTGGCCGCGCTGCCCCTGGCCACCGAGGGGGCGCGGAAGAACCTGATGGAGCTTTCCGAGGCCATGCGCAGCGACGACGCCCGGGTCCGCGAGGAGATCACCCGGGGGGTGCGCCGGGTCTTCAAGCAGCTGCTGGGCTCCAAGCCCACGGTCATCCCCATGGTCATCCGCCTGCCCTGAAAACCGGGCGGGCCCGATTCGCCCCCTGCCGCGAGCCTGTGCTAGGGCCGCCGCACGATGTTCCTGACCGCCTGCCTGACTGCCCTCCTCGCGGCGCCCCCTGCGGCGAACGCGGAAAAGCCCATCAAGCCGCTCCCCTCGCTGAGCAAGGAGCCCAAGCTCGACGGCGAGCTCAAGGACTTGGCGCCCGCGCAGGACTTCAAGCTTCCGGAGTCGGCCACCGGCTCGTCGGCGAAGCTGGGCCTCAAGGCCGCCTTCCGCAAGGACACGCTCTACCTGGGCGTCACCGTGGACGACGACAAGCTGCTGGGCGCCGACCAGCTCGACGTGACCCTGTTCTTCCCTGACTCGGGTACCACCTCCCGCGGCGTGGTGTACCGCTTCGGCCCCGACGGCCTGCGCGAGGCCCCGGCGGACATCGGCGCGCCCCCCTTTGCCCAGGCGCTGGTGAAGTCGGCCGTGAAGCCCACCAAGGGCGGCTACACCCTGGAGATCGCCGTGCCCGCGCGCGCCCTGCCGCGGTTCCAGGCCTTCAAGCAGCTCGCCGTGTCGATCTGCGTCGACTACGCCGATTCGGACATGGAGGGCGCCGAGGTCTCGAAGCTCACGACCTGCCCCACGGGCGAGATGGCTGGAGGCCCGACGCGCATTCCCGACGAGCTGCGCAAGACGCTCAAGCTCACGCCGACCCCCGACGTCGAGGGCATCGAGGCGCGCGAGAAGGGCTGGCTGGGGTACTCGAAGCTGCACTACCCGACGTGGGCGCTGGGCGACGAGGCCTTCAACGCCGACTCCCTGGCCGCGTTGATCGCCGGGGAGGCATCGCTGCCGCCCGCGAGCGTGGCGCTGCCGGCGGTGAAGCTGATCCTCAACGACAACCGGCCGATCTTCACCATCATCACCGGCAAGAACCCGTACGTGAAAGACACCTGCGTCTCGGGCCACGAGCTGCGCATGGCGATGTACGTGACGAAGGACCGCACCGCGAGCCGCGTGCTGGAGTGGCCCGCCGCCACCTGCAAGCTGGGCAAGGCGATGCGCATCGAGCTGACGCCCGAGGGCTCGCTCGAGATTGGTTACACCAGCGGCACCACCCACCACTTCTCGTGGACCGTCGATCACTTCGAGCGCAGTGAGCTCGGTCTCGTTTCGCCTTGAACAAGAGAGAGAACACCTTGGCCACCAAGTCTTCGAAGAAGAAGAACCTGTACATGATGACGCTGGGTTGCCCGAAGAACCGGGTGGACAGCGAAGTGATGCTCGGCTCGTTGCAGCACAAGGGCTACCAGCTGGTGCAGGAGCCCGAAGCGGCCGACGTCATCGTGGTCAACACCTGCGCCTTCCTGAAGGCCGCCGAGAAGGAGTCGGTCGACTCGATCCTCGAGATGGCCGAGTACAAGAAGGCGGGCTCGTGCAGCACGCTGGTGGTGACCGGGTGCCTGGTGCAGCGCCACGGCGAAGCGCTGGTCAAGGACCTGCCCGAGGTCGATCACTTCCTGGGTACCAGCGCCTACGTGCAGATCGGCGACCTGCTGGCGGCCGAAGCGAGCCCGCGCCAGGTGATCCCCGACCCCGAGTACATCCACACCGCGTCGGTGGCGAAGGTGAACTCGATGCCCGGGTACACCGCGTACCTGAAGATCTCCGAGGGCTGCGACAACAAGTGCGCGTTCTGCATCATCCCCCAGCTCCGCGGGCTGCAGCGCTCACGCACCATCGAAGACATCGTGAAGGAAGCGCACCAGCTCGCCGACCAGGGCGTGATGGAGCTCAACCTCGTGGCGCAGGATCTCACGGCCTACGGCCACGATCTCCCCGGCAAGCCCAAGCTGCACGAGCTGCTCAAGGAGCTGGTGAAGGTGGACGTGCACTGGATCCGCCTGCACTACGCCTACCCGCGCGTGTTCCCCGACGAGCTCATCGAGGTGATGGCCACCGAGAAGAAGATCGCCAAGTACCTCGACATGCCGCTGCAGCACGCCAGCGATCGCCTGCTGCGCACCATGAAGCGCGGCCGCGAGTCGGCGTTCCTGAAGCAGCTGGTCCACAAGATCCGCACCCGCGTGGACGGCCTCTCGTTCCGCACCTCGATGATCGTCGGCCTGCCCGGCGAGACCGAGGAGGACTTCGAGATCTTGAAGGACTTCGTCAAGGAGCAGCGCTTCGAGCGCCTGGGCGTCTTCCAGTACTCCGACGAAGAGGGCACCACGGCCTTCGAGATGGAAGGCAAGGTGCCCAAGCGCACCATCGAGCGCCGCTGGCGCGAGATCATGGCCATCCAGAAGCGCATCAGCCGCGAGCAGAACAAGAAGCTCGTGGGCACCACGCTGGAGGTGCTGGTCGAAGGCCGCAGCCCCGAGACCGACCTGCTGCTCGTCGGCCGCCACCAGGGCCAGGCGCCGGAGATCGACGGCAACGTCTACATCAACGACGGCATGGCGTACCCGGGCGACCTGGTGACCATCGAGGTCACCGAGGCCCACGACTACGATCTCGTGGGCAAGATCATCTCGCGCCAGGACCCGAAGAAGCGCGGCCACAAGGCCCGCAGTGAAGTGCCGGCGCACGTGCGCGGGGGCGAGAAGATCGTCACCCCGCCGACGTGGTTGGCGCCCCGCTAACCGACCTGCTCGGCGTAGGTCATCACCAGGTAGAGCACCGCTTCGCCCACCCCGGCGTTGCGGTACTCGTGAGGTTGATCGGCCTCGAAGAGGATCGCGTCGCCGGTGTGCAGCTGGTGCTTCTGGGTGCCCACGAGGATCTCCACCGAGCCCCTGGCGACCACCAGGTTCTCGGTGGTGCCCGGGGCGTGCGCGTCGGCCTTCTCGATGCCCTTCGCGTTGAGCTTCAGCTCGTAGAACTCGACCCGGCGCGGCTCGTCGAAGGGGAACAGCGCGCGCGACTGGAACGAGCCGTCGCTGGACATCAGCCGCTTCGCCGCGTCGCTGCGCAGCACCTTCACCCCGCTGGTGGCGCTGGTGGTGATCAACGCCGAGAAGGGCACGTCGAGGGCCCGGGCCATCTTCCACAGCACGTTGATGGTGGGCGCGCTCTGGCCCAGCTCGACCTGGCCGAGCATCGCGCGCGACACGCCGGAAGACTGCGCCAGGCGCTCGAGGGACAGGCCGCGCTCGGTGCGCAGGCGCTTCAAGTTCTTGCCCACCACGGGCGCGAGGTCCGCGCTCTCGGGCACCACTTCAGGGGCCGTCGTCGGCTTCTTCGGTTTCGCTGCGCGCGCCATTGGGCGGCACTCTATGCGTTTCAGCGCGAGGCCCACGCGCGACGTCACGGCTTTCCGGCGTGCAGCGCCCGCAGCGTCGTCCACCCGGCGCTCCAGTCGGGGCCCTTCGTGAGCGCCCGGGCCGCCACCGTCACCCTTCGTCGCGCATCGCAGCTGGCGGCCAGCTCCACCTCCCAGCCCGCCTCGCCGCGCCGCAGCCCCACCACCTCGAAATGACGCCAGCCCTCGAGCACCGCCGCGCTGGTCCACTTGCTGCCCTGCAGCAGGGCCAACTGTCGGGGGAGCGCCATGGGAGCACTGCGGACTAATCGCCCTCGGGGCTGCCTCGCCAATGGTTCTGTTTTTTCTAACTTATAGAGTCAAATCTTCCAGTTTTAAGATCACCCAAGGGTGTTACTTCAAGGCTCTCCATGAATGCCGCCGCCCCCGAACGACTGACCGCCGAAGAAGCCGCCAACCGCGTGGTGTGGGCGATGGAGACCCTGGCCCCGGTGGTCGGGGTGGAACTCGATCCCGTCAAGGACCGCCGCGTCGCGCGCACCGCGCTCGAGGGGCGTACCTCCATCGAGCTGCCGGCGCTGATCGACGTGCTGCGCGCGGCGCTCGAGCGTTCGCGGCTCCTCCCGGCCGACGCCGGCGATCCCTCGCTCGCGTTGGAGACCACCGAGTTGCCGCTGGTGACCCTCTCGGGTGGCGGCCTCGCCATCACCTCGCGCCGGGGCGCCTTGCTCGAGGTCTGCCGACCCGGCCAGCCTCCGGCGTGGCTGTCGCTCACGCAGGTGCGCGCGCTCGTCGCCGAGGTGGGAGGCCCGTGGCTCACCGCCGCCCCCGCGACCCCCCTCGAGGCGCTGGCCGCGCACCCCTCGCCCTGGTCCCGGCTGCGCGCGCTCATGCACCTCGAGCGCGACGACCTGTGGATCGTCTTCATCTATGCCTCGGCCGCCGGGCTGTTCACGCTGGCCACGCCCATCGCCGTGCAGTCGCTGGTGGGCTCGGTGGCCTTCGGCACGCTGCTCCAGCCGATCGTGGTGCTCGCGCTGCTGTTGCTCGCGGCGCTCGGGTTCCAGGGCACGCTCAAGGCGCTGCAGACCCGGGTGGTGGAGTCGCTGCAGCAGCGCCTCTTCGTGCGCACCGCGCTCGACCTCGCGTGGCGGCTCCCGCGGGTCAAGCCCGAGGAGGCCGAGCAGGGCTTCGGCCCCGAGACCGTCAACCGCTTCTTCGAGGTGGTCACCGCGCAGAAGACCGTGAGCGTGCTGCTGACCGACGGCGTGGCGACGGTGCTGCAGATCGTCATCGGCCTCGTGGTGCTCGGCTTCTACCACCCCGCCCTGCTGGGCTTCGACCTGGTGCTCATCGTCTTGCTGGCCCTCGTGTTGTGGGCGCCGGCGAAGCGCGGACTGTCGACCAGCATCGACGAGAGCTACGCCAAGTACGAGGTCGCCGCCTGGCTCGAGCAGCTCGCGCGCCCCGGCGCCGCCTTCCGCGGCAAGGGCGGCGCGGCCTTCGCCACCGAGCGCGCCGACGCGCTCACCCGCCGCTACCTCCAGGCCCGGGACGGCCACTTCCGCGTGCTCTTCGGCCAGACCGTGGGCACCCTGGCGCTGCAGGTCTTCGCCAGCGCCGCGTTGCTGGGCCTGGGCGGCTGGCTGGTGGTGCAGCGCGAGCTGACCCTGGGCCAGCTCGTCGCCGCCGAGCTGATCGTCGCCGCCGTCGCGGGCTCGATGGCCAAGCTCGGCAAGCTGCTGGACAGCGCCTACGATCTCTTGACCGCCGTCGACAAGCTGGGCCACCTGCTCGACCTGGAACTCGAAGACCCTGAGCGCGGCGAGCCGGTGCCCGGCCACGGCGGCATTCGGGTCGAGGTTCACGGGGCACACGACGGCGTGAGCGCCCCCCTCACCCTGGACGTGCGCGCGGGCGATCGCGTGGCCATCACCGGGGCCCGGGGCCACCGCCTGGGCGAGTGGCTCACCGCGCTGCGCCTGCCCGCGGCGGGTACCGTCAGCTTCAACGGCGTCGAGACCAGCCGGGCGCGCACCCCGGCGCTGCGCGAGCACGTGGCCTTCGTGCGCCGCGGCGAAATCTTCGAGGGCACGGTGCTCGAGAACGTGACCGTGGGCCGCGAGGCGGTGACCGCCCTCGACGCCCGCGCGGCGCTGGAGCGCGTCGGCCTGCTGGACGAACTGCGCGCCCTGCCCGAGGGCATCGACACCCACCTCTTCCACTCGGGCGCCCCGCTCAACCCCAGCCAGATGACGCGGCTGCTGGTGGCGCGCGCGCTGGTGGGCAGCCCCCGGTTGATCGTCGTCGACGAGTCGCTCGAGGGCCTGGAGACGGACGCGCGCGCGCGCTGTGTCGCCGCGCTGACCCGCGACGCCGCCCCGTGGACCCTCATCGCGCTGGTCAACGAGCCGCAGGCCGCGCTCGCCCGGGCCTGCAGCACCCACCACACCCTCGCCTCGCTGTCCCAGGAGCGCTCATGACCGCCCAGTCCCAGGCCCTCATCTCCTCCGGCCAGCGCGCCGCGGCCCTCGTGGTGCGCACCCCGCGGCTGCTGCGCGTGCTGGCCCGGCTGCTCGCCGTGCTCGGCCTGCTCTTCTTCGGCACGCTGCTCTTCGTGCCCTGGCAGCAGAGCATCGACGGGACCGGCCGCGTCGTCGCCTTCGCCCCCGTGGAGCGCCAGCAGGAGCTCGACGCCCCCATCGAGGGCCGCGTCACGCGCTGGTACGTGCGCGAAGGCAGCCGCGTGGCCCAGGGCGAGCTGCTGCTCGAGCTGACCGACAACGACCCCGACATCCTGCAGCGCCTCGAGCAGGAGCGCTCCGCGGTCATCGCGCGCAAGGACGCGGCCGTGAGCCGGGCGACCTCCATCCAGTCGCGGCAGAAGGCCCTGGGCTCGTCGCGCGGCGCCGGCATCCGCGCCGCCGAGAGCCGCGTGGCCATGTCCCGGGAGCGCAGCCGCGCGGCGCAGCAGACCGTGGAGGCCACCCGCGCCGCCCAGGGCACCGCGAAGCAGAACCTCGAGCGCCAGGACAAGCTGGTGGCCCAGGGCCTCACCAGCCAGCGCAACGTGGAGCTCGCGCAGCTGGACCTGGTGCGCACCGCCACCGAGGTCGAGCGCGCGCTGGCCACGCTGCAGGCCGCGCTGGGCGAGGAGCTGGCGCTGGAGGCGGACCGCGCGCGGGTGGAGCACGATCTCAACGCGGCCATCGACGACGCGCGCGCGGCCGAGGCCTCGGCGCTCGCCGAAGAGGCCACCACCGCCGCCGAGCTGGCGCGCCTCGAGGTGCGCCTGGCGCGCCAGAGCACCATGGAGGTGCGCGCCCCGAAGGAGGGCACGGTGCTGCGCCTGTTGTCGGGCCAGGGGAACTCGTTCGTGAAGGCCGGCGACCCGCTGGTGGTGCTCGTGCCCGACACCACGGAGCGCGCCGTCGAGCTGTGGGTCGGGGGCAACGATCTGCCCCTGCTCTCCGATGGGCGGCCGGTGCGCCTGCAGTTCGAGGGCTGGCCCGCGGTGCAGTTCACCGGGTGGCCGTCGGTGGCCGTGGGTACCTTCGGGGGCACGGTGGCGCTCATCGACTCCACCGACGACGGCGCGGGCAAGTTCCGCATCCTGGTGCGACCCGACGCGGGCGACCCGTGGCCTTCTGCGCTGTACCTGCGCCAGGGCGTGCGGGTGAACGGCTGGGTGCTGCTCGACCAGGTGAAGCTCGGCTACGAGCTGTGGCGTCGCTTCAACGGCTTTCCCCCCACGGTGAAGCCGCCGTCGACCCCGAAGGGCGGTGCGAAGTGATCGCCGCGCTCGTCGTGGCGCTCGCGCTGGGCGCCGGCGATGCCCCGCGAGCCGAGGCCGGGTCCCTCTCGCTGGCCGAGGTGCTCGAGGCGACCCGTGCCTCGTTCCCTGCGCTCGTGGGAGCGCGCGCCGACGTCGACGCGGCCGAAGGGGAGCGCCTCGCTGCGGCCGGGGCCTTCGACCCGGTGTGGCGCACCCGCGCGACGGTCACCCCGCTGGGCGGCTACCCCCAGGCCCGGGTGGACTCGGTCGTCGAGGTGCCCACCGCGCTGTGGGGCGCGAGCTTCTTCGGCGGCTACCGGCTCGGCACGGGGAAGATCCAGAGCTACTACGGCGAGCGCGAGACGTGGTCGGCGGGCGAACTGCGCGCGGGCGCGGTGGTTCCGCTGGTGCGCAACGGGCCCATCGATCGCCGCCGCGCCACCGAGGCCCGCGCGGCCCTCGGCCAGTCGCTCGCTGGGCTCGGCGTGGCCCAGCAGCAGCTCGAGCTCACGCGACAGGCCACGTTCCGCTACTGGGAATGGGTCGCCGCGGGGCGCCGCCGCGAGGTCGCGCGCGGACTGCTGGAGCTCGCCCGCCAGCGAGACGTACAGCTGGGCGCGCGCGCCGGCGCCGGCGACGTGGCGCAGTTCGATCGCCTCGACAACGCGCGGGCCCTCGTGCAGCGCGAGGCCTTCGTGGTGCAGGCACAGCGCGGCGTCGAGCAGGCCGCCCTCGAGCTCTCGCTCTTCCTGCGCGACGCCACGGGCGCGCCGGTGGTGCCGGCCGACGAGCGGCTCCCCTCGATGGCCGAGCCGGTTGAAGGGCCCGCACCGGTCGACGCCGCCACCGTGCTCGCGCGCCGTCCCGACGTGAAGCGGCTGCAAGACCAGAAGCAGCAGGCCGAGCTCGAGCTGCGCTTCGCCCAGAACCAGCTGCTGCCCGCGCTCGACCTCGGCGTCGCCGTCAGCAAGGACCTCGGCGCGCCGCAGCGCCCGGAGGCCGCCGCGCTGGGCCCCCCGGAGCTGGAGTTCAACGCCGTGCTCGACGTGCCGCTCCTCTACCGGGCTCCCCTGGGGCGCATGCAGAGCGCCCGGGCGGCCCTGGCGAAGCTCGACGCCCAGCTGCGCCTCGCGCGCGACCGCGTGGCCATGGAACTCGAGGACGCCCGCTCGGCCCACGAGACGGCGCGCGCCCGCATCACGCTGGCCCGCAAGGAAGTGCAGGTCGCCTTGCGCCTCGAGACCGGGGAGCGCACGCGCTTCGAGCTGGGCGACGGCAGCCTGCTCTTCGTCAACCTCCGCGAGCAGGCGAGCGGAGAAGCGCAGCTGCGCGAGATCGACGCGCTGCTCGATGCCCACCGCGCCCTCGCGTCACTTCGACTCGCGCTCGCGATCGAGTGAGTCAAAATGACTCGCGGGGAAGAATCCCTGTTTGAGGCAGAGTGGTGGGCATGCAGTTGGCCCGCAAGATCACGCTCCCGCTCGCGCTGTCGGCGATCCTCGCGCTCGGGGTCTCGGCCTGGCTCTCGGTGCGGGAAGCGGTGACGCTGCACCACGCGGACATCGAGCGAGACCAGGGCGCGGCCGGCCGGGTGCTCCTCGTTGCCCTCGAGCGTGAACGGGCGCACGGAACGTATGCCGAGGCCGCGGTCGCGCTCCTCGCCGCGGCCAACCACGACCCGCAACGCATGGTGATGCGCCTGGTCGCGGCTCCGGACCTGACGCTTCATTCGTCCCAACGCGACGCGCTCGCGCGAGGTGAGGCGGTCTTCACCGTCGACGTGTGGCGCACGGCCGAGACGTGGTTGCCCACCACGCTCGCCGACGGGAGCCCCGGTGCGCTGTGGGTGCAGGAGTCGCTGACCGCCGAGAGCGAGTTCCTGCGGGCGACCATCGCCAGCCATGCGGTCAACGTCGCCACCCTGGGCGTGTTGTGGGCGGTGTTGGCCGGCGCGTTCGGCGCGGTGGTGGTGGGGCGGCCCATGCGCTCGCTGGCCGAGAAGGCGCGGCGGGTCAGCCGCGGCGACTACCTCGGGCCGCTGACCATCA
Source organism: uncultured Archangium sp. (assembly GCA_903905455.1). Taxonomy (GTDB): domain Bacteria; phylum Myxococcota; class Myxococcia; order Myxococcales; family Myxococcaceae; genus Archangium_A. The sequence continues at coordinate 12,210 of CAIVGN010000202.1, forward strand.
GCCAGCACGACGAGATCGGCGAGCTGGCCGCCGAGATGAACAAGATGTGCGACGAGCTGCTCGCTTCGCACAACCGGCTCAAGCGCGAGATCGCCGAGAAGGAGACGGTGCAGGCCGCGCTGCGCCACGCCGATCGCCTCACCACGGTCGGACTGCTCGCCGCGGGCATCGCCCACGAACTGGGTACCCCGCTCAACGTCGCCTCGATGCGCGCGCGCATGATCGCCACCGGGGAGGTCGAAGGCGAGGCGGTGCGCGCCAACGCCGAGATCATTCACCAGCAGGCCGCGCAGATGACGCGCATCATCCGCCAGTTGCTGGACTTCGCGCGGCGCTCGACGCCCTCGCTGACCCGGGTGCAGCTCCCGCAGCTCGTCGCGCAGTCGGCCTCGATGCTCTCGCCGCTGGTCGAGAAGTCCCGGTGTACCGTCACCATCGCGGCTCCCACTTCGGTGGAGGTCGACGGCGACGCGAACCAGTTGCAGCAGGTGATCACCAACCTGGTGGTCAACGCCGTCCAGGCCATGCCCCAGGGGGGCCCGGTGCGACTCACCGTCAGCCGCGGGCTGGCGACCCCGCCTCCCGACGTGGGTGGCCCGGCGGCCGAGTACGCGCGGCTCGACGTGTCCGACGAGGGTGGGGGCATCACCGCCGACGTGCTCCCCCACATCTTCGAGCCCTTCTTCACCACCAAGGCCGTGGGCGATGGCAACGGCCTGGGGCTCTCGGTCGCGTGGGGCATCTTGAGCGACCACGGCGGTTGGATCTCCGCTGAATCGAAGCCCGGTGCGGGCACCACTTTCTCGCTGTTTCTACCGTTGGAGCGCCGACCCGTATGACCCACCACATCCTGATCGTTGAAGACGACACCGCCATGGCGCAGTTGCTGGTCGAAGGACTCAGCCGCCGGGGCTACCAGGCGAAGACCGCCCCCCACGGCGAGGCCGCCCTCGCGCTGCTCCAACAGCACGACTTCGAGGCGGTCATCACCGACGTCAACATGAAGGGCCTCGACGGGCTCTCGTTGTGCGAGCGCATCGTGGCTGGCCACCCGGGCCTGCCGGTGCTGGTGATCACCGGCTTCGGGAGCATGGACACGGCGATCAAGGCCATTCGCGCCGGGGCCTACGACTTCCTCACCAAGCCCTTCGAGATCGAAGCCCTGGTGCTGGCCCTCGCCCGCGCGGTGCAGCACAAGCAACTGCGCGAAGAGGTGAAGCGGCTGCGCGACGAGGCCGGCGTGCGCAAGGGCACCTCGACCTTGCTGGGCGAGAGCAACGGCATGCAGGAGATCCTGAACCTCATCAACCGCGTGGCCGACAGCGAGTCGGCGGTGCTGGTGACCGGCGAGCGCGGCACGGGCAAGGAGGTCGTGGCCCGGGCGATTCACGAGGCCAGCCGCCGGCGCGCGGGCCCCTTCGTGACCATCAACTGCGGCGCGGTGCCCGAGGCGCTGCTCGAGGGCGAGCTGTTCGGCTTCGCGAAGATCGACGCCCGCCCCGCCCGGCCTGGCGCCTTCGTGCGCGCGCAGGGCGGCACGCTGTGCATCGACGAGATCGGCGAGCTGCCGCCCAGCCTCCAGGCACGGGTGCTGCGCGCCCTGCAGGAGCGCAAGGTCAAGCCGCTGGGCACCGAGATCGAGGTGCCGTGGGACGCGCGCGTGGTGACCGCCAGCAACCGCGATCTCGAGACCGCGGTGGAAGAGAAGCGCTTCCGCGAAGACCTCTACTTCCGCATCAACGTCATCAACCTCCACCTGCCCCCCCTGCGCATGCGCGGCAACGACGTGCTGCTGCTGGCGCAGCACTTCGTGCGCACCTTCGCCGAGCGCAGCCGCAAGGAGGTCACTGGGCTGGCGTCGGCGGCCGCCGAGAAGCTGCTGGCGTATGGGTGGCCGGGCAACGTGCGCGAGCTGCAGAACGTCATCGAGCGCGCGGTGGCGCTGACGCGCTACGCCCAGCTGACGACCGAAGACCTGCCTGAGAAGGTGCTGCACCCCACGGCGGCGACCAGCGCCTCGGAGGCCGACGAGTCGGTGCTGGTGCCCATGGAGGACGTCGAGCGGCAGCACATCTTGCGCGTGCTGCGGGCCGTCGGCGGGCACCGCACCCAGGCCGCGAAGATCCTCGGGCTCGATCGCAAGACGCTGTACCGCAAGCTCGAAGGCTACGGGCCCGAGGAGGTCGAGTCGGCGCTGCGCGACGCCCCCCCGCGGCAGATCGGCGCTGCCGAAAGTTGATCGCCACGATTCTTTGACAGTCGAAGCGCCCCGCCCGACGCTGCCGGCCTTCTTTCAACGGAGGTCACACATGCGGAACGCATTGATGTTCTTGGCGCTGGCGCTCACGGGCTGCAACGGCACCTCGCCCGAGGTCTATTCCCTGGTGGTCAGCCACTTCTCGTTGCCCGACAGCTGCTACACGAGCGGCATGCAGCCCTCGACGGTGGTCACCACGACGCCGCCCGGGTTGATCCAGGTCAGCGTGTACGACGGGCCGGACAACACGGCGTTCCTCGACGTCGAGAAGGGCGGCGGCTCGATCGACATGGGCGCGGCCCCCAACGTGAACGTCAACGGCGTGTTCACGGGCAAGAAGGTCGACAAGGGCTGGCAGTTCGCGAGCGACAGCGTCACCAAGCAGACGCTGCCCGGCAACAACGTGGTCACCGCGACCACCCACGCGGAGATCGTCTTCGAGCGCTTCGCCAACACCTTCAAGGGCACGGTGGCGCTGAGCTCGTCGAGCAACTGTGTCGGCAACCAGTGCCCGGGCGCGAACCCCAGCTGCTCGGTGAGCGCGATCGACGTGCAGGGGACGCGCATCGCCGTGCAGTACGAGCGCGCGCCGTAATCACACCCGCAGGATGACGCCGCGGGCGGGTTTCCCGGTCGCGGCGCCGATGGCGCGGACGTAGGCCTGCGTCTGCGCCTCGTAGTGGGCTCGCCGTTCGTCGATGGTCTCGTCGGTCTTGAACTCGACCACCTGCCATTCGCCGTCGAGCTCGTAGGCGAGGTCGATCGCCCCCTCCACGATGGTCCCGTCGGCCAGGTGGTCGACGATGGTCACCTCGCGCCGCACGTCGGTCGAGCGCTGGGCGTTGCGCACCATGGGGTGAGCCAGGGCCGCGAGCACGGCCCCGACCGCGGCGTCTGCCTCGAGCGGTGACGCCTCGAGGGTGCGGGCCATCACCGCCGCGATGCCGGCCACCACCTCGCGCGTCGCCACCAGCGGCGTCACCGCGAGGCAGGCGTGCACCAGCTCTCCGAAACGAACGCCGTGAGGCCGCCCTTCGCGCCGGGCGTCGGTCTGTTCGAGGGGAATGGTGCCGGGGGTGGTCAGGGGCTCCAGCTCGCGGGCGACGACCACCCGGGCGCTGGGGGTGCTGCCGGAGCGCACGGCCTCGCCCTTCTCGAGTTGCCAGGCCGCGTAGGCCGCGATGCTCTTCGGCGCCTCGACCTCGTCGTCGAGCAGGGCGTCGGCGGCCTCGAGCCCGGTGCGTTCTTCCCGGGCGAGCTCGAGGGTGCGCGGGTCCCACCACACCACGCGGTTCTTCTTCGTCTTCGCCAGGTGGAGCCCCGGCTGGGGCACGTTGGCCGGCACCCCGCCCTCGCGATCGAGCACCGGGTCGAAGCCGAAGGGCGGGCAGCCGGGGGCCTTGGTCACCTCGTGCTCGAAGCCCTCGGACGGGTACAGCGCCGGGTAGAGCACCTCGGTCCAGGTGTCCTTCCACTGGCGCTCGCTGCACACCGGCACCACCAGCAGGTCGCGGGCGCGCGTGGCGGCGACGTAGGTCAGGCGCAGCGCCTCTTCGGCGTCGCGGGCGAGCACCTCGTGCTCGTGCTCGCGCAGCTCGGTGGGCACGCAGTTGGCGAGCGCGTGGACCCACAGGCCACGCTCCGGGTCGACCCAGTGCGAGGGCTCCTGGCGGCTGGCGTTGGCGGTGGGCTCGGCGAGGATCACCACCGGGAACTCGAGGCCCTTGGCGGCATGCACGGTCATCATGCGCACGCCCTCGGTACCCTCTTCGACCAGCGGCGCGTCCGGAGCCTCGCCCCCGTCGGCCTCGTCTTGCAGCGCCTCCACCACGTCTCGAAACGAGGTCGCGCGGCGCTCGTGGCGACGGCTCACCTCGGCGAGTTGGAGCACGTTGGCCAGGGCCTGGGCGCCAGCCGTCCACACCGCGACGCCGGCGTGGGCGCGGGTCACCTCGAGCAGCGCGTGCACGGTGGCCGACACGGGGCGGCGGTTGCGCTCGAGGTGCAGGGCGCGCAGCAGGCCCAGCGCCTGGACCACCGGCGCGTCGTCGTCGCTGACGGGGTCCTTCTCGAAGGGCCGCAGCGGGTGCAGCTTCCCCAGCGTGTGCTTGAAGGAGAACAACTGCTCGTCGGTGATGGCGAAGAAGGGCCCCCGCAGGGCGGCGTAGACCGAGAACTCGTCATCCGGGCGATCGACGGCGAAGAGCGCGGTGCGCAGGGCCATCACCTCTTCGCGCTGGTGAAACGAGCGACCGCCCACCAGCACGTGCGGCACCCGGCGGGCCTCGAGGGCCTGGGCGTAGGGCCGCGGCACGTCGACCCCGCCCCAGCGCCGCAGCCGCTTGAAGAGGATGCACACGTGCCGCGCCTCGACAGGCACGCGCTTGCCGTCTTCTTCGACGAGCCAGCCGCTCTTCTTCGTGAGCCACTCGATGAACGCGCCGACGGCCTCGGGCAGGCCGTTCTCGATGGCGTCCTTGGTCACCTTGAGGCGCTCGTTGAAGGGCCGTGGCGCGGGCAGCGCGATGACCGAGGGCTGGTCCTTCTGGGCCTCCCGCCACTCCCCCAGCGGCACCCAGGTGGCCTGGTGCTCGCCGGTCATGCGCGGGGCGAAGGCGCCGTTCACCGCGGCCTGGATGCCGGGCGTGCCGCGGAACGAGGTCGAGAGGTAGACGACCTGCGCGCCGTGCCCCAGGAGGTGCTGCTTCACCCGCTCGTAGAGGAGGATGTCGGCGCGGCGGAAGCGGTAGATGCTCTGCTTGGGATCCCCGACGAGGAACAGCTTGCCGGGCACGGGCCGCGAGGCAAACGGGTCGCCCTGGGTGGGATCATCGGCGCCCAGCAGCAGCACGATCTCGCTCTGCAGCGGGTCGGTGTCCTGGAACTCGTCGACGAAGAGGCGCTTGAAGCGCTCTTGCAGCGAGCGGCGCACCGCCTGGTGGTCGCGCAGCAGGTTGCGGGTGAGCAGCAGCAGGTCGACGAAGTCGAGCACGCCCGCGCGGGCCTTCTCGAGCTCGTAGGCGGCGACGATGGGCCGCAGCTCCTCGTGCAGCCGCGAGGCGAGATCGGCGTCGGCGCGGCGCACGAAGTCCTGCAAGGCCGCGGCGAGCTGGTCGCGCTCGGCGATCGCCTGGGCCTCGGGCCAGTCGGCGCCGAACTGCAGGCCCCAGGTCTTCGAGGTCCACCGGAACTTGTTGCCGGCGAGTTCGCGGAGCTGGGCTTCGAGCCCGTCGTAGTCGCGGGTCGAGACGCTCTCGCGGTGCCGCAGGTCGTCGATGAAGCGCCGGCAGAGTTCGACGGTCTCGAGGAACTCGCTGGACCTCCCGCCCTTGAGCCGCAGCGAGGGGCCCCGGGAAGCGAAGCCCTCGAGCGGCGCGAGCAGCGCGTCGATGCTGGCCTCGCGGGCGAAGGGGTCTCGGCGCCACGGCGCCGCGAAGTCACGGTGATCGACCAGCGTCTGCACCGCCGAGAACAAGGTGAGGCGGGGCGGCTCGGCGTCGAGGCCCCGCTGCCGGCGCCGCAACGCGCGACGAATCCCCTCGGGTTGGGTCTGCAGCAGGCCCTGGAAGGTGCGCTCGAAGGCCGCGGTCAGCAGCGCCTCGGCGTCTCCGTCGGCGCCGACCTCGAAGAGCGGGTCCACCCCGGCCTCCACGGGGTACTCGCGCAGGAGATCCGCGCACAGCCCATGGATGGTGCCGATGCGCGCGACCTCGAGCTCTTCGAGGGCCAGCGTGAGCAACGCGCGCTCGGACTCGGGGGTGGCCTGGTCTTCACGGGCCCGCTCCAACCGGGTGCGCAGCCGCAGCTTCATCTCGCCAGCCGCCTTCTCGGTGAAGGTGACGGAGATGATCTCCTGGAGCCGCGCCTTGCCCTTGCGCACCATCATCACGATGCGCTCGACGAGCACCGTGGTCTTGCCCGTGCCCGCGGCGGCCTCGACCACGAAGGTGCTGTCGAGATCCTCGAGCAGCTGGGTTCGGGTGGGCTGATCTCCGGGCCGCTTCATGGCTTCGACCTCAGGGTGCGCAGTTCGTTGAGCTCGGCCCGCACGCCCTTGCGCGTCTTCACCATCCGGCGCGCCTCGTCGGGGCCGCAGACCGGGCGGAAGTTGCAGTAGCGACACTCGTCGTCATCGGGCGCCGCGGGGAAGAACCCGGTCTCGAGCGCGCCGCGCAGGGTCCGCACCACCGACGCGAAGGCCTCGCGGCTGGCGGCGTCGAGCCGGGTCTCGACCGAGAGAAACCCGCCCACCTGGGTGTTGTAGAGCAGCCGCCCCGAGCGCACCTCGGCCTCGGGGAAGAGCTTCTCGAGCACCAGCGCATAGAGCAGCGGCTGGAGGTGCTTGCCGCCACCGATGACGTTGCCTGGCTCAGCGCGTGAGCGGCCCGTCTTGTAGTCCGTGGCGCGCAAGGCCCCGCTGGCGCTCTTCTCCACGAGATCGATGGAGCCGCGGACCTGCAGCCCTTCGATCAGGGTCACCGGCTTCGGCGAGCTGGCGGGGTCCTGCGAATCGACGTCGCGCCCCGGGAGCCCGAAGGACAACTCGAAGTACGCCGGCTTCCAGTCGGGCTCGTCCGTGGCGAGGCGCAGCGATTGGCGGAGATCGGCCTCGAGGGTCTGCACGCCGTCTTGCCAGACGCGCTCGATGGCGGGCTTGTAGCGGTCGAACACGTCACGGGCGACCTGTCCGATGGTTTCTCGCAGGCGCCCGAGGATCACCTCGAGGTTCTGGGGCGTGACCGCGACCCCGTCCTCTCGCAGCGCGCTGAGCAACGAGTACTGGACCTCGTGGGCCATGGAGCCCTTCTCCATGGGTCCCAGCTCTTCGACCTCGCCGGGGATCTCCAGGGGGTGAAGCCTGACGATGGCCGACAAGAAGAACCGGTAGGGGCACGCCGCGTAGTGCTCGAGCGCCGTGGGAGAGAACGGCCGCTTCGTGGGGTGGTGCGCCTCGAGGGCCGCGCGGCCGAGCGCACCGGGACGTACCAGGCCGTCCCACGGCGTCCACGTGCTCTGCTGCCAGCGCGCGTAGCGGGCCCGCAGGGCACGGGCGAGGTGCGGGTTGGTGGTGACGAGGTAGCGGCCCTGGCCCTTGACCGAGTCCTTCGCACGCAAGATGCGATCGAGCACCGAGAGGTCGAACTCCGTGTCGTCGATGGCGCGGGAAGGCACCTCCGGCGCGGGCCACGCGAGGCGGATGCGGGAGCTCGACTCGGCCTGGCGCTGGAGCGCCTCGAAGCCCGGCAACGTGCCCTGCACCGCGCGCGCGGCCTCGAGCGCGTAGAAAGACGGAACCCGGGGGCGGGCGTGCTCGGGGTCGACGCGCGGGTACGAGAGCACCACCTTCCGTCGCCCGGCCCCCACGGCGAGCAACAGCGCGAGGCGTTCGGCGGCGATGCGTTCCTTCGCGGTCTCGAGGAGCGGTGAGACGAGCGCGCGGGCTGCGTCAGGCAACAGCGGGTCTTCGCGGATCTTCTGCGGAAAGATGCGCTCGGCGAGGCCGGGCACGAAGACCACCTCGAACGAGAGCCCGCGCAGGTTCTCCACGGGCGCCACGAAGACCTGGCCGTGGCGACGGCCTTCGGGGGCCTCGGTGATCTCCGAGAGGCGCCGGCTCAACACCGCGCGGACCTCGGGCAGCTCGAGGGGACCGACCGGCCCCAGGGGCGCCAGCTCGGCGAGCACCGAGAGCACCCGCGTGGGGTGCTTGAGCGAGCCCGCCGCCAGCGTGTTCAGGGCCTCGAGCCAGGTCTCCCACTTCGCCGACCTGGGGAGCGCGGCGAGACCATCGAGCAGCGGCAGCGCGAAGTGTTCGAGGGCCTCGAGATCGGCGAGCTCGCGATCGACCCGGGCGAGCTGCGCTTCACTCGCGGTGGGGTTGAGGCGTTCCTTCTTCATCTTCTCGCGCAGGCCCGAGAGGCGGCGGCGCCAGCGGTCGGTGCCTCCGATGACGGCGGCGTCGATGATCAACCGCTCCCAACGACGCGGGGCGCGGAGCTGGCCGAGCACGGCGGGGGCGTCGAGATCGCCGATGGTCTCGGGCGCTTCGGGGGCGGGCTCCTCCGCCGGCTCCAGCGGCAAGAGCGAGTCACTCGACTCGGGACGCACGTAGCGCTCCTCGCGGACCCCGGCCGGAGGCACCTGGGAGAGCGAGAGGTACTCGCTGAAGCGACGCGCCGACAGGCCCTCTTCCGCGCACAGCAACAACGCGAGCAGCGCGCGGCCGGAAGGGTCGGGGCGAGGCAACCCGGCGCTGAACCACGCGGGGATCTTGGCGCGACGAAACGCCTCCTCCAGGGGCGCGCGGTACGAAGCGGGGCTGCGCAGGGCGACGGCCATCTCGTCGAAGGGCACGCCGGTGGCGGCCAGCTCGAGCACCATGCGGGCGATCTCCACGCACTCGCGGGCCTCACCGGGAGCCGAGAAGATCTCCAACCGCCCCCTCGCCCTGCGCGAGCGGGGAGAGGGCTGGGGTGAGGGGCCGACCTCGGCACCATCGCCGGAGTTCTCAACCCGCGTTTCCACGACAGGCTCAGCCGAAAACAGATTCCGCTGCAAAGCCCCAACAACGGACTCCCCCTCACAAGGCAACTCCACCCCACCCCCATCACCCTCCCCCACGGGCCCCACCACCAACGAGCTCGGCGCATGCGCGACCAACGCCTCCACGAACGCCCGCTCGAGGCCCGCCTCGGCCTTCACGTCGACCATCACCAACGGAGCCAGCGCCGCCGCCCCCACGCGCGAGATCGCGAGCGAGTACACCATCGCCCGATCCGCCATCCGCCCCTCGCGCAGCGCGGTCTCGAAGGCCACCATCGCGGCGCCGAGCGCCGGCTCCACCCGCTCCGCACCAATCCCCAGCATGCGCAGCTCACCCACGGTCCGGGACAGCGCGCGGGACAACCCGGGCCGTCCCGCGAGCGGCGCGAGCCGATGCAGCGCCCCGGCCTCGCCCAGTTCGTGCGTGACCCGCGCCCACAGGGCCTCGAGTGACAGTGAGGTGACCACGTTGAGTCCCTGCTCCAGCAGCGCCGGGCGGGCGAGCTCGATGGCCCAGCGGTACAGCGTGGTGCGCTTCCACCCGAAGATGGCGCGCTTGATCGACCGGGTGAGCTCGGCGGCGGCCTCGAAGGACGGGCCGATGATCAGCGCATCTCCGGACGGGGGCACCTCGCGAAGAAACGCGCGGGCCCGCTCGAGTCGAAGCTCACTTCGTCGACTCGTGACCTGGGTCCGCACGCGGGGGACTCTGCCGAAGATCGCCCACCCCGACGAGGACGAAGGCGCGTCGTCTGACCCCAGTCGTCACAACCCGAGCAGGGCACGGGCGTTGCCGCCAACGACGCGCTCGTACGCGTCACCGGGCAACACCTCGGAGCACATCTTCACCTTCGGGGTCTCCAGCGCGAGCCCCTTGATGACCACGTCCCCGGCGCAGGTGCCGGTGAACTTCCGCTCATCCTCCATCCCTCCACGGAGCAGGTGATGCCACGAGGCCATGGTCGGCTTCAGACACGCGCCTCCGACCTCGGCGTCGGTGCCCCAGAGAATCTGCCCGGGGAACTCGGCGATGAGCGCGCGGGCCTCGCAGTGGCGCAGGTCGTTGATCATCGCGGCGGTGTCCATGCTCAACCCAGCCGCGAGCAGCGCACGCACCGACGCCGAGTCGTGCTCGAGGAACGCGAGGTGCGCGATGACGATGCGCCGCGCCGCCGGGACACTCAGGTTCGCCTGCGCCCAGGCCGCGAAGGCCAGCACCTGGTCCCTGGTGACGTCGGTGCAGCGACGGACCGACTGCAGCTCGGCGTCGAAGCACTGCTCGGGAGCGTCCCCCCAGTCCCGGATGTGGGTGACCAGGACGGCGCCACGATCCTCGACGATGTGCTTCACCAGCGCGCGGTAGTCGGCCTCCATCGCGGGGAACCGGGCGCTGGGCATCGTCAAGCACGCAGCGTTCGGGGCCTCGGTACCCGCGGGCACGTCACAGGTCCCCACGGAGCGGTTCCACGCGCCGAGCCAGTGCAACCCATCGCCCAGCTTCGCGCTGTGCATGAAGGTCTTTCCGGTGTGATCCTTGAACCCCCTTGCGCCGAGCGCGAGCAGCGCATCGACATCCGCGGAGCAGCGCTCGAGCCACTCCGGCCCCCACGCCTGTTCGTGCCAGCACGGGAGGCTCGCGAACCACAACAGGTTCGGCGACTGCTCGTGGTGCAGGCGCACGGTGCGGTTCTGAAAAGGGAGCGCCGCGGGCAGGCCTGCGTCGGCACCGATGACCGTGAAGTGCTCGAGCGAAAGCAGCACGCCCGCGGGGGCCGACTCGCCGGTGGTGAGCGCGTCCCACGCGGAGAGATCGCAGCACGGAATGCCGCCGTCACAGGTCAGCGTGGGCACCTGGCAGTGGAGATGAATGTCGAGGCCCCCCGGAGGCATGCCCGCCGAGAGGTCGCCGGCCCGAGGCGCACAGCCCGCGAGCACCACCAGCATCACCAGCCCTGTTCGGAACACCACGAGACGGACCGTACCCGACGTACGGGCGAGGCCGTTCAGCGATTGAGCGCCTTCGCCAGCTGACGCGCCCGCGGCCCGACGATCAGGTGGAGCACGTGCGGGCTGACGCGCATCACTCCCAACACCCCGGCGCGCAGCGCGGCGCTCTCGTCGAAGCGGGTGGCGTCGGTGAGCTCCACCCGCAACCGGCTGAGCGCCACGTCTTCCAGCGACTTCACGTTGGCCTTGCCCCCGAGCGTCAGGAGCAGCTCGGCGGCCGCGAAGCCATCCGAGGGCGCGAGCACCGCCACGGGGGTCAGCACCGGCGTCGCCACCGCCTTCTGAATGGGCACGGTCGGCAGCGGTTCTACGTCCCCTGACGCGAGGTACTCCTGCATCTCGGTCTTCAAGTTCTCGGAGAGCGGCCCGAACACCGCCTGCACGCCGTTGCCCACGGTCATCACCCCGGACGCGCCGAGCTGCTTGAGCCTCACGTCGTCGACCAACGCCGGGTCCTTCACGGTGATGCGCAAGCGGGTGACGCACGCGTCGAGGCTCTCGAGGTTGGCGCGCCCACCGAACGCGAGCACCATCTGCTGGGCCTTCTGCCTGGCGGAGCTCGGCGGACCGACGACGGTGAGCGTGCCCTCGGCCTCCGCCCCCTCGCGCCCCATCGTCTTGAGGTTGAACCAGCGGATCGCGTAGCGGAAGGTGACGAAGTACACCAACCCGTAGAGCGGCCCCAGCACCAGCACCAGCCACCAGCGCTGCGCGTTGGGGTTGAGCACGTTGAAGAGCACGAAGTCGATGGCGCCCTGCGAGAACGTGAAGCCCATGTGCGCGCCGAAGGTGGCCATGAGGAACTGACCGAGCGCCGCGAGCACCGCGTGCAGCAGGTACAGCGGGGGCGCGACGAAGAGGAAGGCGAACTCGATGGGCTCGGTGATGCCCGTGAGGAACGAGGTCAACGCCGCGGAGATCATGATGCTGCCGACCTGGGCGCGCCGGTCCGGCTTCGCCTCTCGCCACATCGCCAGGGCCGCCGCGGGCAGGCCGAACATCTTGAAGAGGAACGCTCCCGAGAGGATGCCAGCGGTGGGATCGCCCGCGAAGAAGCGCTGGATGTCGCCAGTCACCACCTTGCCGGTGGAGTCGGTGAACGAGCCCACCTCGTAGAAGAACGGCGCGTTCCAGATGTGGTGCAGGCCGAAGGGCACCAGCATGCGCTCCACGAAGCCGTAGAGCGTGGCCGCCAACCGGGGATCGCTGACCGCCGCCCAGTGAGAGAACACGTTGATGGCACCCTGCACCGGAGGCCACACCACCGACAACACCAGGCCCAGGCCGATGGCGCCGAGCGCGGTGATGATCGGCACGAAGCGCTTGCCGGCGAAGAACCCCAGCCAGGGCGGGAGCGAGATTTTATAGAAGCGGTTGAACATCACCGCGGCGATTCCGCCCGCGAGAATCCCGCCGAAGACCCCGGTCTGCATCGAGGGGATGCCCATCACCATCACCGGCGCCACGCCGAAGACCCTGGCCATCACCCCCATGGTCCCCAGCAGCACCACGTAGCTCACCGTGGCCGCGACCGCCGAGACGCCGTCGTTGTTGGTGAAGCCCAGTGCCACCGCGATGGCGAAGAGCAGCGCCATGTTCCCGAAGATGACGTCGCCCGACTGGCGCATCAGCAACGAGAGGCTCTCCGGCATCCACGAGAACTGCGCGGCACCGATGCCCAGCAGCAACCCGGCGATGGGTAGCACCGCCACCGGCAACATCAGGGCCTTGCCCATCTTCTGCAGAGACGCGAACGCGTTCAATTTTGCCACGGATCACCCTCCTACGGCGCGCAGCCGGCCCGGTTGCCAGCTCTTGAGCAGCGCGTGCACTTCGGCGGTGGTGGTCAGCTTGAGCACGTCACCGGCCAGCGCCTGGCACTCGGCGAAGGACCAGCGCGCCAGCACGGCCTTCACCGGCCCGACCGAGGGTGCACTGACCGAGAGATCGTCGATGCCCAGGCCCACCAACAGGGGCGCGGCGAGGGAGTCCGAGGCGATGCCGCCGCACAGGTGCACGGGCCGCTGGTGAACCCGCGCGCCCTCCACCGTGGCCGCGATGAGCCGGAGCACCGCGGGATGCAGCGAGTCGGCCCGCTTGGCGAGCTGCGAGTGGCCCCGGTCCATCGCCAGCGTGTACTGGGTGAGATCGTTGGTTCCGATGGAGAAGAAGTCGACCTCGCGGGCGAAGGCCTCGGCGAGCACCACGGCTGCCGGCACCTCGATCATCACGCCCACCTTCACCGGCGCCTCGATGCCCAGGTTGCGCTGCTCTTCGGCGAGGTAGGCGCGCGCCTCGCGGAGCTCCTCGAGGGCCGACACCATGGGGAACATGAGGTGCAACTGCGTGAGGTTCGCGGCGCGGAGGATGGCGCGGAGCTGCGCGCGAAAGAGCTGTGGTCGATCGAGGCTGACACGGATGCCGCGCAGGCCGAGGAACGGGTTCGCCTCGCGAGGCAGCGGCAAGTACGTCAACGGCTTGTCACCGCCCACGTCCAGCGTGCGCACCACCAGCGGCCGGTCGGGCCCCACCACCTGGGCGATGGCGCAGTAGGTCTGGGCCTGCTCGTCCTCATCGGGCGCGGCGTCGCGATCGAAGAAGAGGAACTCCGAGCGCAGCAACCCGATGCCTTCGGCGCCACCGGCCATCGCGTCGCGCGCGTCGGCGAGGTTCTTGATGTTGGCCACCACCGCGATGCGATGGCCGTCGTTGGTCTGCCCCAGGTGCAGGGCGGCGGCCTGCTCGTGCTTGCGGTCGGCGGCCAGCTTCGACATCTGCTCGCCGAGGCGCGCGCGGCCGGCCAGGTCGCCCTGGGCCGGAGCGGGCTCGAGGCGGCCCTCGGTGCCGTCCAGCAGCACCTCCGTGCCCTCGGCCAACGTGAGCACGTCTTCGTCGGCGCCCATCACCGCCGGCACGCCCATGCCGCGCGCGAGAATGGCCACGTGGCTGGTGGCGCTGCCCGAGGTGGTAACCAGGCCCTTGAAGTTCGCCGGCGAGAACGAGGCCAGCTGCGTGGGGGTCAGCTCGTCGGTGACGACGATGGCGTTCTCCGGCAAGGCCGCGGTGCGATCCTCCTGCCCCGTCAGCACCCGCAGCACCCGCAGCCCCACGTCGCGCACGTCGGCGGCGCGTTCCTGGAGCAGCGGCTGGTCGAGCTTCTCGAAGGCCGACGCCTGGGCGCGACACGCGCGGTCCCACGCGAAGGCGGCGCTCTTGCCCGACTTCACGACGTTGGACGTGGCGCCCAGCAACTCCGGGTCTTCGAGCAGCTCGCGCTGCGCGTTCAAGATGCCCGCACGCGCGCCGGGGCCAGCGGCCTGGGCCATCGCAGCCAACTGCGTCGAGGCGACGGAGAAGGCCGCGTTCAACTTCTTCAGCTCGTCACCGGGCGAACCGCCCTCCTCGGCGAACGTGGGCACGGCGTTGCGCAACATCACCACCCGGCCCAGGGCGAGGCCCGGCGAGGCAGACACGCCTTCGAAGACGCCGCCCTTCGACACGCGCAGCCGCGGCGCGCGGTCGGGGACCACCACCACGGGCCGCGGCGCCGACACCACTTCCCCGGACCCTTCGCGCAGCGTCTTGCTCAGGGCGGCGACAGCCTCGGCGGCGTCGGGCCCGATCGCCTCGAGCACCAGCGGGTCGTCGTGCCGCGTGGACAGGCCCATCACGCTGACGACGGACTTGAGGTTCGCAAAGGCCGTGCCCCGGAGCAGCCGCACCGACGAGGTGAAGTGCTTGGCCTGCTGCGCCAGCACCGCGGCCGGTCGCGCGTGGAGCCCGCTCAAGTTGGGCAGCGAGATGGGCTCCGAGCGCACCACCGGGCCCACGGCGGCTTCGGCCGCGACGCTCGCCACGGGGGTCGACGTGAGCGACAGCACCACCGTGGTGCCGGCCACCACGCGGCGTTCCCCGGTGGCCACGAGCCGCTGGCCGTCCTGGAGGTTGGTCACCAGCACCACCGTCACCAGGCTGCGCGCCTGGCGCGCGATGGCGTCGACGTCGAAGCGCAGCAGCGGCTGACCGGCGATGACCAGGTCACCGAGCTTCGCCAACGCGGTGAAGCCCTCGCCCTTGAGCGAGACGGTGTCGATGCCCACGTGAATCAGCACCTCCACGCCGTCGGCCGAGGTGATGGCCACCGCGTGGTGCGCCTGGTGGAGCTGCGTGATGGTGCCCGCGAAGGGCGCCAACACCTCGCTGGAAGTGGGGTCGATGGCCGCGCCGTCGCCGACCATCTTCTGGGCGAACACCGGGTCGGGCACCTCCGCGAGCGGCACCGTGATTCCCGAGAGGGGAGCGTGAATCTTCATGACCCTGGACCTCAGTTGAATTCGTACGAGATGCGCAGGCGGAAAGAGTGCACGTAGTTTTCCCAGGTCGAGCGGGTGTCGAGATCCTCGATGTGGGCCAGCGCGAAGCCGTACACCGCCTTGAGGCTCAGGCCCTGGATGGGGAGCCGGTACATGTACGAGACGAAGGCCTGGTGGTGGCGGTTGTTCTCGCCCTGTTTGTTGAGCTGGTTGGTGTGGTGGTAGCCGAGGCCCACCGAGCCATTCCAGAAGTCGATGTCGGCGAAGGCACCCACCGTGTACTTGTCGAGCGAGCGGTCGGAGTCGACGAGGCCCTGGATGTCGATGGAGTTGACGAAGGCCTGGGCGAAGTTCACGCCGACCGTCGCGTGCTTGAAGAAGGTGTACTGCAGGCGCGCCGCGTAGCCGTGGGTCGTCGACTGCACCTTGTCGGCCGAGGTCTGCGGGCGCAGCGCGAGCAGCTCGTAGCCGGCGAGGAACTGCAGGTCCTTCCAGGTGAAGTGCAGCGCGGGGCGCACGCCGTAGTTGTTCTGGGTGTTCTCCTGGCCGTAGACGGCGGCGATCTCGAACTTGAGGAAGTCGGTGGGGTAGAAGTGGATCGCCCCCTGCCCCGACTCGTTGCGGTAGCCCCGCGTCAGGTCGAGCCAGTACAGCGAGGGACCGCCGAGGGCGCCGGCCTCTTCCGCCGTCCAGAACTCGATGCCCTGGCCTCGGTGGTAGATCTCCCACGCGAGGAAGCGGCCCACCTGCACGTCGAACCAGCGCTGGTGGCCCACGCGCACGTACGAGTCGAGGGTGTGCGGCTCGTACTGCGAGCGGGCGAACTCGTTGACCAGGCCCAGGAACTCGACCTTCGCCGAGGCGTAGTAGTCGCCGAAGGTGCGGCTGAGCGCGGCCCCGAGCACGAAGCGGCCCTGCAGGTAGCTGACGTTCTGATCGTACTGGCCCTGCTGCGCGTTGGTGCGCGCCATGTACCCGGTGTCCGCCCAGAAATAGCCCGACAGCGCGATGTTCACCCCCAGCACCTGGGGGATGGGGATCTTCTGCGCGTCGTCGGCCGCGTTGGTGCTCTTGGTGCTGGTGGCCACCTGGGTCGATGCCGGCGACTCGAAGGCCGGGCCCGCGTCAGGGCTCGCCAGGCCAGCGTCGGGAACAGGGGCACTCGCCTCCTGCGCGGCCGCCGGAGCCGAGAGCCACACCATCAGGGAGAACAGGGGAAGGAACGCGCGCATGGGAGGTGGGTCCGAGGGGGGAGTGCGACTACTGAATGGTGAAGGTGCCGGTCTGCATCTGGGGGTCGGCTGAATCCGACGAGGGCCCTACGAACAGCGGGTAGGCCATCTTCTCCACCGTCATCGCCTGGCTCTCGACGTTCCAGTAGGCGAGGTCCTGCGCCTTGACGGTGATGGTCGCCGTCGCGGTCGCCCCGGGGGCGAGGTCCGCGAGCCGCGCGAAGCCCTTGAGTTCCTTCTTGGGGCGGCCCCACTTGTCGGCCACCGCGGTGCCGGTGAAGCCCACGTAGAGCTGCACCACTTCGCTGCCCGCGCGCGGCCCGGTGTTCTGCACGTCGACCTTCACCTCGAGGGTGCCGGTGTCGCCGAGCGTGGCGTTGGTCACCCGCAGGTTCGAGTACTTGAAGGTGGTGAAGCTCAGGCCGTACCCGAAGGGGTACTGGGGCGCGATGTTCTGCTTCTCGAGCCAGCGGTAGCCGTGGAAGTAGTCGTAGGCCACGTCGCCGGTGGCGGTGTTGTTGAACGCCGGCAGGTCCGCTTCCCGCATCGGCACGCTCTGCACCATCTTCGCGCTGGGGTTGGTGTCGCCGAAGAGGATCTCCGCCAGGGCCGTGCCTTCCTTCATGCCGGCGAACCACGCCATCAACACCGCGTCGGCCCCCTGCACCCAGTCGGACACCAGCACCGCGCCGCCGCTCTTCATCACCACCACCACCTTCAGGTTGGGGTTGCCCGCCTTGAGCGCCACGGCGTTGGCGATGTTGGTGAGATCGCGCTGCGGCAACTGCATGCCGGCCCGGTCCTTCCACTCACCTTCTTCGCCGGAGCTCGAGCGCGCAAGGTCGGCGTAGAAGTACGCGCCGATCACCACCACCACGTCGGAGGCGCCGATGGCCGCCTCGTTGCCGGCCACGTTCTCGTACGAGCGCACCTGCGCCGCGGTCCCCGACAACGCCGCCTTCACGCCCTCGAAGGGGGTGACCACCAGCGAGCCGTCGACCGCCTTGGCGTCGGAGCTGCCCTTGTCACCCATGTTCTCGGAGTTGGCGAACTTGCCCACCACCGACACCTTGCTCACCGTGGCCTTGTCGAGCGGCAGCACGTCGTCGCCCAGGGCGCGGGTCGGACCGTTCTTGAGCAGCACGATGCCTTCGCGCGCCGCCTGCAGCGACAGGGCCTGGGCCGCGTCGCTCTTGGTGAGGTACGGGCGCCAGCTGAAGTCGTGCTTCACGTCGCCGTAGTGGATCTTCGAGTAGAGGATGCGCAGCACCGCCTCGTCGATGAGTTCCACCGGCACCGCGCCGGTATTGACCGCGGTCACCAGGGCTGCACCGTAGAAGTAGGCGCTGTCGAACTGGCTGGGGAACGCGCCCGACGAGAAGGGCATCTCGATGTCGAGGCCGGCCGTGGCCGAGGGCACCGTCTGCCCCTTGGCGAACCAGTCGGAGATGACGAAGCCCGAGTACCCCCACTGCTTCTTGAGGATGTTGCGGACCAGGTCGAGGGAGAAGCCGTTGTAGCTGCCGTTGACCCGGTTGTAGGAGGTCATGATGCAGGCCACGTCGGTCTCCACGGCCTTCTTGAAGTGCGGGAGGTAGACCTCGCGCAGCGTGCGCTCGTCGAGCACCGCGTTGACGTAGATGCGGGTGTCTTCGATGTTGTTGGCCGCGAAGTGCTTCACGCAGGCCTGCACGCGGTAGGTGTCCTCGGCCGCCTCGTCGGGCTCCGCCGGGTCGACGACGTTGGGGTCGAACTCGATGCCCTTGATCAACGAGACCCCCATCTCCCCGA
This sequence comes from uncultured Archangium sp., assembly GCA_903905455.1. GTDB lineage: Bacteria > Myxococcota > Myxococcia > Myxococcales > Myxococcaceae > Archangium_A. The sequence continues at coordinate 30,353 of CAIVGN010000202.1, forward strand.
GGAGGAACGAGTCTTCGCCGTAGGATTCCTGGGCGCGGCCCCAGCGCGGGTGCGTCACCTGGTTGATGGTGGGCGCGAGCAGGACGTGGCGGCCGAGGTAGCGCATCTCCCGCGCCATGGCCTTGCCGATGCGGCGCTCGAGTTCCGGGTCCCACGAGCAGCCCCGCGAGGCGGCGACGGGGAACACGGTGGTACCGTAGTCGGAGTTGTACCAACGCACCCCGCGCGGCCCGTCCATGTACTTGAAGCCGGGAATGCTCAACCGGGCGTTGTCTTCCTGGTCGAAGAAGTTGTTCGGGTTGTACGGCGGCCCGCTCATCTGCTGCACCTTCTCCTCGGTGGACATCGAGCGGAGCAACTGCAGCGCGGAGACCACGTCGGGCTGGGTGCAGTCGAGGTGCGCGCGCGTGGAGAGCGTGTCGCACAGGGTGCCGCCGTCATCGGTGCCGGCGTCGGTGTTGATGCCGCCGCGCGGGCACCCCGCGAAGACGAGGGCAGCAGCAATCAGGACAAAGCGATTCATTCGAACCTCGGGGTCGTGAGGCCGAAGCCCTTCACGAAGGTGGGGTGGGCGCCGTCGCCGGCAACGTCTTCCTGCTGGGCCGCCGCGGCCGCGTCGGACGCGGGCACGGCGGTGGGCAGCTTGCCGACGCCAGCGGCGATGCCGAAAGCGACGTCCAGGAAGGTCTTGTCGGCCGAGAGGTTGTTGGCGTTGGTCCCGTTCCACACCACGTAGAGCGCCGCGGGGTTGAGGGCGACCACCGCGTCGACCACGGGCAACCGGCCCACGTCGACGCCCACCACGATCTGCGTCTGCGAGGCGGGGGTCCCAGTCCAGGCGGCGATGGCGGCGCGCGCGGTCTGGATGGGCGCCAGGGCATCGGCGTTGGCCGCGCCCACCCACGAGACCAGCGGCGTGGGCAGCCCGAGGCCGGCCGCGTCGACGTCAGCGGTGAAGGGGGCGGCGATGCGCACCAGCACGTAGTCCGACAGGGCGATCTTCTGCGCGTCGGTGGTGACCGGCACGCCGCCGATGGAGGTGGCGTCGTTGGTGAGCTCGCCGTAGCCCGCGCTGACCGAGCGCACGTAGTCGAGGTCGAAGTCACCCATGATGAAGAAGCGGCAGCCGGCCGAGACGTAGGGCTCGCCCGGGGGCGCGGGGAGCACCTTGCGGGTGCCGTTACCGGCGTTGCCCTTGTCGCTGGACTGCGTGCCGTCGCCGGTGCCGTTGAGCCACCCGGCCGGCTTGTCCTTGTTGATCAGCAACACCATGCCGCGGTTCATCGCGTCGAGGCCGGCGCGGTACGAGAGGTCGACGTTGGTCAACCGCGGCGCCGCGGCCGCGTCGACGTAGGGGTCCTCGAAGAGCCCCAGGGTGAACATCAGCGCCAGCGCGCGGCCCGCCGAGGCGTCCACCTGGGCGTCGCTGATCGAGCCCGCCGTCTTCGCGGCCTGCAGGGCGACGATGTCCCCCAGCCCGCCGAACTGGTCCACGCCGGCGTTGACCGCCTTGGCGATGCGCGCGGCCCTGGCCAGGCCTTCCACGCCCCAGGGCGCGCCCAGCGGAGAGAGCGCCGCGTCGTTGACCGCCCCGGGAGGCGCGATCACCAGGCCCTTGAAGGCCATGCGGGTGCGCAGCACGTCGGTCACCAGCTTCGCGTTGAACGAGGCGCCCACCTGCTCGAGCGTCGCCCCGGTGAGCGTGCCGCCCTGGCCCGACCACGCGCCCGCTTCAGGAATGGCGTAGCCCGTCATCACGCCCGCCACGCCCTGGGTGATGGCCTGCTGGAAGGGCGCGAGGTGCGCGTCGATGGTGTTGCCCGGGTAGGCGGTGAACTTGCCCTTCGCCAGGCGCGCGTCGAAACCACCCTTGGCCGCGCCCGCACCGGGGAACGCGCCGACCACCGCCGCCACCGAGGTGGGGCCCAGCGTCGTGCCCTGCAGGCCCTTGATGTACGAGGCCACGAAGGCCCCCACCTGGGTGCTGTCTTCGCCGAAGGTGAACTGCGCGCGGTACCAGCGCGGGTCCGTGGCGAGGTCCGCCGAGGGCGAGAGCGCCAGGCGGATGCCGATGGCCCGGTACTCGGTGGCCACGATGGCCGCGAACTTCTCCGCGAGGGTCACGTCGCCCGACGCGGCGATGGCCGACTCCGAGGGCCACTGCGAGAACCCGGTCGCCTTCACCCGGCCGTTGCCCGACGAGTGCACCGGGGTGGTCGAGAGCACGAAGGGAATGCCCAGCGCCGCTTCTTCGGCCTTCTCCTGCAGCGCGTTCGCCCAGGTCGCCCGGGTGAGCACCGCGGTGGTGTTGGCGCTCGTCGAGGCGAAGCGCAGGTTCCCGGTGATCAACGCCAGGCTGGCCGCCGAGGGCACGGCCGTGGTGTCCGCGGTCGCGCCGTGGGCCATCAGCCCCAGCTTCTGATCGAGGTTCATCTTCGCCAGCAGGTCGGTCGCGCGCGCCGCCGGCGTCAGCCGCCAGTCTTCGTAGGGGTCGAGCGTGGCGTTGCCGTTGCTGTCCTTGAACTGCAGCGTCACCTCGCACTGCACCGAGGGGTCGCCCCCTTCGCTGGCGAAGGTGACGGTCTTGCTCATCAACGTCTTCTTCTTCGTCTCCATCGACGGCTGGGCCGCGAGCAACTGCTGGCGCCGGGTCTCGTTGGCCGCAAGGCCACACTCACCCGTCACCCCGCCGCCGCCACCCGCGCCGCCGCCTCCACCACTGCCACCGCCAGCGCCGCCATCATCGGCGACGCCGCCGGTGCCACCACCCACCCCGCCGTCCACACCTGGAGAACCACCGCACGCCGAAGCCAACAGCGCCATCGCCAACAACCGCGTCATTCGCTTCGTCATGGAGTTGCTCTCTTGAGGTGTGGTGCGGCAGTCAGTCGGTCAGTACGTCGAACCAGCGCCCAGCACGTAGGTCGGGTTCGCCGTGTCTGCCGGGACGTCTTCGAACTGCGCATCGACTTCGGCGTCCGAGCTGGGCGTCTCGATGGGCATACGGGCGGTGCCGTACACGTAGTTGGCCGGCGTGGTGGGCACGTGCTTGTTGAAGAGCACGTCGAGCACCGCGCGGTCGTAGGCCCCGAACTCGGCCATCACCACGTCGACGCCGCCCAGGCCGTCAGCGCGGATGTTGGCGTTGTTGGACACCAGCGGGTAGCTGCCCGCCGTGCCCAGGGTCTCGTTGAGCGACACCAGGCCGTTGACGAAGGGCTTCACGATGCCCGGCCGGTCGTAGTGCACCACGAGGACGATCTTCAGGTTGGGGTTGGCCGCGGGGATCACCGCGCCCGTGCTGTCGGTGTAGCCGTCGCGCACGCGCAGCAGGTCGATGACCTTGTGGGCTTCCTTCACCGCGGCCGCCTGGTTCGAGTCCGTGAGGGCGCCGGCAAACGGCGCGTCCCACGAGAGCGGCACGCCACGGTCGAGACCACCGTAGGTGCCCTTGCGGGCGCTGATGCGTACCACCGCGATGTCCGCCGCCGCCGGGGAGGCCGCTTCGGCGATGGGCAGCACCGTGCCCCCATCGGCCGTCACGCCCGCCGCCGCCTTGTAGTCGTAGGTCTGCAGCGCGTCGTCGTAGATGTCGCTGCCCGCCAGCGAGTCGGTCACCCCGTCGTAGAAGACCTCGACCGTGCCGTCGTGGTCCGCGTCACACAGCGTGCCGCCGTCGGTCGCCTTGCGCGTGCCGTCGATGGGAAGGTACTTCGCGCCCGAGTTGGCCAGCGTGCCGTGGTCGCGGTTCTTGAGGAGGACGATCGCCTTCTTCTGCGCCGTCAGCCCGTCGGTGCGGTTGGCCACGGAGCGGATCTCGGCCGCCGAGGCATCAGGGTCGATGTAGGGGTTCTCGAAGAGGCCGAGCTTGAACGTCATCTCGAGGATCTTCTCGGCCGCGACGTTGATCTGCGCCTCGGTGATCAGGCCCTGGTCGAAGGCCGCCTGCATGATGGTCACCGAGTCGTTGCCCAGCTGGTGCGAGCCCGCCTGGAGGAACAGCGCTGCGCGCTGCGGCTGGGTGAGCGCTTCGACGCCCCAGGCGGTGTTGCTCATGGTGCCCCAGTCGCTGGTCACCATGCCCGAGAAGCCCAGCGCTTCCTTCATGTACCTGGTGATGAGGCCGTAGCTGAACGCCGAGCCCGTCTGCTCCGGGCTGTAGTCGAGCTGCTCGCGGAAGATCGAGTAGCAGGGCATCACCGCCGCCGGCTTGGCCGTGAAAGCCGCGCGGAACGAGAGCTGGTGGTACTCGAAGTAGTGGCCCGGGTAGATGCTGTAGCGCCCCGGCCGCGAGTGGCTGTCCATGCCGCCCTGGTTCGCGCCGGCGCCAGGGAAGTGCTTCACGGTGGCCGCGATGCCGTTCTTCAGGTCGCCGTTCGACTGGAAGGCGTCGATGCAGGCGCGCGAGTGGTTGCCCACGGCCGGCCCATTCTCACCGAAGGTGTTCTGCACGCGCGCCCAGCGGGGCTCGGTGCCGACGTCCGCCATCGGGCCCAGCTGCCAGCGGAAGCCCATGGCCTTGAACTCGCGGCGCACCATGTCGCCGTAGAGCGTGGTCAGGGTCAGGTCGTTGGCCGCGCCCAGGCCCATCGGGTACGGCCAGGGCGAGACCACGGGGCTCGCGCTCAAGGTCTGCACGCCGGTGGTGGCATTGGTCGACAAGCCAAAGCCATGCACCGGGTCGGCGGTCACCACGAAGGGGATGCCGTGGGGCTCGGACTCGGCCAGCTTCTGCACGTTGTTGATGTACACGGCCAGCTCGCGGCCACTGCGCGCGCCGAGGCGTACGAGGCCCTGGCGAAGGTGCAGGCCCTGGATGTTGGTCTTCGCGCTGTCGGGCAACACGCCGTCGGCCGTGCCACCGCCGATGCTCGCCGATTCGCCCATCAGGCCAATCTTCTCGGGCACGCTCATGCGGCCGACGAGGTCCCACGCGCGGCAGGCCTCGACCAGGCGCCAGTCCTCGTAGGGGTCGAGGGTGCCGTTGCCGTTGTTGTCCTTGAACTCCTTGCCGTCGACGGTGAGCTTGGCGCGGGTGTCCACGCCGATGACCGGCTGCGCCGTGTAGAGCTTCGTGAGGCAGGCGTCCTGCGGCACCGAGCCACAGATGCCGGCCTGGCAGACCTGGCCCTGGGTGCAGGTGCCGGTGAGGTTGGCGCTGCTGCACAGGCTCGCCATCGCGACGCACGCGCCGCCGAGGCACGACTTGCCCATGTCGCAGGGGCCGGTGAGGCTCGTGGGGCTACACAACTTCGCGCTCACCACGCAGCCACCGGCAAAGCAGGTGGTGCCCGTGGCACAGGTACCGACCTCATTGGTGGGGCTGCACAGCGTGGAGGTCACGACGCAGGCGCCATCGACGCAACTGTTGCCGGCCTCACACTTTCCGTTCGGCGCGCCCGGAGCACAGTCTTGAATGACGGTGACGGTGACGGTGTTGGTGTTGGTGTTGGTGATGGGGTCTGGTGAACAGCCGACGATCACCAGTGCGGCAACAGCGAGGGTACGCAACGGCGAGAAGGTCTGATGCATAGGGTCTCCCGGTAAGTTGGGAACGCCCTGAGCAACGACCGCGCCACCAATCTGGCACACGCGCCGGTCGGCCCCCGCAATCCGCACCCTTGGCTTGATCCGCGCTCGTCGGCGCTTACCCAGCAACGCTCAGTGACCCAGTCGCCTTCGGCAGCGTCCCGCCTCCCGAACTGGAAAAACGACCGATTCGAAGGGCGAGCTGACGGGTCGAACGCGCGGCGGCGAAGGGTGCACGATCAACGAACACAAGTGCACGCTTCCCGTACAGCTTCGCGCGGCCTACTCCGTGGAGCGCAAGCCAAATTGGAGCATGCGCTCGTAGAGCAGCGCGCGCCGGATGCCGAGCAACCGCGCAGCCTGGGCCCGATTTCCGCCTGCGCGCTCGAGCGCCGTGACGATCAACCGCCGGGTGAGGTGCTCGATGTTCTCGCGCAAATCCAGCGTGACGTTGGGCAGCTCGGTCACCGTCCCGCCGCCGGTCTGCGCCGCCTCGAGGTCGAAGGCGCTGCTGTCGAGCACCTCGGCCGTGGACATCACGCAGGCGTTCTCCAGCACGTGGCGCAGCTGCCGCACGTTGCCGGGCCAGTGGTAGGCGAGCAGCTTGGCCATCGCGTCCTCGCTCAGCGCGCGCAGGCTGCCCAGGCGCTGGAGAAACGACTGCACCAGCAGGGGAATGTCCTGCTTGCGCTCGCGCAGCGGGGGCACGTCGATGCGCAGCACCGCGAGCCGGTAATAGAGATCTTCGCGCAGCGGGCCGCTGGAGTTCTTCACCGTGAGCCGGGACGTGGCGCTGATGATGCGCGCGCGGTTGTGCTCCTCGCCCGAGGCGCCGACCCGCTGGTAGCCGCCGTCTTCGAGCACGCGCAGCAGCTTCGATTGCAGCGGCTGGTCGAGGTCGGCGATCTCGTCGAGGAACAAGGTCCCCTCGGCGGCCAGCTCGAAGCGGCCCTCGCGGCGCGCCACGGCGCCGGTGAACGCCCCGCGCTCGTGACCGAAGAGCTCCGATTCCACCAGCTGCGCCGGCAGGGCCGCGAGGTTGACCGCCACGAAGGGGGTCTGCGGCTGCATGTGTTCGTGAATGGCCCGGGCCACCAGCTCCTTGCCGGTGCCGCTCTCTCCGGTGATCAACACCGGCACCCGGCTGGTGGCCGCGCGGCCGATGGCCTTCCACACCGTGAGCATCGCCGGGCTGCCGCCCACCATCACCCCGGTGGCCGTGGTCGGAGGAGGCAGCCGCGCCGCGGGCTTGATCTGCACCGCGCGCCCGAGGATGGCGAGCAGGTTGTCGAGATCGAACGGCTTGGTCACGTACTCGAAGGCGCCCGACTTCATGGCGCGAATGGTGCGGTCGCTGTCGCCGTAGGCGGTGACCATGATCACCGGCAGCTGCGGCGTGTCGCGGCGGATCTCCTCGAGCAGCTCGAGCCCGTCCCCGTCCTTGAGGTGGATGTCGACCAGCGCCGCGTCCACGCCCTCGGTCTTGAGCAACTCCAGCGCGGCCCGGGTGCCTTCGGCGAGCAGCACCTCGTAGCCGGTCTCCACCAAGCGCTGACCCAGCGAGCGGCGAATCGTTCGATCGTCGTCAACGACCAGGATGCGGGGCAAGGGCGGCCTCGGAAGCGCGGGTGGGAAGACCGACGATGAAGACGGTGCGGTCGGCGTCGCGTCGGTATGACAGCCGCCCTCCCTGTACCACGAGCAACGCGTGGGAGAGGAAGAGGCCCAGCCCGGTGCCATGGGCCTTCAAGGTGAAGAAGGGCTCGAAGATCTCGTGCTCGTGGGCCGCGGGGACGCCGGGGCCCGCGTCCGCCACCAGCACCCTCACCTCCTCGGCGTCAGCGTCGATGACCAACTGCACCGCCCCGCCCTCGGGGCTCGCGTCGATGGCGTTGGTGACCAGATTGTCGATGACCCGGGTGACGGCGTCGGGGTTGAGCGACACGGTGGCCGCGCCCTCGCGGTGCAGGGTGACGTTCTTCAGCCGGGCCTGGGCTCGGAGCCGCTCGAGGCGGTCGTCGACCAGGGTCTCGAGGGCCAGGGCCTGGCGCGCGGTGCCGTCGCTGCGGGCGACCACCATCAACTGGCTCACGAGGTGATCGAGGCGGCTCAGCTCGTCGAGACAGACCGCCACGTCGGCGCTGGAGGTCTCGTCGAGGCGGCGCCGGGCCAGCCCGTCGAGGGTCAGCTTGATGCCGGTGATGGGGGTGCGCAGGTCGTGGGCCACGCCGGACACCACGCCGCCGAGGCCCGCCAGCCGCTTGCCGTGCTCGAGGTCGCGCTCGAGCACCCGCTCGCGAAAGCGCGACTGGGCGAGGTCTTCGGTGAGCGTGGCGTGGCTGGTGGCGATGCGCGCCAGGGTGGCCGCCGCGGTGAGGTGCGTGCCCGAGTTCAAGGCGGGGGGTCCGAAGATGCTCGAACGCAGGTACTGCTCGAGGTCGGTGCGGATCGCCTCGGACACCGGCCCGAAAATCGCCTGGATGCCGGTGCCCACCATCACCACCGCGGTGGCGCCCAGGGCCTTGAGCCGCTCGGGGTCGACCTGGTCGGGGTCCTTCACCGAGATGCGCAGGCGGGTGACGCAGGCGTCGAGGCCGGTGATGTTCTCCTGGCCACCGAAGGCGGCCACCAGCGCCTCGGAGCGGCTCTCGTCGCTCTCTTCGTCGGTGGAGATGGTGATGAGCGCCACGGGGGCGCCTTCGCGGCCGGGGGTGCGCAGGTCGAAGCGGCGGATCGCGAACGAAAACACGCCGTAATAGACGAGCCAGTAGAGCGGGCCGAGCACCAGCACCCACCACGCGCCGCGGCTGGTGGGGCTCCAGAAGTTGAAGGCCACGAGGTCGATCGCGCCCTGCGAGAAGGTGAAGCCCAGGTGCATGCCCAGGGTGTTGGCGAGGAACTGGCTGCTGGCCGCGAGCAACGCGTGCACCAGGTAGAGCGGAGGCGCCGCGAAGAGGAAGGCGAACTCGATGGGCTCGGTGATGCCGGTGAGGAACGAGGTGAGCGCGGCCGAGAGCATCACCCCGCCGACCTTGATGCGGTTCTCCGGCTTGGCCGCGCGCCACATGGCGATGGCCGCTCCGGGCAGGCCGAACATCTTGAAGAGGAAGGCGCCGCCCAGGGTGCCCGCGGAGGTGTCCCCGGCGAAGAAGCGGTTGATGTCGCCGTGCACCACCTTGCCCCCGGCGTCGGTGAAGGACCCGAACTCGAAGAAGAAGGGCACGTTCCAGATGTGGTGGAGCCCGAAGGGAATGAGCAGGCGCTCCACGAAGCCGTAGACCGTGGCCGCGGTGCGCGGGTTGCTCACGGCGGCCCAGTGCGAGAGCACCTGGATGCCCGCCTGCAACCCGGGCCAGAGGAACGAGAGGAAGAACCCCATCACCATGGCCGCCAGCGCGCTGAGGATGGGCACGAGGCGCTTGCCCGCGAAGAAGCCGAGCGCCGTGGGCAGGGTCACCCGGTGGTAGCGGTTGAAGAGGAAGGCGCTGGTGGCGCCCGCGAGGATGCCGCCGAAGACGCCGGTGTCGAGCGTGGCGATGCCCAGCACCGGCTGCGTGGCGACGCCCAGCACCTCGGCCATGCCGCTGAGCGTGGCGAGCATCACCGTGTAGGCGATGACCGCGCTGATGGCGTTGGTGGCGTCGCGCTCGGCGAAGGCCAGGGCCACGGCGATGGCGAAGACCAACGGCAGGATGCTGAAGATGACGCCGCCCGAGAGCCGCATCACCGTGCTCACCATGACGGGGAGGAAGCTGAAGTGCGCCTGGCCGATGCCCAGCAGGAGCCCCGCGACCGGGAGCACCGCGACCGGCACCATCAGCGCGCTGCCGGTGGTCTGCAGGAACGCGAAGAGCCGCTTGAGCATGGGGGGATAGTCGCCGTGTGGCCGTGCTGAAGCCACCTTCGTCAGCGGGCACAGGGCGGGAACCACCCGGAGTCCTGGCAGCCGCGCTCCGCAGGTGGTCCCGCTCACGTTTACCGCTCCACTTCAGCCCAGCTGCCCACGCCGAGGCCCCCCGCCGCGGGCGACGGCGCCCGTGGCCCGTCAGCGCCGACGAGGCAGCGGGTCGGCCTCGTCGCGCAGCGGAATCTGCTGGTAGCGCCCCGGATCTCCCCGGTTCAGCTCGTCGACCACGCCGTCGACATTTCCGAGATCGACGCTGCGGCGTTCGCCGGTGTTGGTGTCTTCGACGGTGCGGTACCCCCGGAGCACCTCGTCGAAGTCATCGTGGCCACGCGATCGGGCATTGGAGTCACGCTCCCACTGGCGGTGCTGCGCGTCGTTCGACTCGACCTGCCGCCGATGATCGGCCTGCTGGTTGGCGAACCACTGGTTCTGCGCCGCGAGCGCCTCGCCGCTCTTCGCGGTCACGCGATCGTCGTTCGTCTTCAGCGAGCGTGCGATCTGCAGCATCACCGGCTCGTCGCGGGCCCAACTCGCGTCGGGCGCCCGCAGCTGAGTCAGGAACACCATGAACGAGGTCTGGTTGGTGGGGACCAGCTCGATCTGGGTGAGCCCGAAGTAGTGCCTCGAGCCGGCTCGCGAGGTCTCGGTGAGGCCATAGGTGAGCACCGCCGCGCGCCCGTTGGGCATGGTGGCCGGCACTTCCATCAACGTCTGCAGCGAATCGACGCTGCGGGAAGGGCCGCCCTCGCGAACGCTCTGCTGGCTCCACTGGGGCACCAGCGCAGCGAAGGTCTGCTGCGGGGTCGCGAAGGGGGCCACCAGCGAGCCTGGAAGCCCGCGCAGCGAAGAGAAGGGGGTCTGCACGCCGAAGCTGAGCGCGAGGCCCACCAGCTGGTCTCCCGGGCCCTCCACGAACAAGCCCTGCATCACGGACTGCGCGGAGGTCCTCCACCCGTTCGGGAGTCCGACGGTGCCGGTTCCGTCGGCGAAGGCGTAGGTGCGCAGCGGCACCGTCGCGGCGGCCGGCAACGCAGACGGAGCGGCGGCCGTCGTGCGCGGGCCCTGTTCCCCGGCCTCGGGCCGCAAGAGCTGGTCCCAGGCCTCCTTGGGGGCGTCCGCGCGGATGGTGACCACCGCCACCAACGCGCCGCGCTGCGTGAGCCGACAGGTGATGAGGCCCTTGAGCGGTACGCGGCGCGAACTCGCGACGAAGGTGGCGCCACCGTGCGAGTGAGCGCGCGCGTCCTGCCAGGCCTGCCGGACTGTCGGGGGCGCGTCGAAGGCATCGGCGATCTCGGCCAAGGTCAGCTTCAGCGCCGACGCCACGGAGCGGGCATCGGTGCGCTGGGTCACCTCGGCCCGGCCCCAGCGGGTCTGGGCCACGGTCTGCCACGTGCCCTGCGCGGAGACCGCGGTGGCGAAGAGCACCACCGCGAGCGGGATGAGCGTGGTGATGAAGGTGACGAGACGCGGGGACCCCGCATGCGGGGCCGAAACCCAGAGCGTTCGTTTCGACATACGTGCCTCCGTGCGACGACCCCAACGGGAGTCACCCCGCAACGGAAGCAATTAGACCGCCACGAGCGCTCGCTCGGAGAGCGCGGGGCGGGACACGCCCACGAGCGCAACTCCTGCTTGCACGGAGAAAACGCATGCGCTGCCGCGGCGCCTCCAGGGTCCCGCCGTCACCCACGAGCAGCACCCAGCCGAGGTAGCGCGCGACGCGGTGAAGGCGATCGCCTCGCACCGCGCACAAAAAAAGACCGCCCATCATCGGGCGGTCTGTGGAGGCGCCGGGAATCGAAAAAAGGTCAGGGCGATAGAAACCCCAAGCAGGACGCGCCGTTACCCTCTATCGCTCTGATTTCGTTTGAGACCCGTTCCGCCTCGTCCCACCGCGTTCCGCGCGGATGACCCTGATTCCGCGCCGGAGGGGCACACTGGGGGCACATGGCAATCGCCATTGGGGTGGGCCGCATCAGGGATCGAAGCCCGGCAGCTTCACGTTGAACTCGCCGTCCTCGCTGACCTCGTCGATGTTGAACCAGTCCGCTGAGAGATCGAGGAGCTTCTGGACGATTGCGTTCTCGTCGTCGGTGTCGGGGTCGATGAAGGCCGCGATGGCTTTGACGTCGGGGATGTCCTTCTGCTCGTCGGTGTCCCCCCAGTCGGCCATTGAGAGCACCCAGGCTCGCCGGTCCCCGGTCACTCCAACTTGGTAGGTGGTACTCCAGCTGCTGCCCATGTTCCCGCCGTTGCCGCTGACGACCAGCCGCCACCCATTGGGGATCTGTGACTTCCAGCGGTTGAGTTCGCGTTTCGTGGCGTCCTTCCCGTCGCCGCGGAACAGCAGACGCGGAATCGCGACGTCAGAGGCTTTCTCTTCCGCGAGACGGGGGGTGTTGGGCTTCGCCTTTCGCTTCGTCACGGCAGGGGCCTTCTTGACCGTGGGCTTCTTTTTCGTCGCTGCCATTGGTGATGCCTCTCGGTGATATTTCTCCCGCAACACAGCCAGAATATCGACAGGGGTGCCTCGCAGGATCGCGACTTCAGCGTCGATGACCTCTCACGTCACACCCCGCCGCCCGAATTCCCCCAGTCGTGGAGACGAAGCACGTCAACGCGCACGCTGCCGCCGAACTCGCGGCGTCCACGATCTCGACGAACTCTACGGCCGGGAGTGACGCAGGTCCTCTTTCAATAGCGCACCCTGACTTCCGCCTCGATGTAGACGGGCTCTGGATTCGTGAAGCGGAACGCCACTTGGTCGGGGTCAAGATCGGCCAAGAAATCCGCACGAACATCAGCCTTGAGCTTGGCGATTTCGGGCTTGGTCAGCTGAGGACCGTCGATCCTGAAGATCGTCAGGTCGATGCTCCCCTGTTCGGCGAGTTCGAACAGGTTCAGGCTTGCTAACTCGTCGACGAAGATGCGGCCGCCCGCGAACTCGCCGCTCCGGATGCAGACCAGGTACTTCGCCTCGGCCTTCTGCTCATCGTAGATCTGGTACGGGAGCCAGATCACCGACGTCTCCAGCGCAAACTCGACTGCGCGAATTGTCGCCTGCAGCGAATCGCGCGCAGCTACTTCAGGGCGGTCATCGTCCCACTCAGGCACGAGGCAGTCGCCAGCTATGTTCAGTGGGTTCAAGAAGTTCGCGAGGGAATCAAATTTGTCGGCCTTGGCCTCCTTCAATAGGCGCCGAGCCATCTGTTTGACGTCACGGGCCGAAGGATGCGGAAGCGAACGAAGCAGTTTCGTCGTGTAGCGAACGGCGCTTCTTGCTTCAGCGCGACCCTTCAGTGCCTCCTTCTTTTCAGCGTTGCCGGACTTCTTCTGTTTCGGTGCGCCCCTTGCCGCCTTCTGACCGACCTTCGTCTTCTCCCCTCGAGCGCCTGAGTTCTTCGGCTTCGACTGACCGAACAGGGCACCCGGATCCACTCCGTAGATCTTGCGACTGACAGCTGGCGTGGCGGCGCAACCCGCCCTGAACGGGCACCCCTTGCACGTGGAGTCCTTGGGGTCGTGGTCCTCCGGGTCACCGAAACAGATCGGCTGGCGATCAGCGGCGGGCTCAACTGGAGATGCGGATCCAGCAGACCCAAACCTCCGCTCGAACGTTCGCAATTGCTCATCGGTCATGACCTGCAGGTCGGTTACGACGAACGCCGCGTGGGGCTTCCCGTCTTCGCGGAGGAGTTGCAGTGAGCTGCCCAATGACGGCCTCAAAGGGCGTCGGAGTTCCTGGCGCACCGGCATTCCGGTGTAC
>CAIVGN010000203.1 GCA_903905455.1 uncultured Archangium sp.
CACTGTACCTGCACGAAGCCCCGCGCCAGCTGCCCGCACCCCAGGTACCGGCGCACCTCCCCGTGCACGCGCGGCGGCAGTGACACCTCACGCGCGAGCTCCGGCCACCCGCGGCGCACCACCTCGTGCAGCACCCCGCCTCCCGTCCCGGAGCACGCCGGTCCTGCGCCTTCGGGTCTGCTCCTGGGGCGGCAAGCGCCTCGCCGTTCCCGCTCGGTCCGGCGAGCTCCTCACAGGCGCTGAGCCGCGCAACCCCTGCGCAGGTGCTCGGAGATCCACGGCCGGCCCTCGAACTCTCAAAGTTCTGAGGGCGGCCGCCGCACCCAAGTGGTCGAAACCACGCCGCTGTTCACTGGCCCACCGCTCGCACTGGGGAGCCGCCGAGTCGCACCTCGGCCGGACCCTTCACTGGAGAGCACCCATGAACAAGAACTGGATCAACCGCTGGCGTACCGTGGCCGCCGCCGCCGGGGTCGCTTCCCTGATCAGCGCCTGTGGCACCGACAAGGTTCCTCCGCCCCAAGGCGTGGTGAACCGCGTCGCGCTCCAGGCCTTCAATGGCGCCAACGCCTGCCAGGACCTCGAGACGTACCTCGAGGACACCGCGGTGATGCAGATGCGCACCCAGCTCGAGGCCGAGCGCGACGGCGTGCCCAGCTGGGGTTGGTGGGGCTGGTTCGGAGGCCCGGAGCGCGGCGTGGCCGACACGGCCTTCCCCTCGGCCAATGCCGCCGGCGGCGCAGCGCCCGCGCCCACCGACTACACCACCACCAACAACCAGGTCGCCGGCGTCGACGAAGCCGACTTCGTGAAGAACGACGGCACGCGCATCTTCGCGGTCTCGGGCAACACCCTGCACGCGGTCAAGAGCTGGCCGGCTGATCAGCTCGCGGTGCAGGGCACGCTGGAGCTCGAGGGCTACCCCCGCGAGCTGTTCCTCGACGGCACCGACAAGGCCGTCGTCTTCTCCAGCATCTACACCTGGTACCCGCTCTCGAGCGCCGGCGGCGTGAGCTGCCTCAACCTCAACTGCGGCTACAGCTACGCCAACACGGTGAAGGTCACCGAGGTCGACGTCAGCGACATGGCCAACCTGCGGGTGACCAGGGAGACCTACCTCCCCGGCCACTACAACTCGGCGCGCAAGGTGGGCACCTCGGTGCGCCTGGTGCTCAGCGACGAGTTCAACTTCCCGCCCGGCTTCAAGTGGGGCCCCGACTGGCAGGAAGGCCTGTGGAACGACAAGGCCGCGCTCAAGGCCGCCTACAACAGGGTCATCGCCCAGAACGAGACGTTGATCCGCAACCAGACGCTCGCCGAGTGGGTCCCCGCGGCGAAGATCAAGGTCGGCGCCCAGGTCACCCTCGTGCCCCACGCCTGTGACGCCTTCCGCAAGGTCAACGCGCCCACGCGCCTGGGCCAGGTCTCGGTGGTGACCCTCGACCTCGCGGCGAGCACCATCGACCGCACCTCCATCCTTGCCGAGCCCGGCGAGATCTACGCCTCGCAGAACAACCTCTACGTCGCCACGCGGCACTGGTGGTGGTGGCCGGCCCCCGGCCAGCGCGACACGACCTACGTGCACAAGTTCGACATCAGCCAGCCGTCGGCCGCGGTGTACGTCGCCTCGGGCTCCGTGGATGGGTACATCGTCGACCAGTTCTCCATGGACGAGGCGGCCTCCGGTCACTTCCGCATGGTGACCACCATCCAGACCCGCGTGCCCGACACGCAGAACCCGCAGAACTGGTGGGGCACCATGCAGACCACCAACCGCCTCTCGGTGCTCGGGGAGAACGCCGGCTACCTCGACGTGGTGGGCCAGTCCGCGGACCTCGCCGACGGCGAGCGCGTCATGTCCAGCCGGATGATCGGCGACAAGGGCTTCGTGGTCACCTACCGCCAGGTCGACCCGCTCTTCACCTTCGACCTGAGCGACCCCACCAACCCCCGCAAGCTCGGCGAACTCAAGGTCCCCGGGTTCTCCACCTACCTCCACCCGCTCGACGCCAACCACCTGCTCACCATCGGCACGTACATGCCCGACCCGGCGAACGGCCAGACCAACTGGTCCGCCCGCGCGCTGCAGTTGGCCATCTTCGACGTGACCGACATGGCGCACCCGGTCCAGACGCACACCCAGTTGGTGGGCACCGCCTATGGCTGGTCTGAGGCGGCCAGCGAGCACAAGGCGTTCAACTACTTCGCCGCCAGGAAGCTGCTCGCCATCCCCTTCGCGGACTGGAGCCCCGTGTACACCGCGGGCAACGACTACTGGAGCTCGTTCACCTCCGACCTGCGGGTGTTCTCGGTCGACGCGCTCACCGGCTTCACCCAGAAGGGCGCGGTCTCCATGAGCGACCTGTACAGCGTCTACCAGTACGACAATTGGACCTATTACTGGCAGCCCTCGGTGCGGCGCAGCGTGATGGCCGACGACTTCGTGTATGCCATCAGCGACTCGGGCATCCGCGTGGCGAACATCGCCAACCTGGCGGCCCCCCTGGCCACCGCGCGCTTCAACAAGTACGTCGAGCGCTGACTCCCTCGCCCCGCGAAAGCGGGGAGAGGGTCGGGGTGAGGGGCCGAACCTCTCAACTCAATACAGCTTCGCAATCGCCGCTGCGTACCTGGCGGCGATTTGTTTTCGCTTCAACTTCATCGTCTGCGTGAGCAGCCCGTTGGCGACGGTGAAGGGCTCGTCGACGAACAAGAACTTCCGGGGCACCTCGTAGGACCCGAAGCGCGCCTTGATCGACTCGGTGAGCTCGCGCTCCAGCACCGCTCGCTCGAAGGGCGCCCCGTGCTTCTCGGCCCAGGTCTTCTCGGCCACGGCGTCGACCACGATGAGCGCCACGCAGTGCGGCTTGCCGTCGCCGGAGACCATCGAGGTCTGCACCAGGGGGTGCAGCTCCAGCACCTCCTCCAGCGACGCGGGGAAGACGTACTTCCCGTTCTCGAGCTTGAACTGGTCCTTGAGCCGGCCGGTGATGAACAGGTACCCGTCGGCATCGAAGCGCCCGCGGTCCCCGGTGCGCAGCCCGCCGGTCGCGGTCATCACCGCCGCGGTGGCCTCGGGCTTGCGGTGGTAGCCCTTCATCACGTTGGGGCCGTAGACGACGATCTCCCCGTCGTGGGCGCCCTCTTCCACGGCGCTGGCGTCGATCTCCACGCGCACCGACTCCATGGGCTTGCCCACGCTGCCCGAGCGATGCGCGGCGGGGCAGTTGAGGGTGATGCCCGGCGAGGTCTCGGTCATGCCGTACACGTCGTAGAGCGGGATGCCGACGTCGAAGAAGAACGCAGAGAGCTCGCTGTTCATCGCCGCGCTGCCGGTCATCACGCCCTCGAGGCGCCCGCCGAAGCGCGCGCGAATCTTGGAGAACACCAGCCGGTCCCCGAGCTTCAACTTGAGCGCGTTGCGCCGCGAGCGCTGGCCCTTCTTCTTCAGCTCCCGGTCGCGCCGGGCCGCCTCGAGCGAGGCCACGAAGAGCGCGCGCTTGAGGCCGCCGTCTTCGTTCATCTTCGCCCACAGCGCGTTGTAGATGCGGTTGAAGACCCGGGGCACGGCGAGCAGGAAGGTGGGCTGCACCAGGGCGAAGTCGCCCAGCAGCGTGTCCAGCGAGCCCACGAGGCCCACCGAGCCGCCGATCTCCGTCCAGGTGTGCAGCTCGCCCATTCCATACACGTGCGCCCAGGGGAGGATGGACAGGGTGCGGGATTGTTCTGAGAACCCGGGGAACATCGCCCGGCGCCCGTAGTGGTTGGACACGAGGTTGGCGTGGGTCAGCTCCACGCCCTTGGCGTCGCCGGTGGTGCCCGAGGTGTAGATGAGCACCGCGAGGTCCGAGGGCGCGGGTTGCACCGGGGCCACGGGGTGCGCGCGGCCCAGGGCCTCGAGCCCGGCCAGGGTGTCGTCGCCTTCGCCCTCGAGGAGGATGACCTTGCGCAGCGACGGCAGCCGCTCGAGGAAGACCTTCACCTTCTCGTAGACCGTGGCACTGGAGATGAAGAGCACCTCCACGGCGCTGTCCTTGAGGATGTGCTCCCAGGTGGCGGCGAGCTCGGCCTCGTACATCGGCACCCAGCACGCGCCGCGGCCCAGGGCCGCGAAGTGCGCCACGGCCCACTCGAGGCGGTTGTTGGAGATGATGCCCACCCTCTGCCCGCGCTCCACGCCGAGCTGGGCCAGGCCTCCGCGCACCGCGTCCACGCGGCGCCCGAAGTCCCGGTAGGTCACCCAGTCGTAGCGCGGGCCGGGCAGGGCGCGCGTGCCGAGATACGGGCGGTCCGGCCAGCGCGCCACCGAGCGTTCCAGAAACTGCACCAGGTTCGTCGAGCGGTCGCCGTTCGCCATGGCGCCACTCTACGCCTCGCTCACGGCACGGAAACCGACACCCCACCTTCGGGTGAATTCCTCCTCATGAAATCCGCAAGGGTGTCGAACCAGGCCGCCGCCTCGCTACCGGCCACGTCGGTCGCCGCGAGCGGGTCGATGTGGCTGAAGCGGGGGTGCGAGACCGTCGCGAACCCGTCGCCCACGTCGCGGGCCGCGCCCGAGAGTGGCCGGCCAGGGCCCACCGGCGGCAGAAGCGCGCGCAACTTCTCGTACTTCGACACGTCGCCGCCGAGGATGCCCGCCGCCTCCACCAGCACGGGCACGGAGAGCGCACGCCCATGCACGGAGCGCAGTCCGTGCGCGGTCACCGGCCAGTCCGTGAGGCCCAGCGTCAGTGAGGCGCCGAGGCCCGAGTCGAGCGAGAGCCGCGTGGGGAAGTACCATTCACCGAAGTCCGCGCCGGGCCGCGTCCACGCCAGCGCGAACTCGGTGAGCGAGGTCGATTCTTTCGGGGCCACCGCGTCGTATTCCAGCCAGCCGTAGGTCGCGGTCAGTTCCGTGGGCTTGACCACCGTGCCCCCGAAGGGTGACGACGACGCGGTGAGCGCCCCGCCCACGCTCTGCCCCGCGTTCACCGAGGCGATGCTCACCGGGCACGAGGCCGCGTCGAAGGCGAGCCCGAAGGCCGCGCGGTTGGTGAAGCGCGGCAGGCGGTCCATGAGGAAGAGGGTCTGCAGCGCCCGGGCTCGGGGCACGTCTTTCTCGATGCCGTCGGGGTTCCACGTGGCGCGCAGGGCGGTGCCCACGCCCACCGGGAAGAGCGCGGCTTCCAGCAGCGGGAAGGCGAAGTACCGGCTCCCCGCGCGCACCTGGGCCACGCTGGGCAGCGTGCCCATCACGCCGCCAGGCACGCCGTCGGTCTCGTACTGCGCCCGGGTGATGGTGAGGGCGTCACCTTCGCTGCCGGTGACGCCGTCGATGAGCACCAGCCCCGCGAGCTCGTCGTGGCCCGCGTGGCCCTCGAAGTCCCACGCGGCGTACTGGGCCACCAGGGTCGCGCCCAGCGAGTGCCCGGCGAGCACCACCCGCGCCTGCCGTTGGTCCGCGGGCACCAGCGCCAGCACCGCGCGCAGGTCGGCGAGCGTGGAGGAGAGGCCCCACTCGCTCTCGAAGTCGACGTCGCCTTGCTGCTTGAAGCCCGCGAAGGTCTGCCCGTTCACCGGGCGCTGCTCGAAGTAGTAGCCGGTGAGGACGTTGGCGTCGCCGGTGGCCAACGCGCCGTCGATGCCCACCCGGTCCTCGAGGAGGTTGCTGCGCCGGTCGAGGGCCCACGCCTCGAGCGGCGCCTCCGCCGTGGAGCGCCGCACGATGGCCCGGGCGAGGCTGTCGAAGCTCCCCGCGCCGCCGAGGAAGCCGGGCATCAGCACGAGAATGGCCCGCGCCGCCCTCGGGGGCGCCGCGCCGGTGTCGACGCGGTAGCGCACCACCTGGGCGCCCTTCGCCACGCTCGGCGTCGCCCCGCCCGTGAGCGGGTTGGGCGGCGGGGTCGGCCCCTCGACTACGAAGACCTCGCGGCGGACGCCCGGCTCGATGACCAGCGGGTCGACCGGTGCCACGGGGGGAACACAGGCCACCAGACACACCGTCAGCAGGGCGACGCGCACGAGCGCTGCTTAACCGCGCCGGTGGGCGATGCAATCAATGCGAAGCTGCGCCCCGTGCTCCGGCCCCTCGTGGTGACTTGCTGGTTCCTGTCGTCGCTGTGTCTCGCCCAGCCCCGGCCCGGCGAGGCCTCCGCCCTGCCCACCATGCCGCGCCCGGCGGTGACCGAGGCCCGCTGTGGCAACGGGGTACTGGACGTGCGCGTGGAGCAGCGCTGCGCCCCGTGCCTGGTGGGCCTGCACTGCCCCTGTGCCGAGGTGCGCGTGCCCCTGGAGACCTGTGACGGGCCCCTGGGTCCCTCCATGACCTGCGCCCAGCAGGGCTACTTCGGGGGCGCCCTCGCGTGCTCGAAGACCTGCCAGTTCGACCCCTCGGGGTGCCAGGTCGCGGCGCGGCCCAGCCTCGCGCTGCCCCGGTTCGGGCCCATGCCCGAGGGCGCTTCCCGCGGCGAGCTCGCGGTGCTGGTGGCCGGCGATCCGCAGGGGCTACGGGGGGCGCGGCTGGTCCCCGGCGCGAGCAAGGTGGAGTTCACCGAGCTGGCGAGCGGCTCGTTCGGCGAGGTGAAGCTGGTGGCGACGGCGCGCGGCTTTCTCATCACCGCCCTGCACCAGGTGGGCAAGGTCGAGGCGCGGCTCTTCTTCTGGAGCCCCGAGGGCAAGGTGACCGAGAAGGCGTCCGTGTCGGGCTTCGACCCGGTGGCGCTCGTGGCCTCACCGGAAGGCCCGGTGGTGGTGCTGCTCTCCGCGGGCTCGAACGTCACCGGATACACGCTGCACGCCATGATGCTCGACGCGCAGGGCGAGGTGTTGGCGGCGCCCCGGCCGCTGGGGCCCCAGTTCCGCAGCAGCTTCGTGGGTGCCGGCGCCGCGGTGTGGACCTCGGGCCGCTTCCTGGTCGCGTCGTCCGACCGGGACGGCGGCCAACACCCGCCAGCGCTCGCGTGGGTGACGACGAAGGGCGAGGTGACGGCGCTCCCCGCGCTGACGACGAAGGGCTCCGACGCGCGGTTCTCGACGTCGGCCGAAGGGCTGCGCCTCCACTTCACGCGGGAGCCGGGCCGCTTCGAGCTGCGCCTCGACGCGCAGGGGGCGCCGCGGGGCGAGGAGCGGAAGCTGCACGGGAAGGACGAGTGGTTTGCCCGGTCGGCCGATGGCGCGCCCACGGTGGTGCAGGCCCCGGGGCAGGCGCGGTTCCTCTCGCAGCCGGAGCCCTTCCTGCGGATGCCCGGCTTGCGCGACCTGCGCGTCTTCGCCTGGGGGCCCGGGGTCGGGGTGGTGTGGTCGAACGGTGAAGAGGCCGGGCTGCTCGTTCAGCGCTGAAGCAGCGACTTGCGCTTGGCCTCGAGCGCCGCGGGCGTCACCTGGTCGCGGTTGAGGGCCTCGACGGCGCTCAGCTCGGCTTCGGCCTCGGCCTGCCCGGGGTCGCGCGAGGCCGGGTTGGTCTGTGGGGGCTGGTGCTTGGAGAAGCCCGACGCCGCGAACGACGGCGGCGACATCGGCTTCGCATCCGCGCCGGTCTCGAGCTGGGGCCGGGCCGAGGTGAGGGCCGCGGTGGGCACGAAGCCCCTCTTGCCGGCGGCCTCGACCTCCTGGAACGTCTTGTCGCGCTCGCTGGGCCCGAGCCACTTCACTTCCTGGCCCCGGGTCAGCGACGCCACCGGGCGCCCGGAGGCCCTGGGGTCCTTGAGGAGCTTGGCGTCGGGGGTGGCGACCCACAACGACCCACCAGGGGCCAGGGCGAGCGCAGGCGCGGCGAAGAGCGTCACCACGAGGGGCCAGGCACGGAAGGCGCTTTGCATCGGGCGAGCCTAGCGGCTTCTGGCCCTCGCGGCGCCGCGCAGAACATGCGGGTTTGCTCGGGAGTCTCCGGTGCTTACGTTTGGGAAGGCCTCCCGTGCGCGACCTCTCCGTCCGACTCTTCGATTTCCTCGACGCCATGGCAGATGCCGTGTTGCTCATCGACGCGCAGGGCCTGTTGGCGCACGTGAACGCGAGCTTCACCCGGTTGCTGGGCTACGAGGCGGGGGCGCTGCTCGGGCAGCCGCTGTCCGCGCTCATTCCTGCGCGCCTGCAGGCGCGGCACGCCGAGCACTTCGATCTCTTCCGCCGCGAGGGCCGGGCCACGGAGATGAGCGAGGCACCCCTGCTCTTCATGGTGACCCGCCGGGGCGACGAGTTGCCGGTGAGCATCTCGCTGTCTCCCCTCGTGCTCGGGGGCCAGCGCTGCACCATCGCCTTCGTGCGCGACGCGTCGCGGCTGCACCAGTACCTGGGGGAAGTCACGGCCCAGGCCGAGACCGACGCGCTGACGGGGTTGACCAACCGCCGGGCGGCGCTGGCGTCCCTCGAGCGCCTCGTGCAGCGCGGGGAGCCGTTCGCGTTGCTCTTCCTCGACCTCGTGGGCTTCAAGCGCTTCAACGATCTCCATGGGCACCACGTCGGTGACGAGGTGCTCAGCGCGGTGGCCAAGCGCCTGCGGGCGTCGGTGCGCGTGCCCGACGTGCCGGCGCGCTTCGGCGGTGACGAGTTCCTGGTGTTGGTGACCGGCTTGAAGGACCCCGCGCTGCTCGAGGTCCGCGCGCGCTCGATGTCGGCGCGCATCGAGCAGCCGATGCACGTCGACTCGCTGGACCTGCGGCCCGGGGTCACCATCGGGGCGGCCCTCTTCCCGCTCCACGGCGCGACGGCGGAGGTGCTGCTCCAGAGCGCCGACCAGGCGATGTACCAGGCCAAGCGCGCGGGCTTCTCGTACTGCCTGTCGGGGGCGGCGCCGGTGCGCTTCGAGGCGTCAGGGACCTGACCGCTGCACCCCTCGGGTGGGGGCCGTTAGCTGATCAGGCATGCGGCTCGAGGCGTTGGTCGACGAGGCGGAGGCACGCGTGGTGCTCGAGTTGGCCCAGGCGCGGGCCACCATCGCGCAGCAGGCGCTCGAGGGGCGGGCGAAGGACGCGCGGTTGGCGCTGCTGCAGGCCGACCAGGAATCGATGACCTCGTTGTTGGTGCACGACCTGCGGGCCCCGCTGGCGTCGATGCGCGCGAACCTCGACTGGGTGAAGGACGAGCTCCCGAAGGACTTCGACGCCGAGGTGCTCGAGGCCCTGGCGGAGGCGCGCCAGGTGACGGACCGCCTCGCGGGCATGATTGGTGACCTGCTGAACATCTCCCGGCTGGAGGGCGGGCTGATGCCCCTGGCCCGCGACGCCCAGCCGTGTGCCGCGATGGTCGAGGCGGTGCACCGGCAGCTCCTGGCGCCGGCCCACGATCGACGCGTCACCGTGGAGTGCGAGGTCGAGGACGTGGTGCTCGAGGCGGACCACGGGTTGCTGATGCGCGCGCTGGAGAACCTCGCGGGCAGCGCGCTGCGGTACACGCCCTCGGGGGGGCGCCTGCGGCTCGAGGCGAAGCGGGTGGGCCCGGAGCTGGTCTTCGCGGTGCGCCACGACGGGTCGCCCATCTCCGCCGAGGTGCGGGCGTCGCTGTTCGAGAAGTACGTGCAGGCGGGCTCCACGCAGGACCACCGGCGCGCGGGCTGGGGCCTGGGGCTCTACTTCTGCAAGCTGTGTGTCGACGCGCACGGGGGACGCCTCGACGTGGTCGACGTGGAGGGCTGGGCGACGTCGTTCGAGGTGCGGCTCCCGTTCAATCGCGTGGAGGAGGGCGAGCGCTGATACGGTGCCCGTCCTCTCCGATGATCAACAACGACGTCTTGCGCAGTGTGCGGTTCATGTTGAAGGTCGACGACGCGGCCATCGCGGCGCTCATCAAGCTGGGAGGCGGCGAGGTCTCACGTGAAGACGTGACCGCGTACCTCAAGCGCGACGACGAGCCCGGGTACAAGGTGTGCGACCACCGGGTGATGGCGTACTTCCTCGACGGGTTGATCATCCAGCGGCGGGGGAAGGACGAGTCGTCTCCCCCGCGGCCTCCGGAGCGCTCGGTCACCAACAACGTGGTGCTCAAGAAGCTGCGCGTGGCCTTCGAGCTGAAGGAAGACGACCTGCTCGGGTTGATGACCGCCAGCGGGTTCGAGGTCTCGAAGCCCGAGCTGAGCGCGCTGTTCCGCAAGCCCGACCACCACAACTACCGGCCCGCGGGGGACCAGTTCCTGAGGAACTTCCTCAAGAGCCTGACCGCGCGCGTCCGCGGCTGACCCGTGGCCCGGCTCAGCGTGCTCCTGCCCGCGCGCAATGCGGGGCGCACCATCGACCTCGCGGTGCGCAGCTTGTTGGCGCAGACGTTCGAGGACTTCGAGCTCGTGGCCATCGACGACGGCTCGGGGGACGACACGGGTGATCGGCTGCGGGTGCACGCGCGGGGGGATGCGCGCATGCGGGTGCTGACCGGCGCGGGCACGGGGTTGATCCACGCGCTCGAGCTGGGGTTGCCGTGGTGTCGCGGTGAGCTGTTCGCCCGCATGGACGCGGACGACGAGAGCCTGCCGACGCGGTTTTCGAAGAGCGTGGCGGCGCTCGACGCCGATGCCTCGCTCGCCGGGGTGGGCACCGGGGTGGAGATCTTCCGCGAGGACCAGCCGCCGAGCCCCAACCTCGTGGGCTACGGGCGGTGGCTGTCGTCGTTGGTGACGCCCGAGCTGCTGCGCAACGAGTCGCTGGTCGAGTCGCCGCTGTGCAACCCGTCGACGATGCTGCGGCGCTCCGCGCTCGACGAGGTGGCGCCATGGCGCGAGGGGGATTTCCCGGAAGACTGGGATCTCTTCCTGCGGATGCTCGAGCGCGGGCATCGGCTCGTCTGCCTGCCCGAGGTGCTGCACCGGTGGCGAGACAGCGACACCCGGCTCACGCGCACGGACCAGCGTTACCGACGCGAGGCGCACCTGGCGATCAAGTCGGACTTCATCTCGCGGCGGCTGGGCCTGGAGCGCGGCCTGGTGTTGTGGGGCGCGGGCGAGGTGGGGCTCAAGGTGTCGCGGTTGCTGCGGGCGAAGGGGCACCGGGTCGAACGCTTCGTCGAACTTCACCCCCGGAAGATCGGCACGAAGATGGAGGGCGTGCCGGTGGTGGCGCCGGAGCAACTGGGCGGGCCGACGGAGGGCACGCACGTGTTGGCGACGGTGGGGGCGAAGGGCGCGCGCGCGGAGATCCGGGCGTGGCTCGTGGAGCGCGGGTGGGTCGAGGGACGGGACTTCACGTGCCTGGCTTGAAAGACAGAACAGCCATGGGGGACGCGGAGCGTGATGGGTGCCATTGCATGGCTTGAGCCGGACGTGCCCCTCGAATTGCGGTCGTCCGCATCGCCCTCGCTCCTCCCGGGCCTCCATGACCCGGGAGAAGGAGCCTCGCACGCAGCACTGACGACCCGACTCAGCCCAGTTGCTCGAACTTCGCCTGGAAGAACCGCAGGTACTTCGGCTCGTAGATCATCTTGAGCCCCTTGGCCGTCGCGCGCGCGTCCCACACCGCGGCCACCGACTCGGCGGTCACGTCCATGTGCGCCTGCGTGTACACGCGTCGGGGAATGGTCAGCCGCACCAGCTCGAGCTTCGGGTAGTAGTGCTCGCCGGTGGTCTTGCTGCGCCCGGCCGACACGATGCCGCGCTCCATCGCCCGCACGCCCGAGTCTTCGTAGAGGTACGCCGCGAGCGCCTGCGCGGGGAACTGGTCCTGCTTGAGGTGCGGGTAGAACGCCTTCGCGTCCAGGTACACCGCGTGCCCACCGATGGGCCGCACCACCGGCACGCCCCAGCTGTGCAGCTTCTCGCCCAGGTACTCCACCTGGCCGATGCGGGCGCGCATGTGGTCGTCCTGCACCGACTCCACGATGCCGCGCGCCATCGCCTCCATGTCGCGACCGGCCATGCCGCCGTAGGTGTGCAGCCCTTCGTAGACCACCACCAGGTTCGAGGCCTCGTCGTACAGCCCGCGGTCGTTGAGCGCGAGCCACCCGCCGATGTTCACCAGCGCGTCCTTCTTGCCCGACATGGTGCAGCCGTCGCTCAAGTTGCAGAACTCGAGGAGGATCTCCGCCACCGACTTCTTCTCGTAGCCCGGCTCACGCTGCTTGATGAACCACGCGTTCTCCACGGCCCGCGTCGCGTCGAGGAAGATGTTGATGCCGTGCTTGCTGGTCAGCGCGCGCACCGCCCGCATGTTCTCCATGGAGATGGGCTGCCCGCCGGCCATGTTCACCGTCGCCGCTACGCACACGTAGGGGATCTTCTTCGCCCCCACCTTCTCGATCAGCGCCTCGAGCGCCTTGACGTCGACGTTGCCCTTGAAGGGGTGCTCGCTCTTCGGGTCGTGGGCCTCGGGAATGACGATGTCCACGAAGGTGCCGCCGGCCGCTTCCTGGTGGTGGCGCGTCGTCGTGAAGTACATGTTGCCCGGCACCGTGTCGCCCGGCTTGATGCAGATCTGCGAGAGGATGTTCTCCGCCCCGCGGCCCTGGTGCGTCGGTGTGATGTATTTGTAGCCGTAGTACTTCTGGATCGCGGCCTCGAGATTGTAGAAGTTGCGGCTGCCGGCGTACGCCTCGTCGCCCAGCATCATCCCCGCCCACTGCCAGTCACTCATCGCGCTGGTCCCGGAGTCGGTCAGCAGGTCGATGTAGCAATCGTCCGACTTGAGCAGGAACGTGTTGTAGCCGGCGTCGCGGATGGCCTGCGAACGCTGCGCGGCGGTGAGCGTCTTCAGCGGCTCGACCATCTTCACTTTCCAGGGCTCAGCCCAGGAACGCTTCGCGGGACGGGGGCTGGGGGGCGTGTTCGACATGGTGTTCTCCAGGGGGTGAATCAGCACGCGGGTTCTGCCGAAGCCGCGCGCCCGCGTCTTTCGATTTCGACGCGCGCCCTGAGGGTCCCACGCACGATTTGCGTCAGTAGGTGCAGTAGTTCGTGCCCGACAGGTCGTGGCACACCGGGCACTTGCCGCCCGGCGCGCAGCTCGTCCCCGAGGCGCACTGGCAGTTGCACTGGCTGTTGTAGGCCGTCGCCGCGGGCCCGTAGTTCGCGGTGCACGACGCGTTGGCCGACACGCCGGTGCACACGAAGTAGGCCGGAGACCGGGGCACGCCGTTGACGTCGAGCGAGTTGCCGCAGCCCAGGCTCCCGCAGTTGAGCCCGCAGATGCCGCAGTTCGGGTCGAGGCCCTTGTTCACGCAGGCCCCGCCGCAGCACATGCCGTTGGACACGCCGGCGCACGCGGTGCCCTGGGCCTTGCTCACGAGGGCCACGCACGCGCCGGCGCTGCAGCCGCCGCCCGTCTGGCAGGCGTTGGCCGTGGCGCAGGCCACCGGCGCCGCCGACGCGCACACGCCCGCGCCGTTGCACGCGAACGAGACGTTCTTCGAGGTGCCCGTGCAGTACGGCGTCTTGCTGCACGCGCTGCCCTGCGCCGTCGCCGGGTGGGTGCACGCGCCTGCGGCGCAGACGTCGCGGGTGCAGGCGTTGAGGTCGTCCGTGCAGGCGGTGGCGTCGGCCTTCGCCGTCCACGTCGAGGTCGAGATGCCCGGCTGGCAGCTCTGGCAGGGGTTGGCCGGGTTGGTCGCGCCACTGGCGATGGACACGGTGGCGATGACGCAGCCGGTGCCGCAGCTGCCGGAGACGCAGACCTGGCCGCCGCCGCAGCTCACCCCGTTGCCCTTGTTCACGTGCGTGCACGCGCCCGCCTGGCACGCGTCGTCGGTGCAGGGGTTGCCCTCGTCGACGCAGGCGGTGGCGTTGGCCCGGTGGGTCCACGCGCCGAGGCCCTGGGTGACGTCGCAGCGCTGGCAGTCGTTGGCCGGGTTCGGTGCGCCCTCCGCGTAGAAGGTGCCGCCGATGGTGCAGCCCAGCGCGCAGGCCGCCGCGATGCACACTTTTCCACCCCCACAGTCGGTGCCGTCGGCCAGCGGTTGGTGGACACACGCGCCGCCTCCACAGCTGTCGGCCGTGCACGGGTCGCCCTCGTCGGGGCAGGTGAGGCCGTCGGCGAGGGTGCTCCAGGCGGTGGAGCTCGAGGCGGTGTCACACTGCTCGCAGGGGTTGGCCGGGTTCACCGCGCCCTCGTGGTACGCGACGTTGCCCACGAAACAGCCGGGCTGGCACTGGCCGCTGGTGCAGAACTTCCCCTGGCCGCAGGCCGTGTCGTCCACCGCGTCGACGTGGAGACAGGTACCCGTGTTGCCGCACACGTCGGTGGTGCAGTCGTTGGCGTCGTCGGCGCACGCGAGGCCCTCGGCGGGAGACCACGCCGAGGTGCTCACGGTGGGCACGCAGCGCTCGCAGGGGTTGGCCGGGTTGGGCGCGCCCGCGGCGAAGGGCGCTCCGTCGATGTCGCAGCCCGGCAACTGCACCTCGCACGACTGGCCCACGGCGCAGCTCGTGGTCGCGGTCTTCGGCACGCACAGGCCTCCGGTGACGCAGGTCTCGTCGGGTTGGCAGGGCTTGCCCAGGCACGACGACTGGAACGCGATGGGAATGCGGAGCACCGCGCCCGGGGTGAAGCGCACGCGGCGCCGCGCGACGATGCAGTGGTTGGGGTCGGCGAGGCGGTCGCCGGGGCTGCACACGTGCTCCGCGTCGCCGTCGGGTGAGAGCGCCGCGCGGATGTTCACCGTGAGCTGCGGATCATTCTTCGGCGGGCGGAAGGTGTACGTGCCGATGACGCCGCGGGCGTCGTCGCAGCGCTGCGCGTCGAAGACCTCGGTGAACGCGCTCTCCACCGCGTCGTCGTTGCCGCCGATGGCGATGGCCAGGTAGCGCGTGGCGCGGTCGGCGGGGCAGGGCACGTTGGTCGAAAAATCGAGCGTCATCGCGGTCGGCGGCGCACAGCCGGCGAGCATCACGAGGCCGAGCGCAACGGGGCGAAGCAGGCTCATGGAGGGCTCACGGTCAGAACGAGAAGCGGGGCAACGCCGAGGGCGCGATGGGGGGCTCGCCGAGGTTCAGGGTACCCGGGCGCACCGGCTGCTCGATGGACCAGGCGACCGCCACCGCGACCCCCGCGGCCACGACCGCGCCGAGGGCCGCCCAGAAGTACCAGCGCTCGAAGAGCCGCAGTTCGGGCTTGAGGGCCACCTCCACCAGGCGCAGTTCGCCGGCCTGCACCAGCACCGAGGTCAACGCAGGGAGGTACCCCGCGAGGCGCACCTGCACCCGGTGGTTGCCGGGCTCGACCACCGCGTCGAAGGGCACGTTGCCGCCTTCCTTCGCCTCGTCGACGGTCACCACCGCGCCCACCTGCGGGGAGCTCACGCGCAGCACCGACTGGGTCACCTTCGAGGCGAGCGGCACCTTCACGTGCACGTCGGCGCCGCCGGGGAGCGCGAGCTGCTGGCTCAGGGGGAAGTACTTCTCGCTGACCACGCTCAACGCCTCGGCGGGACCGGCGTTGACCACCACGGGCTGCGGCAGCGGGGAGATGCCGATGATCCGCTCGCCCAGGCGCACCTCGACGCCCTCGGCCGACAGCTCGATGAACAGGCGGCTCGTCTTGCCGCGGTAGGTGCTGATCAGCTCGCCGAGCTTCGGCACCTTCGCCTTGAGCGCGGCGTCGGCCTCGGCCTCGAAGCGCTCGATGAACTCCAGCGCCTGGGGGAACTGCTGCAGCTTCTCGTAGGCGCGCGCGCGGTTGTAGTGGAGCGCTGGCGAGGGGCTGAACGACGCGGCCTCGGTGTAGGCCAGCAGCGCGTCGGCCGGGCGGCCCGCGTCCATCGCGGCGTCACCGCGCGCCTTGGCCTGCTTCGACTTCTCCTCGGCGCTCGGCTTCTCGACCTCGGGCGCCTTCTCCACGGGCGTGGCCCGCGGAGGCTTCGGCGCGCTCCACGCGACCGTCGAACACAGCAGCAGCAACAGGGAGGTGCGCATCACAGGTGATCCGGGTTCTGGAGTGGCGAGGGCGCAGACGACGGCTTCGGTTTGGGCGGCTTCGGCAGGACCTTCGCCGCGGCCGCGGCCGCGGGCGCGGGCGCGGGCACGGGCGTCGGCGCGACGACGGCGGGCGGTGGCGCGACGACGGCCGGCGGTGGCGTGACGACGGCCGGCGGTGGCGTGACCTCGGGCTCAGCGACTACACGCGGTGGGCGCGGGCTCACGAGGACCGGCGCGAGCGGAACCGGGTCGCGCCGCGCGGGGACGGGCGTGGGTTGAGACAGCGCTCCGAAGGTGGCGAGGCTGATCAGCAACACGAGGGCGCCGAGACCTACGAAGAGCGTGAGGTTGCGCTTCGGCGGCGACACGGGGGGCAGCACGCGCTCGGTCGCGGCCAGTTCGGTGACCTCGTCGGCGCCGGGCATCGCCGAACTCCGCAGCTCGGCGATGAACTGCTGCATGTCGGAGGTGCGCTCGGCGAGGGGTCGCAGGGCGTGGTCGAGCGCGCGCCACAGGGCCGGAGGCACGGTGACCCCGCGACGCGACAGGGGGCGCGGTGGCTCGGACAGCACCGCCTTCACGTATTGCCCGATGGTCTCGCCGTCGTGCGGCAGCGCGCCGGACACCAACTGGTAGAGCGAGACCGCCAGCGACCACACGTCGGCCCGGGCGTCGACCTGCTCCCCCATCAACTGCTCGGGGGACATGAACTTGAGCGTGCCCACCGCGGCGTCACCGGTGAGGTTGTGCGCGTGGTCCTCGAGGCCCTTGGCCACGCCGAAGTCGACCACCTTCACCGTGCCCTGGCCCGGCCCCGCGAGGATCAAGTTCGACGGCTTCACGTCCCGGTGCACGATGTCCCGGGCGTGCACTGCGCTCAGGCCTTCGGCGGCCTCGATGATCCACCGCACGCGCTCCTGCAGGGGCGTGGCCGGGTGCTGCTGCACGAGGCGGTCGAGGGTCTGGCCCTCGAGGTACTCCATGACGATGAAGGGCACGCCGTGCTCGTCGGTGTCGACGTCGAACACCTGGCACACGCCGGGGTGACGCACGGCCGCCAGCGCGCGGGCTTCGCGGAGGAAGCGCTCCACGGCGGTAGGCGTCTCCATGGCCCCGGGGTTCATCACCTTCACCGCGACCGGTTGCCGGAGCAGCAGGTGCTGCGCGAGGAACACCGTGCCCATGCCTCCGGCGCCGAGCTTGCGGCCCAGCTCGTACTTGCCTTTGAGGATGACGGGACTCACGCCCTTCTGCGACGCGGACATGTGCCCGGGAGTGTGCCCATGCGGGTCGTCGCTGTCACGCGCGGTACCTCGATGTGGGTGCGCTATGAGGGGGGGAATGCGCGCCGTCTCGTGGGTCGTGTCCGTGGTGTTTTTCGTGTGGCTCTCGGCGTGCGGGTCGCCGCAGTGCTCGGTGACGAACTGCGACGGGTGCTGCGACGCCTCGGGTTCGTGTCGCGCGGGAGCAGACGTCCTCGCATGCGGCGCAGGGGCGAATCTGTGTGAGGCCTGCAGCCTCGGCTCGAGCTGCGTGCTCGGGAGATGCTTGTTGGTGACCGTCAATACCGGCGGCGGCGGCAACGCGACGGGCGGAGGTAGAGCGACGGGTGGCGGCAGCGCGACGGGTGGTGGCAGCGCGACGGGTGGTGGCAGCGCGACGGGTGGCGGCAGCGCGACGGGTGGTGGCAGCGCGACGGGTGGCGGCAGTGGGACGGGTGGTGGCAGTGCGACGGGTGGTGGCAGTGCGACGGGTGGTGGCACTGGCGGCCTGTGTTCGGCGGCCGTGTTGGATTGTGGGGTGGACCTCACCATCGCCACGCTCGACCTGAAGTCGAACCCGGCGCCGGTGGGCGCGATCGTGACGTCGTTGAGCGCGGGTACCTTCTCCAGCATGGTCAACGCGACCGGTGGTGGCATCTCGCCGACCTCGAGCTACGTCTACGCGCGCTTCACGCGCACCGGCATCACGCAGTTGGCGATCACGGACGTCGCGGCCCTCGCCTCTCTCGATTGGGACATCGCCTTTCGACGCAGCATCATCCGGCTCAACGGAGGGGACTCGGGGCCATCGTGCGTGGCGGCGGTGGCGATCCCGTCGGGGACCAACTTGTCGACGGTGACGAGCGTCTCGACGGGCGCGAACTGGGTGAGCGACTCGGTGTTCTCGCCTGCGCCGGCGTGCAGCTTCACCCCTGACGGCTCGGGCCTGGGCTCGTTGCCGCTGACCGCGGTGTCGAGTTGGTACTCGTACACGGGGTGTGTGGCGATGACTGGGCAGGTCTTCGTGGTGCGCGCGCGTGACGGGGGGCAGATCGCGCTCACCATCGACAGTTACTACGAGCCGGCCACCAGCCAGACCACGTGCAACCAGACGGGCACGGCCGGCACTGCGAGCGGGGGCACGATCCGGTTCCGGTGGCGCTACGTGAACTGAGTCGCGCGGAACGGCGGCAGGCACGGTGGCGGTCGGGTCGGGGCTCCCGACGCAGCAGCGCCAACGTCCAGCCTCTCGGCGCACACGTTGGGTGACGGCTTGACTCCGCGTTGGGCAGGAGGCGCGGAGGGCGCAGGGGTCTGCCACCGCGTCATCAAAATTGACAATTCAGATAAAACACACACGCGAGAAGATTCGCGGCGTAGTTGTCAATTTTGATGACGCACTTCGAGACCCGCGCACCTCGCGGTGTCTCCTCGGCGAAGCCATCACGAAGGAGTCACGAGACGTTCGGACCGAGGCGCTCCCCGGGCGGGCCACGGCGTCGGGACACCGCCCGGCCCATCACCCCATGGCCGCTTTTCACCGCGCGTACACCGTCACCTGGGTTCCATTTCCAAACCAGACATGCCGCTCCGACACGCCCCCCGCATCCCACCCCTGCGGACCGCGCCACGCATCGAGCCGCAGCGTCTCGCCGTCGATCGCCACGAGGTAGGCGCCGAAGCGCAGCGTCGGGTACCCGGTCGGCGCCACCACGAGTTGTTGCTTCGCCTCGGTCTCGAGCCGGAGGTACCGCGTCTCGAGCGGCACCGGCCCATTCCCGAAGCGCACGAACCCCACTTCCCCGAGCGCGTCGTTCATCACCCACAGTGCATCTCCCTGCGGCGCCAGCATGCGCAGCGGCCACTCGCGACACTGCTTCGTCTCGGAGGGCGCGGCAAAGCACGCCTCGGTGCC
>CAIVGN010000204.1 GCA_903905455.1 uncultured Archangium sp.
GCCACAGTTCGCGGTCACGACCTCTGTACGGGAAGCGCGGCCCGGAAGCTTGATCAGCGTAGGGCTCCAGGGGAGAGAGGCGCTCTTTCGCGAAGCCGCGCCAAATCCCGCGATCGCGATGATCGACTTCCCGCGGTTCCTGAAGATCGCTTCCATTCACGGGCGACGCTTTCCCAGTGAACCCACCGTTCGTCGCAACACGAGCAGGAGCCAGCCCACGACCCAGACAGAAGGAGGCGCGGTGCCGCAATCGCAACCGACCTGCAGCCCTCTGCGGGAAGGTGCCTCTGTGCCAGCGTCGGCGGCTCCACCGTCGGCCATACTTCCACCATCCACGCTGCCCGCGTCGACAGCTCCATCGTTCGCGGTCGCACTGACGTCGTCGAAGTCGAGCGTTCCGAGCCAACTCCTGCTCCCAAACCCTTCGCCGAGCTCGAACCGAACGAGCTGAACCCCAGACCAGTCGACCGACTCGGTGACCAGCGGCGTCCCATCGACTGTCAGGCTTCGCACCCCGGCGTCGGTTCCCACTCCGACGGTCTTGAGCTCGAAGAGATGCCAGCCGCCGTCGAGTGAAAGGGACGTCGGCGTCTGCGTCTGGGCGCCAGTGAGGTCTCGCCCCTGAAGGGTCACGGTCGGGCCGGGCGAGATGAGCCCGACTTCAGCGATGGAAGACGACGTGACCGTTCCGTGAATGATCGCAGGAAAGACGGTCCCCGAATTGTTGGTCGCGACGACTCGCATCCAGAAGGTCAGCGTCAGATCGCCGGAGTAGGCGGGGATGTTGAGCTCGGCGCCGCTGAGGGCCGTCGAACCCGTTCCACCGGTTGCATCCACCAGACGCAAACCGAAGGTCCCTGCGCGAGCAGCCATCGGGCTCGTGCTCAAGACATCGGTAGTGACCGGCAGAAAGAGACTCGACCACTTTCCGGCTGGCACCTCGGCGGCGGTGAGGGTGCCTGTTTCGAAGTCGTCGCTGAAGGCGACCTGCGCGCTGGCTGCGGAACTCACGAGAACCGCAAGGGCCATCGCTTTCATGGTTCTCAAAGTATCAAGCGTCGCCCCTGACCTCCGCAGGTTTCTTCCTCACGGTGTCGGGCATGTCACGGGGTGACGAAGCGCGTCGACGATGGTCGCTGCCACGGGAATGAGTCTCGGCGTCACCTTCGCTCGATTAGTGCCGCAGCGCGGGGATGGACGAGACCCTCACCAAGCCCGTGCAGCTCGAACACCTGCGCGCGATGCTCGAGCGTTTCCCGCCGAGCGCCGAGCGCCGAGCGCCGAGCGCAGAGCGCAAGACGGCCTGACGTTGGTTGGAGCACAAACGCACACCTCGGCCTGAGAAGAAATGCTTGCCCGTTTCAGAAGGCCACCTTACGCTTTACGGCTCTGCGTTCTCGCGACTCGGCTCCAGTTCCCGGCACGTCGACGTCGCTCGCGACCAAGGTCCTCATGCGCATGCTCAAACCCAGCCATCTGGCCGTGATCTGTGTCTGTTCTGCGGCCTGCACGCCCGCGGTCCCCGACGCGGTCAACGGCTCGTTCGACTTCGAGACGCAGGCGTTCACCTTCACCAACTTCGACAACACCCACGGCGGCGGCGAGATGACCGCGCCGCTCGCGGCCCGCATGTTCGGTGACGCCGCGACGTGCGCCACGGGGGCGGGTGACACCTGCCAGCCCACCAGCGCCGCGAAGGCGTGGATGGACGAGGTCAACGCCACGCTCAACTTCGGGCACAGCGAAGGCATGGCCGTGCTGGCGGGCCTCATGTCCCTGGGCAAGGTGTCGCCCTCGTCGTTCGGCGCGCAGAACGCCGCGGGCCTGACGCGCAACAGCCCGGGGCTCGCCGGCGAGCTCGCCTACTGGTCGGCGACCCAGAAGATCCAGGCCGTGCACGACGGCGACAAGAAGTTCATGGCCAAGGACGTGCTGCCCTTCCTCGCCACGGCGCTCAAGGACTCCAACGAGGTGTGGCGCCTGCTCATCGCCATCCGTGACGACGGCGGCTTCCACGCCGGCCACGCGGTCATCCCCTTCGGCTACTTCCGGGGCGAGCGCGAGGGCCAGTACTTCATCCGCATCTACGACAGCAATTTCCCCGGGGCGGAGCGTCGCATCGAGCTCGACACCAAGGCCAACACCTGGACCTATTCGGGTTCGCCCAACCCCGACTTCCCGCGGGTGTACGTGGGCGACGCGACCAACGGCAACTTCCTGTACTTCTCGCCCGTGACCCGCCGCATGGGCGTGCTGACCCCGCCGTTCAGCGAAGGTTTCGCGGCCTCGAGCACGTCCGGCACCATGCTCGTCGAGGGCGAAGGCACCACCGTCGGCTTCAAGGACGGCGCGCTGATCGAGAACGGCGGCACCCTCTTCCCCGGGGCGTCCGACTGCTTCTGCAAGGCGCCCAGCGGCATCACCAACGTGCAGCTCAAGGGCTCGGGCACGCAGACGGTGAAGGTCGCCGCCGACGCGGGCACCGTCTACGCCACCAGCCCCACCGTGTCGGTGAAGGTCGAAGGCGGCGTCGGCACCGACGGGCTCACCGTCAACCCCACCACCAAGGCCGTGACCTTCAACACCGACGGTGACTCGGCGACGACCATCACCACCACCACCAAGAACGCCGACGGCAGCCAGACCACCGTCCGCGTCACCGTCGACCAGGGCACCAAGGGCATCACCGTCGACGCCAGCGACCCCAACAACGTGAAGGTCTCGGCCGACGTCACGATGAACAACACCACCATTCGCGTGACCACCACCGTGACGGAGCCCGACGGCACGTCCACCACCACCGAGGCGCAGGGCCGCACCTCGGGCGGCAACGACGTGGCCATCAGCGTCAACACCAGCACCCAGACCACCACTGTCAACACCAGCATCAACCTCGCCACGTGCAAGAACGGCGTGAAGGACCCGCTCGAGGCCGACGTCGACTGCGGCTCGTTCTGCGCCACGCAGGTGGCCGACGACCGCTTCGGTGACGGCCTGTGTGCAGAACAGAAGAGCTGCTCGGCGCTGACCGACTGCCGAGAGCGCGCCCCCGGCATTCCCTCGGAGTGCTTCAACTCGAAGTGCACCTTCCCCAGCTGCACCGACGGCCGCAAGAACGGCAACGAGACGTCGGTCGACTGCGGGCGGGGCTGTGCGTGTGGCAACGGCGCGCCGTGCATGTCCGACTACGACTGCGACCGCTCAGTCACCCCGTCGGTGACGCCGTACCCGCTGTGCTTGAACAACGTGTGCCGGGCGTCGGTGTACCACGAGCTCACGGTGCTCGGCGTGCCGCCCAACGGCGCCTACTTCACGTCGCTGATCAGCGATGGCATCGACCTGGGCTACACCGACTGGCTGGTGCGGGGGCGCCCCGGCGGTGGGCCTGCCACCATGCGCTTCCCCGCAGCGACCAGCTTCAAGCTGAAGTGGTTCCTGGGCGACCCGCTGGTGACCTGCACCTTCGACAACGCGGCCTCCGACGGCTCGTGGACGTGGACCAACACCAACCTCGGCAGCCCGCCGGTCGCGCAGACCAAGACCGCGCGGTGCCATCGCAGCGTCGTCACCTTCGCCTACAACGTGAGCGGTGGCTGCCGGTGGGACACCGACGTGACGCCCCCGGGCTCGCCGCTCGAGGTGCGTGAGACCTTCAGCGCGGGCCCCACCATCTCGCTGGTGTCCAACAACCCGGGCATCGTCGCGGCGCCGATGACCCCGCCGTTCGGCCTCTACGGCGACAAGGTCATCGGGCTGAACGTGCCCGCGGGGTGGGAATTCGGAACCCTGCGCTACGCCGACGGCGGCGTCTCGTACGACGGCGGGACCGCGTACAGCGTGGTCATCGGGCCGCCGGGCGTGGGCTTCTCGACCTACCTCTACCGCGCTCCGGGCGGGCCGACGGCGGCGCAGATCACCAACCTCGACATGCCGCTGCGCAAGTACAGCATGGACTGCGCGGTGGCCGGCCCCTCGTCGGGCGCCTTCCCCGACTTCGACCTGAAGGTCCCCATCAACTGCAGCTGCACCGAGCTCGACTCGGGCTGGCAGCCGCGCGATGCCGGCTCGCCCGATGCGGGCTTCGACGCAGGCACCTTCGACGCAGGCACCTTCGACGCGGGCTTCGACGCCGGCACGCCGGACGCGGGCTTCGACGCGGGCACTCCGCTCGACGCCGGCATGGGCCCGGTGTGCACGCGCGACACCGACTGCACCAGCCAGGACTGCCAGTGCGGCGCGAATTCCGGCAACTGCGCCGGCAACGTCGGTCGCTGTGGCGCCGGGAAGGTCATCATCACCGCGCCGACCACCAACGGCATCGCCAGCTCGGGCGCCTTCACCGTGCCCGCGAGCTGCGGCACGGTCTTCGTCGAGGCGTGGGGCGCGGCGGGCGGCGGCGGCAAGACCACCATGCCCTTCCCCATGACCCAGGCCGGCGGCGCCGGCGGCTTCGTGCAAGGCACGCTGCAGGTGACCGCGGGCGACGTCATCACCGCGTGGATCGCGCAGGGCGGCGACGAGGCGGGCAACCTCACCGCCATGGGCACGCCGGGCATCGGCTCGTTCTACGGCGTGGCCACCAACGGCGGCACCGGCGACAACCCCGGCAGCGGTGATCAGGGCGGCTCGGGCGGTGGCCTGACCAGCGTGCGGCTGACCCGTGGCGGCACCCCGCTGATCAGCTTCACCGTCGCCGGAGGAGGCGGCGGTGGGTCCATCTCCCCGGGCTCTGCGGCCGGCGCGACCGGCCTGGGCACGTCGGGCGACAACACCGTGCGCGCGGGCGGCAACGCGGCGGCAGGTTCGCTGGGAGGCGGTGGTGGCGCCGGTGAGAACGGCGGCCTCGGGGCTCCGAACATGGGGCAGCCCTCGAGCGGCGGCGGCTTCGGCACGCTCACCAGCTCGCTCACCGCGCGGGTCGGCAACACCGGCGCGCCGGCGGGGGGCACCAACCCCGACTACGCGGCCTGCACCAACTCGCCGGGCACCAACAACTTCGGCGGCGCCGGCGGCAACGGGTGCCTCGTCCTGAGGTGCGTCGCGCCATGAAGACCCTCTCTCCGTTCACCTCGACCAGCCTCCGGTTCTCCATGATCAACGTGAAGACAGGTGTGGCGCTGCTCGCGGCCCTGGCAGTCAGCGGCTGCGACAGCGTGACGCCGCCCCAGCCCAACCGCCAATCGATCGCCGGCGTCACGTGCCCCGGCGGTCAGATCGCCTACGACTTCGGCGAGTTCGCCAACGGCAACACGTCCGAGTCGCTCGCCCAGCTCGGCGGGGTGCTCGACGGCGGCTCGCTCGTCAGCCGCAACGTCATCCAGGTCGATTCGGCGCAGTGCGCGAACCTCAGCGGCGCCCTCGTCGACGTCACCGCCGGCATGCGCTGGGAGACCTTCAACAAGAGCACCTTCGCCGACGTCGGCCGCAACTACGGCAACCCCGAGTGCCTCGGCCTGAAGAAGGTGAAGTACCACTGCTCGCTCGACCCGACGCAGACCTTCGACGTCGCCTGGAACCGGCGGACCGGCCCCTTGGGCTTCTTCTGCGTGAACGACCCGAAGCGGCTGCCCATCGCCTGCGTGCCGGAGAATTGTTACGGGCGCACGCGCCGCGACCGGCAGCTGCAGTGCGTGCCGGACCTGGTCAAGCCCACCGAGAGCAAGGACGACCTCAAGCTCAAGGTCACCACCTTCACGCGCATCTTCGACAGTGGCTCGACTGCCAGCCAGTTCGGCGAAGCCGACGGCAAGCTCCTGGCGAAGATCAGCGGCGACGTGCTGTACCGCGTGAAGGGCACGGTCTCGGTGCCCGGCACGGTGGCGCCGCAGCGCGTCCTGACGCTGTGGCTCGAGTCGAAGGTGCCGAAGGACGGGAAGCTGGTGCCCGAGGTCAACGGCTTCCGTTGCGCGCTCAACCAGGTCGACCTCTCGAAGTACACGCCGCGCGTCGTCAACGGTGTCCAGTTCGTCGACTTCGACGAGAAGATGATGGTGCCCAGCACGTGCGCCGACGGCCCGGCCCTGCGCGCGGTGACCCGGACCATCCTCAAGGCCAACAACGTGTCGACCGCGTTCCTCGAGCCCGGCGGCACGGTCCCAGAGGGCATGGCCATCCCCACCGAGACGCGGTTGATGGCGTCCTACGACCTCGACAACACCCGCATCCTCACCTCGAAGGCCACGGCGCTGGAGAGCACCTGCGCGGTCAACCCCATCGACTTCTTCTTCAACTACGACACGCGGGTCCACAACGCGCGCGACTACTACCTGCAGACCACCATCCCGGTGTCGTGGGAACAGGACGGCAAGCCGGTCAACGGCGTCGACGTGCGGTTCGGCGTGGCGCAGGAGACCATCGGCGTGTCGGAGGCGTCGGTGCAGGGCCTGCTCTACCGGCTCAACAAGGCCGGCGGTCCCTCCGGGCGCATCGACGTGAACTTCAAGCTCTTCATGTCGGGCTCGGACAGCGAGTGGGTTCGCACCGTGGCCATCAGCCGGCTCAGCCTCGACTCGTTCACCCACGCCAACAGCTCCACGAAGAACGTGTTGACCGGGCTCTTCCCGGTGAAGGACACGATGGTGAAGGACGCCGAGGGCAACATCCTCGTCGACAAGGCCGACTTCGTGCCGCTGCCGAAGAAGGCGCTGGAGGTCATCGCCGGGACCAGGCTCGACGAGACGGGCTCGTCGTTCGCGTTGACCGTGCCCATCACCAGCGCGCTGCGGACCGCCATCCTGTCCCACGCGAAGTACCCCATCGCCATCGGCCAGACGCAGAACTACATCCTCCAGGTGTGCGCGACGCCGTACACGTTCACGTACAGCTCGAACGACGCGAACGCGACGGTGCAGGCGGTGACCGCTCCAGGCGCGAAGGGATCCCTGCTTCCCTCCTTCAATCACCAGTGCGCGCGCAGCGGGGTGTTCAGCTTCTTCGCCGAGAACATCTTCACCCCCATCCCCGAGGTCGAGCTGAGCGACGGCGACGTCACCGAGCTGGCGCCCACCACCAACGGTGACTCGGATCTCGCGGCGACCCTCGACAACGACACCGACCGCCAGTGTGTCGGCCTGCGCTGCCAGACGACGGTGTCGCAGGGCCTGCAGGGCAGCGACAACCCCGCCAAGAGCGACGTGTTCTCCGTCGATTCCACCGAGGACGAGTCGGACGGCAACCTGAAGCTCAAGTCCGAGCTGCACCTGCTGGGCTTCGACGTGCTCAACACGATGGACAGCCGAAACTACGCGTCCGACGCCCCCACCTCGATCACCCTCAACATCGCGCCCGGGTGGGAAGGCATCGCCACGGCGCTCAAGCGCACGATCCCCGGCTCGCGCATCGAGTCCAAGGACGTCACGCAGGGCGTCACCGGGTTGAGCATCGGCATCGAGATCAAGGTGCCGCTGCACTTCGGGCCCGTGCAGGGCGACCTGGTGTTCGGGCTGGGCGCCGGTGCGGGCATCGGCCTCGAGCTCCAGTACGAGTACAACCCGCGCGTCGCCGCGACCTGTCAGAACGGCACCAGCACCTGCGCCGGTTCGACCGTGGCGTTGACCCCGCTCACCTTCAGGGCCGCGCGCGACAAGTGCTACGAGCTGGGCGGCATCCTGATGGAACCGCGCACCGACGCGGAAGACACCCTGTTCCGCGCCAGCATCCCCGGCGCCGAAGAGGCGTGGGTCGGCGCGCAGGTGGGCAACGAATACAAGGACAACACCACGTGCGCGACGACCTGGAACACCTCGCAGTGCGCGACGGGTCACGTCACGTACCTGCGCTGGCTGTCCGACGCGACGAACTTCCGGTCGTCGACGTCTTTCGGCCCCTTCGCGTACCTC
The DNA here is from genome assembly GCA_903905455.1 of uncultured Archangium sp. Classification (GTDB taxonomy): domain Bacteria; phylum Myxococcota; class Myxococcia; order Myxococcales; family Myxococcaceae; genus Archangium_A. The sequence goes on from CAIVGN010000204.1 coordinate 7,839, forward strand.
GGCGCGCCGCGCACCCTCAACGGCCGCACCCTGTCGGCAGCCACCAAGCCCGCGGGGGCGCCCGTGGAGAGCGGCGTCACGCTCCTCAACGATGCCTTCTCGGTCAAGCCGATGAGCGAGACGCACCGCTCGGTCTGCTACCGGAACCGCACCGTCTCGGGGAAGAGCTACAAGGTCTCGGCCACGCTGAACCTCGGGCTCTCCGGCGGCTTCTCGGTGGCCTTCTGCACGCCCAGCGCTGACCTCGGCGTCTGTCTCGAGGGCGCGATCAACCTCGTCGAAGTGAAGCTGTCGCCGAGCGTGGCGTACACCCACACCGTCCTCACCGACAACACCAACCGCTCCGGCGTACAGAGCAAGATCGACCTGGAGATCGGCTGGGAAGTGACCCTGCTCTCGGGCGACGTGCAGGTGAAGTTCGTCTCTCCGTTCTTCTCTGCGGGCTACACGCTGGCCGAGTACGGCGGCTTCAACGTCGCGTCGGGCACCCTCCTCGAAAAAGAATTCCCCCTCCGGAGCGACTTCCAATGAGCACCCCTACGCGCTTCCTCACCACGCTGGCCGCGGGGACCACCCTCGTCGGTGCGCTGGCCGCGGTGTGGCTCAACGCCCCCGTTCCCCCGCCCGCGGAGCCCGCGACGGCGGTCGTCACGCCGGCCGTCATCCCCGATGCGGCTCGCGCGCCTGCGCCGGGCACCCCGTCGACTGCCGCCACGCAGGCCGCGCTGGTGCGCACCTCGTGTGAATTCGTCGCGGGGCAACGCCTCGCCTACGCGGTGCGGCTCGACAGCACCGTGCAGCAGCAGGTCTCGGGCGTCGCCGAGCCGGTGCGCACCAGCGTCGACCTCGAGGCGCGCCTGAACCTCCAGGTGGTGAGCACGGGGGGCACCTCGGCCGTCCTCGTCGGGCAGCTTGCCGACCTCTCGCACGATCGCGCCACCGGGTTGGACCTCGCCGCTCTCGGCACGCCGTTCCTGGTGGAGATCGACGGCGCCTGCCAGCTCCAGAACTTCGCTCGCGCGCGCACCGTCGGGCGCACCGCCGCCCGCCAGCAACAGGGCCTGCTGTGGGACACCCAGTTCCGGCTGGTGGCCTCGCAGGACGCCTTCGTCACCCACAACGCCAACGGCGTGGTGCAGAGCACGTTGACCGGCGCGGGTGACGTCGTTCGCCGCGAGCTGACCCGCTACGTGCACCTGTGGGGCAGCCGCGACGGCGCGCCCGCACGCGGCACCCTCGACGTCACGCTCGGCGCCGGCCCGTGGTTCGCCAGCCTGACCTCGCACGAAGACTTCTCCGCCGAGCAGACCTCGGGCACCTCGTCGTTGAGCATGACCGCGCTGCCCCGCGCGACGGTGGACTTCACGCCCGCGCAGCTCGACGTGCAGAACTACGCCTGGGAAAACCTGCTGCCCCGCCTCGCCACGCAGGTCGTCCAGCGCCCCGTCACCTCGTTCGACACCGCGCGCCAGCAGCGCGTCGCCACCCAGACCCCCACCGAGGCGCTCGACGGCTTCGCCGAGCGCGTGACGAAGGGGCTCGGCGTGCAGTCCACCTGGCCCGACCTCTCGGCGTATTTCGAGGCGCACCCCGAGGCCATCGCGCCTTCGCTGGCGCGGTACTTCAAGGGCGAGCTGCCCGAGAACGCGGCGGGCGACTTCTTCCTCGCCCTCGGCAAGGCCCGCACGACCGTCGCCCGCGACGCGCTGCTGGGCATCCGCCGCGATGCCAGGTCGGCGGTGATGGACCGGGTGCGCGCCAACTTCGCGCTGGTCGATCGCGAAGACGTGGGCCTCGCGTACGCGCACGAGCTCTCCAAGGACGTGGCGACGCACCTCACGGCCGCCGACGACGCGAAGCGCTTCCTCTCGCGGGAATCGTTGCTGGCCCTGTCCACCATGAGCGGCATGCGCAACGACGTCGAGGTGTCGCTGGTGTCGCGCCAGGCCATCGAGCAGGCGCTGCAGTCGCCGAAGCTCGAGGTCATCCAGGTCGCGATGGGCGCCATCGCCAACATGGGCGACCCCGCGCTGCTCACGGTCGCCGACCCGTACATCCACTCCGACGACGTCGACACCCGCCTCCTGGCGGCCAAGGTGTTCCGGCGCATGCCGCCGGTGCTCACCGACGACGTGGAAGCGGCGTGGCTGGCGCGCGAGACGCACCCCTTCGTGAAGAAGGAGCTCTACAAGCACCTGCAGCGGCAGCACCACGAGCTGTCGGGCGCCAACCGCACGCTGGTGAACCAGGCGCTGGCCGACCTCCCGACCAGCAAGTCGGCGCTCACGCGGCGCCACATCGTGCGGCTGCTCAACGAGAGCCTCGCTTCGAAGGACCCCGACGTGCGTGCGGCGCTCAAGGCGCAGGCGAAGGTGGAGTTCGCCAACCGCTCGACGCTGCTCAACGAGTTCTCCCGCATTCTCACGCGCGACGAAGTGGCCGAGGTGCTGCGATGAAGCGCCTCTGCACGGCTGCGGTGCTGCTGGTGCTGGCGTGCGGGTCGAAGCCGCCGCCGCCGCCCGACGTCATCGAGCGCGGCCTGCCGGGCCGCGACATGGTGATGCCCACGGTGGCCCCCGGCCCGTACTTCGACCTCGACGACGCAGGCTTCGCCCCCGCCGACGGTGGGCTGTGCTGCCCCGTGCAGTTCGCGCTCGCCGCGAGCGACGAGCGCTCGGCGCGGCTGGTCTTCCCCTCGGCGACCTTCGACATGACGCGCGCTCCCGGCGCCTGGACCACCACGGCCTGCGTGCCTCCCACCGACACGGTGTACTTCTTCGAGATCGGGTACCCCACCGATGACGATGCGGGCACGCTGTGGGTCAACCGGGTCAACGACGCGGTGACCGTCTCGCGCACCACCGGCTTCGCCCCCGAGGTGAACCTCTTCCTCGGGGCCGACGGTGGCACGTGTGCGGGCCTCGACACGGCCATCTACGCCACCGTCCCCGACGCGGGAGTGGTCACCACGCCCATGGATGCGGGCGCGACGGCCGATGCGGGCTCTGCCACCGACGCCGGGTCGACGAGCGACGCCGGGTCCACGCTGCCGGTGGAGACGACGATTCCCGGCGCGTGCGACACGCTCACCGCGCCGACCGTGCTCATGAGCGCGACCGACGGCTCGCCCGACATCGACGAGCAGGCGGGCGCGGTGACGGCGCTCCCGTTCGCCTTCACCTACTTCGGGACGGCGGTCACCCACTTCGCGGCCAACTCCAACGGCACGCTGCAGGTGTTTACCTCGAGCGTCGCGGTGCCCGACAACGCGGGCGTGACGGCGGCCATCCCCGACAACGCCAGCCCCAACGGGTTGATCGCCCCCTTCTGGGTCGACCTCTCGCAGGCGCCCGCCGGCACCACCGAGCTGCGCTCCCAGGTGTTCACCGGCGCGACCCCGCACCTCACGGTGGAATGGACCAACTGGACGCCCTTCATCGGCTCCCAGGCCGCGCGGCTCACCTTCCAGGCGAAGCTCTTCAGCGGCAGCAACGCCATCGAGTTCCACTACTGCACGCTGGCGGCGAACACCGACACCACCAACGTCGCGCAGGGCTTCGGCGTCACGGTGGGCATCGAGTCGCTGACCGGCACCGCGGGCGTCCAGCACTCGCGCAACGCCACCGTGCTGACCACCACCACCGGCGTGCACTTCGAATAGCCGGGCCGGGCGGGGGCCGTGAGAACAAGAGGTTTGACCCGCAGATTGGAGCGGAGGTCGGGGAGGACGGCCGCCCTCATCAGCCTGATTTCCCTCTCGCCCCGCGAAGGGTGAGGTCGGTCGCCGGAGGCAGCACCCGCGAGGGGAGCGCGACGCCGAGTTGGGCCAAGCGCGCCTCGGCCTGCTTGCGGGTGAAGTGGAGGCTCTTGATGGTGCGGCGCCCCCCACAGGGGCAGCGGAGCACGTCGGTACCGAACGTGCGCTGGTGAAGCTGGGCCCAATCCAGCCGCGGCCTCCTCGGTTTCGGAGCCAGAGCCTCTTTCGTTGGAGCGCTGGTGTTGACGATGGTCTTCGTGTTGGCCGGGATGAGGACGTGGAAGACACCGCCGAAGAAGGCCCACGCGGCTTCGCACGCCTCGATGGCTGACTTCGTCGTCTCCTCGAAGCACGGGTAGACGAAGCGGTGCCGGCTGTAGACGGACGTGAAGATCCACGCCCTGAAGCGCCGTCGTCGTCCGAGGACGTCGGGCTCGAGCAGCGTCATCCACCCCGTGTCGAGCTGCAGCTCGGCCGCCGGGGCGCAGTCATCCACCGGGATGGTTGGTGCCTTGTCCCCGAAGTCGAGCTCCTTCACTGCGAAGCGGTGAAGCGTCGCGTAGGGCACGGCGATGCCCTGGCGCTTCATCAGCCGGCTCACCTTCATGAGCAGCAGGCCCTCGTCGAGCTTACTCTTGATGAAGTCGCGGTGGCTCTCACACGCCACCCACGACTCACCGCGCTGCGGCTCGAGCTGCGCGCCGTGGAGCTCGTTCATCACCGCGGCCAGATGCTCGTCAGTGACCGCGGACTGACCCTCGAGCCCGCACTTCACGCCCGCCTTCACGTACGAGCGGACCGTGTTGCGGCTCACGCCCACGGCCCGGGCGATCGCCTTCTTCGCTTCCCCGGCCAGCCAGCGCCGAAGCACCTCTTTCACTTCCAACATCGACACCTCGCGAAACGCCACGCCAGCCTCCCGTTCCAGCCGGGATGGCTGGAGCGGGCGGACTAGCCGCGTCACGCGGGTGCAGAGGGGTCAAAGCCCCTGAGAATCCTCACCCCGAGGGGGGTCAAAGCTCGTGAGTAGATCCTGCCGCAGGGGGGCAATGCCGGTGAGAACCGTCAGCAGGCGAAGAAAGCGCCGCTCAGGGCGGAAGCGAAGACGAGGACCGACAGACGGGGGAAGTGCATTGCGACTCCAGGGGAAGACGAGGCCGGGGCCGCCTCGGAAGGCGCGCAGCTTCCCCCGGAA
>CAIVGN010000205.1 GCA_903905455.1 uncultured Archangium sp.
GCGAGGCCCAGGCCAAGGAGTTCGACCTCGCCTACATCGCCCTCGAGGGCAACATCGGCTGCATGGTGAACGGCGCCGGCCTCGCGATGGCGACCATGGACACCATCAAGCTCGTCGGCGGCCAGCCCGCGAACTTCCTCGACGTCGGCGGCGGCGCCACGAAGGAGAAGGTCACCGCGGCCTTCAAGCTCATCCTCGCCGACCCCTCGGTCAAGGCCGTGATGGTCAACATCTTCGGCGGCATCATGAAGTGCGACGTCATCGCCGAAGGCGTGGTGGCAGCCGCGAAGGAAGTGAAGCTCAGCGTGCCGCTCGTGGTGCGCCTCGAGGGCACCAACGTCGCCCTGGGTAAGGAGATCCTCGCGAAGTCGGGGCTCGCCATCACCCCTGCCGACAACCTGCGTCAGGCGGCCGAGAAGGCCGTCGCGTCCCTCAAGGCCTGATCTCCGAAAGACACCACACATGAGCATCCTCGTAGGCAAAGACACCCGGGTCGTCGTTCAGGGCATCACCGGCTCCGCCGGTTCATTTCACGCGAAGCAGTGCCTCGAGTACGGCACGCAGATCGTCGCAGGCGTCACGCCCGGCAAGGGCGGGCAGTTGTTCGAAGGGAAGATCCCCATCTTCGACACCGTCGAGCAGGCGGTGAAGCACACCGGGGCCAACACCTCGGTGATCTTCGTTCCTCCGCCCTTCGCGGCCGACTCGATCCTCGAGGCGGTGGACGCGAACATCGGCGTGGCCATCACCATCACCGAAGGCATCCCGGTGAACGACATGGTCAAGGTCAAGCGCGTGCTGCAGAACGCGAAGACGCGCCTCATCGGGCCCAACTGCCCGGGCGTCATCACCCCCGGCGCGAAGTGCAAGATCGGCATCATGCCGGGCCACATTCACCGGCCTGGCAACGTGGGCATCGTCTCGAAGTCGGGCACGCTGACCTACGAGGCCGTCTTCCAGGTGACCAACCTCGGCTTCGGGCAGTCGACGGCCGTGGGCATCGGTGGTGACCCGGTGCACGGCACGAACTTCATCGACATCCTCGAGATGTTCAACAACGACCCCGAGACCGCCGCGGTGATCATGATCGGCGAGATCGGCGGCAGCGCCGAAGAAGAAGCGGCCGCGTGGGTGAAGGCGAACATGAAGAAGCCGATGGCGGGCTTCATCGCCGGCGTTTCGGCGCCCCCGGGCAAGCGCATGGGTCACGCCGGCGCGATCATCTCCGGCGGCAAGGGCACGGCGACCGAGAAGATCAAGGCCATGACGGCGGCCGGGATCTTGATGGCGGCCTCGCCGGCCGAGCTGGGCAGCACGCTGGTCGAGGCGGCCAAGCGCGGCAACGTCAAGCTGAGCTGAAGCCCCAGGTCGACTGAAGGTGCGGCGGCGGGTTCCTTCACGGGAGCCCGCCGTCGTCGTTTCCGCCGCTTCAGGAACCGTGATTTTCGCCCCCACCTCGACTACTCAGCCGCGCGTGGCTGCACTGACCCTCCTTCGCGACGCGGAGCTCTACGACCCCGACCCCCGGGGGCGTTGTGACGTGCTCGTCGGCGGGGGCGAGGTGTTGGCCGTCGGCCGCGACCTCGGCATGCCCAGGGGCGTGGAGATCGACGTCGTCGAGCTCCAGGGCGCCCGCGTGGTGCCCGGCTTCGTCGACGCCCACGTGCACCTGGCCGGCGGCGGCGGCGAGTCGGGCTTCGCCTCGCGCGTGCCCCGGCTGCAGTTGGAGACCCTCACCACCGCGGGCGTCACCACCGCGGTCGGCGTGCTGGGCACCGACGGCACCACCCGCACCATGGCCGAGCTCGTGGCCACCACCCTGGGCCTGCGCGCCGAGGGCCTCTCGGCCTGGTGTTGGACCGGGAGCTACGAGCTGCCCCTGCGCACGCTCACCGGCTCGGTGCGCTCCGACGTCGCCTTCGTCGACCCCATCCTCGGCGTGGGCGAGTTCGCGCTGAGCGATCACCGCTCGTCGCAGCCCACCTTCGACGAGTTGCTGCGCCTGGCGTCGGACTGCCACGTCGCGGGGCTGATCAGCGGCAAGGCCGGCGTGCTGCACCTCCACCTCGGTGACGGGTCGCGCGGGCTGTCACTGGTGCGCCGCGCGCTCGACGAGACCGAGCTGCCGGCCCGCGTGTTCAACCCCACGCACGTCAACCGCAAGACCGGGCTCTTCGACGAGGCCGTGGCGCTCGCGGCCCGCGGGGTGACCGTCGACGTCACCGCGTTCCCCGTGGAAGACGGCGAAGACGCCTGGTCGGCCCCGGCGGCCATCAAGCGCTACCTCGCCTCGGGCGCCCCGAAGGAACGGATCACCTGCAGCTCCGATGGCGGGGGCTGCCTGCCGACCTTCGACGCCGACGGCCGCCTGGTCACGATGGACGTGGGCCGCCCCTCGAGCCTCGCCCAGGCGCTGCGCGAGCTGGTGGCCTCAGGCGTCGCCCTCGAAGACGCGCTGCCGGCCTTCACCCGCAACGTGGCCCACCTGCTGCGCCTGTCCCGCAAGGGCCAGCTCACCGTGGGCGCTGACGCTGACTTGCTGGTCCTCGACGCCACGCTCGCGGTTCGCGACGTGATGGCGCGGGGGCGGTTTTTCGTACGAGACGGGCGGCCGGTGGTTCGCGGCACGTTCGGGCATTCCCCTTAAGAGAGCATCGACATGAGTCCAGCCAAGGTTCACCCCGACAAGAAGCGCGGCGCCATCGTCCCCATCGGCGGGGCCGAAGACAAAGAAGGCGACGCCGACGTGCTGCGCAAGTTCCTCGAGGTCTCGGGGGGCAAGAAGGCGAGGGTGGTGATCATCCCCACCGCGTCGAGCCTCGAAGACACCGGCAAGCGCTACGAGAAGCTCTTCAAGAAGCTCGGCGCCCAGGAGGCCCGGTCGCTGCCCATCGTCACGCGCGCCGATGCAGGGAAAGAAGAGTGGCTCGCCTACATCGACGAGTGCGACGCGATCTTCATCACCGGCGGCAACCAGCTGCGGCTCTCGACGGTGCTCGGCGGCACGGCCATGGCCAAGGCCATCCGCTCGGCGAACGCGCGCGGCGTCTCGGTCGGCGGCACCAGCGCCGGCGCGGCCATCTTGAGCGAGCACATGATCGCCCACGGCGACGAGGGCAACACCCCGCGCCTGGGCATGGTGTCGCTGGCCCCCGGCTTCGGGCTCACCAACCGCTTCATCATCGACCAGCACTTCCGTCAGCGCGATCGCCTCGGGCGCCTGCTGACGGCGCTGGCCTACAACCCCTTCGCCCTGGGCCTGGGGCTCGACGAAGACACGGCGGCCTTCATCAACGGCGACGGGAAGCTGCGCGTGGTCGGGAAGGGCGCGCTCACGCTGGTCGACGTGTCGGAACTCGAACACTCGTCGCTGGCCGATACGCAAGAGGGAAAGCCGGTCTCCCTCACCAATGTGCGTCTCCACATCCTCGTACAGGGGGGCACCTTCGACCTCGAAACGCGCAAGGCCACCGCCTGAGACGACGCGAAATGTGAGTACGCGCTCGCGGTTTGTTAGCGTGCGCCGCACATGAAGTTGATCGAACGAAGGGTGTACCGCGGGCCGAGCCTCTACGCGCACTTCCCGGTGATGCGCGTCACCATCGACCTCGAAGCCCTGGAAGAGTGGCCCAGCGCTCGAATTCCCGGCTTCAACGACGCGCTGGTCGCTGCGCTGCCTTCGCTGCAGGCGCACACCTGCTCGTACGGGAGCGCGGGCGGCTTCATCCGCCGGCTCAAGGAAGACGGCGGCACGTGGCTGGGCCACGTCTTCGAGCACATCGCCATCGAGCTGCAGCAGCTGACCGGCGCGAAGGTGGTCTTCGGCAAGACGCGCGGTGAGGGGCAGAAGGGCCGCTACCACGTCATCTACGAGTACGAGGAAGAGCGCGTGGGCACGGCCGCGGGGGAGCTCGCGCTGCGCCTGGTGCACCACCTCCTGCCACCGGAGCTGCGCCCCACGAACGCCGAGATTTCACCGACCTTCGACTTCGCGAAGGAGCTGGTGGAGCTCATCGACTACGCCGAGGGTCGCCAGCTCGGCCCCTCGACCGCCGCCCTGGTGCGCGCCGCCGAGGCCCGCGACATTCCCTGGCTGCGGCTCAACGAGCACAGCCTCATCCAGCTGGGGCACGGCAAGTACCAGCAGCGCATCCAGGCGACGGTGACCTCCAACACCCGGCACATCGCGGTGGAGATCGCCTCCGACAAGGAAGAGACCAACCGCATCCTGGGGGACCTGGGCTTGCCCGTGCCCCGGCAGCAGCTGGCGCGCTCGGCGGATGCCTGCGTGAAGGCCGCCGAACGGCTCGGCTACCCGGTGGTGGTCAAGCCCCTGGACGCCAACCACGGTCGCGGGGTGTCGCTCGATCTCAAGACCGCCGAGGAGGTGCGCAAGGCCTTCGACGCCGCCCGCGAGCATGCGCGCAGCGTGGTCATCGAGAACTACCTGACCGGCTTCGATCACCGCATGCTGGTGGTGGGCGGCGAGCTGATCGCCGTCGCCAAGCGCGTGCCCGGTCACGTCATCGGTGACGGCGCGAAGACCATCTCGCAGCTGATCGACGTGGTGAACAGCGACCCGCGGCGCGGCATCGGGCACACCAAGGTGCTCACCCGCCTCGATCTCGACGCCCAGGCCGAGCGCCTGATGGCCAAGCGCGGCGTGACCAAGGACACCGTGCTGCCCCAGGGCGAGGTGCTCTACCTGCGCGGCACCGGCAACCTTTCGACCGGCGGCACGGCCATCGACCTGACCGACGTGGTGCACCCCGACAACCGGGACATGGCGGTGCGCGCCGCGAAGGCCATCGGCCTCGACGTGTGCGGTGTCGACTTCATCACCCCCGACATCTCCGAGAGCTACCGCGAGGTAGGCGGCGGCATCTGCGAGCTCAACGCGGCGCCCGGGTTCCGCATGCACGTGGCGCCCACCGAAGGAAAGTCGCGCGACGTCGCCGGCCCGGTGATGGACATGCTGTTCCCCCGGGGCTCGCCTTCGCGCATTCCCATCGCGGCGGTCACCGGCACCAACGGAAAGACGACCACCGCGCGCATGCTGGCGCACATCCAGAAGATGGCCGGGCACACCGTGGGCCTGACCACCACCGACGGCGTCTACATCGACGGTGAGCGCACGGTGACCGGTGACATGACCGGGCCCCAGTCGGCGCAGATGGTGCTGCGGGATCCCAGCGTCGACCTCGCGGTGATGGAGACCGCCCGCGGTGGGCTCCTGCGCGCGGGCCTCGGCTACCGGAGCTGCAACGTGGGCGCGGTGCTCAACGTCGCGTCGGATCACCTGGGCCTCGGCGGCATCGACACGCTCGAAGATCTCGCCGAGCTCAAGCGCGTGGTGATCGAGGTGGCCCGGGACTGCGCGGTGCTCAACGCCGACGATCGGTACTGCCTGCAGATGGGCGATCACACCAAGGCCGCGCGCATCGCCTGGGTGACGATGAACCCGAAGCAGGAGCTCGTCCGCCAGCACATCCGCGCGGGTGGCCTGGCCGCGGTGCTCGAAGAGGGCATCAACGGCCACATGATCACGCTCTTCGACAAGGGCTCCCACGTTCCCCTGCTGTGGACGCACCTCATCCCCGCGACCATCGAGGGCAAGGCGATCCACAACGTGCAGAACGCCATGTTCGCCGCGGTGATGGCCTACGCCATGGGGGTGAAGGTCGAGAACATCCGCCAGGGGCTGCGCACCTTCGACACCTCGTACTTCCAGGTGCCGGGGCGCACGAACGTCTTCGACGAGCATCCCTTCAAGGTGCTCTTCGACTACGGCCACAACCCGGCGGCGGTGAAGGCCATGGCCGAGTTCGCGCAGCGCCTCGATTGCAGCGGGCGTCGCATCTGCGTGCTCGCGGGCCCAGGCGATCGCCGCGACGAAGACCTGAAGGCCATCGCGCGCAACGCCGGTGCGTCCTTCGACCACTTCATCTTGCGTCGCGACGACAACCTCCGCGGCCGGGGCAGTGACGAGGTCCCTCGAATGATGGAGGCCGAGTTGTTGGCGATGGGCGTGCCGGCGGATCACATCACCGTGATCCCGGACGAACAGGCAGCCATCGAGGCGGCGCTGCGCATGGCGAGGACCGGCGACCTGCTGCTGATCTTCGCCGACGCGATCTCCCGCAGCTGGAAGCAGATCATCTACTTCAAGCCCGAGCGCGAGGAAGGCAAGCCCGAGATCGACGCCGGGGCCGGGAGGCGGGGCGCCGTGGCTGTCGTCCCCCCGACCGATGGAAGTGGCGATTCGCTGCTCGCCGGTGCAGAGCTGATCCAGGACGAGCGAGGGGTTCGACTCGCGCGGCCGCAGGACGACTGAACCCAAGGGTACGAGCTCCAAACCATGCGCATCGAAGACGTCCGTCGCCTGACGGGACCCAATCTGTTGGGCCCCGGACCCCTTGTCCTGACTGAGCTGGTGCTCGACGCCGGTGAGACGGCCGACGCCGTCGTCGCCCTGTGGCGCGGTGAGCTGGCGCGCTTTCGGGCCGCCGTGGGCCTGACGCCGGTGGAGCCGCAGGTGCCGCGCGCCGGCCCGGGCTGGGTGGCGGTCGTGTTCGAGGCCCCCCTCGACGAGATGATGGCGGACGCCGAGGCGGCCGAGTGGGCCGGGCTGAGCACCATCGAGTTGCTCGGCGGTCGCCCGGCATTGCCGCTGGAGCCCAAGCGCACGGAGGTCGCCGCGATCCTCGAGAAGGATCGCAACCCGCGGCTGCTCGAGCTGGAGCTCGAGGCCCGGCGCCGGGTCGTTCCCTTCCTGTGGGACGACGACGAGGTGAGCCTGGGCCACGGGCGTCGCTCGGTGACCTACCCCCTGCACGCGTTGCCGGAGCCCTCGACGATCGACTGGTCCCGCGTGGGTGCCGTGCCGGTCGCGCTGGTGACGGGCACCAACGGGAAGACGACCTCCTCGCGCCTGTTGGCCCGCATGGTCGCGGAGTCGGGGCGCCGGGTGGGCTTGTCGTGCTCGGACGGGGTGAGCGTCGGCCTCGAGCGCGTGCGCGAAGGTGACTGGACGGGTCCCGGGGCGGCCCGGTTGGTGTTGCGCCACCGCGAGGTGGAGTTCGCCGTGATGGAGACGGCGCGCGGCGGCATCCTCCGCCGTGGCCTGGCGTGCGACGCCTGCGACGCGGCGCTGCTCACCAACGTGAGTGATGATCACCTGAGCACCTTCGGCATCGAGAACCTCGACGGGATGGCCGAGGTGAAGGCCGTGGTCGCCCGCTCGGTGCGGCCCGGTGGGGTGGTGGTGCTCAACGCCCGCGATGCGCGGCTGATGGCGCTCGCCCCTCGGCTGAACGCCGAGGTGATCCTCTTCGCCGATCTCGAACATGACGCCTCGGCCGAGGCCGCGGTGGCGGATCACCTCGAACTCGGTGGTCGCGCGCTGGTCGCCCGCGGGGGCGAGATCGTCGAGCTGAACGGGAAGCGGGCGCGGTCGCTGCTGCCCATCGCGTCGGTGCCGATCACCTTCCGCGGCGCCGCCCGGTACAACGTCGAGAACGCGCTGGGCGCGACGGCCACGGCCATGGGCCTGGGCATCTCACACGCGGCGATCGTTCGGGCCCTCGAGGGCTTCGGGTCCGCCGACAACCCGGGTCGCGGAGAGACGCACGACCGGGGCGGGGTGACGCTGTTCCTCGACTACGCCCACAACCCGGAAGGCGTGGCCGCGGCCCTCGCCGTCGCGCGCACGCTGCGGCGTGGGAGCGCGGGCCGGCTCTTCGTGATCACCGGGAGCGCGGGCGATCGCACCGAGCGGGAGATCGAGTCCATCTGCGCGGCCATCCACGCGGCGGGCACGGCGGGCGTTTTCCTCCGAGAGCTCGCGGGCTACCTGCGTGGCCGGGAGCCCGGGGTGATGCCCGCGCTCTTCCGTCGGTTCCTGGTGGCCCACGGCTTCCAGCCCGCGGCGATCACCGACGTGGGTTCAGAAGTGGCGGGGCTCGAGGCCGCGCTCCGTGAAGCGCGCCCCGGCGACGTCATCGCCCTGCTGGCCCACGTGGAGCGCGAGGCCGTGCGCCAGTGGCTCACGCCTCCTCCGCTGGCGTGAGGGGAGGGGGTCACCACGCCCCGGCCACTCGCTCCACGAACCAGAATGCACCGAACCCGAGCGCGGTCGCTGAGGCCCACGAGCCCAGCGCCGGCCCGCGGCCTGCCTGGGGCCACCAGCGCCGCGCATGCCTCGCCACCAGCCCGAGCATCAGGACGCCGAGCACGAACACCGCCTGGCCCAGCTCGATGCCGAGGTTGAAGCCCAGCAGGCTCAGCGCCCGGTGCGTGCCCTGCAGCCCGAGTCCGTCGAGCGACGAGGCGAAGCCCAGCCCGTGAAGGAGCCCGCAGGCGAAGACCAGCGCCACGCGCGGCTTCGACGCCTGTCCGCGCCCCCGGAGGTTCAGCACCGCCATGCACACGATGCTCGCGGCGATCGCCGGCTCCACGAGCCGCGCCGCCACCTGCACCCAGCCGGTCAACGCCAGCATCAGCGTCAGGCTGTGCGCGACGGTGAAGCTGGTGAGCATCGCCAACCATGCGCGCCACCCGGCGGCCGCGACGATCAGGGTCAGCAGGAAGCACAGGTGATCCGGCCCCATCAGGATGTGTTCCACGCCGGTCATCACCGCGTCTCCGAAGGCCGGGAGGGCGCCGCGGAAGAAACGGTGTCCGGTGCGCAGCGGGGTGAGGACGCCAGCCTCGACCTCGGTGCCCCGCGTCGCCTTGATGGTGAGTTGTCGCGCCGCGGCCTCGGGGCCGAAGAGATCGGTATCCAACCGCAGTTCGCGTGGAGCCGCAGGGAAGCGGGTCTTGAGCAGCGCCACGAGGCTCGGGGCCCCCGCGGTGCTCTCCTCGGAGCGCTCGTCGTGCTCGGCGCGCACCAGCACCAACTCCAGCTGCCCTTCCACCTCGCCGTCGAACAGCCGGTAGCGGCGGGTGAGCACCTCGCGCAACGCCGCCTCGTGCTTCGCCACCTCGGCGTCGGAGAGCCGGCCATCCGCGTCGTCATCGACTCCGGTGAACGCCGAGGCGGGCAGGGCGACCACCTCGAACACCGAGTCCTCGAGGACGTTCAAGGTCCCCTGCTGCACGGGCATCAGGTGCGCGTGGACAGGCGCCGCGAGCGCCAGCACCGTCGCCACCCAGGCCCAGCGGCTCACGGCACCTTCCCCTTCACGCAGCGCTGGATGAACGGGTACGAGTCGGTGATGTAGTAGTGGTACGTGCCCTCTGGAAACTCGGGCGTGACGCCGACGCGGCCGTTGCACTCGTCGAGATCGCCGGAGCCCGCGACGTACTCGTAGTCCTGGGTGAAGGTGCCCATCGGGAAGATCGTCGTCGAGGGCCGGCCTGCGTTGGGCGTCGCCTTCTTCTGGTAGCTGCCGGTGAGCGCCCGCACCGCCGAGGTCGCGTCGCTCGCCGTGCTGTAGCCATAGCGCGCGTAGATCGGGAACCCGTCGACCGCGAAGCCCACCAGCGTCACGCTCGTGCCCGCGCCGAGCCGCGCGAGGTAGGCCTCGGGCATGCCGTGGTAGTGGTACTGCCCGTTGGGCTGCACGTGGGCGTTGCTCTCGTCGGTGCCGAACTGAAACGCCCCGCCCATGGCCTCGAGGTTCCAGGGATCGGTGCCCATGATCGCCACGCAACCGGCGCCCCGATCGGTCGAGGTCGCGGAGCTGGCGCACGTGCCGTCGGTGGCCGGGTCGAGCTTCACCGAGTTGAGGACGTAGCCGTAGGCCTGGTGGGTCAGCTTGGTGCCCGTGTCCGAAGTGATCGCGGGCGCGCGGGTGAAGGTGACCGAGAGGTTCTGCGCCGAGATGGGCGTGGCGAAGGCGCCCCCGGTGACGTCGTGATCGGGAATCCCGTTGCCCGTCATCAGCCGCGAGGTCGCCGAGCAGGACCACGTCGAGGTGCTGGTGGCGTTGACCTTCGCGCTGCTGTTGAAGGCGCTGTAGCTCAGGTCGCAGGCCACGCCGCCGTCATCGCTGCCGAGGCTCTGCGCACCACACCCGGAGAGGACCGCCACGAGCACGCTGAAGAGGTTTTGCATGAGGGCCGGCAGAGCAAGGACTCGGCCATCGCATCTGGCGCCGCCCTCGATGGGACGCCCCCGCGGATCATGCGGAATCGGCACGATCACAATGCGGAATCCGCACGCCCACCCTGGCTCGGCCGGTCCGCCCCGGGGCGCCACTCGACACCGGGGCTGGCCGGGGTCTTGCTGGTGCGCACGGCATGAAAGCGACTTCCCCCGTTTGCGCTGCCTCACTGTCCCTGGTCCTCGCAGGCCTGGCAGCGACCTCGTGTGGTTCGACGAACTCCGCCTACACCGCCCTGCCCATCCCCGAGTTGCTCACGGGCACCACCTTCGACCTCACGCTCGCACCTTCCAGCCGGCAGTTCCTCGACGGCGGGGCCACGACGACCTACGGCTACAACGGCGCGAGCTTCTGGGGCCCGACGCTGGTGATGAACAAGGGCGACGTGGTGCAGATGCACGTCACCAACAACCTCACCGAAGAGACCACCACGCACTGGCACGGGCTGCACGTTCCCGCAGCGGCCGACGGCAATCCGCACCAGCCGATCGCTCCGGGCGAGACGTGGTCACCGCGCTTCGAGGTGAAGAACCAGGCCGCGATGTACTGGTACCACCCGCACGTCCACATGATGACGATGATGCAGTTGTCCCTCGGCGCGGGAGGGCTGATCATCGTGCGTGATCCAGAGGAGGCCGCTCTCGCGCTGCCGCGCACCTGGGGCGTCGACGACATTCCCCTGGTCCTCACGAGTCGCCGGTTCGACGCCGACAACCAGTTCGACGTGACGACGGCGGCCTACGGCGACTACCTCCTGGCGAACGGCGTGATGAACGCCCGGGTGGAGCTGCCGGCGCAGGTGGTCCGGATCCGGGTGCTGAACACGGAGGTCGAGCGCGCCTACAACCTGGGCTTCGCCGACGGGCGCACCTTCTTCGTCATCGGCAATGACGGCGGCCTGCTCGACGCCCCGGTCTCCACGACGCGCGTGCAGCTGTACCCCGGCGAACGGGTCGAGCTGCTGGTGAACCTCGGCAAGGACGCGGTCGGGAGCGCCCTGACGCTCCAGTCCTTCAACGGCGGCCAGCTGTTCGGCTACCCCGGAGGCGAGCCGGCGAGCTCCGGCAACTTCGGTAGCTTGCTCAACAACAAGACCTTCGACGTCCTGCGCATCGTGGTCACGGGCGCCACCGCGGGCGCCATCACCACCGTCCCCACCGCGCTGGTCCACAACTCGTATTGGACTGACGCCGACGTCACGAACTCGCGCACCCTCAACATCACCGACATGGGTCCCGGCACGCCGTTCACCTTCGATGGGGCTGGCTACGTGGACACCGTCATCAACCAGACGATCGCGCTCAACGCCGTCGAGAAGTGGACCATCACCAACAACGCGACCTTCAACCACGCGTTCCACATTCACGACGTGCAGTTCAAGATCGTCTCGCGCAGCTCGGGGTCCGTGGGCGAGACCGAGCAGGGCTGGAAGGACACGCTCAGTCTGCAGCGCAACGAGTCGGTGAGCTTCATCGCGAAGTTCGACGACTTCGCCAGCGACACGAATCCCTACATGTACCATTGCCACATGGCCAACCATGAGGACGAGGGCCTGATGGGCCAGTTTCTGGTCAGGTAGCGGCCATGTCGAAGCGCAGTGAGCCCTCATGGTTGTGGTGGTGGGTGCTCCCGATCGCGGGCTCGATCGTCGTGCTCGCGATCTCGGTCTTCAGCGGCGTGCAGGCGCGCCGCTCCTCGGAGCTCATCCTCAAGGGTGAGAGCTGGGCCGTGATCGAGTCGCTTCGCGCGGTGACCGCCGGTGACGCGCTCGAGGAACCCCGGGCCCGCTCGGGGGCCACCTGGATCGCGTTCGTCTTCAGGGATGGCACCATCGAGGCTGAGGCGGGACTCCGGCCCGAGGGCTGGGAGGAGGCCGTGCACATGCGGCCCGGAATGGTGCGGTTGTTTCACGGCCGGGGCTGGGCGATGTCGCCGCCGCTGACGCCTCCGCCCCCTCCCGGGGCTGACGGCTCGCCGCCACCACCTCGCCAGGGGCGGCCCCTGCTGGTGTGCTTCGAGCCCGTGCTCTCACGACAACTCGAGGGGACCAGCCTCGC
>CAIVGN010000206.1 GCA_903905455.1 uncultured Archangium sp.
CACGTTGCCGTTGAGGGTCATCGTCTCGCTGCACCCCGTCTTCATCGCGTCGAGCACGTTGTCTCGGATGACGAGGTTGGTGATGGCCTGGGGCGCCCGGTCTCCGTACACCGCGCGGCGAAGCATCGACGGTCGCGCGTCACAAAGACAGTGAGCCGCAGGAGCGTGCCATCATCGCGGGCCACGACTCCCCCGGCGTGGGTCGCCCCGAGGACACACCATGACGTCGAGCATGAAGCGGAGCCTGCTGGGCATCGGCATCCTCCTGGGCCTCGGTGCCGGTTGGTGGCTGCGAAGCGCAGAGCCCGCCCCCGCGGTCGTCGTCGAAACACCCCTCGCGGCGATGGCCTGCGACGCCCGGAAGGAAGTGCTGCGCGCGCGGATTGCGACGCGGACGGCCTGCGAAGCCGACGCCGACTGCACCAGCACCATGGCCTGCCCCTTCGGGTGCCAGATCGTGGTGAGCCAGAGTGAGCTGCCGTGGCTCAAAGGCGAGATCGCCGCGTACAACGCAGCCTGCGGCCCGGAGTGCGTCTACAAGTGCGCGCCGTGGACCAGGGTCACCTGCCGCGACCGCGCCTGCGTCGCGGACCCGCGGTAACGAGAGGCTACGCGAGCGCGACCAGCGACTCGAGCATGCGGGTCACCTCGGCCATCTGCGTGGTGTCGGCCAGCTTCACCGCCACCCGGCCCTGGGCCAGCAGCGCCTTGACCTGCCCCACCACGGCGTCGGCCTCGGGGCTGGGGTTCTCTTCCGCGCTGCGCTCGAGAATGCGCACCAACCGCTCGGCCTTGTCGAGCACGCGGGGGAAGGCGGTCATCACCTGGCTCTTGTCCTTCGCGGCCTGCGAGGCGGCGTAGTCGGCCTGCTCCTTGACCAGCTTGTCGACTTCCTGCGGGGCCAGGGTGGTGCGGGCGTCGATGCGGATGGCCTCGGCGATGCCGGTGGTGGTGTCGACCGCGCGCACCGAGAGCGTGCCTTCGTTCGACAGCTCGAAGGTGACCTCGATGGGCACGTCGGCGCGGCGCTCGACGGTGAGGTCCCCGAGCACCAGTTCGCCCAGGCGCGTGCTCTCGTCGGCCCACTCGCTCTCGCCCTGGAAGATGGGGATGCGCGCCGAGGTCTGGCCCGCGCGGTTGGGGAGGAACAGCTCGCGCGCCACCGCGGGCACCGGGGTGTTGCGGGTGATGAGCTTGCGCACCGTGCCGCCGAGCACGCCCACCGACAGCGAGTGCGTGGCGACGTCGATGAGGGTGGTGGTGCCGGCGCGGTTGACGAGCTCGGTGGCGTGCACCGCCGCGCCCAGGGCCACGGCCTCGTCGGGGTTGAGGCCCGCGACGGCCGGGCGCCCGAAGAACTGCTGCACCAGCTTGCGCACCAGGGGCACGCGGGTCATGCCGCCCACGAGCATCACGGCCTCGATGTCGTCGGGCCCGAGCTTCGCCTCGGCGAGCGTGCGCTGCACCACCTCGAGGCAGCGCAGCGAGAGCGGCTCGGCGAGCGACTCGAAGAACTCGCGGGTGAGCGCGGTGTCGAGCTGGCAGAAGCGGCCGTCGTTGATCTCCGAGTGATCTCCCAGCTCGGTGGCCGAGAGGAAGGCCTCGGGCTGATCAGACAGGGTGCGCTTGGCGCGCTCGGCGGCGTAGCGCAGGCGCTGCATCGAGATGCGGTCGCGCAGCACCGCCTCGCGGTAGAGGTCGGGCACCTGGGCCAGCAGCCACTGCACGATGCACTGGTCGAAGTCGTCGCCGCCCAGCTGCGGGTCGCCGCCGGTGGCGCGCACCTCGAAGACGCCGTTCTCCATCTCGAGAATGGACACGTCGAAGGTGCCGCCGCCCAGGTCGAACACCAGCACGCGGCCGCGCACCGCGTTGACCAGGCCGTAGGCCATGGCCGCGGCGGTGGGCTCGTTGACCATGCGCATCACGTCGAGGCCGGCGATGCGCGCGGCCTCGCGGGTGGCCTGGCGCTGGCCGTCGTCGAAGTTCGCGGGCACGGTGATCACGCACCGCTGCACCGAGCGCCCGAAGTGCGCCTCGGCGTCGAGCTTGAGCTCGCCCAGCAGCATGGCCGAGACCTGCGTCAGCGGCATGGTGCGGCCGGCGACCTTGATGCGCACCTCGCCCGACGGACCCTGGATCAGCGGGTACGGCACCACCGACTTGGCGGCGACGGCGAGCTCCTGCGTCCACCGCTTGCCGATGTAGCGCTTGGTGGCCGGGGCCACGCGGTCGGGCGCCTCGTCACCGAGGATCTGCGCGCGTTCTCCCACCACGCGGTCGCCCAGGGCGGTGAAGCCCACGACCGAGGGCGTGAGTCTCGAGCCCTGCCGGCTGGGAATGACGAAGGGGCGGCCGCCTTCGACGGTCGCCACTGCGGAATAGGTGGTGCCGAGATCGATGCCAATGACGGGTTCCATGGCCGCGCGCACTGTACCCATGAAGCCGCGCAGCGCGTTCCCTTTCGTCGACGCCTTTACGGACTGGGGCCGACTGACACACCATGCGGCCCATGCGCCGACTGTTGGGGGTCATACTCGTGGTGGCGTTTGCGGGCTGCACGGGGTTCGTCGGAGAGGCCGGCGAAGACGCGGGCCCGGTGAGCGCCCCCGACGCGAGCCTCGATGACGCCGGCGCGGCGGACGCGGGCGTTGCCGACGCCGGGCCCGACGATGCGGGGGTGACCGACGCGGGGGAGCTCGATGCAGGACCCTTCAACGACGGCGGCCCGGGCCTCGACGCGCGTCCCTCCAACCCGACCTGCGTGGCGCCCAACCCGCCGCCGACCAGCTCGGGCGTGACCACCCAGCGCGTGTTCCCCAACCTCGCCTTCGCCGCGCCCTTGGGCCTCTTTCAGCCGCCCGGTGACCCGAGCCGGGTCTTCGTCCAGGAACGAAACGGCGTCATCCGTTCCTTCCCCAACGTCAACGACGCGGGCGTCAGCGACGTGCGCCTGGTGCTCGACTTCAGCGCGAAGGTCGACACGCAGGGCGAAGGCGGCTTCCTGGGCATGGCCTTTCACCCGCAGTGGCCGACGCGGCGCGAGGTCTTCGTCAGCTACACCGAGACGGCGAACCCGCTGCGCACCGTGGTCTCGCGCTTCAAGAGCACCGACAACGGGCTCACGTTGTCGCTCTCGAGCGAGGAGCGGCTCTTCGCGGTCGACCAGCCGTTCAACAACCACAACGGCGGCAACATCAGCTTCGGCCCCGACGGCTACCTCTACCTGGGGCTGGGGGACGGCGGCTCGGGTGGAGACCCGCTCGGCTCGGGGCAGCGGCTCAACACCACGCTGGGCAAGTTCCTGCGGCTCGACGTCGACGTGCCCTTCGCGCAGAAGTACGGCATTCCCCCCGGCAACCCCTACGCGGGCGACGCGACGCCGTGCAACCTCGGCAGCTCGAACACCAGCGTCGACGCGGGCGTGCGCTGCGCGGAGATCTACGCGTACGGCTTCCGCAACCCGTGGCGCTGGAGCTTCGACGTGGCCTCGGGCGAGCTGTGGGCCGGCGACGTGGGCCAGGGCACCTGGGAAGAGGTGGACCGCGTGGTGCTCGGGGGCAACTACGGCTGGCGCCTGCGCGAGGGAGCCCACTGCTACAACGCGGCGACCTGCACCACCGCGGGGTTGATCGACCCGGTCGTGGAATACGACCACGGCCTGGGCAACTCGATGACCGGCGGCTACGTGTACCGGGGCGCGAGCATTCCCACGCTGGTGGGGAAGTTCATCTTCGGGGACTACGGCTCGGGGCGCATCTTCGTGGTCGAGTCGGACGGCCTGGGCGGCGCGGTGCGGGCCGACCTCGTGAGCACCAACTTCGGCCTCGCCAGCTTCGCGCAGCTCGCCAACGGGGAGGTCTACGCGCTGAACATCAACAACGGCACCGTGCACCAGCTCGTGCCCAGCGGCGCGGCGCCCGTGGACACCTTCCCGCGGTTGCTCTCGCAGACCGGGTGCTTCGAGGCCCACGACCCGAAGGTCCCGGTGCCGGCGCTCATCCCCTACGACTTGAACGTGCCCTTCTGGAGCGACGGGGCCCTCAAGCAGCGGGCCTTCGCCATCCCCGACGGCGCCACCATCACCGTCACCGCCTCGGGCGACTTCGACTTCCCCACCGGCAGCGTGCTGGCGAAGACCTTCTTCCTGGGCGGCAAGCGCGTCGAGACGCGGCTCTTCATGAAGCACCCCAACGGCACCTGGGCGGGCTACTCGTACGAATGGAACGATCAGGAGACCGACGCCACGCTGCTGCCCGGGAGCAAGTCGCGGCAGGTGGGAGGCCAGACCTGGTACTACCCGAGCCGCTCGCAGTGCCTGCAGTGCCACACGGCCATCGCCGGGCGCGCGCTGGGGCCCGAGGTGGGGCAACTCAACCGCGAGCTGGTGTACCCGGCCACGGGGCGCCTCGCGAACCAGCTCACCACGCTCGAGGGCCTGGGCTTCTTCGCCGCCGCGCTCCCCGGGCCCGCCGCGACGTTGACGAGGTACGAGCCTCCCTTCGGGACCGGGCCGCTGGAGTCGAGGGCCCGATCGTGGCTGCACAGCAACTGCGCGCCGTGCCACCAGCAGGGCCTGGGCCAGGGCCCCGCGGACTGGCGCGCCTCGCAGAGCTTCAAGGACACCCACGCGTGCGGGGTCGCGCCGCAGAACGGAGACCTGGGGATCGCCGACGCGGGGCTCATCGTGCCCGGCTCGCCTTCCCGCAGCATCGTCTCGCGGCGCATTCACGCGCTCGACGCCAACCGCATGCCCCCGGTGGGAAGCCTGGTGGAGGACGTGCAGGGCACGGCGTTGATCGACGCGTGGATCTCGTCCCTCACCACCTGCCCCCCGTGAGGGAAGCCGTGAAACTTCGGTGACAGTCGGCGGCGGCGCCCTGCGTAGCGTCGCCCCGTGCCTCGCGTTCCTGCCTCGTCCCCCCGTGCCGTCGCCTCGCTGGCCCTCGTCGAGGCGCTGCAGCGCCGCTTCGTGGAGAAGCTGGAGGCGTGGTCCGGCCAGACCTTCACCCCGGTGGTGTGGCTGCGCGACGAGGGGCGCCACGGCGGCGGGGTGCGCTTCGCCCACGCGGACTCAACGGCCTTCAACCGCGCGTCGGTCAACGTCTCGAGCGTGCACTACGACGACCAGCCGAAGAAGAAGCTCGCGGGTGCCACGGCCCTGTCGACCATCATTCATCCCGCGAACCCGTACGCGCCGTCGCTGCACCTGCACCTGAGCCACACCGAGCTGCGCGACGGCCAGGGCACCTGGCGGTTGATGGCCGACCTGAACCCCTCGCACCACGAGGCTACCGAGCAGGCGTGCTTCGAGGAGGGCCTGCGCCAGGCGGCGCCTCACCTGTTCGACGCCGCGCGCGCACAGGGAGCCCGCTACTTCTTCATTCCCGCACTCGGCCGGCACCGCGGCGTCACCCACTTCTACGTGGACGACTTCTCGAGCGGCGACTTCGGGCAGGACCTGGCGCTGGCGAAGCGCGTGGGCGAGTCGACCATCGACACCTACGTGGAGTTGGTGCGCGAGGCCCTCGCCCGGAACCCTTCACCGAGCGACGACGAGCGCGCGAAGCAGCTCGCGTACCACACGCTGTATTTCTTCCAGGTGTTGACGCTCGATCGCGGCACGACCTCGGGGCTGCTGGTGCACGACCAGAACGACCTGGGGATCATGGGCTCGCTGCCCTCGCGGGTCGATCGCGCGCTGCTGCGCTCGTGGGAGCCGCTGGTGCCCACGCCGCAAGCCGCGCTGCTGCGCGCGCTGGTCGACGCCCTGCCCGACGAGCACCCGGCCCCGGTGACCGACGCGGTGCGCCTGCAGCTCGCGCAGCTCGTTCGCCAGCACTACCGCGCGCACCCCGAGGCCCTCGCGCTGCAGGCCGCGGGTGACGTGGTGCCGCCGACCGTCGAGAAACACCGTTGATCAGGCGCCGCGCCGTTCGACGGCGGCAAGTCGCGGCGCAAGCTGCTTCCTGTGGAGCGGCACGCGAAGGCGCAGGCCAGGCGACTCGCGCTCATGACCCTTGCCGCTGCAATCAACGACCCGGTCGATGCGCAAGGCCGAGATCGCCGAACGTCATTCGGGGAACCGGACGCGGGGCCTCGCCTTCGTCGTGAGGCGGCTCGGCCTCAGCCGCGAAGACCTGCGATGACGAAACGCAGGAACTCCTCCAGCGCGTACGCGCGCGCCTTCGGGCTGAGCGCTACGAGCGGACCGCTCTGGGCCAGCGAGGCGAAGCCGTGCACCGCGGACCACACGTGAAGCTCCGCTCCCTGGCGATGCTTCTTCGACATCGCCTTCTCTTCGACGAGCTCGTCGAGGACACGCCCGAGGAGCACCCCGGGGGTGGGGCCGACCAGCGCGCCTTCCGCTTCGAGGCAAGCCCGACCTGCCGAGCCGAACATCAAGCCGTAGAGCTGGGGATGTTCCTGGGCGAGCACCACGTAGGCTCGCGCCGCGGCGTTGAATCGGGCGACCGCGCGCGACAGCACGGCGCCCCTGGGTCGAGCCGCGAGCATGGCTTCCTGCATTTCCGAAGAAAGGCGCTCGAAGCCGCTCACCGCGATCGCCGTCAAGAGCGCCCCCTTGTCTGCGAAGTGACGGTACGCGGCGTTCGCGGACACACCGACCTCGCGCGCGACCTCGCGCAGACTGAAGTCTTCTGCGCCGAACCGCTCGATCAGCGCCAGGCCAGCGTGGACCAGCGCCTGCCGGAGGTCGCCGTGGTGGTAGCTCGCTTTCGAAGGGCTCACGAAGACATGTTGACAGTGTGAACTTTAGACGTAAAGTTCACACTGTGAACATCAACCCTGCGACGCCCTCCTCCGGCTTCCGTGCCCCTCGACCCACGACGGGAGGGTGCCCATGAACATCGCCCTCTTTGGCGCCACCGGAGTCACCGGAGGCCTGGTTCTCGACCGCGCGCTGGCGGCGGGGCATCGGGTCACCGCGCTCGTCAGGACCCCAGAAGGTGTCAGCCGGAAACATGAACGGCTGACGATCATCGGTGGGAGCCCGACCTCGCCGCCGGACGTCGAGGCTTGCGTCCGCGGGGCGGACGTCGTGATTCACTGCCTCGGCGTGGGCGGCAAGGGCACCGGAAAGCCGACGACGCTCATCTCGGACTCCGTGAAGGCCACCCTGGCCGCCATGCAGAAGCACGGCGTTCCCCGCATCGTCTGCATGTCGAACGTGGGGGCCAGTGGCAGCGGGCCGTGGCTGGTGAACCGTGTCGTGGTTCCCGTGTTTCTTCGCTGGCTGCAACACATCATCGACGACAAGGAACGCATGGAGAGCGCGCTGCGCGCCTCGCCGCTCGAGTGGGTCGCGGTGCGGCTCGTGGGCATCACCCAGGGGGACGCCAAGCCTGTTCGCGTGACGGAAGACGGCAAGGGCCTCGCCTTCACCATCACGGCGCCCTCCGTCGCGGAGTTCCTCCTGGCGCGCACCACGGGACCTGAGTTCCTCCGGCAAACACCGTCGCTCAGCAACTGAACCTGGCGGGCCTGGTCGTCGTACACGCTCGACGTCGAACGCACGCTCGAGGCGAAGCCGGGGAATGAGCGCGTGAGGGCCGCGACGGTCCGCTGCGCTCTCCCTCACGACGCGCGCTCCGCCCGGCAGCGCGAAGAGGCGTTTGACCTTCGGTTCGTCGAACCCCTCGAGCGGACAGCTGTCGTACCCGGCGGCGGCCCACGCGAGCATGAAGTGCTCGCACACTGGTCTGGCCTGCGTCCGCGGGCACGCAAGCCAGCTCGGTGAGCAGGCTGCCCTCGACCAGGGTCGCCGCGCGCTCGAGCACGTTGCGCAGGTGCCGAAGGTTCCCGGGCCACGGCGCGCCCCAGAGGCTCAGGGCCGGCCGCTGCAGCTCGCGGCTCTCGTCGCGCAGCAGCACCTCGGCGAGCGCCCAGATGTCTCCGCGCGCTCGCGCTCGACGCTCAGCGGCCCTGCTGCGGAGGACCACCGTTGCCCCCACCGGGGGGACCCCCGGCCGGCCGGCACGCGAGCGGCTTGTCGCTGGCCGGCGTGAAGCACGTGCCGGTCAGGGCGCGACCTTCGTGGGAGAAGCTGCAGCTCGCCTCGGCGGCCTTGCCCTGGCACGCGGCGAGCGCTTCGGCCGGCGGAGGGCCGTGGTGGCCGCCCCCGGGACCCGAGCCACCCTGCCCTTGCGTGGGCTGCGCGAGCGCGGTGCACGAGACGACGAACACGACGGCGAGGCTGCGACGAAGCATCTTCATGGTGGTTCTCCTGGGTTGAGGTCCGGCCGACTGAAGTTCACTGCACGTCACGGGCCGCGCGTCCGGCGTGCGCCCGGGGGACCTCGACGCGGAAGCATGCCCCACCGCCAGGCGCGTCGTGCACCGTGAGCGAGCCGCCGTGCAGCGCCACCACCTGCCGCGGGCACGCCGGGGACGTGGTCACGCACCTCGACGACGACGCGTTCATTCCGTGCGGCGATTCGCACTTCGACCAACGCCTCGACTGCGAGCGGAGTCCGCGCGTCACGAGACGTCGGTAGTCTGACACACCCCATTCCGAAGCCCGTCCCGCGCCCTGCCTCAGCGGGGATCGGCTTCTTTCACAGCCGCTGCCCCCGCCGGACTGCGGGAACGGCAGCACGCAGTGCGGAATCCGCACGTCCCCCACGGCGGCTCCCCAGTGAGCGCGCTGGCATGTCTCTTGGATCCCTCGCACCGAGCTGGAAACCCCGAGGAGGTACGACGTGATGCGTCTGGTCCCGATGTGGTGTGCGCTGGTCCTGCTGGCGGCGTGTGGCGAGATGAAGAGCAGCGACGACGCAGGCAACACGGGCGGCGGCACCGCAGCGACCGGTGGAGGCACGGCAACGACCGGTGGAGGCACGTCGGGCACCGGCGGCGGTGGTGGGACCGCCGCGCTCGACGCCGGCCTCGGCATCGGAAACCTGTGCAGCTATTCGTACAGCGCCTTCAACGCGAGCCCATCGGTCAACGCCACCAGCACCGTGGCGTGGTCGTGCACGCTCACCGCGCGCTCCATCGCGGCGAACGGCCTGCCGGACCACGAGGTCGGCGTGTTCCCCAACAACGACTGCCCCAACACCATCCACCCATATTTGGTGGCGGCGTCGGTGCCGCTGGTACCGGTCAATACCGGCACGGCGACGTCCGCCATGGTCGTGGGCTACGCATACAACGGCGTGAAGTTCGACCCGGGCACGGCGGGCTCGTGCAGCACGTCGACGAGCACGACCACCTGTTCACTCGCGGGCAACACCGGCACCTGGAACATCGAGGCGCTGGGCCAGTCGAGCTTCAACTTCGGCGTCGACTCGAGCAACGCGCACGTGCAGCCGACCGGCGAGTACCACTACCACGGCATGCCCGAGGCGGCGGTGACGCGGCTGGGGCGCGGCGCGGCGATGACGCTCGTGGGCTACGCGGCCGACGGCTTCCCCATCTACGCGCGCTACGGCTACAGCACGCCGACCGACGCGCGCTCGGCGGTCAAGGCGATGACGGGCAGCTACCGGCTCAAGAGCACGCCCGACACCGGCCGCCCGTCGACGACGACGTACCCCATGGGCGCCTTCCGGCAGGACTACGAGTACGCCGCGGGCTCGGGTGATCTCGACGAATGCAACGGCCGCACGGGCGTCACCCCCGAGTTCCCGCTGGGCACGTACCACTACTACATCACCGACACGTACCCCTTCATCCAGCGCTGCGTGAAGGGCACGGCGACGGGCGGCGGCACGATGATGCCCCCGGGCGATGGCGGCATGATGATGGGGCAGCAGGGGTGCATGATCGGTCAGACCTCGATGTGCTGCGGCGACGGCACCTGCGACGGCCCCGAGACGCACGCCGACTGCCCGGCGGACTGCCCGTGAAGCACCTCCGGCTCCTCGCGCTGGCGGGCGTGGTGCTGGCGACGAGCGCGTCTGCGCACCTCATGGTCGCGCAGCACGGCACGCTGAACTTCGTCGGTGACGGCGCCTTCCTGGTGATGTCGCTGCCGGCGTCGGCGTTCCCCCTCGCCGACGAGGACCACGACGGTCGGCTCTCGTCGGCGGAGCTGCAGCGCCACACCGCCGACCTCGCCGCCACCGCGCAGCGCGGCCTGAGGGTGCTCGAGGAGACCGGCCCGCGGCCCCTCGAAGGGTTGATGTTCAGCCTCGAAGAAGGCGGCGCCCAGGTGGTGCTGCTGGGGCGCTACGCGCTCTCGCGGCCTGACGCGACGACGCGGTTCGAAGTCACGCTCCTGGGCGCACAGCCCGAGCAGGTCACCTTCACGCGGGGCGCGGCCTCGCAGTTCGTCGTCTTCTCGCCCTCGCGCACGGCGGCGTCGCTGTTCCCGTCGCCGGGTGCGCTGTTCCTCGAGCACGCGCGGCTGGGCGTCGAGCACATCGTCACCGGCTTCGACCACCTGCTCTTCCTGCTCGTGGTGCTCGCCGCGGGTGGTGGTTGGCGGCGCGTCGCGCTGGCGCTGACGTGCTTCACGCTGGGTCACGCGGCGACGTTGGCGTTGAGCGTGCTGGGCGGCGTGTCAGCGCCGGCGTCGGTGGTCGAGCCGGCCATCGCGGCCACCATCGTGGGCATGGCGGCCTTCGATTGGCGCGCGCGCAGCCGGGGCGTCGACCCGGGGACGGCGTGGCGGCTCACGCTGGTCTTCGCCTGCGCGTTGATTCACGGGCTGGGGCTCGCGTCGGCGCTGAAGGAGCTGGGCGTGGACCACGCGCACCTCGCGCCGGTGCTGGTGGGCTTCAACGTCGGCGTCGAGCTGGGCCAGCTCGCGGTGAGCGCCGTCGCCGCCGCCGCGCTCGCGCTGCTCATCCGCCTCGCCGGGGCGGCGCGGACCGGGCGCGCGCACTGGCTCGCGAGCGCGAGCGCGATGCTCGTGGGCAGCGTGTGGCTGGTGCAGCGCCTGTGGTGACGAAGCGTCGGCGCCGCGAGGTCACGCCGGCTTCGAGAGCACCGTTGATCAGGCGCCGCGCCGCACGCGCTTGAGGCCGGTCACGAAGGCTTCCCAGTCTGCCTGGAACGAGTCGGGGTCGCCCCCGAGCACTTCCTTGAGCGCCGAGGAACCGCTGGGGTCGATGGCCTTCAGTGCCTGGGCGCGCTGCACGAACTTCACCAGCAGCCCGCGCTCCTGCAGCCAGTAACAGAGGTAGCGGGCCATGGCGTAGTGCACGCCGGTCTCGTCGGCGTAGAACGCGTCGTCGGTGGTGTGCGTGAGGGTGCTGATGCGCGGCACCCACTTCTCGCGGATCGCCTGCTGCACCGCCGGGAGCCGCCAGTTGAGCTGGCCGATGAAGTGCCCGTCGCGCTCGCCGGGGAACTCGAAGAGCGAACCCAGGCCCTCGTTGAGCCACGCCGGCCCCTCGGGCCAGTTGGCGTGCATGAAGGGGTGCACCATCTCGTGGGTGAGGGTCCCGTAGCCGGGCCGGATGTTCATCACCATCGCCCGGCGGCCCGAGAGGTAATAGCCGTAGGGCGTGGTGGGCTCGGTGTGGAAGAGCGACCTCGAGCTCGCTTCATAGGTGGCGGCGTCCTTGAAGATCCACACCTCCTCGAGGTGCTCGGGGGGCTTCTGGAAGAAGTCCTTGAGCAGCAGGTCGCGCGTCCACCGCACCACGTCCTTGCCGCGCGAGCGCACCTTGTCGGGCTCCTCGTTGCCCACCACGAGGAAGGGCTTTTCCCAGGCGAGGGTGAAGTTCCGGGGCAGCGTCTCCTTGAGGGTCATCACGTGCTGGGCGACCTCGGCGGGGGTGGGCGCGGTCTGCGGCGCGAGGGCTGGCGGCTCGCCCTGCGGCGCGAGGCGGAGCCGGATGACCGTCCACTTGTCCTTCGCCGGCTTGAAGGGCCACAGGGCGAGGAAGTCGGCGCGCTTCATGTGGCGGTTGGCGCCATCTGGCTCGGCGGGCTCCTGGTAGACGACCTCGTCCTTCGTGGCGTCGTAGCCGGTGATCAGCCGGAAGTGCTCGGTGGTGCCCGGCGAGGCGTCGTAGTGCATGCACACGATGCTCGGCGTGCCCGCGACGAGGTCGGCGTGGAGGGCGGCCCACTGGGCGTCGAGTTCGGCCTGGGCGCGCGAGGGGTTGACGCGGTACCAGGTCTGACCGGGTTCGAGGCCGAGGTTGCGCAACGCGGCGCCCAGCTCGTTGGCCCACACGCCGCGGCCCTTCGCGGGGTCGAGGCCGCTGGCGTTGAACACGTCGTCCTGGGTCACCTGCCGGCCGAGGCGGCGCAGGGCCATCTCCACGTCGGCCTCGCCGCAGAAGTCGGGCTTCTGCTGCACGAAGGGGAAGCCCTCGAGCTGCACCGAGGACAAGGGTGCGGCGGCGAGCCACAACGCGACGAAGGGGATCATGGCGTTCTCCAGGAAGCACAGACCGGCGCGGCTCGGACGCGCGGGGGCCGGCGGCGGTTCCCGATGAAGGGGCCGTGCTATGGATCGGCCATGACGCGTGTGCGCCCGCTGTTCGCCGTGCTGTGCCTCGCGCTGCCGGCGTTCGCGGCCAACCCGTCGCTGGAGAAGGCGCGCGCGCTGGTCGAAGACCTGGCGTTCGAAGCGGCCCTCAAGGCCCTCGACGCGGCTGACAAGACGGAGGGCAATGACCAGGCCACGGTGCTGGAGATCTTGCGGCTGCAGGGCATCACCTTCGGCACGCTGGGGAAGGACGCGAAGACCCGCGACTCGTTCCGCAAGCTGCTGATGCTGGAGCCGGGGTCGCGGCTGCCGGGTGACGTGCCGCCGCGGGTGAGCAAGCCCTTCGCCGAGGCGCAGGAGTGGGTGGCCACCAATGGGCCGCTCACGGCGACGGCCGCTTCGAGCGTCGATGACACGCGGGTGAAGTCCGTCAGCGTGACGGTGGAGAAGGATGTGCTGCGGTTGGCGCGTGGCGTGCGCTTTCACCTCGGCGTCGCGGGCGGGGAGCGGGCGGTCGACGTGCTGCTGACCGCGGGCAAGGCGGAGGCGCCCGTCGCCGAGGCGGCGGTGAGCTGGTGGGCGGAGCTGCTCAATGAGCGCGGCGGCGTATTGCTCAAGGTGGGCAGCGCCCGGTCGCCCCGCCAGGAGGGCGCGGTCGCGGTGGCGGTGGCGCGGGTCGAGGCCTCGACGAGTTCGGGCCCGATCGCGGGCGGTTGGCGACGGCCGCTGGGTTTTGGAGTGCTTGGGGCTGGGGTGGTCGCGGCCGGCGTGGGCGTGGTGCTCGGGCTTCAGGCCACGGGGTCGTTCTCGAAGGTGTCGGGCGCCACGCGCGACGCGGAAGGGCGCGTGACTGGCATTACCCAGGTGGCCGCCGCGGCGGCCGAGCGCGATGGGCGGA
The DNA here is from genome assembly GCA_903905455.1 of uncultured Archangium sp. Classification (GTDB taxonomy): domain Bacteria; phylum Myxococcota; class Myxococcia; order Myxococcales; family Myxococcaceae; genus Archangium_A. The sequence continues at coordinate 13,308 of CAIVGN010000206.1, forward strand.
TGCAGGCGACCGTGGCCAATACGCTCTTTGGCGTGGGTGGGGCGCTGGCGGCCGCGGGCGTGGTGCTGGTGATCATCGGGCCGTCGAGCGAGCCGACGGTGGCGCTGGGTCCGACGGCCGGCGGGGTGATGATCAGCGGGCAGTTCTAGGTACGGAGGGAGCGCGTTCCGGCGCCTTCGATGGGGGGCTTGCGTCTCCTGCGATCGGCAGAGGTCGTCTGTTTGTCTGGGTGCCCGGGATCGCCCCAATCCCTTCCTTTCCCCCCGGGGAAGGGGGAGCGCTCATCTGCCGCGCGGGCGAGACGAGCGCACAGAAATTCGGGGCCGGGCCTCCATTTTCAGGAACGGTCGGGGTTGCCTGATCAGCCGTCGGCCCTCGACGGTTTTCGTGGACGGCGACGCGGGGCGCTGAAGCAGCAGCATCTTGCAGCAGCAGGTGCTGCCCTTCGGCAGCCACGACAGGAAGTCAGATGTCGCTGCCTGG
>CAIVGN010000207.1 GCA_903905455.1 uncultured Archangium sp.
CCGCGAGTCGACCTCGTCGCTCAAGCTCAACGCGTCGGCCGATGGCAAGGGCGGGGCGCAGGCCTCGTGCAGCGCCATCCCCATGGACGCTTCGCTCGCCGCGCTCGGCCTGGGCTTGCTCGCCATCGCCCGCCGCCGTCGTTGAGAGCGGAACGGGCAGGCTGAAGCAGAGCCCCTCGTCGGCGAGCGCTGACGGGGGGCTTGGTCGTTGTACGATTCACGCAGCACCTGGTCGAAACAACAGAGCGAGGTCGTCTTGAAGCCTCTCCGAGCTTCCGTGTTGGCAGCGTTGATGGTCGTCACGGGCTGCAGCGATGCGCTCATCGAGAAGCCCCAGGTCGACGACATCAACGTCGACGACCGGCTCGCGGTCTCGGGGCGGGTGTGCACCGCGCCGCCGGACCCCACGGGCTTCCCGGTGAAGGTGGTGCTCATCGTCGACCAGTCGGGTTCGATGTGCATCTCCGACCCGCCCGGCAGCCAGGAATCCACCGGCTTCTGCGAGATGTACTCCACGGTGCCCCCGGGCGTGACGCAGCCCGCGCGGGTGCGCGCCGTGAACCGGTTGCTCGAGCAGTTCGCCACCCAGCCCAACGTGCAGGTCGCGCTCGTGCCCTTCGAGACCAACGTCAAGGGCGTGTGGCCGGGCGCGTCGGGGGCGGGCGGGGCTCGCTTCGGCAAGCCCAACGCGGAGCTCACCACGCGCGTCAACACCCTGCAGTCGGAGCTCGGCAAGGGCACCGACTACCAGGGCGCGCTCTCGTACGCGTACTCCCTCATCGCCAGCGACATCGTGGACACCGAGGCCACCACCCCCGAGGTGCTGCCCCGCACCCGCTACGTGGTGGTGTTCCTCACCGACGGCGTGCCCTTCCCCAAGTGCGCGGCCAACGACTTGCCCCCGACGTCACCCGACACGCAGTACGCCGACGACCTGAACCCGGAGCTGACGTGGGCCGACTCGTACGGCGCCGGCGACTTCTGCAACCTCATCGATCCCATGGATCCCGACGCCATCACCGGCTTCGTGGCGGGCACCGATCGCAACCAGAACTACCAGCTCTTCAGCTACGTGAAGCAGCTCGTGGAGCTCAAGGACCAGTACAACATCGGCGACATCCGGCTCCACACGGTGCTGATGTTCAACGAAGACGCGGTGCGTGCCTGCGGGCCCATCTGCCAGGACGTGTACGGCCAGTACGTGCGTTGGCCGGGCCCCACGCCGGTGGCCGATGGAGCGGCGGCCGCCAAGCGCATCGCCACCTGGACGTTGCAGCAGCTCGCCCAGCGGGGCAACGGCGTCTACCAGGAGTTCAGCAACTTCGCGGGCCTCGCCCAGCTGAACCTGGGCGCCCTCGACTACTCGTCGCTGTCCTCGCGCAACGTCATGAAGTCGATGATGGTGCAGGCGCTCTCCAGCGAGCCGGGCGAAGCGAAGCGCGAGGTCGACTCCGACGGCGACGGCCTCATCGACGCCTTCGACAACGACTTCAGCCACAAGACGAACAAGTACTTCCCCGACTCAGACGACGACGGTTTCGACGACACCTTCGAGGTTCGCCGCTTCGACGACGGCTTCCGGCCCGACTCGAAGGACGGGCGCGGCTGCGACCCCGCCTCGCCGCTGACCCCCATGTGCCGCGTGCGCGACACCGACGGCGACGGGCTCTCGCAGTACGCCGAGGAGTACCTCAAGACGCGGCCCACGCTCACCGACTCCGATGGCGACGGCGTGCCCGACGGCATGGAGGTGCGGTACGGCCTCGACCCCACGGTGCGCATGGTGGCCGGCATCGACACCGACGGTGACGGGGTGTCCGACGCCGAGGAGTTCCGCCTCGGGAGCAACCCCGTCAGCCGCGACCGGCCGTTCCAGGAGAAGGGCGCCTACCAGTACGCCATCACCTCCGAGACGATGCCCAACAAGAGCGTCTGCTACGACTTCAAGGTGACCAACCTGCAGATGGTGACCCCGCCCAACCGCGCGGGCCGCACCCAGGGCTACAACCTGTTCAAGGTGTGGTTCAGCGAGGCGCCGGAGAGCGGCGTGGCGACGGACTACGGGGTGTGGAAGGCGGCCTGCTTCTGGGCCCAGTACGACCCGCCGTCGGTGCGCGTGCCGGCCGGTCCCGAAGTGCCCCCGTTGCTCAACGCCAACTTCCACCCGACCAAGGACCTCGCGACGCAGGCGCAGTATGAGGCCACCTGCCTCGGAGTTCCTCCCTCGAAGGGCACGCCCTGATGTCGTCGATGCACCCCCTGCGGATCGGCCTTGTGGCGTTCATCGTCACGGCGGTGCTCACCGCCTGCACCAACACGTACCTCTACGACGAGCGCCGCGACGACGAACTGCCGCGCGATCGCACGGTGACCCTCGAGGGCAAGTTCTGCACGCCTTCGCCCAACGAGGTGGTGCGGCCGATCAAGATCATCATCGCCATGGACGCCTCGCAGTCGATGGGCGTGACCGACCCCACGGGCAGCCGCGCGCAGGCGGCGATCGATCTCCTCGACAACCTCCCGCAGGAACCCGAGATCAACTTCGTGGTGATGCTCTTTGCCGGCAGCACCACCGCCTGGCTCTCGCGCAGCGGCCTGCAGGAGTTCGATCGCGTGGTCGACTACACGCCGTCCGACAAGAACCTCCTGCGCCAGCGCATCCTCAACTTCACCGTGCCCGGCGCCATGGTCAACCGCGACTCCACCGACTTCGTCAAGCCGCTCTCCGACATCTACGCGACGGTCAACCGCGACATCGCCCGGAACCGGCAGACGCAGATGAACGACGAGACCCGCGCGCGCTACTCGATCATCTTCCTCTCTGACGGCCAGCCGACCAACAACCAGGACGACGAACTGCTGTGTGGCGACGCGGTGCGCCGCATTCGCCAGCTCAAGGATCTCGCCGACGACGTGAAGGTGAACACGGTGCACGTGTTCATCCCCATTCAGCCCATCGCCTCGTCGGCCTGCGACTTCGACGGGGGCATCTCCATTCCCGTCGGGGGCAGCGTGTGCGGCATTCCCGACCTGCCGCCGGGCTCGTGCCCGCTGCTGATCGTCAACCAGAACGCCGAGCGGCTGTACCAGATGAGCCTGTTGGGGGGCGGCGACTTCCGCGACTTCCGCAACGGCGAGCCGATCAACTTCCTCAACTTCCGCTTCGGGCAGGTGCGCCGCAACTTCATCTTCGACAAGCTCGTGGTCTCGAACCTCTCGGCGCCGGCGGGGAGCGCGCTGGGCAGCGCCGACACCGACTCCGACGGGCTGCTCGACGTGGACGAGATCCGGGAGGGCACCTCGCCCTTCGTGGCCGACACCGACACCGACGGCTTCTCCGACGGCGTGGAGGTCTACTTCCGCGGGCGCGGGGGCAAGTTCACGCCCAACCAGCGGCTGCAGCGCGACGGCGGTGGGCTCGACCCGGGCTGCCCCGTCGAGCTGCGCGGCGTCGATCAGGACTGCGACACCCTGACCGACTGCGACGAGCAGATCATCGGCACCAACGCCCTGCGCATCGACTCCGACGACGACGGCGTGTCCGACGCGGTGGAGTTCAAGCTGGGCAGCCAGGCCAGCTCCAAGGACCTGCCGCAGGACCCCGACAACGACCGGCTGTCCACGGGTGAAGAACTCCTGATGCACATGAACCCGCTGGTGGTCGACTCCGACAACCTCTCGGTGACCGGCTACCGCTACGAGGTGCTCAAGGCGGGCGGCCTCGAGGTCGATGGGAGCCAGTGCTGGAACTTCAGGGTGAGCAACGTGGCGCTGGCGAACACCGAGCCCGATACCCGCGACGCGGGCAACCCCGACGGTGGCGAGGCCCTCTTCCGCCGCGGCGCGGGCTTCAACGATCTCTTCGTCACGTTCTCCATGACGCCCGGCGACGACCCCACCGGCCGCACCGCGCTGCGCAGCGTCCGGCACACCACCTCGCGATTCCCCGTCGGGGGCATCAAGTCGCCGCACGACGGCATCATCAAGGTGCAGCCCGAGGATTTCGTGTCAGGTTGCCGCACCGTCGTTCCGCCGCCTACTCCGTAGCTCTCTCTGGCCGAGCAGCAGATCGTGTCTCCCATGCGAACCACCGCCTTCCGCGTCGTCGCGTCGTGTCTCCTGGCTGCGTCGCTCACCGCCTGTCCCGCCCCGCCCATCGAGTGCATCGACGGCACGGAAGAGACCTGTGACGCCGGCGCGCTGCCCCCCGACTTCTGCAACTCCATCGAGGAAGCCGAGGCCGACCAGGCCAACTGCCACCTGGCGGTGACCACGGGCGGGGCCACGCCCTCGGTGAAGCAGGAGGTGTTCATCAGCCGGCTTTCGGACGCGGGCGTGGACCAGGACTGGTACTTCGCCCAGATGCCGTCCGGCCTGACGCCGCGCTCGTTGCTGCACGTCAACGGCGGCTACAAGGTGCCGCAGACGGCGGTGAACTTCTCGCTCAACGTGCTCAAGGCGGGCGGGCTCACGGTGATCAACGGCATCGATCGCCACGGCGCGGCGGCGCCCAAGCCCGTCGACCTGATCATTCCCTTCGGTGAGTCGAACGCGAAGCTCTACGTGCTGGCCGCCGACGAGGGTGGCTCGGGCCAGTTGCACGTCGACAACCGCAACACCTACTCGCTGTACATGGAGGTCATCGAGAACCCCGACGTGAACGAGCCCAACGACACCACGGCCACGCCGATCACCATGGCGCCGATGGGGGCCCTCACCCAGGGCACGCAGACCGGGTTCCTCGCCACGGACAACGACGTGGACACCTTCTCGTTCCCCGTCACCGCGACCGGCCGGCAGATCATCTACCTGCACATCACCGAGACGGGCACGCACCCCACCAACCCGCCGCCGCCCTTCCAGCTCTCGTACACGCTGTTCGATCCCTCCGACGTGCCCATCTCCGAGGGCACCATGGACAACGCGTTTCTCCCCATCGATCTCGCGACCGCGCGGCTCGCGCCGATGACCGGCACCTACAAGCTGAAGATCAACGGCTTCAGGGCGCCGACCGTGGTCGGTGCCATCAAGGGTGACCTGCGCGTGCAGTACGCAGTGCAGGTGCAGGTGATGGCCGACCTCGACGCCCAGGAGCCCAACGACACCCTGGCCACGGCGCGTCCCAAGAGCCTCTCGCCCAACTCCAGCGTCAGCATCACCGGAAAGCTGGCGCACGTGCCCGACGAGGAGTGGTTCGTGGTGAGCCTGCCCGCGCGCGCCTCGCCGTCGACCTTCCGCTACCGCGTCACCGCGGCGACCACCGGCGGCCGCTACGCCCCGCTGTCGGGCACCCCGGCGCGGCAGCTGCGCGTCACCAAGCGGGTCACCCTGGGCGCCAACGCCGCCGATCGGCGCACCAACTGCAAGAGCAACCGCGCCGCGTGCCCCCAGGCCGACGACGCCGAGGCCGCCCTCATCAACAAGGTGTGCGAGTTGTCGGACCCTCCGCAGTGCCTGTGGGCCGAGCGCAACGAAGAGACGCCGCGCATCGGCATGTTGCGCAACCTCGTCGGTGCCATCCCCGTCGAGGCGAACACCGCCACCGAGTTCCTGGTGATGTTCCGGGACGAGGGGCTCGGCCAGAGCAAGTACGCCGACGACCGTGACTGGACCCTGGAGCTCGAGTGGCGCGACGACGCCGACGAGGCCGCGCGCCAGGGCGGCCCCACCAGCGTCACCCTCGGGGCCGGCACCACCAGCACGCAGGGGGAACTCACCTTCGGCTACGGAAAGTACCTCGACAGCAACTGGTTCATGTCGCCCAACGGGCTGCGCGGGCTCAACGACTACGACGCCATCGACACCGACAAGGACCTCTTCCAGTTCGGCTTCGGCGGCGCGATGGGCGACCAGGGCTGGGAGATCTCCTGGGACCTGCGCCACCCCGACGGCGGCACCACGCCCCCCGGCGAGCTGGCCTTCGAGCTGACCTTCTGTGACGTGGGCACGGTGGCCGATGGCGGGCTGTGCGCCGGCGCGCAGAACCGCATCTTCGCCTTCAACGATCGCAGCCTGACGCCCTGGTACCTGCCGCAGAGCGTGTCGAACGGCCGCATGCTCTTCACCAAGCAGAACAACGGCACCTCGACGACCTACACCGCGTCGCCCGTGGGCTGCTCGTGCTTCTCGGCACCGCGCACCGTGCCCGGCTCGTTCTTCGCCAACGTGGCGGCGGTGCACCGCACCACCAACGACCCCATCCAGTACAGCATCAGGCAGCGCATCACCGCGTACCCCGGCAGCTTCTCGCTCGATGGCGGCACCTTCTCGTGCCCCGCCACCGGCCCCGACGCCGGCTGCGGCTTCGCGCCCTGACGGGGCAGGCATGAAAAGGGGCGCGTGGCTTTCATCAGCCCCGCGCCCCCCCTCACTTCACCGCCGTGCGTCCTTCAGGGCGTGCCGGCGTCCGCGCAGGGCGACTTGCCGCCGTCGGCCGGAATGCTGCAGTCGCGGAAGCAGGGCGAGTACCCGCCGTCGCTGGGCACGCCGCAGCCGGTGATGGCGAACTCGAGCGAGGGCGACTTCTCGGCGTCGCTGATCACGGTGAGCGTGCCCGAGTAGAGCTTGGGCTCGGTGGGCGAGAAGATCACCTGCACGAAGAAGTTCTGGTTGCCCTTGATGGTCGCCGGCAGGTCCTTGGGCTCGGTGGTGATCTTGAAGGCGCTGTCCCCGGTGAAGGTGGCGCTGCTGACCTTCAGGTCGGCGAGGCCTCCGTTGCGGATGACGATGGTCTCCAGCGGGCTGGACCCGAGGTACGTGCCGCTGCCGAACTCGCGCGCGAAGCCGATGCTCATGCGGTCGGTGCAGGCCTGGGCCGAGGGGGTGAGGGTGTCGTCGCCGCGACCGCCGTCGGGCTGGAGCCCGCAGACGGAAGAGCTATTCCCACACCCCGCGAAACCCGAAAGAATCACGAGGGAACAGATGGCGCCGACGAGCAACGATCGCTTCATGGAAGTCCTCACTCAACTGGTGGTCAAAAGAAGCATGAAACTACTTCAAGGGGTGGCGATCGTCGCGCTTCTGACGACCGGGTGCGGAGGGGTGCGCGAACAATTCATCGGCACGCGAATCGACGACGGGTGTGACGGCGAGTGGAACGTGTGCAGCACCACCGTGGGCTGCTTCCTCGGAGATCGCAGCTACGTCGAGGGGCGCTTTCCGGGCAAGAACCAGGTCGGCATCCAGATCTTCGAACCGTCCGAAGTGACCGTCGGTCTCTACCTCTTCGAGCCCGCCGGCGCGGGTGAGCAGACGGTCTTCAACTTCTTCGAGCCCAGCTGCAGCTCCCGCGTGCGCGTCGAGGTGAGCGGGCGCGCGCTGTTCGGCGAGAACGAGAAGCTCGGCTTCGTCAGCCGCAAGGCCGAGCTGTCGAACAAGGGCGACCACCTGGTCGAAGTGGAGTCCGATGCCCGCGCCCGCTACCTGATGAAGATCGACGTGTTGCCCCTGCGCCTGCGCGACGCTCAATGATCAGCCCTTCTTGAGGCGCGCGATCAGGCGATCGGCGACGCGGAAGGAATTGGCGGCGATGGTCAGGGTCAGCGGCACGCCGCCGCTGGTGGGCAGGAAGCTCCCGTCGACCACGTAGAGGTTCTTCACCCCGTGCGCGCGGCAGTCGGGGTCGAGCACGCTGGTGGCGGCGTCCTTGCCGAAGCGGCAGGTGCCACCCTGGAGGATGGTGGTCTCGCCCGCCGTGCCCACGCGATCCAGGCGATCGGGCTTCATCGCCGCGAGCATCTCCTCGCCGCGTTCGACGAGGAACTTCGTCATCTTCAGGTCGACCGGGTGGCGCTGCACGGTGATCGCCGCCACCGGCAGCCCGAACTTGTCCTTCACGTTGGGGTCGACACCCACGAAGGTACCGTCGTTCGAAAGGTACTCGCCGTAGATCTCGAACTCGAGGATGCGGCTGTCGCGGTACTCGCGCAGCTTGTCCTTGAGCGCCTTGCCGAACACCCCGTTGGGGCCCTTCTTCGCCAGGCCCACGGCCGCGAAGATCGGGTTGGGGTGCGCCCACATGAAGCCCAGCGTGCCGCCCTTGCGGAAGCCGAAGCGCTCGTCGGGCAACACGTAGAAGTCCTGCAGGCTGCGGTTGATGAAGGGCAGGGTCGAGGTGAGCCACGGCAGCTCGGTGGCGCGCTTGGCGACCGAGAAGGTGGCCTTCGACTGGCCGAAGCTCGAGAAGAGCAGGTTCTTGCCCACCAGCCCGTTGTCGTTGGCCAGCCCGTTGGGGAAGCGGGACGACTTCGAGTTGAGCAACAGCCGGGCGCTCTCCACCGCGGTGCACGACGAGACGATGATGCGGGCCGGCTGCTCCTGGGTGGCGCCGTCGGCGTCGAGGTAGACCACGCTCTTCGCGTTGCCCTGGGCGTCGACGGTGATCTCCGTGGCCATGCACTTGGGGCGCAGCTCGACGTTGCCGGTGGCCAGCGCCGCGGGGATCAACGAGGCGGCGGTGCTGCTCTTGGCGCCGTGCTCGCAGCCGTAGCTCCCGCACATCGCGCAGTACACGCAGGCGTCGCGGCCCCGGTACGGCCGGCTGGCGATGCCGCGGGCGGTGGGAAGGGCGTGCCAGCCCAGCGCCCTGGCGGCCTGGTCGAGGGCCTCGGCCACCGGGTGCTCGGCGAGCGGGGGCATGGGGTAGTTGCCGGTGCGCGGCTCGAGGAAGGGGTGGGGCACCGCGTTGCCACTGACGCCCAGCTCGGCCTCGGCCTTGTCGTAGTACGGCGCGAGATCCTTGTAGGTGATGGGCCAGTCGACGACGTTGCTGCCCTTCGGCGCGCCCAGCTCCGTCTTCATCCGGAAGTCGACGGGCTTGAGCCGGTAGAAGAAGCCGCTCATGTGCACCGTGCCGCCGCCGACGCAGTTCGCGGTCCACGCCTCGTTGCTGCGCGTGAAGGGCTGGTCGCTGCCGGTGCGCCAGAGGTGGGGCTCGTCCCACGGCAACGGCATGAAGAAGTTGCGCCGCGAGTTGAGGATCTCGTCGTGCACGAAGTCGGTCTGCTGGTACCAGGCGCCCTTCTCGAGCAGCACCACCTTGAAGCCCGCGCGGCCCAGCTCGAGGGCCAGCGGCGCGCCGCCTGCGCCCGAGCCGATGATGCACACGTCGACGGAGTCCTTCGACATCAGCAGCCCTTCCCGCCACCACAGATCAACTGGTGCAGTCGCCCGCTGCCGTCGTACGGCGGCTTCGGGTCACCCTTGACGTTGCGCCCCACGAGCTCGAAGCCGACGAGCTTCCAGCCGACCTCGCCCTGGTTGCCGCCGTAGCTGGGGTCGCCGAGGAAACCCTCGAGCACCAGCACCACGAACATCTCGTACCAGCGCGCCTCGCCGCTCTTCTCGGGCGCGTCCTTGAAGAGCGTCAACAGCTCGTCCTGCTGCGCGGGAGTGACCTGGGCGTAGGCCTTCTGGAACATGCGCTGCGCGCGCCGCTCCAGGGCCGCGAGGCCGGGCACGAAGTTCTGCTTCATCTGCGCCATCGCCTCGGACTGCAGCATGCGGTCGATGTACTCGGGCACGTGGGCGTCGAGGGCGCCGGGGTCGAAGTCGCGGGGGATCATCCGGTCGACGGCCGCGCTGAGCGTGGCCCACTCCGCGTCGGTGAAGGTGCGATGCGACGAGGTGAGGGCGACTGGCTTGGGCGGGGTGGCCGGCTTCGGGGGCTCCTTGCAGCCCGCAAGGAGCACGGCTCCCCCGCCGAGGAAGGTCAGGTGGTGCACGAACACGCGGCGGGACAGGTCGTCGTCGGTTTCGGGCACCAGCGCGTCGAGGTCTTCTTCCCGCGTCATGGCGGCAGCAGTGTTCCCCCTGCACCCCGAGGTGGCAAGCGGTGGTGTGTCCCCCCCAGCAGGGTGGACAGTCCTCCACACGCGAAACCCACGGGGGATTGGGTACCATGCGCCGCATGAAGCGAATCGTGTTGCTCGGATGCCTGGCCCTGGTGGCGTGCGGTCAGACCATGAACACCGACGGCGGCATCGGCGGTGGGCGGGGCGGGGGCACCGGCGGTGGCGGCGGCACGCTCGCGCCGTTCTCCATCTTCGAGCTCGACCCCACGGCCCGCGACGCGACCTACTTCGCCATGGCGCTGGACCCGGTGCAGGAGCGCATCGGCGTCGCCTACTTCACCCCCGTGGGCACCACGACCGAGTTCAACGGCGCCTCCTTCGACGCGGGCGTCGAGCGCGCGCCTGACTTCCACCTGAAGTACGTCGAGTGGAAGCAGGGCGCCCTGGTGGGCCCCCCGGAGACGCTGCGCATCATGCAGCGCAAGGCGGGCGTGGCCATCGCCTTCGACCCCTCGTCCGGTGAGCCGGTCGTCGCCTTCCTCGGCGGGGCCAACGGCTTCGTGCAGGGCCAGTCGATCTTCTGGTTCCAGAGCGACGCGGTGCTGTCCCGCCGCAACGCCGGCACGTGGACGGAGACCACCATCGCCACCACCGGCGACCAGGTCACCTGCGGCAACCCGGTGAGCGATCGCGGCCTGCTGGTGGGCCTGTGGCCGGCGCTGGCCTTCGACGCCGCCGGCAAGCTGTACTTCGGCTACCGCGACGGCCACGACGGCCAGTTCCCCATGCAGGACTGGGCCGGCTCCGACGTCGAGGTGTGGGACGGCATGCAGACCCCGAGCACCGGGCGCTGCGTCGCGGCGGGCGGCAACAACAAGAAGGCCTACGGCGGCCACCTCCAGATGGTCATCGGCGCCAACGATCAGCCCGCGGTGATCCACGACCAGATGTTCGGCACCTCCGACAGCAACGGCATCAACGTGAACTTCCAGAAGCGCAACGCCGACGGCTCGTGGACCGTGCCCGGCGGCGCGCTGCTCAACATCAGCAACACCCAGACCGGCGCCTCGCTGGCCTGGGACCCCGTCGAGGGCTACGGCATCGCGGTCACCGACAACGCGACCAACCAGCTGAGCTACATCAACTCGGCCAACGGCGTGAACTGGAGCGCGGTGGACCCGGTGTTCGGCTCGGGCAGCGGCGGCTGGTTCCCCTCGCTGGCCATGGACCCCATCAACCACGAGCCGGCGATCGCCTTCTACTTCTGCAGCCCGCGCTCGGCCGTCGCCCAGACCGGCTGCACCACCACCGAGGACGAGCTGCGCATCATCCAGCGCGTCGCCGACCACTGGCAGGAGAAGGTGGTCGACACCGGCGGTGGCCACAGCCCGAAGATCGGGTTCCTCTCGACCGGCAAGCGCATCGTCGTCTACCGCACGCCCCCGGCCATCGACCCCGAGACCGGCCTGCCGGTGACCAACGTCGGCGCCCTGAAGCTCGCGGTGGAACGATGAGGCGTGGGCTGACCCTGCTGGCCCTCGTGCTCAGCGCCTGCGGCCTCGACAACGGTCTGGGCGGCTCGCTGGGCGAGGTCTTCCCCCTCGACATCTCGCGCGTCGACGTGCACCAGAACGCCGAGGCGCTGCAGGTCACCTACCTGCGCAACCGCGGCGTGTTCCTCGACGTGGTGGTGCGGGTCTCGATCTCGCTGGCCGCCACCGGCGAGTCGGCCGACGGCGGCATTCCTTCGCTCGAGCTCAAGCCCGGGGCGCGCTTCGCCCTCGAGGGTCAGGCCCCCGGGGGCGTGCAGCGCACCGCGGTCACCCACGCCCCCGGCGGCGAGCCGGTGCGCAGCCTGCCGGGCATCAAGAAGGGCGACCTGGTGATCACCGAGGGTGGAAAAATCGGCGAGGTCACCCGGGGTAACTTCTCGATGCTCTTCGACCAGGAAGGCGGCGACATCGGCTTCGGCCGCACGCTCACCGGCACCTTCTCGGGCATGACCCTCGACGCGGGCTTCGGCCCGATTCCCTGAACCGGCGTCAGGCCTTCTCGAGGAACACGCGCAGGTTGGTCGAGGTGCCGGGCACCACCGTCGCCCAGCGCTCGACGGTGCGGTAGCCACCCAGTTCGATGCGCACCTGGTGCGGCCCCGCGCTCAGGGTCAGCGTGCAGGGCGAGGTGCCGCGCTGCTCGCCGTCGACCTTGAGGTTCGCCATCGCCGCCTGGCCCTTGGCGGTCACCACCACGCGCAGCTGCCCAGTGGTCTGCGAGGCCTGGGTGGGGTTGGAGGCCCGGGTCTTCGCTTCGGGCTCGCTCGGCGCCGGCCCCACGACGGTGCGGTCTTCCTTGTCGAAGCGGAACACCACCGTCTTCTGTTCGCCCGAGCTGCCGGTCTCTCCCAGGGGCACGCCGGGCACCGAGAGCACGTCGCTGTTGGAGGCCTCGGGCAGGCTGTCGTCGTGGGACGAAGGCACGGGCGGCGGCGGCTTCGGCGCGGGCGGCGGGTCCTTCAGCCGGGGCACCACCCGGGTCTTCTGCGCGGCGATCTCCCGGGGTGCGGGGGCGGGGGCGGTGAGGTTGAACGCCTTCGACAGGTCGACCTTCTTCACCCCGGCCTCGGCCTCGAGATCGGCGACGAACTCGGTGACCGAGTCGGGCCGCTCGTCGCGCCGCTTGGCGAGGCCGCGCACCAGCACCTGGGCCACGTTCTTCGGCACGCTCTTGACCAGCAGGTTCGCCTCGGGCGGCGGCGAGTTCTTGTGCCCGTAGAGCACCTCGAAGTTGTTGTTCCCCAGGTACGGCGGCCGGCCGGTGAGCAGCTCGAAGGTGACCGCGGCCAGCGCGTAGACGTCGGTGCGCCGGTCGATGTCTTCCACCCCGAGGATCTGCTCGGGTGACATGTAATACGGCGTGCCCACCATGGCGCCGGGCCGGGTGAGGCCGGGGTTGGCCTGGTCGCGGACCACGCCCAGGTCGAGGATGGTCACCTTGCCGCTGAAGCCGAAGATGATGTTCTGCGGCTTGATGTCGCGGTGCACCAGCCCGTGGTGGTGCAGGAACGAGAGCCCCGAGGCGATCTGCTTCACGATCGCCACCGTCTCCGGCAGGCCGATCTTTCCCCCGGTCTTCTCCAGCACGTCCGAGAGCGTCAGGCCCTCGAGGAACTCCATGACGATGAAGGGGAGCACGCCGCGCCGGCCGTGCCCGTGAAAGGCCACGATGTTGTTGTGGCGCAGGCTGGTCATCTTCTCCGCCTCGCGCTCGAAGCGGGCCACGACCTTGGGCTTGCGGCAGTGCTCGGGGGCGAGGATCTTGATCGCCACCACCTTGTTGGCCTGCATGTCGCGGCCCTTGAACACGCTGCCCATGGCTCCCTGGCCGATGCGCGTCTCGATGCGCCAGCGCTGATCGAGCAGCTCGCCGGGCGTCACGTGTACGACGACGGTGTGGTCGGGGGAGTCAGCTGCCAAGGCCCGGCGACTCTACCGCCTTCACAGGCCGAAGAGCGCGCTCGCGTTGTCCCTCGTGACGCGCCGAATCACGCGGGCCGACAGCCCGGCCTTCGCCAGCCGGTGCGCCGCCCGGCCCAGGGACAAGATGTCGCTCGCCCCGTCGCCTGCCGCCGAGTCGAGCACGAGTCGCTCGGGCCCCAGGGTGCGCACCAGGGCCACCGCCTTCTCCACCGTGAGGTGATCGGGGTGCAGCGTGAGGCCGGCTACGAAGCCCAGCTCGCGAATGAGCTTCACCGTGCGACCCACGGCCCCGTCGACGAGCACCCGCTGGGGCGCCAGCTCCGCGCGCTGCAGGGTGCCCAGCAACAGCTTGGTGATGCGTTCCTTGTCCACGCCCGGGGCTGCCACGATGGCCGCCTTGTGGAAACGGTGCGCGAGGCTCAGTTGCTCGAGCAGCGACTCCTGCTCGTGGGCGTCGCCGGTGAGCAGCCCCAGCAGGCCCAGGGAGACCACCTGGCCCCCGCGGAAGTAGCCGGGCAGCGCCTCGAGCACCTGGCTCAGCCCGCGGCGGGGGAGCACGGCGGGGTGCACGCCCAGTGACGCGTAGGCCCGGAGCCCCGAGCGCTCGAGCCGTGGGAGTTGCTTGCCCAGCAGCGCGTCGAAGTGGGCGAAGATCCCCTGGGGCGTCGCCGGGTGGGCCGAGGCATCGGCCACGGCGATCACCGTCTGCACCCCGAAGATCTGCAGGGTCTCGAGGTCTTGATCCGACAGCGTCGCGGGGTGAATGCGCGGGTCGAAGAGGGGGGCGCTCACGGCCTGGTCAGTCCTGGCCCGCGGGCTGGCCTTCGTTGCGCGGGTCGGAGGCGGCGGTGCGCAGGCCCGTGACCGGGTCGACCATCACCGCCTCGGCGTCGCCCCAGCCGGGCAGCCTGCGGAAGGTGTGGCCGAGCGCCTCGAGAGCGCGCTGGGTGGCGGGGTCGAGGCCATCGGGGTCGACCCACACGTCGTCGGGCAGCCACTGGTGGTGAATGCGGCCGCGGCTCACCGCGCGACAGACGTCGAGCTCCCCGTCGAGCACGTTGCTGATCACCTGCATCACCGTGGTGGGAATGGTGGAGCCCCCGGGAGAGCCCACGGCGAGCAGCACGTCTTTCTCGCGACCCTTCATGAACACCAGCGTGGGCGTCATCGACGACGCGGGGATCTTCCCGGGCGCGATGGCGTTCGCTTCGCCCATCACCAGGCCGAAGGTGTTGGCCACGCCGGGCTGCGCGGCGAAGTCGTCCATCTCGTCGTTGAGCAGCACCCCGGTGCCCTTCGCGACCACGCAACTGCCGAAGTAGTAGTTGATGGTGGTGGTGAGCGCGACCGCGTTGCCCTCGCGGTCGATGACCGAGATGTGCGTGGTGTTCTTCTTCTGCGGGTCGACGGGCTCGAGCTCCTTCGGGCGCAGGGTCGACGAGCGCGTCGCCTGTCGGGCGTCGATCTTCCCGCTCTGCTCGGCGAGGTACGCGGGGCTCAGCAGCCGCGCCACGGGCACCTCGACGAAGGCCGGGTCACCCGCCAGCCGGCCGCGATCGGCGTACGAGAGGCGCAGCGCCTCGATGAAGGTGTGCACCGCGTCGACCTCGCGGGAGGCCGGGCCCTTGACCCCGCGCGCCTCGAGGATGCCGAAGGTCTCGAGCATCGCCAGGCCCCCGGCGCTCGGCGGAGGCATGGTCACCAGGCGGTGGCCCCGGTAGTGCCCCTCGAGCGGGGCGCGCCAGGTGGTGTGGTAGCGCTGGAGATCGGTGAGGCTGAGCACGCCGCCCGCGGCCTCGACGGTGGCCACCACGGCCTTGCCGATGGCCCCGGTGTAGAACGGCGCGTCGCCCTGCTTCGAGATCAGGGTCAGCGTCTTCGCCAGGTCGCTCTGGGTGAGCTTGACGCCGAGGTCCGGCGCTACGCCGTTGCGCAGGAAGATGCGCGCGGCCTCGGGGTCGGCCTGGAGGCACGCCTGCCGCTTGGTGGCGAGGTCGCGGTACTTCGGCGTCACCAGGAAGCCCTGCGTGGCCGCGCGAATGGCCGGCGCCAGCACCTTCGCGCGCGGGAGCTTCCCGTACTTCGCGTGCAGCTCGAGGTAACCCTTCACCGCGCCGGGCACCGCGATCGACAGGGCGCCGTCGGTCGCCTTCTGGGGCACCAACTGGCCGTCGACGAGGTACATGTCGCGGCTCGCCTTGGCGGGCGCCACCTCGCGGAAATCGAAGGCCAGGTCGGTGCCGTCCTTGACCAGGTGCACGATGGCGAAGCCCCCGCCTCCGAGGCCCGAGTGGTACGGCCCGACGACGGCCATGGTGAAGGCCGTGGCGACGGCGGCATCGACGGCGTTGCCTCCCGCGTCGAGCATCTCCCGACCCGCGGCGCTGCCCAGGGGGTGCGCGGCGGCGACGGCCCCTCCCGACCAGGGTCGTGCAGCCAGGGACGGCGTCGCGATCAGGAAGGCCAGCAGCAGCGTGCGCATTGGGGACGAGCGTTTAGCGCCGCGGCCGCCGCTGCACACGTTTCGACACAGGCATGGCACACATGCCACAGTGACTTCTGATTCATCACCGTAAGGTGTTTGATTTGCTGACGTGTGCTGATGGCACGAACCCTGCTGACTGGGTGCGTCATGCAGCTCCACCACGACACGCAGACCAGCCTCACCCCCAACCCGGATGAGCGTCGTGGGGACTTCCTGAGCGTGGCGACCTTCCTCAAGCCCCACTTCCGCGTCGCGGTGGCTCCCCGGTCGGGCGAGCTGCGGGTCCAGGTCGAGGTCAACTCCGTAGAGCACAAGACCCGCAATTTCCGCGCACCCGCACGTCATTGACCCGGGGCGGAGCCCTTGCCAAAGGGAGCCGCATGACCCAATCGCTTGCAGCCGTCGTGTTGTGCGCCGGGAAGGGCACGCGCATGAAGTCCGAGCGCGCCAAGGTGCTGCACCCGATCCTCGGGCGGCCCCTGGCCTGGTACCCCATCACCAGCGCCTTCGAGCTCGGAGCGCAGCAGGTGGTCGCGGTCGTTGGGCACCAGGCTGACGACGTGAAGCAGGCGCTGACCCAGGGGTTCCCCGGCCAGCCGCTGCAGTACGCGTTGCAGGCCACGCAGCGGGGCACCGGCGACGCCGTGTCGGCCGCGCGCGGGGCGCTGACCGGCTTCAACGGCGCGGTGCTCATCCTCTACGGCGACGTGCCGCTGCTCACCGTGGGCACGCTCCAGCGCCTGCTGGCGGCCTACAACCCGGCGAAGGGCCCGCTGGCGATGATCAGCTGCCGCCTCGCCGACCCCACGGGCTACGGCCGGGTGATGCGGGGCGAGAAGCAGCGCGTGGAGGGCATCGTCGAGCACAAGGACGCCACGCCCGAGCAGCGGCAGATCACCGAGGTCAACGCGGGCATCTACGTCGTCGAGTCGAAGTTCCTCTGGGGCGCGCTCGAGCGCCTCACGCCGCAGAACGCGCAGGGCGAGCTGTACCTCACCGACATCGTCGCCCAGGCCTCGAAGGTCGGCGAGGTGGCCGTGGTCGAGGCGCCGGCCGAAGAGACCGCCGGCGTGAACGATCGCGCCGAGCTCGCCGAGCGGGCCGAGGTGATCCGCGCGCGCATCAACCTGCGCCACCTGCGTGCGGGCGTGACCCTCACGCACCCGGCGTCGACGTTCATCGACGCGGGCGTGGAGATCGGGCCCGAGACCACCATCGGCCCCAACGTCTCGATTCACGGCGAGTGTGAGATCGGCGCCCACGTGATCATCGACCAGGGCGCGGTGCTCACCCACACCACCGTCGGTGACGGCGCGCACGTCAAGCCCTACTCGGTGCTCGAGGAGGCGGTCGTCGGCCCCAGGTGCCACGTCGGGCCCTTCGCGCGGCTGCGCCCCGGCACGGTGCTCGAGGAAGACGTGCATGTCGGGAACTTCGTCGAGACCAAGAAGGCCCGGCTGCGCAAGGGCACGAAGGCCGGCCACCTCGCCTACCTCGGCGACGCCGACATCGGCCCGGGCTGCAACATCGGCGCGGGCACCATCACCTGCAACTACGACGGCGTGAACAAGCACGAGACCGTGCTGGGCAGCGGCGTGTTCGTCGGCTCCGACACGCAGTTGGTCGCGCCGGTGCGCGTGGGCGACGGGGCCTTCATCGGCGCCGGTTCGACCATCACCGAAGACGTGCCGGCGGGGGCGCTGTCGATGTCGCGCACGCCGCAGACCATCAAAGAAGGCTGGGCCGAGCGCCGTCGCAAGGTGCTCGCTGGACTCAAGCAGGGCTGACCTCCAAGGGGGCAAATCATGTGCGGAATCGTTGGCTATGTCGGTGATCAGGAAGCAGCTCCCATTCTCGTCGCGGGCCTCAAGCGCCTCGAATACCGGGGTTACGACTCGGCGGGCGTCGCGGTGCTCAACGACGCGACGCTCACCGTGGTTCGCGCCACGGGCAAGCTGCGCAACCTCGAGGGCAAGGTCGCCGTGGAGATGCCCAAGGGCCGGATCGGCATCGGGCACACGCGCTGGGCAACCCACGGGCGCCCCAGCGACGAGAACGCGCACCCGCACACCTTCGAGGGCGTGTCGGTAGTGCACAACGGCATCATCGAGAACCACCTCGCGCTGAAGGCGGCGCTCAAGGCGAAGGGCCACGTCTTCGCGTCGGAGACCGACTCCGAGGTCTTCGCCCACCTCATCCGGGAGTCTCAGCGCGCGGGCAAGTCGTTGCCCGAGGCGGTGCGCGTGGCGGTCTCGCAGATCAAGGGCACCTACGCCCTGGTGGCGATCACCGAGGCCGACCCGACGCGCATCGTCTGCACGCGCGAGTCGCAGCCCATGGTGCTCGGCTACGGCGAGGGCCAGAACTTCATCGCCTCCGACGTTCCGGCGCTGCTCGAGCACACCCGTGACGTGGTCTTCATGGACGACGGCGACGTGGCGGTCGTCACCAAGGACGGCGTGGAGCTGACCGACCGCAGCGGCGCGAAGGTGGTGCGCAAGCACACCCGCATCGACTGGACGCCGGGCATGGCCGAGAAGAACGGCCACAAGCACTTCATGCACAAGGAGATCTGCGAGCAGGCCCGCGCCGTGGCCGACACGCTGCGCGGCCGCATCCTCCGCTCGGAAGGCGACGTGCACTTCGACGGCTGGTCGATGACCGAAGCCCAGGTCAAGGCCATGGACCGGGTGTGGATCCTCGCCTGCGGCACCTCGTGGCACTCCGGCCTCGCCGGCAAGTGGATGATCGAGACGCTGGCGCGCATCCCCGTCGAGGTCGAGCTGGCCAGCGAGTTCCGCTACCGCGACCCCATCGTCACCCGCTCGCAGCTCGCCGTGGCCATCAGCCAGTCGGGCGAGACGCTCGACACCCTGGCCGCGATGCGCGAGGCGAAGTCGCGCGGCGCCACCACCATGACCCTGTGCAACGTGGTGGGCTCGGCGATGACCCGCGAGGCCGACTTCACGGTGCTCACCAACGCGGGCCCGGAGATCGGCGTGGCCTCGACCAAGGCCTTCACCACGCAGCTCGTCGGCCTCTACCTGCTGGCCATCAAGCTGGGCCGCATGCGCGGCACGCTCACCAAGGAGCAGGCCCAGGAGCACCTCACCTCGCTGGCCGGCGTGCCCAAGGTCATCGAGCAGGTGCTGCTCACCGAGGCGAAGGTGAAGGAGATCGCGCGCAAGTACATGCACGCGCAGGACTTCCTCTTCCTCGGCCGCGGCCCGATGCACCCCGTGGCGCTCGAGGGCGCGCTCAAGCTCAAGGAGATCTCGTACATCCACGCCGAGGGCTACGCGGGCGGCGAGATGAAGCACGGGCCCATCGCGCTCATCGACGAGAAGATGCCGGTGCTGGTGGTCGCGCCGCAGGAGCCGCGCATTCACTACGAGAAGATCATCGGGAACATCGAAGAGGTGCGCGCGCGCGGCGGGCAGGTGATCGCCGTCGTCGAAGAGGGTGACGAGCACGCCAAGTCGCTGGCCAACGACTACATCGAGATCCCCAAGACCAGCGCGCTGATCGCGCCGTTGATCGCGACCATCCCGCTGCAGCTGCTCAGCTACCACGTGGCCGATCTCCGCGGCACCGACGTGGACCAGCCGCGCAACCTCGCCAAGAGCGTGACCGTCGAGTGAGCCACCCCATCACCGAGCGCAGTGAGAAGGCCTTGATGGCCCTCTTCCCCAACGTGCAGGGCCGCGCCGACGGCCCCACGTGGCTGGTGGACCAACTGGTCGACGCCGAGCTGCACCGGCGTGGCTACCCCGACGCGGTGACCGGGGCGATCCACGGGCTGGCGCTCAACCAGGGCTCGGTGCTCAAGGAAGAGTTCGATCTCTCCACGCACGGTCACTCCGATGGCTGGGTGATCGGCGCGGTGCTCGTGGACCCGCTCGAGTTCACGCTCTTCAACATGCGCTACGGCTTCAAGGCCGGTGACGCCGGGCTGCGCGCGGTGGTCGAGGGCATGAAGCAGGTGTGCCCGAGCGCGAAGGTGGTGCGCATCCACACCGACGGCTTCGCCATCCTCCACGGCCCGACGGCCGAGGGGCGGGTGGGGCCGGAACTCATCGCTCGCCTGCGGGAAGTGCTGCCGGCGAAGGTGGCCGCGGTGACGCCCGTCGACGCTGAGCCCCTGAAGGACGTGCGCTTCACCTTCGGGCTGCTCGAGCTGACGGTGGTGGATCCTCCGAACTGGCAGCTGCTGGGGCCCCTGGTGTGGGCCGAGTGCGAGCGCGCGCTGATGATCGCCCGCTACCAGCCCACCGAGGCCCTGCAGCAACGGCGCGTGGTGCTCGACGGCCGCCTGCCCGAGTTCGAGCGGTGAGGAAGACGCCCGGCGCTTGCGTGCTCGCGAAGTGCGGGTGAACTGTGCTCCGACGCGCCCTCACGGTGGCCCTGTTGGTGTGTGCGGGCTCCGCGTGCACCACGCGACCGACGCCGAGCGCTGACGCGGGCGCCGGGGTCGATGCGGGCGTGGATCCCTGGCGCCTCGTGCTCTCGGGTCTACCCGGGACCCTGCTGTCGGCCTGGGAGTCGCCCGACGGCGTGCTGTACGCGGTGGGTGGCACCTCGACGAGCGCGCTGGTGTTGCGCCACGACGCGGCCGGCTGGTGGGTGATGGACTCCGGCACCAACCACGCCCTGTGGTGGGTGCACGGCAGCTCGGCGTCCGACGTGTACGCCGTCGGCGCGGAAGGGGTGGTCACCCACTTCGATGGCTCGCGGTGGACGGTGCTGCGCGAAGGGGGCGACTTCACGCTCTTCGGCGCCTGGGGGGCTTCGTCTTCGCAGCTCGTCGCGGTCGGCGGCGTGGTGACCTCCAGCGCCCCGCGCGCGGCGATCGTCAGCAAGACCTCGGGATGGGGTGAGCTGGGGACCGAAGGCCTGCCCCCGGGGCGCGCGCTCTTCAAGGTGTGGGGGGCCGCGGCGAACGACCTCTTCGTCGTCGGAGAGGGCGGGCTGGTGGCGCGCGGTGTTCCCGGCGCGTGGACCGTGCTCAGCGCGCCCACCACCGAGCGGCTGACGACCATTCACGGGGCAGGCGCAGAGGTCTACGCGGTGGGCGGCCTGCGGGAGCCCGTGTTGCTTCGCTTGGACCACGGCGCGTGGCGGGCATTGCCGGTCAGCGGCTCGCCCCAGTTGCTCAACGGGGTCGCGGTCAACCGCGCGGGGGAAGTGGTGCTCGTGGGCCTCGACGGCTACCTCGCCGAAGGGCAGGGCGATGACTTCGTGGTGCGGCCGCTCCCGGTGCGCAGCGGGCTCCATGGCGTCGCGGTCACGGGTTCGGGCTTCGTCGCCGTGGGCGGCGATCTCCTCGGGGCCTTCGGGCGGGGCGTGCTCCTGTCGCGCGGGCCGCTCGAGCCGGGCGCGTTGAAGACCTGGCCCCAACCCGGCACGCGGTGGGACGCGGGCGTGCCCGACGCGGGCGAAGTCGACGCGGGCGAAATCGACGCGGGCGAGGTCGACGCGGGCGAAATCGACGCAGGTGAAGTCGACGCAGGTGAAGTCGACGCAGGCGAGATCGATGCCGGCCCGCCGCTCGGCCCCGGCGAGCTGTGTGAAGACCCGCTGCGCTCCTGCGCTCCCGGCCTCAACTGCTGGTTCGTTTTCGGCCCCTTCCACAGTTGGTGCGGGGCGACCTGCACGGACGTCAGCGAGTGCGGCGCGTCGGGCCCTGGCGCGTGTTGCAAGCTCCCCGGGCCGCAGGTGAGCGTGACAGTTTGCCTCCCCGAGGCAGCCTGCGACGCGGGCTCGTAGCCACCTGCATTGACGGGTGTGCGCCGAAGCGTGAAGGTCCGCCTCAGACCCGCTTGAAGGAGTGACCCATGCAGGCTCCCAACGAGACCAGCCCCGTTCGCCGTGCCTACGACGTGCTCCGCAAGGCCGCGACCGAAAAGGCGTACCTCGACGCCGACGCGCGTGAAGATCTCCTGCACCGGCTCGAGAAGCTGCTCATCAAGCACGCCGACGACATCGTCGACGCCATCAGCGAAGACTTCGGTCACCGGGTGCCCTTCGAGTCGCGCTCGGCCGACGTGCTGATTCCCCTCGACGGCGCCCGACAGGCTCGCAAGCACGTGCGCGAGTGGATGGCGCGGCGCACCGTGGGCTCGCACCCGCTCTTCGTGCCCTCGCACGCCTTCATCGAGCCGGTGCCCCTGGGCGTGGTGGCGATCATCTCCCCGTGGAACTACCCGGTGAACCTGGCCCTCGCGCCGGCCAGCGCCGCCTTCGCCGCCGGCAACCGCGTGCTGCTCAAGCCCTCGGAGCTGACGCCGAAGACCTCCGCGCTGCTCGCCCGAGCGGTCAGTGACTTCTTCCGCCCCGAGGAGTTCATGGTGGTGCAGGGCGGCCCCGACGTCGCGCGCGAGGTCACCGCGCTGCCCTTCGATCACATCCTCTTCACCGGCTCGACGCAGGTCGGTCGCCTCGTGGCCAAGGCCACCGCCGAGAACCTCGTGCCCACCACCCTCGAGCTGGGCGGCAAGTCGCCCGCCCTGGTGCACGACAGCTTCAACATCGAGCGGGCCGCCGAGCGCATCGCCATCGGCAAGACCTACAACGCGGGCCAGACCTGCATTGCCCCCGACTACGCGCTGGTGCCCAAGGGCAAGGCCGAGGCCTTCGCCGAGAAGCTCAAGGCGCAGCTCATCAAGCAGCACCCCGACGGCAAGGGCTACACCACCATGGCCAGCGATCGCGGCCTCAAGCGCATGGAGGCCCTCGTCGCCGACGCGAAGTCGAAGGGCGCCAAGGTCATCGAGACCTTCAAGGCCCAGTCGGGCACGCGCGCCTTCGGGCCGGTGCTGCTGCTCGACGTGACCGACCAGATGCAGGTGATGCAGGAGGAGATCTTCGGGCCCATCCTCCCCATCGAGACCTACGAGAAGCTCGACGAGGCCATCGCGCGCATCAACGCCCGCCCGCGCCCGCTGTCGTTCTATTACTTCGACGACGATCAGGACCGCGTCGACGGCGTGCTGCACAAGGTGACGAGCGGCGGCGCGTGCGTCAACGACACCCTGGTGCACTTCGCCCAGGAAGACCTGCCCTTCGGCGGCGTCGGGCCCAGCGGCATGGGCGCCTACCACGGGGTCAAGGGCTTCGAGACCTTCAGCCACCTGCGCAGCGTGCTCATGGCCAGCCGCGCCAGCCCTGCCTACAACCTGCTCAAGCCGCCCTTCTCGGTGATCGTCGAGAAGTCGGTGAACTTCCTCATCGCCGGCCTCAAGGGCCTCTCGAAGTAAGCCCGGGGTTCAGGACGCGGGCCGGGTGCGCGTGCGCGCCCAGTCGCGGAGCTTCGCGACGTCCTCCGCCATGGTGACCGCCAGCGGAGGCGTCTCCTTCGCCGCGGCCAGCAGGTGCCGGGGCTCGAGTTCCACCCCGTCGGCGAAGGCGTCGTAGAGCCCGGCGACGATCACCTGCTCGATCTCCGCGCCGCTGAACTGGGCGGTCGCCGCCGCCAGCTCGTCGATGGGGAACTTCGAGGGGTCGCGCTTTCTCTTGGTGAGCTGGATCTTCAGGATGTCCGTGCGCTCTTCGGGCGAGGGCAGGTCGACGAAGAAGATCTCGTCGAAGCGGCCCTTGCGCAGCAGCTCGGGCGGCAGCGACTCGATTCGGTTGGCCGTGGCGACCACGAAGACCGGCGAGGTCTTTTCCTGCAGCCAGGTCAGCAGCGTGCCGAACACGCGCGCCGAGACCCCGGTGTCCCCGCCTCCGCCGTTGGCCCCGGCCAGCCCCTTCTCGACCTCGTCCACCCAGAGCACCACGGGCGCCAGGCTCTCGACCGCGCGAATGGCCTTGCGCAGGTTCTCCTCCGAGCTGCCCACCAGGCCCGAATAGATGCGCCCCATGTCGAGGCGCACCAGCGGCAGCTTCCAGCTGGTGGCGATGGCCTTGGCGGTGAGGCTCTTGCCGCAGCCCTGCACGCCGAGCAGCAGCAACCCCTTGGGGGCCGGCAACCCGAATTCCCGCGCGGCGTCGGAGAACGCGTTCTTCCGGCGATCGAGCCACTTCTTGAGGTGCGTGAGCCCGCCCACGTCGGTCAGCGCCTGGTCGGTGGCGTGGTACTCGAGCAGCCCCGACTTGCGGATGACCTGGCTCTTCTCGTCGAGGATCAACCGCAGGTCCGAGACGTCGAGCCGGTTGTCGCGGGCGATGGCCTTGGCGAAGGCGTTCTCCGCCTCGGCCAGGGTCAGCCCGTGGGCCGCGGAGATCAGCGACTCGGCTTCGGCGCCGTTGAGCTCCACGGTGGCCTTCTTGCTGCGCGTCACCATGCGCGCGATGTCGCGCAGCAACTGCATCAGGTCGGCCTTGGTCGGCAGCGGCACGTCGATGACCGAGACGTCCTTCTCGAGCTCGTCGGGCAGGCGCAGCGTGGGGGCGATGACCAGCACCGTGGTCATCGTCGACTTGATGAGGTTGCCGGTCTCGCGGAGCGCGCGCACCACCAGCGGCTCCTCGAGGTGCCGGTGGAAGTCCTTGAGCAGCACCAGCGACGGCCGGTTCAGCTTCTGGATGTGCAGCAGCGCCCGCACCGGCTCGGCCGTGTCCTCCACCGGGGGCCCGCGGTGCGTGCCGGCGATGGTGCGCAGGCCGGTGGTGGCGCTCCACTCGATGAGTTCCTTGCCCTGGGCGCGGGCGAGCTCGCCCATCAGCCCCTCCACGCGCTGCTCCTCGAAGGTGACGAGGTAGAGCAACGGGTACCGCGCGCGGATCAACGTGTCGATTTCGCGAAGGAAGGCGGGCTGCTCAGTCATCGCGGTCAATGTACCGGGCGCTGTAATAAGAGTCCCCCCATGAAACTCCTCCTGTGCAGTGCGCTGCTCGCGGGCGTCTCTCTGGGCCAGGTCACCCCCGCTCCGCTCAAGCCCGCCGCGATGGGCGCCTCGCCTACCGAGAAGGTCCGGCCGGTGCAGCAGCCGGTGAACCCCAGGCCCCCCGACGACGGGCCCTCGGCCGCCGCGCAGTGCCTGAGCTTCGCCCAGCAGGCCTTCGGCCTCGCCCACAGCGCCTACCGCCAGGGAAAGGTCAGCGCCAACGAGGCCGCGACCTGGAGCCTGCGCATCTACGAAGCCCAGAAGGACGACCCTGGCGCCGCCAAGCAGCACCTCGATCGCATGGTGGCCCTCGAGCGCCTCGCCAAGGAGCGCAACCAGCAGGGGGATGCCCCGATGCTCGACGTGATGACCATCGGCTTCTGTCGCGCCCAGGCCGAGCAGCTCGCCGGGAAGAAGTGATCCCCCCGACGGACGAGCGCGGGCGCTTCGTCCCGGTGCTCCGCGACGGGTCCATCCTCAAGCGCCTCTTCGCCCGGGGGCTCGACGCGGTGCTCAGCGGCGGGGCGACCCTCGTGCTGTCCCGCGTCATGCCGCTGCCGCTCGCCTCGCTGCTGTGCGTGAGCTGGTTCTGTCTCTCCGACTGGAGCGGCTCCCCCGGCAAGTGGCTCCTGCGGCTGCGGGTGGTGATGGTCGACGGCAGCCAGGTCACCGCGATCGCCGCCCTC
>CAIVGN010000208.1 GCA_903905455.1 uncultured Archangium sp.
GGCGTGCGCGCGCGGCTCCTGCACCACCACCGCCCAGCCCTGCGCCGGCAGCGTGGAGAGCGCGGCGAGCATGGGCGCCCCGTCGCGCTCGAACTCGGTGCTGATGGACAGCGGCTGCCGGAAGCTCGGCGCGCCGCCCACCGCGTCGAGGCCGAAGGGCTCGCCCACCAGGGCCGGGTCGGCGCTCAACACCCGGTTCCCCAGCGGGTCGATGACCACCACCGCGTCGCGCGCGCGCAGCGGCGGCACCTCGCCCAGCGCACCCACCAGCTCGCACAGCGGCTCGAGGGGCAACTCGGCGTAGAGCAAGAAGCCACTCGGGGCGGCGACGGCCAGGGGCAACACCGGGCCCGCCTCGCGGCGCAGCACCGCGCCCACGCCACCGCCGCGCAAGGCCTCGGGGAGTACTTCCGGCGAAGGGGTGTGCAGCCCGTCGAGGTGCACCCCTCCGTGGCGCGCCCCGTCGGCGCCGTACATCGTCACTTCCTTCAGCGCGCTGCCCCGCAGGAGCGCCGAGGCCAGCTCGAGGCGTCCTTCGTCGGTGGCCACCTGGGTGGAGGCCATCACCTCGGCCATGGTGCTCAGCGCGGTGGTGCTCTGGGCGAGGCTGGCCTCGATGGCCGCGGCGGCGCGCTCGGCCAACACCCGGTGGTAGTGCTGCGCGTCGATGGTCAGCGCCTGGCGGTTGCGCTCGATGGCCACCCACCCCAGGGCCACGAGGGTCGGCACCGTCACCAGCACCAACAACGACACCAGCTGTCCGTGCAGCGCGAGACCCCGGGTGCTACGCGCGGAGGAGCTGCGGGGGCCTGCGTTCAATTCAACGGCTCCATGGGTTTCCTTTTTGCAAGGTCCCGGCCAGACGATGACGTTGAGCGGCATCCCCAGCGGGTACGAGGTGAAGCGACGTGTCGCAGAAGGCGGCATGGGCGTGGTGTACGAAGCGACGCACGCGGCGCTGGGCCGGCGGGTGGCGCTCAAGGTGCTGCACCCGCAGCTGGCCGCCGACCCCGAGGCCGTGGCGCGCTTCGGCCGCGAGGCCAAGCTGCTGGCGAAGCTGGACCACCCCCACGCGGTGCGGGTGTACGACTTCCTCGCCGGGCCACCGCCCACCCTGGTGATGGAGTTCATCGACGGCGAGTCGGCCGACGCGCGGCTGGCGCGGGAGCAGCGCTTCCCCCTCGAGTTGGTGGCCACGCTGGCCGACCAGGTGCTGGCAGTGCTGGAGGTCGCTCACGGACTGGGCATCGTGCACCGCGACCTGAAGCCCGCCAACGTGATGTTCGATGCCTCGCGGCCGGGGCCCTTCGTGCGGGTGGTGGACTTCGGCATCGCCCTGCTGCGCGGCGGCCCGTCGGACCCGCGGCTGACGAAAGAAGGCACGGTCTCCGGCACCCCCGCCTACATGTCCCCGGAGCAAGCCTCGGCCGAGCCGGTAGACGACCGCAGCGACCAGTACGCCCTGGCCTGCGTGCTCTTCGAGCTGCTCACCGGGCGGCCTCCGTTCCAGTCGTCGAGCCCGGCGCAGGTGCTCTCGGCGCACCTCTTCCGCGAGCCGCCCACGCTCGAGGAATGTGGCGTGGCCAGCGTGCCCGACGGCTTCGCGCGCGCGCTGCGCAAGGCCCTCGAGAAGAGCCCGGCCATGCGCTTTGCCACCACCGCCGACTTCCGCGCGGCGTTGGCGGCCGGGCTGGTGGCGTCGCCGCGCGGCGAGCCGGAGCGCCAGGCGCTGCCGCCGGCGCCGGGCTTCGTGGCCGCCGAGGTCGATGACCCGATGGTGGGCCTGGTGCTCGACGGGGCGCCGAGCGAGGCGCGGGAACAGGCGCTGACCGCCCTGGCCGCCGTGGGCGTGGCGACGGTGCTGGGGGGCGACGCGCCGGTGGTGGTGGCGTGGTTGGCCCCGGGCGACGGGTTGCTCGCGCGCCTCGACGCGCTGGTGACGCCGGGGCGCCGGGTGCTGCTGTGCGGCCCGGAAGACGACCTGGCGCTGATGACCCGGGCCATCGAGCACGGAGCCCACGACTACGTGGCCCTGCCGTTGGAGCCCGCCGACTTCGCCAGCCGCGTGGTGCGCGCGCTGCGTGGCCGGAGGAAATCGACATGATGACCCCGCCTGACGCCGTGGCCGATGGAGGCATCACGCCCAGCCTCGACGACCTCGTGGTGCTCGCGCAGCACCTGGGGGCGGCGCGCCGCGCGGTGGTGTGCATGGTCACCGCGCAGGTGCCCTCGTTTCACCCGCCCCTGGGCGCCGAGGCCGTCACCCCCGAGGAGACCCAGGCGCTGCAGCGGGTGCTCGAGGGCGAGCAGCGCGTGGACGCGGGCGACTTCCTGGGCGTGCCGCTGCGTTCGCCCGAGGCCCCGGGCGCGCTGCTGGGCGTGCTCGGCGTGTGGGGCGGCGCCGACGGCCCGCTGCTGGACCGCGTGGTGCGCCAGCTCACCGCGCACCTCGAGCTGCACCGGCGCCTGGGCGTGACCCGTCGCCAGCTGGAGCGCGCGGATCGCCTGGCCATGGTGGGCCGGCTCGCCGCGGGCATCGCCCACGAGCTGGGCACGCCGCTGGCGGTGGTGGCCGGCCGCGCGCGCCAGCTCGCTGCGGGCACGGTGCCGGCCGCGGAGTGCCACGCCACCGCGAAGAACATCGCCGACCAGGCCGACCGCATGGCGGGCATCATTCGCCAGCTGCTCGACTACGCGCGCCGCCGCGGCCCGCGCCCGGGGCGCTTCGACATCCGTACCCTGCTGCGCCAGGCGGTGGCGCTGCTCGAGCCGGTGGCCGAGCGAAGGTCGGTGAAGCTGTTGCTGGCCGACCTGCCCGCGGCCCGCGTCGTGCAGTTCGACGGCAGCCAGATGATGCAGGTGATGACCAACCTCCTCGCCAACGCGGTGCAGGCCACGGGCAGTGGGGGCCAGGTCACGCTCTCGCTCGAGGAGGCGGACCTGGCCGCGCCCGAGGACACGGGGCTGCCCACGCGGCGCTACGTGGGCATTCGCGTGCGGGACACCGGGGCGGGCATTCGGCCCGAGCACCTGCAGCAGGTCTTCGAGCCCTTCTTCACCACCAAGGACACGGGCGAAGGAACGGGGCTGGGGTTGTCGGTGGCGCAGGGCATCGTTCGCGACCACGAAGGGTGGATCGCCGTGGAGAGCCAACTTGGTCAAGGAAGCAGCTTCATCGTCCACCTCCCGGGGTGACGTCGTCGGCCCGCGCGTGCTCCTCGTCGATGACGACGCGGCG
The DNA here is from genome assembly GCA_903905455.1 of uncultured Archangium sp. Taxonomy (GTDB): domain Bacteria; phylum Myxococcota; class Myxococcia; order Myxococcales; family Myxococcaceae; genus Archangium_A. The sequence goes on from CAIVGN010000208.1 coordinate 3,239, forward strand.
ATGTGCGAGATGCTCGAGCTCGACCTGCGCAACCGCGGCTTCGCCGTGGACTGGTGCACCACGCCCGCCGAGGCGCTGACCCGCGCGGCCCAGGTGCCCTACGACGCGGTGGTCACCGACCTGAACCTGCGTGGCGCCAGCGGCCTCGACGTGTGCCGGGAGCTGGTGGCCCGCGACCCGACGTTGCCGGTGATCATCATCACCGCCTTCGGGAGCATCGAGTCGGCCGTGCAGGCCATTCGCCTGGGCGGCTACGACTTCATCACCAAGCCCTTCGAGTTCGACACCCTGGCGCTGACGCTGGAGCGCGCGGTCACCCACAAGAACCTGCAGCTCGAGGTCAACAAGCTGCGCCGGCAGGTGGCCGAGAACCCGCCGCGCTTCGCCGAGTTGCTGGGCACCAGCCCGCCGATGCAGGAGCTCTTCCGCCTGCTGCACCGCGTGTCGGACACGCTGACCACGGTGCTGATCACCGGCGAGAGCGGCGTGGGCAAGGAGCTCGTCGCCCGGGCGCTGCACCAGGAGAGCCGCCGCAAGAGCGGGCCCTTCGTGGCCATCAACTGCGGGGCGCTGCCCGAGACGCTGCTGGAGAGCGAGCTCTTCGGCCACATGAAGGGCGCCTTCACCGACGCGCGCAGCGATCGCCCCGGGGTGTTCCGCGAGGCCCACGGCGGCACCCTGTTCCTCGACGAGGTGGGCGAGCTGCCCGTGGCCCTGCAGCCCAAGCTGCTGCGCGTGCTCCAGGAGCGCATGGTGCGGCCGCTGGGGGCCAACAAGGAGATCCCCGTCGACGTCCGCATCGTCTGCGCCACCAACGTCGACTTGCGTGACGCGGTGGAGAAGGGCCGCTTTCGCGAAGACCTCTTCTACCGCCTCGACGTGGTGCACCTCGAGGTGCCGCCGCTGCGCAGCCGGGGCACCGACGTGCTGTTGCTCACCTCGGCCTTCCTGGAGCGCCTGGGCCAGCGCGACGGGCGTGCGGCCCCGAGGCTCCCGCCGGCCATCGCGGCGCGGCTCTTGTCGTACGAGTGGCCGGGCAACGTGCGCGAGCTGCTCAACCTGCTGGAGCGGGTGATGGCGCTGTCCACGGGCGACTCCATCCTCGAAGAGGACCTGCCGGAGCGGGTGCGAAGGGGCGGGCCGACCATCACCCCCGACGCCGCCGAACCGGGCACGGTGCTCCCGCTGGAAGAGGTCGAGAAGCGGTACATCTTGAAGGTGCTGGGGCTGCTCAACGGCAACAAGCGCAAGGCCGCCGAGGCCCTGGGGCTCGACCGGAGCACCCTGTACCGGAAGCTCCAGTCCTACGGCCAGGACACCACCGAGACCTGAGGGGAGTGTTGCAGCTTGCGACAGGTGCGGGATTTCGCGATCTCAGGTCCGCTCACAACGGATGCGCTGGGCGCGCCCGGTGGCAGCACAGTAAGTCGGCGGGTCTGACCCTGATGCCGCGCTGGCCCCTCCTCCTCTCGTTGCTCGCAGTCACGGCGGCGGCGCAGACGCCGGTGCCGGGCTTCGAACTCGAGCGGCTGCGGCTCAACCCCGGCGCGGCCCACGGCCTGCTGCTCGACACGGCCGACCTGCTGCCGAAGTTCGGGTACCGGGTGGCGTTGAGCGCGCAGTACGAGCACGCGCCGCTCATCGTGGTGCTCGGCACGCAGCGGGTGACCGCGCTGGTGGCCGCAAGGTGGACGGCGCACGTCTCGGGGGCCTTCTCACCGACCGATTGGCTCGAGCTGGGCGCGCAGCTGCCGGTGGTGCTGGCGCAGCCCGGTGACCCCACGCCGCCCTTCGGCATCGCCAAGGTGGCCACCGGCGCCTCGGTGGGCACGGGCTACCTGCAGGCCCGGGCGGCCATGCTGCAGCAGCGCCGCGACGACGCCGTCGACCTCTCGCTGGGCCTCGTCCTGGGCCTGCCCTTCGGCACCGTGTCGTCCTTGACCTCGGAGCAGTCACCGACGCTGGTGCCGACGGTCTCCGTGGGCCGCGGGCTCAACCGCTTCCTGCGCGCGGGTGGCTCGGTCTCGGTGCTGGTGCGGCCAGCGCGGACCGTCGCCTCCGGGGGTAACAGCGTGCTGGGCAGCTACTTCAGCGTGGGCGCGGGCCTGGCGACGCTGGGTGATGGCTGGCGGGGCGAGCTCTCGGGGCGCTTCGACGTGCCCTTCACCAACAGCCCGCTCTCCGGCGAGCTCTCGGTAGGCGTGCGCTACCCGCTGTTCCACCGCTTCGAGGTGTACGCCCTGGGCGGCCCGGGCTTCGGCTCGCAGCCCGGCGTGCCCGCGTTCCGGGTGATGCTCGGGGTGGCGCTGCGGCCCTTCATGGAGCCGGCGGCGGCGCCGAAGGAAATGCCCCGCTGCGTGCCCGGCCAGGCGCACGTCGCTGCCCAGTGCCCGCAACTGGACTTCGATGGCGACGGCGTGGCCAACCGCGACGACGCGTGCCCCGAAGACATGGGCGTGGCCGGCAAGCGCGGCTGCCCGGAGCGCGACACCGACGGTGACGGGGTGCTCGATGGGGAAGACGCCTGCCCGGCCGTCGCGGGCCTCGCCGCGCTCGGTGGCTGCCTGCCCCCGGACCGTGACGGTGATGGGGTGCCCGACGCGCGCGACGCGTGCCCCGAGGTGTCGGCGCCGAAGTCGCTGCGCGGGTGCACCGACGTCGACGGGGACGGCCTCGATGCGCTCGAGGACGCGTGCCCCGCGGTGGCCGGCGTGGCCGAGCTCAAGGGCTGTCCCGACCAGGACACCGACGGTGACGGCATCGTCGATCGCCTCGACGCCTGCCTGGGCTCCAAGGGCGTGCGCAACAACCAGGGCTGCCCCGAGGGCGAGAAGCTGCTGGTGGTCATCACCCGCGACCGGTTGCTGATTCGCGACAAGGTGTACTTCGCCAGCGGCAAGTCGGTGGTGCTGCCCCAGAGCTTCACGCTGCTGCAGCAGATCGCCCGCATCTTGAAGGAGCACCCCGAGGTGGAGCAGGTGTCCATCGAGGGCCACACCGACGACCGCGGGAAGCGCGACATCAACCTCCGCTTGAGCGAGGCGCGGGCCGAGGCGGTGCGCAAATTCCTCCTCGGGGTCGGCGTAGGTGCTGACCGCATGA
>CAIVGN010000209.1 GCA_903905455.1 uncultured Archangium sp.
CCGGGCACGAGGAGCGCGTGGTACTGGCGCGCCTCGGCGACGGTGATCTCCTTGACGAAGTTCGCGCGCAGCACGGGGTGACCCGACTTCGTCTTCAGTTCCTTCAGGTCGATGGGCACCGTGAAAGCCTGCGCCCCCCGACGGGCGTCGCGCAAGCGTGACGATCGTCAACCGCACGGTGACGAGACCGTTCGGTTGGTGTCAGATGGGGCTCATGCCCACGAGCGTCTCTGGTTGGAACCGCACCACGCCCCGTCGTTCTGCCCCCGAGACCGCGGCGGCGCGCTTCGAGCTGGCCGGGACGATGAAGACCGGCATGCCCGAGGCTTCCGACGTCACCTCGTTGCCCGGGGGCCGGTTCCTCGTGGTGGGCGACAAGAAGGACTCGGCGGTGATCATCGGCGCCGACGGCAAGCGCACCAAGCTCGAGCTGCCCGGCCTGAAGAACGGAAACAGCCAGCTCGAGGGCGTGGCCTTCGACGCCCAGCGCAACCACCTCTTCGTTTCGCGGGAAGAGTCGCGCGAGCTGCTGCGCTACGAGTGGAACCCGGACAAGTCGGCCGCGCCGGTGCTCGAGAAGCGCTTCGAGGTCGACGGCGGCGGGCCGAAGAACAAGGGCGTGGAGGGCCTGGCCTACGTGCCCGGCGACGTCTCGCCCACCGGTGAGCCGCAGCTGCTGCTGGCCAAGGAAGGCAAGCCGCGCGAGCTGTCGTTGCTCGGCGACGGGGGCAAGGGCAAGCCGCTGCCCATCAAGCTCGAGCGCGAGGTGCTGGCCGTGTGCCGCGACTTCTCGGCCGTGGCCATCGACCCGAAGACCGGCCACCTCTTCCTCTCGTCGGACGAGTCGGCGACGGTGGCGCAGATCAAGCTGGTGCGCGACGGCGACAAGGTCATCGGCAAGCTGGTGCAGTCCTTCCCCCTGCGCGACGAGAAGGGCAAGACGCTGGATCGCGTCGAGGGCCTCTCGTTCAACGACCAGGGCGACCTCTTCGTGCTCACCGAGAACACCGGCCTGCTGCACCGGCTGGCGCGCAAGTAGTCACTCCTCGGCGTTGAGCAGCGCCTCGTAGAGAAACAGCTGGCCCGCGCGCGCGACGGCGTCGTCCCCGCACAGCCGCTGGCCGGCGAGGCCCACCCGCAGGGTGCGCGTCTCGAAGACCTGGAGCAGCTCGGTTTTCCCCTGGGCGCGCGCGGCCTGGGCCAGGGCCGCGAAGTCGGGTTCGGCCAAGGCGGGCGCGCCGGCCTCGAGCCAGCGGCTGCGGGCCGTCTCGTCGGAGGGGTGGAGGAAGTACGCGCCGCGATGCGAGAGCACCTGGGTGGCGGCGTCGACGAGCTGGTGGAGCTCGAAGCTTCGCTCGCCGCGGGTGTCGAGCTCGAGGGCGCGGCGAAAGGCGCCCAGGGCGCGCCGCAGCTGGCCCTTCGCGAGGTGGGCCTGCCCTGCGTCACGCCATGCGTCGCGGTTCATGCCTTCGCCTTACTTCGTCGCCGGGTGCTTGACGCGCATCTCGATGAGGTCGAACAGCTGCTGCGTCTCGAAGGGCTTCTGCAGCTGCACGTTCGAGAGCCGGGCGAGGAAGGCCGCGGTCTCGGTGGTGGTCGCGCCGCCGGAGATGAAGACGAGGTCGGCGGCGATGCGGGGGGCCACCTCGAGCAGCCGGCGGTAGAGCTCGAGGCCGTTCATCACCGGCATCATCAGGTCGCAGAGCACCACGTCCCAGGAGACGCCCGGTGCGGTGAGCTGCTCGAGGCCTTCCTGGCCGTTGGTTGCGACGGTGACGTCGCAGCGCGAAGAGAGCAGGCGCGCCAGGCTGCGGCAGAGCGCCGCGTCGTCGTCGATCAGCAACAGGCGGGCCTTGCCGGGCGCCGGGGTTCGTTCGACCAGGGGCGCGCTGGCGGTGACGCCGGGGAGCTCGACGCTGAAGGTCGCGCCCTCGCCCGGCGTGCTGTGCACGGTGAGGGTGCCGCCGTGGTCCGAGATGATGCGCTCGCAGGTCGAGAGCCCCAGCCCGCTGCCGCCGCTGCCCTCGCGGGTGGTGAAGAACGGGTCGAAGAGGTGGGGCAGCACTTCGGTGGCGATGCCGTGCCCGGTGTCCTGCACCTCGAGGTGCACGCGCGTGCCTTCCATGCGGGCGGTGATGCGGACCACGTTGCGCTCGGACTCGTGGTCGAAGGCCTGGGAGGCGTTGAGGAGGAGGTTGATCAGCACCTGGCCCAGGCGCACCCGCACCCCCCACACGGGAATCAGGGGGTCCACGGCGAGGACCACCTTCGCCACGCGGCTCACGTCGCGGGCGGTGAGGCGCACCGACTCGGTGATCAACTGGGCGACGTCGACGGCCTCGCGCGCGGGCTGCCCGTCGCCGTGGAGCCAGGTCTTCATGTCGCTGACCACGCGGGCGATGTGCTCGGTGGCGAGGCGCGCGTCGGAGAGGCAGCGCGCGAGCTCGGGGTGGTCGCGCTCGACCAGCGCCTGGTCCATGGTGGACAGGGTCAGCATCAGGGCGGCGAGGGGGTTGTTGATCTCGTGCGCCACGCCTGCCGCCAGCCGGCCCATGGCTGCGAGGCGATCGGCGCGGGTGAGGCGTTCTTCGGCGGCGGCGAGGTCGTGCTCGCTGCAGCGGCGATCGCTGTCGGCGGCGGCGCGGTCGGCGTCGGCGGCGAGGCAGTCCTTGTCGGCGGCGATGCGGTCCCTGTCGGCGGCGGTGCGGTCGGTGGTGGCCGCGGTGCGATCGCGCTCGGCGGCGTCGTGGTCCTTGGCGGCGGCGGTGCGGTCGAGGGTGGCGGCCTCGCGGTCGTGGGTGGCGGCTGCGCGGCTCTGGTCGGACGCCTCGGCATCGAGCTTGAGGATCTCCTCCCAGGCGGCGCGGTCGAGCGTGACGCCCTTGAGCAGCCGGCGCCGGGTGGCCTCTTCGCGCGCGCGGGTGGCCAGGTCGCGGGCCCGGGCGGCGTGGTCGCGCACCACGGCGGCGCTGTCGCGCACCCGCGCGGCGTCGTCCCGGGTGCGGGCCCCGTCGTCGCGCACCAGCGCCGCGCCGGAACGAATGAGGGCGGCCTCTTCGCGGACCCCGGCGGCCTCACTGCGACCGGCGGCGGCGAGCTCGCGCTGCTGGGCCGCGAAGGCCCTTGCCTGGGCGAAGTCGTGGCGGTGCTTCCAGGCTTCGGCTTTCGCTGCGGCGACGTGCACTTCGCTGCTACTGCTCATCGGGCACCCTCGCGCGGTTGTATGCGCTTCTGCCGCGTGCGGTGCTCGCACATCGTTGATGTTCCCCCCCCCCGATTCCTCATTCAAGGAAGCGACCGTGACGCCGTCCAAGAAGAACCTGAACGCCGAACTGGTGGCGATGCTCGAAGGCACGCTGGCCACGCTGGAGGCGGCCCACGCCGACGCGCGCGCCGGGGCGACGCACGAGCAGGCCAAGCCCGAGAACGACAAGGACACCCGGGCGCTCGAGCAGAGCTACCTCGCGCGCGGGCAGGCGATGCGCATCGAGACGCTCAAGGCGGGCCTTTCGGCGCTGCGCACCCTCAACCTGGTGGAGACGGTGGTGGGGCGGGCCGGGGCGCTCATCGAGGCGGAAGACGATGACGGGGAAACGGTGCGCTACTTCCTCGCGCCCGAGGGTGGGGGCACGAAGTTGAAGGGGGGGGTGCAGGTGGTGACGCCAGCGTCTCCGCTCGGGGCGGCGCTGGTGGGGAAGCGGGCGGGTGACGAGGTGGAACTCAAGCTCGCGGGGAAGTCGCGGGTGCTCTCGGTGGTGAAGGTCAGCTAGGCACCGCGGGGCGCCGCACTCCTGCCCGGCATGGGCCGTTGCCGTCATCGACCGCGGTGCCGTCGCGCCGCGGAGGGGAGCTTCGACGTGCGGCGGGGAACAGCAGCCTGGAGGGTGGCGGTCGTTCGCGGGTCGTCGGCCGTGCGCCTCACGTGCGAGCCCCGCGAAGGCGCGGCGTCTCGATTCATCGACACTGACGGACTCCGTGGGGGTGCGCACCACCACCGAGTCCGCCAGTCTGCATTCCCCGGGACGAAGCCTGCACGGGCCGGTCACCGAGGCGTTCGGGCCGAGGGGCTGATCAACCCGAGCACGGCGCGGGGCTCCCACAGCCCCCTCGCTTCCCATGGCTTTTACCTTCACCGCCCCTATTCCAGCGGCCCGCGGTGCAACGGCGGCTCCAGCTCTTGCAACCGGTACTCCTCGTCGGTGAACACCCGGCTGCGGATCAAGAACCGCAGTCCCTTCGGCCCTTCCACCGAGAACCCCGCCCCGCGCCCGGGCACGACGTCCACCGTGAGGTGCGTGTGTTGCCAGTACTCGAACTGCGCCGCCCCGATGAAGAACGGCGTGTCCCCGAGCATGCCCAGCAGCACGTCGCGTTGGCCCAGCTTGAACTCGCGTCGCGGGTAGCACATCGGGGCGCTGCCATCGCAGCAGCCCCCCGACTGGTGAAAGAGCAGCGGCCCGTGCTCCTGGCGCAGCTCGGCCAGGAGCGTCGCCGCCGCCTCGGTCACCGCCACCCGCTCGACGCGCGCGCTCAGAAGAAGCCCATGGCCTTCGGGTCGTACGAGACCAGGAGGTTCTTCGTCTGCTGGTAGTGGTCGAGCATCATGCGGTGGTTCTCACGCCCGATGCCCGACTGCTTGTAGCCGCCGAAGGCCGCGTGCGCCGGGTACAGGTGGTAGCAGTTGGTCCACACGCGGCCGGCCTTGATGTCCCGGCCGGCGCGGAAGGCGGTGCTCCCGTCGCGCGTCCACACGCCGGCGCCCAGGCCGTAGAGCGTGTCGTTGGCGATGGAGATGGCGTCGTCGTAGTCCTTGAACTTCGTCACCGAGAGCACCGGCCCGAAGATCTCCTCCTGGAACACGCGCATCTTGTTGTGGCCCGCGAGCACCGTGGGCTGCACGTAGTACCCGCCCTTGAGCTCGCCCGCGTGGGTGGCGCGCGCGCCGCCGGTGAGCACCTTGGCCCCTTCCTTCTGGCCGATGTCGATGTACGAGAGGATCTTCTCGAGCTGATCATTCGACGCCTGCGCGCCGATCATCGTCGTCGGGTCGAGGGGGTGGCCCAGCTTGACCTTCTTCACCCGCTCCAGGGCCTTCTCCATGAACCGGTCGTAGATGCTCTCGTGCACCAGCGCGCGCGAGGGGCAGGTGCACACCTCGCCCTGGTTCAGCGCGAACATGGTGAAGCCCTCGAGCGCCTTGTCGAAGAACGCGTCGTCCTTCGCCATCACGTCTTCGAAGAAGATGTTCGGGCTCTTGCCGCCCAGTTCCAGCGTGACGGGGATCAGGTTCTCGCTGGCGTACTGCATGATCAACCGGCCGGTGGTGGTCTCGCCGGTGAACGCCACCTTGGCGATGCGGTTGCTGGAGGCCAGCGGCTTTCCTGCCTCGAGGCCGAAGCCGTTGACCACGTTGAGCACCCCGGGGGGCAGCAGGTCGGCCATGGTCTCGGCGAACACCACCATGGTCAGCGGCGTCTGCTCGGCGGGCTTCATCACCACCGCGTTGCCCGCGGCCAGGGCCGGCGCCAGCTTCCAGGCCGCCATCAGCAGGGGGAAGTTCCAGGGAATGATCTGCGCCACCACGCCGAGCGGCTCGTGGAAATGGTAGGCCATGGTCTGCGAGTCGATCTCGCTGATGCTGCCTTCCTGGGCGCGCACGCAGCCCGCGAAGTAGCGGAAGTGGTCGACGGCCAGCGGAAGGTCGGCGGCCATCGTCTCGCGAATGGGCTTGCCGTTGTCCAGCGTCTCCAGGAGCGCGAACTTCTCCAACTGCGCCTCGAGCCGGTCGGCGATCTTGTTGAGGATGTTCGCCCGCTCGGTGGTCGAGGTCTTGCCCCAGGCCGGCGCGGCGGCGTGCGCGGCGTCCAGCGCCTTGTCGATGTCTTCGGAGGTCGAGCGGGCGACCGAGCAGATGACCTGCCCGCTGATGGGCGTGACGTTGTCGAAGTACTGCCCCTTGACCGGCGGGACCAGCTTGCCGCCGATGAAGTTGCCGTACTGCTGCTTCACCTCGCAGCGCTTGAGCGCCGCGTCGATGGTGGTGGGGAGTGCCATGCGGTGAATCTCCTGGGGAGCGGGTGAGTGACGCCGGGGAGCCCTTCGCAACCCCCGTGCCGACCGGCCTCTCTGGAGTTCAGCTGGGTTGCGTGAGGCCCCCGCTGTCGCGTGCAACACCTGTCGCGGCGACACCTGTCGCGGGGCATCCTGCACGTCGCGGTGCGTCTTGAAACGGCTCAGCGGGCCCTTCAGGGTCTCGGGCTCAAATGCCCAGCCAACTCCAGCTGCCCCGTCGTGAGGCGTCGCTCCCGGTGCTGGGCGACATCGAACAGAGCTGGCAACGCTCGTTGCAGGCCGGCGTGTCGCCCCGCTTGCAGGCCGCGCCCCTGGTGCTCGGCGAAGACGGGCTCCACGCGGCCCGCGCGCGCTGTGACTGGTTGAAGGTGGCCGAGGCGGTGCTCACCCCGCAGCTCGAGGTGGTGCAGGGCCAGGGCCACGTGCTCACCCTCTTCGACGCCGCGGGCCGCATGCTGTGCTCCGTGGGCGACCCCTTCGTCCTCGAGCAGCTCGACGACATCCACTTCATCCCCGGGGCTGATTGGTCGGAGGCCGCCGCCGGCACCAACGGGCCGGGCACCGCGCTGGCCACCGGCCGGCCCGTGCACGTGGTGGGGCCCGAGCACTTCTGCGCGGCCTGGCATCCCTGGCACTGCGCCGCGGTGCCGCTGCATGGCCCTTCGGGCGAGGTGCTCGGCGCGCTCGACGTCTCCGGGCCCACGCAGCGGGCCGACCCCCGCATCCTCCAGCTCGCGCGCACCCTGGGGGTCACCGTGGAGCAGGCGCTCCTCGCCCGGGCCTACCGGCGCCAGGCCCTGGTGCTCGCCCGCTACGCCGAGCTGACCGCGAAGTACCCGCTCGACGCGCTGCTGGCCCTCGACGTCGACGGGCGCGTGCTCCAGGCCACCGGGGCGGCGAAGGCCCGGGGGTTGCCGGCGCGGGTGAAGGTGCCGCCGGGCGCGACGGGCCTCACCCAGGCGCCGCCGCACGCCCCGTGGCTCGAGGGCGCCGCGGTGCACCCGGTGCACGACGAGCAGCTGCGCATCGGCGCGTGCCTCGTGGTGCGCGAGGCGCGCAGGATGCTGCGGCGCGCGGGCCCCGTGGCGTCGGCCGCCGTGCGCTACCGCTTCGAAGACGTGGTGGGCCCCGGCCTGCGCGCGACCGTGGCGCTGACCCGCTCGGCCGCGGTCACCCAGATGCCGGTGCTGGTGCTCGGCGAATCAGGCGTGGGCAAGGAGCTGCTGGCCCAGGCGATTCACGCCGAGAGCCCGCGGCGCGATGGCCCCTTCGTGGCGGTCAACTGCGCCGCCCTGGCCCGCGACCTCGTGGAGAGCGAGCTGTTCGGGTACGTGGGCGGCGCCTTCTCCGGCGCGCGGAGCGAAGGCGCGCTGGGCCGCTTCGAGGCGGCGCACGGCGGCACGTTGTTCCTCGACGAGGTGGGCGAGCTGCCGCTGCCAGCCCAGGCCGCGCTGCTGCGCGCGCTGCAGGAGAAGGTGGTGACGCCGGTGGGCTCGGTCGAAGGCCGCCCGGTCGACGTGCGCATCGTCTCGGCCACCAACCGCAAGCTCGAAGACGCGGTGAAGCAGGGCACCTTCCGGCTCGACCTCCTGCACCGGCTCAACGTCATCGCCGTGGAGGTGCCCCCGCTGCGCGCGCGCATGGGGGACCTGGGGCCGCTGGTGGAGCACCTGGTGGCGAGCATCGAGGTGGAGACCGGGCTCCGGGTGCAGGTGCCCCCGGCCGTGCGTGCGGCCCTCGAGCGCCACGACTGGCCGGGCAACGTGCGCGAGCTGGAGAACGTGCTGCGACGGCTCGCCGTGCTGGGGCGCGACCGGGAGGTGACGGTGGAAGACCTGCCCTTCGCGCCCGCGGTGAAGAGCGGCGGCGCCGACGTGCAGGTGCAGCGGTTGCTGGAGGTGATTCACTCGGCGCGCAACATGGCCGAGGCGGCGGCGCGCCTGGGCATCAACCGCAGCACGCTCTACCGGCAACTGGAACGGTTGGGCTTGCGGCCCGCGCGGACCGTGGTGGGGGACTGAAAGAAGTCGCCCCCGCACCACGGGCCTTGCTGCGGTCAGCTCAGAACTGGTTCCACAGGTACTGGTTGGTGACCTCGTGGTGGAACTGGATCTCCGGCACCTTGATCATCGTGCCCAGGGCCTTGCTGCAGCGGTCGGCCTGCGCCTGCTTGACCTCGGCGTACTTGCCGAGCACCGACTCCGAGAGCACCTCGGTCATGTACTTGCTGCCCTTGAAGAGGCGGATGCCGTCGTAGATGTTGTCCGGCAGGAAGCGCGTGCGGCTGCGCTTGGCCTCGTCGGCCGTGCCGTCGGTGCCCGGGCCCTCGAGGGCGGTGCGCATCAGCGAGTAGAAGACCATGTACGGGTTGGCGTCGGGGGCCACGCTGCGCACCTCGATGCGCGCCGACTTCTCGTTGCCCGTGGGGATGCGCACCATCGCGCCGCGGTTGTTCGCCGAGGCCTTGATCTGGTTGGGCGCCTCGAAGTGCGGGTCCAGCCGGCGGTAGGCGTTCACCGAGGGGTTCAAGATGAGGCACAGGTCGTCGGCGCTGTTCAGGATGCGGTCGATGGACTCCCAGCCGGCCTTCGAGAGGTTCTCCTGGCCCTTGGCGTCCCAGAAGAGGTTCTTGCCGGCCTTGTTGAACGACATGTTGGTGTGCATGCCGTTGCCGTTCACCCCGGTCACCGGCTTGGGCAGGAACGACGCGGTGCAGTCGAGGTTCGCGGCCACCTGGCGGCACAGCAGCTTGTAGAGCTGCACCTGGTCGGCGGTGATCAGCGCGTCGGCGTAGCTGAAGTTCATCTCGAACTGCGAGGGGGCGACCTCGGGGTGGTCCTTCTCGTTCTGGAAGCCCATGGCGCGCTGCACTTCGGCGGCGCCGTCGATGAAGGTGCGCAGCTTGTCGCCCGGCAGCGAGTGGTAGTAGCCGCCGATGCTCACGTACTCGAACTTGCCCGTCTCGTTGTAGTGGCGCTCGGCGTCGCGGCCCTTGAAGAGGAAGCCCTCGATCTCCGGGGCAATGTGACAGACCGTCTGGTCCTTGGCCCACAGCTGCTCGCCGTACTGCTTGAGCTTGCTGCGCAGGTCAGAGGGGTAGGGCTGGCCGTCGCGGCCGAGCACCTCGGCGAACACCAGCACCTTGCCCGGGCCGAACACGTCCGCCGGCAGCCAGTAGAAGGCCGCCCAGTCGATGCTCAGGCGGAGGTCTGATTCCTGCTGCGCCGAGAACCCGCGCACCGACGAGCCGTCGAAGGTCAGGTTGTCCTGGCTCTTGAGGAGGAACTTCTTGTCGTAGTCCAGCATGTGGAGCCGACCCTCGAGGTCGGTGAAACACACCGTGACCGCCTTGATGCGCTTCTCGTCCGTCAGGTACTTCATCCGCGCGTCCTTCAGCTTGTCGGCCGGTTCGCGGTTGACGCGGGCTTGCTTCACCTGGAGGTTCATCTCCTCGAGCTGCTCGTAGGGAATCTCGAGGAAGTCACGCAGCGGGGTCGTCGTCATGGGCTGGCTCCTGTGGGTTGCGACAGCGGGGTACGAGCGCGACTTGGCACAGTCGTTGTTCTTCGTCGAGCCCGCTTAAGCTCAAATTGGCCGAACTTTAAGCTCCACTGCTGGCTGCTGAGACTTTGGCCACGGCGGCTTCGAGGGCGCCGGCGCTGGGGGGCTTCATGAGGAAGACCACCCGGGGGCTCTTGAGGAGCGCGTCGGGGAGCACCGGGGCGTAGCCCGAGAGCAGCACCACGCCGACCTTCGGGCGGGCCTCGAGGAGGGCCTGGGCCAGGGAGGCGCCGTCTTCGCCGGGCATCACCACGTCGGTGATGAGCACGTCGAACTCGGGGGCGGCGCGGGCCTGGGCGGCGGCGACGGCGGACACCGAGTGGCCGGCGCGGGTGAGCAGGGAGGTGAGGGTGGAGCGCACGCCGGCGTCGTCTTCGACCACCAGCAGGCGCCGCGGGGCGTAGCGCGCGGGGAGCGCCGGGACCGGGGTGGCCGTGTCGCGCGGCGGCACGACGGGGAGCGAGAGGGTGAAGCGGGTGCCTCCCGCAGCGGGGGCGTCGGCGGTGATGTCCCCGCCCGACTGGGTGGCGATGCCGTAGCAGGTGGCGAGGCCCAGGCCGGTGCCGCGGCCCTGCTGCTTGGTGGTGAAGAAGGGCTCGAAGAGGTGCGCGCGGGCTTCTTCCGAGAGGCCCCCGCCGGTGTCGGTGATGGACAGGCGCACGGTCTGAGCGTCGGCCGAGGTGCCCAGGGTGAGCGCCCCGCCGTCGGGCATGGCGTCGCGCGCGTTGACCGCGAGGTTCACCACCACCTGCATCAACTGGGTGGGGTCGACGCGCACGTGGGACGGGCCGGCGCCCAGCTGCAGGGTGAACGAGACGTTCTCGGGCAACAGCCGCTTGAGCATCGGTTGCCACTCGGCGAGCTGGGCGTCGAGCGCGAAGACCTTCGGCTCCGAGGCCTGGCGGCGGGCGAAGGCGAGGAGCTGGCGGGTGAGCTGGGCCGACTGCTGGCCGGCCCCGATGATGGTCTGGAGGTCCTTGCTCGAGGGGTGGGCGGGCCCGAGGTCCATGGCCACCACCTCGCTCAGGTTGATGATGATGGTGAGGAAGTTGTTGAAGTCGTGGGCCACGCCGCCGGCCAGGCGCCCCAGGCTCTCGAGGCGCTGGCTCTGGGCGAGTCGCAGCTCGAGGGCGCGGCGCTGGGCGTCTCCCTCGGTGAGCTGCTGGGCCATGGCGTTGAAGCCGGCCCCGAGGGCGCCGAGCTCGTCGTGGCCCGGGTCCACCACCCGCACCGCGCGGTCGCCCTCGCCGAAGCGGCGCTGGGCGTCGAGGAGCGCGACCATGGGGTGCGTGAGCCGCCGCGAGATCCACCGCGAGAAGAAGAAGCCGAAGGCGAGGGTCACGCCGAGCAGGCCGATGATGATGTCCTGGAGCCGGCGCGAGGTCGCGTACAGGTCGTCGGCGGGGCGCAGCACCACCACCACCCAGTCGTTGATCGCCAGCGGCCGCGCCCAGCCGTGCACCGGGGGGCCGTCACCGGCCAACGCGAAGAGCCCCTCGGAGGTCAGCGGGGTGGCCTGGAGGCGCTCGGCCCAGCCGGTCGCCCCGTACTGCGCGCCGTCGGAGCGCTGCACCACCACCACCTCGAGGCCCCGGGGGTTGGTGACCGAGGTGTGCCCCAGGTCGCCGAACAGGGCGTCGACGCGCACCGTGCCGATGAGCGCGCCCCGCACCTGGCCGCCCGCGTCGCGCACCGGCACGCCGATGACCACGATGCGCGCGCCGGTGTCGCGGCTGGTGATGACCTGGCTGATGATGTCTTGCCCGCCGGCGAGCCGCGGGAAGAACGGGCGGTCGCGGATGGAGAAGGGCGGGCTCTGGGTAGGGACGACGCGGCCTTCGACGTCGGCGAAGTAGAGGTGCTCGAAGAGGGCGGCGAAGTCGGGCTCCTCGGCGTCGAGGAAGGCGCGGGTGCGCGCCGGGTCGAGCGACTGCACCTCGGCGGTGTGCATCCACGCGCGCAAGACCGCCTGGCGCCCGGCGAAGAAGCTGACGAAGCGCTGGTGCTCCATGGAGAGGGCGAGCTCGGCCGACTGTTCGGCGCGGGCGTCGGCGAAGCGGCCGGCCGTCGAGCGTACGGCGAACGCCGCCGACACGCCGAGCGCGAGCAAGGGCAGCCAGATGGCCAGCAAGACCTTCGTCGATAGTCCCAAACGCCAACCCCCCGCGGCGCAGGGTACACCAAACCGGTCAGACGATGAGGCTGGGGCCGCCCTGTCGAACTTCTAGCGGGCACCACGCGCGGCAATGTGTACCTTGGTCGCCATGCCGCACTTCCTGGCGCCCCCGTTCGATCTCCCCGAAGGCCGCGACGCGCGGCTGGTGCAGCACCTCGAAGCCGATGACTGGGCTTCGGCCACCACGCTGTTGCGCGACGTGGTGACCCCCGAGACGACGAAGTGGAAGTGGCTGGTGTTGCTGGCCTATGCGCGCTTTCGCGACGCGGCCGACGTGTTGCCCGACGAGCTGACCGACGCCTCGCGGGAGGCGCTGCGGTGGCTCGACCGGGCGATGGAGCACGGGGCGCCGCTCGACGACGTGGCGCCGTTTCGGGAGGCGGTGGAGCGCACCCTGGACCAGCTCTCGCGGGGGGAGGAGGCGCTGCTGGCGAAGCTGGGGCCCAACGACGACGCCACGGCGCTGACCAACGACGAGCTCGAGGGCGTGGCGTTCCTGATCAACCGGTCTCGACCCGCGCGCGCGGTGGGGCTGTTCGAGGCGCTCGCCGCGCGCCACCAGGCGACCCCCTTGCGCCACGCGGCCGAGGCCCGGGCGGCGCTGGCGCTGGTGCAGTGCGGGCGCTTCGAGGAGGCGAAGCCGAAGCTCGAGGCGGCGCTGCAGGCCGACTGGTCGAAGCGGCCGCTGTCGGACGAGCGGCTGACCCTGGAGGCGGTGGAGACGACGTTGCTGGAGCACGCGACGGGCGCGGACTTCATCGCCCAGTGGCACTTCGCGGCGGAGCGGGGCACGGCGCTGGCCTTTCCTTTCCCCTCGGTGTGGCCGCACCAGGAGCGGCTCTTCGCGCGGTGTCTCGCGTTGAGGGACTTCGCGCGGGCGCGGTCGCTGGCGCAGCGCCTCGAGGAGGAGCGGCCGGAGCTTCCCGCAGCGTTGGCGGAGCGGCTCAAGACGGTGCGGCTCGAGCAGGTGTAGTCGCCCCGCGGGCCGGGAAATTCCGCTAAGGCGCGCGGCATGCGTGCGTGGCCCTTGGTGGTGATGGTGCTCGGTGCCTGTGAAGTGGTGCCCGGCGTCGATGCGGGTGAGGGCGCCGACGCGGCGGTGGCCGTGGTCGAAGACGCGGGCGTGGTCGACGCCGGACCGGCGCGGTCGCACGGCGCGGGCAAGTACACCTGCCTGCGCACGGGCCAGGTGAGCACCACGGCGGGCGTCAAGGCGTACTGCGTGGGCAGCGTGGCGGGCGTGGAGTTCAAGGTCATCGAGCCCGACGACGTGGCGTCACCCGAGCCGATGCGGTTGGCGGTCTACGTGCACGGCGACGGGGCGCGGGCGTACGTGAACGACACGGCGCTGCGCATCCAGGCTCCGTGGACGACGAGTCACCACGTGCTCTACGTGGCGGCGCTGGCGCCCAACGGGTGTGCGTGGTGGGTGAAGCCGGGGGTCGACGCGTGTGATGCGGGCCCGGGGTTCAATGACCAGGATCTCGAGGGCTTCAACGCGGCGGCGCTGGAGCAGGTGATCACCACGGTGCGCGCCGGCTGGGACGTGCTCGACGCGCCGGTGCTCTTCGGAGGCGCCTCGGGAGGATCCATCTTCCTGTCGGCGAGCTACCTGCCGCGTTACGGCGGCGCGCGTCCCGCGGTGTGGGCGCTGAGTTGCGGTGGCGAGGTGCCGTGGACGGCGTTCTCGTGGGGCGCGGCTGATCAGAGCCGGCTCTCGTTCACCTGGGGAGACCAGGACTTCCTGGCGCCGGACATCACGCAGGCCGTGGGCTGGTTCTCGGATGCGGGGTTCGTGGTGGAGACGAAGGTGGTGCCGGGGGCGCAGCACTGCGCGTTCGATCACCTCGGGCGCACGACGGAGATCTGGGGCGCGCCGTAGGAAGCGCGGGGAACAGCAGCCTGGAGGGTGGTGGTCGTTCGCGGAGCGTCCGCCGTGCGCCTCACGTGCGAGCCCCGCGAAGGCGTGGCGTCTCGATTCATCAAGACTGACGGACTCCGTGGGGGTGCGCACCGCCACCGAGTCCGTCAGTGTGCATGGACTGAGACGACGCCTGCACGGACCCGTCACTGTCGCGTTCGGGCCGAGGGGCTGATCAACCCGGGCACGGCGCCAAGCCCATTCAGCATACGCGCTCCCCATGGCTTTGGCCTTTGCCGACCCCGCACTCACCCCGTCACTTCGAGCAACCCCCTCATCAACCGCGCCCCGCCCTCGAAAACCAGCCACCCGTCCCCCACGAGCACCACCTCGGTGAGCGGCAACCGCGCGATCGAACGCAGCGCCGCGGGCCGGTCCTTGATCTTCTGCGGCCCGAGCAGCATCAGCGCCTGCGGGCGATGCGCGCGGATGAGGTCGCCGGTGATCAGCGTCGTCCCCTCGAGCACGAACGCCAGTTCCCCGGGCGTCTTCGAGCCGTCGAGCGCAAACACCTGCAGCCCGGGAAACGGCGCGTCGCCATCCGCGAGCCAGCCGTCGCAGCGAAGCGGAAACGTCTCCTTCTCCGCGACGGGTCCGAACACCTTCGCGCCGAACCGGGCGGCGAGCGCCTGCGCGTCGCGCACGTGGGCCGAGTTCGTGATCAGGATGAACGCCGCACCACCCAGCGCCGCGAGCTGCTCCAGGTCATGCCCGCTCATGGGCAGTGGGTCGATGAGCACGTTGCCGCCTTCGCGCACCCAGGCCAGGGAGTTGAAGTCGAGGTCGAGCGCTTCCTGGAACGTCGACCAGCCGAAGAGATCGTCGCGGTGGAGTCGTTTCATGCGCCCGGGGTGATGGCACACAAGCCCGCGGGCCGGCTACTTCGTCACCACCAGCGCGCCCTTCTTCCACTGCCACACCGCCCGATGGCCCACGTGGTCCTCGTCGAGCACGCGGCTGGTGAGGCGCCGCGCAGGCGCGTCGACCTGCACGTCGTCGAGCGCCGACAGCTCCTGCGACCACGTGAACCGGCCCCCGCGCGTCGCCAGGAGGATCCAGTCGTAGCGCCGCGAGTGCCCCATGCTCAGCGGCCCCTCGAGCCGGAGATCCAGGCGCCCATCGAAGTTGAAGTCCTCGAGCACCAGCCGCCGCGGGAAGCCGAAGCAGAAGGGCGTCGGCCACGAGAGCTCGGTGCGCGCGCGGGCGGTGATGGTGAGGCGCGTGAAACAGTTCGGGTCGTCGGGGGCGCTGGGCTCCCAGCGCAGCGTGAGCGGCCCGACCTCGGCGGTGACGGTCGACGGCGCGATGGCCTTCAGCACCTCCCCGCATTCTTCCGCGCGCACGTGGTGTTCTTCGAGCCACGCGACGACGTAGTCGCGGCGCTGCACGTCGAGGATGGCCGCCGCCTCGGCGAGCACCGGCCCGAGCACGCGGCGCGCGGGGCCCCGGCACTCGAGCAGCACCTCGTCGCGGGTCGGTTCGGCCGGGAGCAGGGACAGCACCACCATCAGGCTGAGCAGCACCTCGTCATCATGCCCCGCGCGGCGTCGAAGCGGGGCCCAGTGCACTCGAGCCTTGTGCCCGGGGCGCCTGCAGTGGAAAGGGAAGCCATGAGCGTCAACGTCCTGAACGAGAAGGCCGCAGAGCCCACCGACCCGCAGGTGAAGGCCGCCCTGGGCCCGACCTTTGTGCACTTCGAGGCCCTGCGCGCGCTCACCGCGTCCTGCGAGTGGGACTGGCGCCACTACGGCAAGAAATACGGTTGGAAGCTCAAGGTGCACGCCGACGACAAGACGCTGCTCGAGCTCACCGTGGCCGACGGCTGGTTCCTCGTGGCCATGGCCATTCGCGAGAAGGAGCGCCAGGAGCTCAAGGGCGACCCGGCCGCGAGCGCCCTGGGCGAGCAGCTCGCCGGCGCGGCGTCACCCGAGGGCTATGGGCTGAAGATCGAGGTGCGCGACGCGGCTTCGTGGGAGCGCGCGCTGGCCCTGGTGCGCTTCATCATGGCGCGCCGCGCGCTCTAGCTGATCCGCCGGGGCTCAGTGCTCGGCGAGGATCGCCACCGCGCCGGTGATGCGGTCGATCTCGAACTTCTGCGCCCACAGATCGTTGCGCCCCGAGACGAAGGTCCTGGTCAGCAGCGTCTTCTCCGTCGGTACCAGCCACGTCACCTGGTTCCCGTCGGGGTCCTGGTAGCGCTCGGCCTCGGCCACGGTGGCGAAGATCTTGAACTTCATGTCCGGGTCGAGGCCCGTCGACACCCGCGCCGCGGCCATGGCGTCGACGTCGAGCCCGCCGCCCGAGGCGATCTCGTAGGCCTGCAGCACCGGCTTTCCCAGCGACGGGTCGGCCTTGAGCGCCGCCCCGGCCTCGGCCTTCGACAGCCACGCCGGCCCCACGGTGTTCACCGAGCCCAGCAGCCGCTGCGCCGCGTCGCTGACCTGCTTCTCGATGGCGTCGACGGTGACGCGGGCGTTGGGCCCCCCGGCGGCGCGCACGGCGTTGGCCGCGGCCTGCACCGCCGGTGACGCCTTCGCCTGCTCCGCGCGCGAGAGCACCGCGTTGGGCCCCGCGGCCTGCTGCGCGTCGCGTCGGATGATGGCGCGCAGCACGGTCGAGACATCGGCCACGGTGGTCTTCGCTCGGGTCATGGAACCGCCCACTGTGGCAGATCCGCAGGGCCCCCGTCTGCCCTCGACGCGTAGCTGATCAGCCC
>CAIVGN010000210.1 GCA_903905455.1 uncultured Archangium sp.
AGGCGGCGATGACTGCCAGCCCGACCACCACCGCTGCGGCGACCAGCACCTCGAGGGGACCCATGAGCGGGAATCGTACCCGAGCCTTCCCGCGTCGCACGCCGACACCGGCAGCCACGGGGTGGCGGGGGGGACAGGGTCCAGGCAGCGCTCGTCGCGCGCGTGCCCCTCGACCCCGGGCGAATTCAAGCCACGTCACCAGGTGAGGCGCGGAGGTCGCGGGGGGTTCCCGACGCGTCATCAAAATTGACAACCGCACCAGCTGAAACTGGACGTTGTCAACTTTGATGACGCACTTCGCGCCCCCCGCAGGTACCGCGAGCCCCTTCGTCACCCGGCCCCGGGATCGAGGGGCTCCGGCGGCCGAGCGCACCACGTCACGCAGCCGTTCACGCCCGCGTCCCCTCCAGGCCGAACCGCGCCCATCTGCCGTCGAGCGCCCGCGAACGACTCCGGCCTGTCACAGTGCACCCATGTTCACGTTCATCACCGGAGTCAGCCGCGGCCTCGGCCGTGGCGCCGCGAAGGTCCTCGCCGCACAAGGTCGCCCCCTCGTCCTCACCGCGCGCTCAGGCGACGACGCGCAGCAACTGGCCCTCGAGCTCGGCGCCGGCCACCAGGCCTTTGCGCTCGACGTCAACGACGCGGCCCAGCGCGAGGCCCTCGCGAAGACCCTCACCGAGCGGCGCCTCGCGCTGTCCTGCGTGCTCTTCAACGCCGCCATCTACCTGCGCTCCTCGACCCCCGAGGCCGCGCTGCAGACCATCACCACCAACTTCTTCGCGCCGCTGCGCCTGGGCGAGGCGCTGACGCCGCTGCTCACGGACGACGCGCGCCTGGTGCTGGTCTCCAGCAGCCTGGGCCAGCTCCACGGGTACTCCGACGCGGTCCGGCAGCGGTTCCTCGGGGCGAAGCGCGTCGCGGACCTCGAGGCCCTCGCCACCGAGTACCTCGCCGCCACCCAGGCCGAGACGACGGCCACCGCGAGCGCCGACGCGGCCGAGCGCCTCGGCTTCGCGCGCGACCCGTACTGCGTGTCGAAGGCGTTGATCAACGCGCTCGCCGCGGTGTGGGCCCGCGACTTCCCCCGGCGCACGGCGGTCTCGGTGAGCCCCGGTTGGGTGCAGACCGACATGGGCGGCCCGGGCGCGCTGCTGCCCCTGGCCGAAGGCGTCTCGCGCGTGGTCGCCGCCGTCACCCAGCCGGTGCGCAGCGGCGCCTTCTACCAGGAGGGCCAGCCCTCGGAGCGCTGAGCGCCCCTCAGAGCTTGTAGCCGGCGAAGCGCTCGCGCAGCTGCCGCTTGAGGACCTTGCCCGTGGGCCCGATGGGCAGGGCGTCGACGAACTCGATGGCGTCGGGCACCCACCACTTCACCAGCTTGTGCTCGAGGAACTCGCGCAGCTGGTCCTTCGTGACGTCGATGTCCTTCGCCTTGACCACGATGAGCAGCGGGCGCTCGACCCAGCGCTCGTGGGGCACGCCGATGGCCGCCGCCTGGCTCACCGCGGGGTGCAGCATGGCCGCGTGCTCCACGTCGATGGAGCTGACCCACTCGCCGCCGGACTTGATGACGTCCTTGCTGCGGTCGGTGATCTGCATGTACCCGTCGGGGTCGATGGTCGCGATGTCGCCGGTGAAGAACCAGCCGTCGACATGCTGCGAGGTGTCCTGCGACTTGAAGTAGCCGCTCGCCACCCACGAGCCCTTCGTCTGCAAGTGCCCCGAGGTCGCGCCGTCGTGGGGCACCACGCTGCCGGTGTCGTCGACGAGGCGCAGGTCGACGCCGAAGATGGGCCGCCCCTGCTTCATCTGCACGTGGAGCTTGCCCTCGGCGTTCAGCTCGCGGTGCTTGGGCAACAACACGCACGCGGTGCCCAGCGGCGAGAGCTCGGTCATGCCCCAGGCGTGCAACACCCGCGCGCCGTGCTCCTCCTGGAACGCGGTGATCATCGACGGAGGACAGGCCGAGCCGCCGATGGTCACCTTCTGCAGCGTGCTCATCTTCTTCCCGGCCGCCTTCGCCGCGGTGAGCAGCCCCAGCCACACGGTGGGCACGCCCAGGGCGCTGGTGACGCCCTCGGCCTCGATCAACTCCAGCAGGCTGTTGCCGTCGAGCGCCGGCCCGGGGAGCACCAGCTTCGAGCCCACCATGGCCGCGGCGTAGGGCACGCCCCACGCGTTGACGTGGAACATGGGCACCACCGGCAAGGTGACGTCCTGCGCGCTGATGGCGAGCGCGTCGACCATGCAGATGGCGTAGCTGTGCAGCACGGTGCTGCGGTGCGAGTACAGCACGCCCTTGGGCAGGCCCACCGTGCCCGAGGTGTAACAGAGCGAGCTGGCGGTGTTCTCGTCGAGCGCGGGCCACGCGAAGGTGTCTGCCTTGCCGTGGATCATCGTCTCGTAGGCGCGCAACCCGGGGATGCCGGAGTCCTTCGGCAGGTAGGCCTCGTCGGTCAACGCCACCCAGTGCTGGATGGGGGTGGACACGCTCGCGAGGTGCCTGGCGAGGGGAAGGAACGTGGTGTCGAAGAACAGCATCGTGTCGCCCGCATGGTTGGCGATGAACGAGAGCTGGTCCGGCGGCAGGCGCGGGTTGATGGTGTGCAGCACCGCGCCCAGGCCCGAGACCGCGAAGTACAGCTCGAGGTGCCGCTGGGTGTTCCACGCGAGCGTGGCCACCACGTCACCCGGCTTGAGGCCCGCGTCGGTCAACGCGTTGGCGAGCTTCTTGACCCGCGTAGCCACGGTGCCCCACGTGGTGCGCACCACCGGGCCCTCCACGGTGCGGGTGACCACCTCGACGGAGGCATGAAAACGCTGCGCAAACTCGAGCTGCGCGCTGATCAACAGCGGCTGGTTCATCATCAGGCCATGCATGGGTGAGCCCCCGGGGTGAAATGGAGCCCCGATTTACTCAACCCGTCGCCCGGAAGTCCCGCGCGGAAAGGCTCAGAGCCGCTCCGGCCCTCGCGGCGGCGGCCCCGCCAGTTCCCGGATGGCGATGCCTCGCATGTGCGTCGCCCGGGCGCTGGAGACGACCTGGTTGGTGCGCGCGTCGACCCACTTGGAATCGCCCGCGGTCGCCACGACGACGGTCGCGCCCAGCACCTTTCCGGCGCTCTGCAGCCTCGGCACCATGTGTTCGATGCGACTCGTCTCGTCGAGTGAGCCCTTGAAGCAGGGCCAGAAGAACGGGAGCACCGGCCACGTGTAGATGGACAGCCAGTTCAGCGGCACCTGGAGGTTGCAGTACACGTTCTTCCACGCCTCGTGCGCGTCGTAGGTGTCGAACCACAGGCCGATGAAGTTGCTGTCGGGCGTCACCTCGAAGCTGCCCAGCACGACGTAGCGCGCATGGTCGTACTGCAGCTTGCCCTCTTCGAACTTCATGCCCTCGGGGAGCTCGTCGATGAGCACCTTGACGTCGTCGGCGGCCCCGGGCGGCAGCTCGTTGGCCTCCTTCGTCAGCGCTTCGAACTTGCGCAAGTCACGGGCGTTCCCCGTGGGGTCGATGGTGGCGTGAAAGGTGGCGTGGGCACAGCCCGAGGCAGTGGCGGCGATGGAGAGGAGCAGGAAGAGGCGATGCATGCCGATGAGTGGTGAGGACCCTCGGCATTTTTGAAGGGAATTGCGCCTCTTCAGGGCTCGAAGCCGCTGCCCCCGATGAACTCGCGGATGATGGAGTTGGGCGGCACGTGGTCGGGGTAGATGGCCACGAAGCGGTCCACCAGGTGCCGCAGCCGCAGCGCCGTGGCGTACGAGGGGTGCTCCGGCGGCACCTCGAGCAGGTAGCGCTCGGCGTACACCTTCATCACCGCGGGCTCGTAGATGAGCGCGGTGTCGAACACGGCATCGGCTTCCCCGTGGAAGGGGAAGATGTGCTTGCGCTCGCCTTCGAGCACCGAGGGCCAACGCGCGATGTTCTCGGCCGCGCTGTAGCCGCGCCCATGGCGGTCGCGCACGATGCGGCGCAGCAGGCGCAGGTCGGTGGGGCTCACCCGGCTCAGGCGATCGAAGGGCAAGGTGGTCGCGGGGTGGACGAAGACGCGGAACACCTGGCCCTCCTGGGGGATGCCGTCGAGCAGCCCGGGGTTGAGGCCGTGAATGCCTTCCATCATCAACAGGTCGCCGCGGCCCAGCTGCAACGATGACCCCCCCGCGGGTGCGCTGAGGCCGGTCTTGAAGTCGTAGCGCGCCAGCTGCACCCGCTCGCCCGCGAGCAGCCGGCGCACGTGGTCCTGCAGCAGGGCGAGATCGAGCGCCTCGAGGGCCTCGAAGTCGTACTGGCCGTGGGCGTCCTTCACGGTCTTCACCCGGTCCACGTAGTAGTCGTCGAGCGACAGGCCGATGGGGTTGAGACCGTTGATCTGCAGCTGCACCGTGAGCCGCTTGATGAAGGTGGTCTTGCCCGACGACGAGGGGCCGGCGATGGCGATGATCCGCAGCCGGTCGCGGGCCGCGGCGATGGTGTCGGCGATGAGGCCGATCTGCTTCTCGTGGAAACCCTCCGAGACGCGCAGCAACTGCACCACCTGGCCCGAGACGCACAGCTGGTTGAAGCCGCCCACGCTGCTGACGCCCATCGCCCCCAGCCAGCGCCGGTGCTCGGCCACCATGCCGAAGTCCTGCACCATGGGCTCGCCGCCGCGCTCTCCCAGGCGCCGGGGATCGCGGCCCCCGAGGTCGAGCAGCAGCCCCTCGTGGTGCGGCGTGAGGGTGAAGCCGGTGAGCTCGGCGGTGTCGGCCATGGTCGGCCCGAGGCTCAAGGCGTACACCCGGCCGCAGGACACCAGGGGCACGGTGGCGTGGCGCGAGCTCTGGAGCATCAGCGCCGCCTCGTGCCAGCCGCGCTCGAGGAAGTGGTCCTTCGCCTCGTCCACCGTCCAGTGTTCGCGGCGAATGGGGGCGCGGTTGAGGGCGAGCTGCTGCATCTGCGCGGTGAGGCGCTGCGCGAGCGTGGCGGGGTCGAGGCTGCCGGGGTGGCGGACCTCGACGATCTGCACCGTGCCGCGCGAGGGGCCCATGCGCACGTCGAGCGCGGGGTCGATGGCGTCGGCGGCCTCGAGCAACAGCAACTGCACCGAGCGCGCGTAGATCTGCCGGCCTTCCCAGTGGCCCACGGTGAGCGCGGCGATGGTCACCGACGAGAGCACCGGCGTCGAGAGCGAGACGGGCTTCTGGCCGAGCAGCGCGCCGACCACGAGCGCCCCGTCGACTTCCCGGGGGAGCAGGTCGCGCAAGAGCGTGCCGGTGCGCACCAGGAGCGTGCGCTGCCCGTAGCGCACCTCGACCTCGCTGGCCCGGGGCAGCGAGCGGCCCTGCATCAGCGCGGTGACGCTGTCGGTGAGGTGCATGATGTCGTCGCGCACCTGGTTGAAGAGCGTCTGCACGATGCGCAGCGCGGTGTCGGGCTCGCGGCGGGTGAAGTCGCGCCACGAGAGCGGCGTGAGCCGGGCCAGCACCACCGGGGTCACCGACTTCACCGTCGCCGCCCGGGGCTGGCCGGTGAGCAACCCCAGCGCGCCGAACTCCGCGCCGAGCCGCACCGGGTTCATGGCCACGTGGCCGCGCTCCGCCCGCGCCTCGCCCTCGATGACCAGGTACATGTCCTGGTCGGTCTCGCCCTCGCGCACGATGACGTGCTCGGCGGGGAACTCCAGGCGGTCGAGGAAGGCCGCGAAGCGCCGCAGCTCTTCGGGCGTGAGGCCCTTGAGCACGGAGCTCTTCACGAAGGCTGCGTAGATCTGCTCCTGCACCGCGGTCGCGTCAGACGCCATGCGCGCATCGAACGCCCCTGTGCGAGTGGCGCAAGGAAATTCACTTCGGCAGCAGGGTCTCCAGCGGCCGCTTCTCGTCGCTCTTCTTCGCCTTCGTCCACTCGATGAGCGCGCTCTGCCACGAGACCTTGGTCTGGGTGGGCGCCTTGTCGGCCTCGTGCAGCTTGAAGCCGTCGCCGCCGAGGTAGAGGTAGTCGGTGGTGGCCAGGGTGTAGGTCTTCTTCGGGTCGATGGGCACGCCCTTGCCGTCGACGAAGCCCTCGCCCTTGACGCGCAGGCCCGAGAAGCGCGCCTCGGTGTTCTGCGCCGCGGCGAGCAGCTGTTCGCCGGTGAGCTTCACGGTGACGATCTCGTTCTCGAAGGGCACGAGGTCCCAGATGGTGGCCGAGGTGAAGGCGCCGGCGGGCAGCGGCTGGCGCACGCCCTTGCGGTTGAGCATCGCCACGTCGGTCTTGAAGCGCTCCTTGAGCGAGGCGGTGAGCCAGGTCGACATCTCCACGGTCTCCTGCTCGAAGCCGGTGCGCGAGAAGCCCAGCGGGGCCCCCAGCGCGTCGTCGAGCTGCTTCTTCCACGAGGCGATGAGCTCGGCGGCCTTCGGGTCCGCCTTCGAGGCGCCGGCCACGTCGACCAACACCGACGTCACCTTCGTCACGCGCGCGGCGGGCGGCTTGAGCAGGTCCACCGTCACCACCACCCGCGCGTAGTCGTTCCAGTGGCGGCCCGGGTAGATGAGCTGCGTGGTGCCCACCACCTTCGGGTACTCGCGCTCGCAGTCGCGTCCGGCGACGAAGGCGAAGGCCCAGTCGGGGTGCGCCTCGAGCAGCGCGGGCACCTCGTGCAGGCAGCCGTCGGTCACCAGGGCGAACACGTCGGCGCCGGACGCGCGCGCGGCGGGGAACACCTGGGTGAGCGCCACCTCGTCGGACACCAGCTCGAGGCCGGCCATGCGCCCGGGCATGGGGGTGGAGGTCGCCTTGCGCGCGGCCAGGCCCACCACCGCCACCTTCACCCCGCTGCGCTCGACCACCACGAAGGGCTGCAGGCCCAGCTGCAGGCCCGTGTCGTCCACGGCGCGCAGGTTGGCCGCGAGGTACGGGTAGCCGCCGGTCTTCGTGTTCGAGAGGAACTGCTCGCGGTGCCAGTCGAGCTCGCGGTTGCCGAAGGCCGAGGCGGCGTAGCCCATCAGCTTCATCACCTCGGCGGTGGACTGGCCCTTGAAGTAGCTCGAGATGCCCTGGCCGTTGGCGTTGTCGCCGGTGGACAGCGCGATGGTCTTCGCGTCGGCGCAGGGGCCCACGCAGTGGCCTTCGTCGGCGAGCCAGCGGCCGAGCACCTCGGCGGCGCCGCCTCGCGCACCGGGGTCCTCGGGGGTCGAGAGCAGGTAGCCGTTCTCGGCGCCGGTGACGAGGAAGGTGAGCGAGAGCTCCTTTGCGGGCACCGCCGCGTCGACGGCGAGCGCCGCGTGGACCTCCTGGGCGTCGTCCTTCTTGCAGGACACCAACGAGCCGAGCACCACGAGAGCGATGAGCAGGCGGTTGCGCATGCGCGAGGGTCTACCCGCACCGCGCGGTCATGTCGTGGCCTGAACTAGGGTCCACGCCCATGTGGCCCCCGTTGCTCACCGTGTTCCTGCTGGCGCTCCCCGACCAGGTCCCGCTCAAGACCCCCACCGAGACCTTCACCGCGACGCACGACATCGCCCTGCGCGACGGGGTGCTCTGGTGGCGCCCCCTGGGTGCGGCGTGGTCGCTGCTGCCCCCCGACGGCCTGCCCCTGGCGCGGGGAAAACACGAGGCCCTCCAGCAGCTGCTGCCCGGTGCGTTCCAGCGGCCGGCGCGGGTCGAGCAGCTCTCGGCCGACGGCGACAACCTCATCGCCACCAGCCCCGAGGGCACCGTCTATTACGTGAAGCTCTCCACGATGGAGTGGGTCGACCAGTGGGGGCCCACGGGAATGCAGGCTCCGCTCTCGGTGAAGGGCCTGACCGCCTTCGCCATGAGCCACCGGATGATCGCCTACGAGGACCTCGACGGGAACGTGCACCCGGTGTCCGCGGGGGTGACCACGCTCTACGGCCTGCGCGACCAGGGCCGCACCCTGGGCTACGCCGACCCGTGGCTGCCGGCGAACTTCGAGCGCACGGTGTGCCTGCCCGACCGCGGCCGCTTCATCGCCAGTGCGTTGTCCGCCAGCGCCTCGACGCTCTTCGTGATGGACGCCGCCGGGCGCAGCTTCACGCGGCTCATCGACTTCGACATCCAGGGGGACAACCCCGCGCTCCCCTATTCCTACGAGCGGGCGAAGCGCTCGGGCCTCCACGCGCGGGTCCGCACCCTGCCTGCGCCGGAGTGGACCGCGCAGCCGCTGATTCCCGGCAAGCACACCACGCGCATCACCATCCTGCAGACCGGCACCACGAACGCCGACCGCGAGCTGCGCGTGGAAGGCGACGGGGGGCTGTGGACCAAGCGCCTCGACGACGCCACCTGGACGTTCACCCCGCGCGCGCTGACGCACTCGGGCCTGCCCTTCGTGACGCCGGGAGCGCCGCCCCTGGGACCGCCGGGGGACCTCGAGCTGACGGCGAAGGACCCGTGGCCGAAGACGCGCCTGACGCTCTCGCGCTGGAACGCCCTGTGTCCCCCGGCCCTGCTGCACGTCGAGGCGGGCGCCGAGGTGCTCGACCTCGAGCTGCCCTTCCACTTCGGCCTCGCCCTGGGCACCGACGACGACCGCTCGCTCCACGGCGCGCTGCTGCTGCCGAAGGGCAAGACCCCGTGGCTCCGCAAGCTGCGGGTGCTCGCGCGGGGGAAGGATCACCTCGACGTCGAGCTCACCGTGACGAAGGACGAGGTGCGGCTGCGGAAGTTGCCTCTGCTCGACCTGCACTTCGCGCGGCGCTGACGCGAGGGCCAGCCTGTGACCTGCCCTGTCTCAGGGTCGCCGGATGATGGTTGAGTAGAGGCTGACGTAAGTGCCGGCGCACTTCATTCGCCTCGATCTGTTCTGCATTACGGCATATGCGCTGTGCTGGGTCGGCGTGGTGGTACCTGGTGGTGGGTGGGCGTGGGGGCGGGATGGAAATCAATACCGGTGGTTCGGCACAGGGTGCCCTGTGTTGTCTTGAATTGTCGGAGCCGCAGCAGCCGTCACGGCGCAGTCGGCTCCACGCGCTCGCATCGAGCATTGGGCTGCTGGTCTTCGTGAGCGTGCTGGCCGTCGCGGGGCGGTTGGCGCGCCCCAGTCCGCGGCGAGCGCTCTCCCGCCGCACGTGGCGCTTCCTGGGGCTGGCCGCGGTGGCGTTGGTGGCCCTCGACGCCGTCACCAGTCCCCGGCACGGGGTGCTCGACGCGCTGGCGGTGATGATGCTGGTGGGCGTGTTGGCGAGGCGATGGTCGCTCTTGCGCTGGCGCAGCGTGATCTCCCAGGTGCTCGTCTCGGCCCTCGTCTTCACGGCCGGCGCCTACTGGTTCACCGTGGCCAAGGCGCTGGTCTTCGTCGGCGGCGTTCCCCTGGATGCATCCATCATGAACTTCGAGCAGTGGTTCACGGGGCAACCGCCGACCTGAGTGTCTGTCTTTGACTGGGCGTACTCACACCTCATCCAGCACGTCATCGTGACCAGCGCGTTCCTCTTTGCCTTGCGAGACCGGCGCCAGCGCACGGAGTTCTTCGCGGCGATGACCTTCTGCTACCTGCTGGGCGCGCCCCTGTATTGACCGTACCCCGCGGTGGGCCCCGTCTACTTCGACCCCGGCGCGTTCACCTTCCTCCACGACCAGCGGCTGGGGGTGAACTGGCTCCAGTCGTATCTCCTGCAGAACACCAGCGCGGTGAACCGCGGAACTTCGAGCGTGCTCGTGACGTGGGGCTACATCGCCTGCATGCCCAGCCTGCACGTGGCGCAGGAGTTGGTGATGCTCGTCGCCGTGCGGCGCTCGCGCGTGGCCTTCCTCGTCTCGCTGGCGTTCCTCGCAGTCACCATGGTCGGCGTGGTCGCGCTCGGGTGGCACTACCCGACAGACGTCCTGTTCGGCCTGCTGCTGGGCGGCTTCGCCATTGGCCTGGCCCGGTGGACGTCGGCCTGGTTGCTCCCGCGGCGCGCGGCGCCCCTCGCGTTGGCGCCGCTGCTGGTGCCGGCGCCGCTGCCCGTCACCCTGCCCTGAGCGCAGCCCCCCCAGTTGGTGGGTCTCCCGCAGCCCGGTACTTCGCGCGCGGAGGCTGCGTGCCTTCGCGGTAGCCTCGCCGGCTCATGACGCGCGCGCGCCGCCTCCTCCTTCCGCTGCTCATCACCCGGGCCCTGCAGCCATGAGGGACCCCCGCGTGGTGCTGGTTCCCCTCGCGGGGCTCGCCCTGGCCGGGGCCGTGTGGGCGGGGAGCGTCTGGCTCGACGACGGCCCACCACCGCCCCCTCCGCGGCCGGCCGTGCCGGTGGTGCTGACCGCGGCCGACGCGCCGAGGTTGTACGCGCGCTACGGCTGTCTCGGCTGTCACGGCGCCGCTGGCGACGGCAACTTCCCGCTCACGAAGAGCCGCGAGCACTTCCCCACCGACGCGGCGCTCGCGGCCTTCATCCTCGACGCGCGGGCGACGAAGCCCGACACCACCATGCCCACCTGGGCGCACGTCATCTCGGACGCGGAGCTCGCCGTGCTCGTGGCCCACGTCCGCTCGCTCGACGCGCCGCCGGCCGCCGTGGGAAACCCGGCCGCGACGCCCTGAGCCACGCGCACCACGAAGGAGCCAGCCCCTGGGACCCAGCCTCTACGACGCGCTGACCGAGAAGCTGCGGCAGGACCCCCGGCTCACGAAGCGGGGCGGCCCGCGGGTCGACTTGAGCCTGCTGCTCTTCAATGCCCGCGAGGCGGTGCACGCCCTGTGGCTCGCCGCCGAGGCGGAAGTGGGGGCCGCGCGGCGGGAAGGCCGTTCCCCGCCCCCGGCGCTGGCGGCCGCCGTCGAGCAACTGCGGCCCGTCTTCGGCCCCCGGGGCTGACGCGCCGCCCTCAGCGGGTGACGCAGCGGAACCCGACGTTGTTGGCGGTGAGGTTCGGTTTCGACTTGCCGCGGGCGAACAGGCCGTAGCCCGCGCAGGTGCGCTTGCTGCACCACCACGAGCCGCCGCGGGTAACCTTCTGCTCGCCGCGCGGAGGGCCCGACGGGTTCTTCACCCCGGCCGCGTCGTGGGCGTAGGTGTCGGCCGCGTACCAGTCGGAGGTGTACTGCCAGACGTTGCCCACGGGGTCGAAGAGCCCCCACGCGTTGGGAGGAAACGCGCGCACCGGTGAGAAGTAGAGGTGGCCGTCGCTGTTCTCGCTGCGGGTGTGCGGCCCCTGCCAGTAGTTGAGCCCCACGCCGCCGTCGGGCTGCACCGGTGAGTCGCCCCAGGGGAAGCGCGTGGTGGCGCCGGCGCGCATCGCGTATTCCCACTCGGCCTCGGTGGGCAGGCGGCGGCCCTTCCACGCGCAGTAGGCGGCCGCGTCGTTCCAGGTCACCAGCGTCACCGGCCAGTCGTCCTGCAGCGGCAGCGCGGCGGCGCGGTCCGGCCCGAAGGGCGCGCGCCACGACGCGCCGCGGGTGGGCGTCCATTCCCATTCCTTCATGCCGTCGAAGGCGAGGTGGCCGTAGCCCAGCTGCTCGGCGGTGGTGACGTGGCCGGTGGCGGCCACGAAGGCGCGGAAGTCGGCCACGGTGACGAGCGTGGCCTCGGCCTGGAACGCCGCGAGGTGCACGCGGTGCGGCGGCGTCTCGTCGTCGTGCGCCGACGTGGCGCGGCCCATGGTGAAGTCACCTTCGGGCACCGGCACCAGCGGCGCCGAGGCGAGGGCGACGACTACAAGTCCGGGGAGCACCATTCGAGACACTCCGCGATGTTGCCTTCGGTGAGACAGTCGACGGCCGCGCCACCATCCCAGTGCCGCTCGCCAAGGCAGGTCGTGATGGCGGCGCAGTCGGGGCACAGGCGCTCGCGCCGCGCGTTGGCATCGGCCTCGCACTTCTCGTAGGCGCCGCTGCAGGTGGTGGCCCGGCAGTCCTGCAGGGCGAAGAGGCAGCGGGTGCGGCAGGCCACGCGCGACTGGGCGCAGGCCGTGGCGCAGGCGCCCCCGTCACAGCCGGTCTTGCAGCCGTCGCAGGTGTCGGCGCACGCGGCCTGGCAGTCGTTGCACGGGGCGGCGCAGCCGGCCTTGCAGGCCTCGACGCCGGTCCAGCACCCGAAGACGTCGGGCGAGCAGTTCTGGTCGAAGGCCAGGGCCTCGCAGTCGACGCTCTTCCTGGGGCCGTCCATGTCGTCGAACTCCACCTCGACGCGCGCGTGGCAGTCGGCGAGGTACGCGGCGACGAGGGCCTCGGGGCTCGGTGGGTTCTGGCTCGCTTCCCAGGGGAGGCCTCCGTCGAGCAACGCGTCGTCCGCGGCGGCCACGGCGACGGAGGGCGCGCCCGCGTCGCGCTCCACCCTCGCGGCCGCGCCCGCATCGGGGACTGGCGTCGGCGCCGCGGGACGACACCCGCCGCAGGAGCAGGAAGAGGAGATCAACACCATCACCACCCAGGCGAGCGCGCGCATCAGTCGGCACCCTGCCCGGCTCGCCGACGCGCGTCGAGCGGGTTCACGGCCCCGTCGCCCCCGAGGCCTCGTCGGCGGAGCGGATCTGAAACAGCCCGTCGGGCAGCTCGAAGCCAAGTCTTGCGGCACCAGAGGCAGCCGCCCTCATGGGGGGGGGCCAAGCCGGGCCCGGGCTTCGCATCACTGGCGGCGACACGTACGCTGATCACCTGCCCATCCCTCAGCAACCCCGAAGGTGCCTATGAGAGCCCGAGCCGTGCGCATGTGGAACTGGTGGGCGGCGCGGAGCCTCGCCATCGGCGCCGGCTCGGTGGCCTTCGACCTGGCCACCGGGCTCACGCTGCTGTGGTTGGGTGCTCCCACCCGTGTCGCCGCGATGTCGGGCAACGCCGTGGGCTCGACGTTTACCTACTTCGCCAACCGCCACTTCGCCTTCCGGGACCACGCGGAGCCGGTGGCGAAGTCGGGCCTCAAGTTCTTCCTGATGCAGGCCATGTTGGCCGTCGTCCACGGGCAGGTGGTGGTGTGGCTGCGCGACGGGCAGGGGCTGCCCTACGTGTTGGCCAAGCTGCTCGCCGACGTGCTGGTGGTCACCGGGCCGCAGCTGCTGCTGATGCGCTTCGTCATCTTCCCGAAGCAGGCGAAGTGAGGGGCGCCCGTGGCCAGCGGCGTCCCCCCAGGGCGGTCCTTCAGGGGCAGGCGACGGAGGCGAAGCTCTCGACGAACGGGTTCGTGGCCGTGCCCGACGAGCTGCCCATGCACATCGGCGCGGCGAAGCTCCGCGGGGCGACGCGCGGGTCGTCGACCGAGAGCTTGAGCTCACCCTCGACGAGGCGGCCGATGGCCCCACCCGAGGTGGTGTTGCGCGTGAAGAACTCCACCGTCGGCGTCTTGCCCGGGGCGAGGAAGCTGCCCGCGTAGGTGGCGTTGCTGTACTCGGCGGCGACGCTGTAGGTGGCGCTGGCGAGCACGCCGAAGCCCACGTGGGCGTTGACCTGCAGGCCGGGCGTGAAGGCCAGCTTGAAGCCCTGCGCGGTCTGCTCCCAGGTTGCGCCCACCGCGCGGCCCTGGTCCTTGTTGAAGTCGACCGAGAGCAGCACGTCGTTGCCCGACTTGAGCGTCGAGGTGCCGCCGCCGAAGCCCATGCCTTCCACGCGCGGGGTCTTGCCGTCTTCGAAGATCAGCGTGCCGTCGGCGCCCGAGAGGAAGGCGTCGAGGGGCCGCGAGTTGGTGCCGTCGAGGCCGAACAGGTCGCGGGCCAGGCCGGTGTAGCGCAGCTCGCCCGCGCCGTACTTCAGGGTGGCGCGCCTGGCAGGACCCTCGATGCGCACCGAGGCCACCGGGTTCTTCGCGCCGACGCTCACCTTGCGGGTGACGCCGTCGGTGCCGGCCATCTCGTAGTTCAGCGGCACGAGCACCGCGGTGGAGAGGGTGAAGTCGTTGGTGCCGTTCTTCAGCAGGCGCACCTCCACCTTGCCGGTGGCGGTGAAGCGGTAGGTGACGCTCATGCCCGTCTGCGCCTCCTGCAGCGCGGTGACGGCGGCCACGGTCTTCTCGAGGTCGGCCACCACGGCAATGCTCACGCCCGAGCGGATCTCGAGCACGAAGGCCTCGGCCTTGTCGGCGCCCACCAGCAGCGCGAGGTCGAGATCACCGGTGGCGCGAATGCGCAGCTGCAGCTTGTCGATGGACTGGGCGCAGGACGCGTCGAGCGCGTTGTTGTTGTCCGTGCACAGGTCGACACCGCGCACCTGGAAGGTCAGCGCCCCGCCGCTCTTGTCGACGATGTTCGACTCGGCGAACACGCGGTCGATGCGCTTGGTGACGAAGTCGGTGCCGCTGTCGAGCGAGGACACGGCCGGCACGCGCACCGAGTTGGCCCGCGCGTCGGCCGACATGCCCAGGGCGGCGAGGGTCTGGTCGAGGCCCGCCCACGAGTTGGTCTGCTCACCGGTGCTCCACGCCTCGCGCAGGAGCGACTTGACGTCGGTGGCCGTGCGCTGGGCGACGACCTTCGGGTCGGGGGCACAGGCCAGGGACAACAACGAGAGGGCGCCGACGACGACGGACAACGGTGCTCGGTGGGTCATGGACTCTTTCAAGACGGGAGGAACCGCGTGGGGACGGACGGCGGGCAGGCTTGATACCACCGGAAGGCGCGAGACTTCACAGCTCGCGTCCGCTGCCAGACGTCAGCCCGGGAGGTTGTTCTTCACCAAGCGCACCCCGGCGACGACCAGCGCCGCGCCTCCGCCAGCCCAGAGCGCGAGGGTGAGCCAGTAGCTGAAGGGGTCGCCCGCCCGGGTGAAGATCAGGTGCCCGTGCTTCGCGAGCTTCTCGATTTCACCCGTGCCCAGGCCCTGCGCGGCGACCCACACCGCACAGAGGCCGAGGGGCACGCAGACGAGGCCGAGGAGCAGCTCTTTGGTGGACACGGGTCGCTCCGATCACTGCGGCGTGAAGCGCACCGTCATCGACTCGAGGCCCTGGTTCGGCCCGATCACCAGGGTGCCGGCGCGGAGATCAGCCTCGCTCACCGGGACCACGGTGAAGGCCGCGATCTCGTCGGCGGTGGTGGTGTCGACGTCGATGGCGTCGTAGCCCAGCCCGTCGGCCAGCAGCGCGGCCGCGGTGACGGTGCAGCCGCCGGTGGTCCAGCTGGGGGTGAAGGTGTCGCTGACCTTGGGCATCAGGGCCGAGTAGCTCGCCGCGGTCGCCGGGCACCACAGGCCCAGCTCCGGGTCGGGGTCGGTGAGGTTGTCCCAGGCCGTGCCGAAGTTGGTGGGCGCGACCACCGCCGCCGAGACCATCACCCGCCACGTCGCGGCCGGGTCGAGGCCACAGGTCTGATCAGCCCGGCAGAGATCCGACGCGGCGCAGGCCTGGCACGCGCCGCCGCCGCGCCCGCACTGCGCGGTCGAGATCCCCGACTGGCACGCGCCGTTGGCGCAGCACCCCTGGCAGTTCGAAGCGGAACAGGTGACGCCGCCACCACCGCCTGCGCCCCCGCCCACCGAGCCGCCACCACCGCCACCGCCACCACCGCCCGAACCCGCGTCCGTGGCGGCCGGGGTCCCGGCGTCGGCATAGGGGTCGTGGGTGGTGAACTCTGCCGCCCCACAGCCCACCAGCCACGTCATGGAAGCGAGGAGCAGAAGTCGCATGGGCGCCCCTACACCTGACTTCGGGCCGCGGCGCAACTCGCGGGGGCCCGCGGGCCCGCCGACACCGCTTCCGAAGACCTGCGACCCCATGTAGGGGGCCACGCCATGAACCTCATCGACGACATCGAGACCAGCCGCGACGGCGCGACCCTCATCATCCGCTTCGCGCGGCCGGCCAAGAAGAACGCGCTGACCATCGCCATGTACGCGCGCATGAACGCCGCCCTCGCCGAGGCCGCCGCCGACAAGACGGTGCGTGCGGTCGTCTTCGGGAGCACCAGCGACACCTTCACCGCGGGCAACGATCTCGCCGACTTCATGCAAAACCCGCCCACGGGCGAAGACTCGCCGGTGTTCCACTTCATCAACGCCCTGGCCAGCTTCGAGAAGCCGCTCATCGCCGCCGTCGACGGCAAGGGCATCGGCCTGGGCCTGACGATGCTGCTGCACTGCGACTTCGTCTACGCCTCGGACCGGGTGTCGCTCACCGCGCCCTTCGTGAACCTGGGCCTCGTGCCCGAGGCCGCGTCGTCGCTGCTGCTCCCGAAGCTCGTGGGCCACGCGCGGGCCGCGGAGATCCTCCTGCTCGGCGAGCCCATCGACGCGAAGACGGCGCTGGCCCTGGGCCTGGTCAACGCGGTGTTGCCGCCCGACCAGGTGATGCCCCGCGCCCTCGAGGTGGCGCGCAAGCTCGCCGACAAGGCGCCCAACGCGGTGAAGCTCTCGAAGGCCCTGATGAAGGACCGCGGGGCCATCGCGGAGCGCATGAAGCAGGAAGGCGCGCTGTTCATCTCCCAGCTCTCCTCGCCCGAGGTGGCCGAGGCCATCGGCGCGTTCTTCGAGAAGCGCAAGCCGGACTTCTCGCAGCTCTGAAGGTCAGCCCCCGGGGGCCCGGCTCACCAGCTGGTGGGCCGGTAGTCCTTGAGGAACTTGCCGTAGGAGGGCTCGGCGCCGTTGGCCACGGTGAAGATGGGGTCGATGACCCGCGCCGCGCCGTCCACGATGTCCAGCGGCGGCTGGAACCCGAGGTCATCCTTCTTGCGCGAGGCGTGCTGCGCCGGGTCTTCATCGGTGACCCAGCCGGTGTCCACGGCGTTCATCAAGATGCCGTCGCGCGCGTAGTCCGGGGCGCTGGTCAGGGTCATCATGTTGAGCGCCGCCTTGGCCATGTTGGTGTGCGGGTGCTTGTCGGTCTTGGTGCCGCGAGAGAAGCTGCCCTCCATGGCCGAGACGTTGATCACGTGCTTCGCCTCCGCCGGGCTCTTCTTCATCAGCTCACGCAGGCGGCCAGCCAGGATGAAGGGCGCCACCGCGTTGACCAGCTGCACCTCGAGCAGCTCGGGCGTCGACACCTCGTCGAGGGTCATGCGCCACGAGTTCATGGTGCGCAGGTCGACCTGCTGCAGGTCGGCGTCGAGCTTCCCCTCGGGGAAGACCTCCATGCCGTAGGTCGCGTCTTCGTAGGTGTAGCGGACCTGGCTCAGGCGCGCGGAGGACGCGACGCCCGCGCCCGCGCCGTGGCTGACGTGCCAGTTCGCGAGGCCCGTGACGTCCGGCGTGGCCCCCGAGCCCAGGCGGGGCAGCGCGCCCATGGCGGCCAGGCAGTCTTGCCGGCCCTGGAGCAGCTGCTGCGCGCCCTCGGGCAGCGAGGTGAGGGGCGCCTCTTCGAGCGCGATGAGGTGCGAGAAGAAGCCCACCGGCCGGCGCACGGTCTGGGCGGCGTTGTTGATCAGGTGGTCGAGGCGCGGCAGGCGGCGCGACAGCCAGCGGGCGAACAACTCCACCGACGGCGAGTGGCGCAGGTCGAGGCCGTGCACCTCGAGGCGGTGGCCCCACTCCTTGAAGTCCGGCTCCTTCGCGTAGCGGATCGCCGCGTCGTGGGGGAAGCGGGTGCTGACCAGCACGTGGGCCCCGGCCCGCAGCATCATCAGCGCCGCCTGGGCGCCGATCTTCAGCCGCGCGCCGGTGATCAGCGCGTACTGCCCGTCCAGGCGCGCCGTCTGGAAGCGCTTGGCGTAGTTGTAGTCACCGCAGCTGGGGCACATCGCGTCGTAGAAGTGGTGCAGCGTGCGGTACTCGCCCTTGCACACGTAGCAGTGGCGCGCCTTCTCGAGCGTGGGGCCCTCGCGGCGCTCGCCCTCGGGCAGGGGCAGCGGCGCGGTGAACACCGCTTCCTTGCGGGCCTGGCGAATGGTGGTGGTCTCGCGGACGGCCCGGTCCTTGGACTGGCGCTCCTTGAGCCGGTCCCGGCGCAGGGCCTTGCTGAAGGCCTGGATCTCGTGGCGCAGGGGGCTGGCGGCGCGGCCGGCGGCCATGAGGAACGCACGGCGATCGTCATCGGGGACGTCGGCCAGCAGGGAACGGTCGGCGACGACCGACTCCAGCACTTCGGTGGCGGACTTGAGCTGCTCGAGGGTCAGGGGACGGCGGGGACTCATGGAGCGGCGGCCATACCCCGTCTGGCCCCTTCCCCCAAGGCGGGTGGGGTCACCACGGGCCGGGCGTCCGTAGCCCGGGGCCGGAGCGCCCCAGGCGGTGGCCGCCGAAGGCGTCGCGCAAGCGCGGTCTCGGGCCTCACGACGCGGGCCCATGCCGCCCACGGGTTACACCTCCGCGCGCCGGAATACTGACAGCGCACAGCAGGGCTCATGTCTACCGAGACATGTGAGGTCACAGCCGCAGAAAAGACCTATCCAGGCTTGATGATTCAACTGACACTCGTCGGCGGCAGTACCGGGCGAGGGGCGGATCTCAATGAGTGTCACCAGGGTGGGGTATCGGTCGCTGCACGCGGCCTCGATGTGTCGGCCGTGGTACCGGCCGCTGTTCGGTGATTCCAGACAGCTCCTTC
>CAIVGN010000211.1 GCA_903905455.1 uncultured Archangium sp.
CACCCGGGCCACCACCTCGTCCAGCTTCACCTCGGCGCCGCGCACGTCGGCCCCGCGCCGCACCACCAGCCACGCCCCCTGCAGCGAGGGCGCCTCGCCCGCTTCGACCGGCACCACCCGCCCCTGCAGCCCGCGCTGGCAGGCCTCGACGAAGCCCCGGTTCTTCGGGTCCAGGCGCTGCACCTGCACGCACCACGCGGCCGCGGTCTTCCTCGGCAGGAAGGGCCACAGCCGCAACACCTCGGCCGGGTCCGTCGGGGCGACCTCGAGGCGCCGCCCGAGCTCCGGGGTGCGCCGGGCCACGTCGGCCACCCGGGGCAACTGCTGCACCCCGTCGCGCACCCACAGCAGCCCGTCCTCTTCGAGCAACGGCAGCGTCTCCAGCGCCTCCACCCGCGCCTCGGCCACGTCGAGCTGGGCGACCAGCGCCGCCTCCAGCGCCTCGGTGGCGCGGCCCTCGCGCAGGCCCCGTTCCCGCGCGAGCGACGCCGCGCCCTGCCGCAGCTCGGCGACGAAGAGCACCTCGAAGGCCACCAGCGCCCCCACGAGGAGCGCGAAACCGACCCGGGGCCCGAGGCTCAACACCCGTTGCATGGGCCCCACTGTGTCCCACCCGCGCCGCCCCACGCTTCACCGTTTCTTCATGGAAAAGAAAGCGGGGCCGGCAGGCTGCATGCCCACCGGCCCCGCGTTCGACAGTTCAGCGCTCGCTTACTGGAGCTGCACGGTCAGCGTGAAGTTGCCGGCCGCCCACGAGCCGATGACGATGTAGATGGTCTTCATCGCCGCCGTGGCGTTGGTGTACGTCACGGTGTCCGCCGTCGCGCCGATGGCGTCGTCGGACGCCAGGCAGGTGGCGCCGCTCGCGCAGTTGGTCGCCGGGCCCTCGATGAGGTTGAGGGCCGCGTCAGCCGTCGAGCCCGTGTCGCGCAAGGTCGACGCGGTGAGCGTCTGGCCCGCGTTGAGGGTCACCGAGTACACGCGGTCGGCGCCGGGGTACGAGGCGCACATGGTGGCCGAGGTCAGCACGTACTGGCGCGAGAAGCCGGTCCAGTTGATGGCCGCCACCGTGCCCGACGCGGTGATGGGCGTGGCCGACTGGCACACCTCGGTGGCGGGGATCGCCGCCGACGTCGTCGCCAGCGTGAAGCCCGTGTTCGCCGTGCCGGCGACCGTGTCCGACACGATGACCAGCAGCTGCTCCGCGAGCGTGCTGGTGTTGATGTACGTGGTCGTCGCCACGAGGCCGCGGCCGGTGGCGTTGGCCCCGGCGACGCACGCGCGCGCCGACGAGTCACACACCGCCGCCGTGCTCTTGATGACGTTGAGGCCCAGCGTGGGCCCCGCCGTCGTCGAGGTGTCCGTGGGCGTCGCCGTCAGCGTCAGCGCCTGGCTGGGCTGCACGGTGATCTTGTAGACGCGGTCCGCGCCGCCGCCGCCGTTCGAGGCGCAGCCGCTGCCCGTGCCGTAGTCGAAGCTGAACCCGGTGAGGTTCGCGGTGACGGGCGTGCCCACGGTGAGGGTGGTGGTCGCCGTGGTGCACAGGTCGTCCACGGCCGGAGTCGCCGTGGCGTAGGTCAGGGTGTAGTCGCCGCCCGTCGCCGACGCCGAGTCGACGATGGCGAAGAGGTCCACGCCCGCGTCACCCTGGTTGAAGTACGACACGGTGCGCGTGGTGACGGCGCCGGCCACGCTGGCGGCGCACACCCGCGGCATCACCGCGCAGTTGGCCGCCGGCCCCTCGACGAGGCTGACGCTGGGGGCGAAGGTGCCGCCGTCGGTGTTGAGGGGGGCGATGGTCACCGAGCCGCGCAG
The DNA here is from genome assembly GCA_903905455.1 of uncultured Archangium sp. GTDB lineage: Bacteria > Myxococcota > Myxococcia > Myxococcales > Myxococcaceae > Archangium_A. Next base: position 1,816 of record CAIVGN010000211.1, read on the forward strand.
GAACGGAGGCACGCGCACCGCGTACGCGCGGTCAGCGCCCGCGTAGCCCGCCGTGGCGCAACCCGTGCCCAGGCCGTAGTCGCCGCTGTAGTTGACGGTGGTGCCCGCGAGCGGCGCGCCCGCGTTCAGCGCCGTGGCGCCGGTGCACACGTCGTCCGGCGGAGGCGTGGAGACCGTGGCCTTCACGTCGAAGGTGTCCGCCGGCGTGGCCGGGAACCACGAGTCGACCACGACGAGGTAGGTCTGCGCCGCGCCCGAGCGGTTCACGTAGCGCAGTTGCTCCGGCTCCCCTTCGAACCCGTTGTCCACGTTGGCGAGGCAGGCCGTGCCGCACGCGCCCGCGCCGTCGACGAGGTTGATGATGGGGTCGGCCGCCGAGGCCGCCGTGGGGGTCACGTCGATGACCACCTGGTCGCCGTTGTTGACGGTGATGGAATACACGCGATCCGGGCCCGCCTGGAACCCGCAGCCGGTGGCCGTGCCCAGGTCGTTGAAGTCGTCGGTGTAGTTGACGAACGAGTGGCCGGCGATCGCCTGGCCCGAAGTCAGCGGCGTGGGCGTGTTGCAGGTGTCGTCGCCGGGGGGCGCGGTGATGGTGCCCACGATGCTGAAGGTGCCCGTGGTGGCGCCTTCGCCGTCGACCACCAGGAAGACCGTCTCGTCGGCGCCCGAGGTGTTCTTGTGCACCAGGGTCTCTGCTTCACCGGCCGCGCCCGCGTTGACCGCGGTGTCGCAGGCCGCGCCGCACGAGGCCGCGCTGGTCGAGAGGTTGAGCACCGCGTCGAGCGCCGCCGAGGGCGTCACCACCACGGTGAGCACCTGGCCGGCGGGCAGGGCGACGACCTTGTACGCCATGTCGGCCGAGACCGAGCCCTTGCACGACGGGCCGCGGAGGTAGTCGTTGCCGAAGCCGCCGAGGTCCTGGTTCATCAGGGTGGTGCCCGAGGTGAGGGTCACCGCGCTCTCGCAGCGATCGCCGGCCACCGGCGTGCCCAGGCGCGCCTCGAGGGTGAACTTGCCCTCGTTGGCGAAGCCGCCCGTGGTGCCACCGTCGGCGTTCGGCTGGCCCATGTCCCAACCCGAGTCGATGACGATGATCACCTCGACGTCGGTGGTGCCCGTGTTGAGCCACGAGCCACCCTCGACCGCTTCGAAGACCTGCGGATCATCGGAGCCCGAGAGGCACACGATGCCCGAGCCGCCGTCGGTCGCCGTGGTGCTGCAGTTCGAGGCCGGCCCGAGGAGCAGGTACACCGAGGGGTCGAACTGATCCGTCGTCGCCGTGGGGGCGTCGGGGGTCACGCGCACCGTGAGGCGCTGGCCGGCCGGCACCATGATCTTGTACGTGGTGTCGGGGCCGGGGTTGGTGAAGCCCGAGCAGCTCGGAGGCGGCTCGTAGTCGTTCATCTTGCCCGTGGTGTCGCCCTTGACGAGGCCCGCGGTGATCAGCGTCGCCAGGTCGCAGGTCTCGCCGCCGTTGGAGGTGACGACGGTGCCACCGCCGCCGCCGTTGCCGCCGCCCGTGGTGCCGCCGCCCGTGCCGCCACCCGTGGTGCCGCCGCCCGTGCCACCACCCGTGGTGCCGCCGCCCGTGCCGCCGCCGCTGCCAGTGTCGGTCACGCAGGTGCCGGACATCACGCTGCAGACCTGGCCTGCCGTCTTGCAGTCAGCGTTGGTGACGCACTTGTTGCTCGTGGGACACGCCGTGAAGGCGAGCGCTGCCACGAGGTAGATTCCTCGGCTCAACACGTTCTTGGTCATTTCAGTACCGGGCTGTGTGGGCGGCTTCCCCTGCCGCTCACGGGTGTGGGCGCGGCGTCTACCATTCCGGGTAGGGGGTGGGAATACCCCGGCACCGGCACTCCCACCTGTGCGGAAGTTTCCTCCCCCGGCGTGCGCGGCCGTGGTGACAATGCGCCCCGCGTGTCGCTCGTCGCCGTGCTGATGACCAGCATCTGGGGAGGCCTCATGGCGCTCGAGCGCCGGGCCTTTCTGCAGGCGATGCTCTCGCGGCCGCTGGTCTCGGCGACGGTCACCGGGCTGCTGCTGGGCGACGTGCAGGCGGGGCTGTCGGTGGGCCTGGTGTTCGAGCTGCTGCACCTGGGCGGCGCGTCTTTGGGCGGGGCCCACGCCGACCACGACACGCTCCCGGCCATCACCGGCGCCGCGCTGGCCGCGAGCATGGGCATCGCCGACGGCAGCGACTCCACGCCGGCGGTGTGGGCCCTGGCCATTCTCGTCTGCGCGCCCCTGGGCCGGGCGGGGCGGCTGCTGGAGAACCGCCTCGATGCCCGGGCCGGCAAGTACTACGGCCGCGCGTTGACCGCCGCGAGCGAGGGCGAGCTGCGGGTGGTGGCCGGCCAGAACCTCAAGGCCATGTGGCCCCAGTTCGTCTTCTACGGGCTCTTGTGCGGCGCCGCGGCCCTCGCCGGGCCGACCTTCGAGGCCTTCGAGTCGATCATCCCCCTCCCGGTGCTGCGCGGCCTGGCCTGGGCCTACCCGGCCATGGGCGTGGCGGCGGCGGCGGTGGCGGTGCACACCAGCCACGCCCCGCGGCGGCTGCGTTTCGGCCTCATGACCGCGGCCCTGTGTGGCGCGGTGCTGCTGCTGGCCCGGGGGGGCGCGTGATCCCCTTCGCCACGCTGCTGCGCATCGCCCTGCGCACGCTCTTCATCCAGGCCGGCTTCTCGCCGGAAGCGATGCAGACCCTGGGGCTGCTCTACGCGCTGGAGCCGGCGTGGCCGCACCTCTACCCCGACCCGGCGCAGCGGCAGCAGGCCGTGAGCCGGCACCTCTCGCCCTTCAACACCCACCCCTACGCGGCGGCGGCGCTCATCGGCGGCATCCTCTTCTACGAGGTCAAGCTGGCCCGCGGCGAGTCGACCCCCGAGGAGGTGGCGCGCTTCAAGCAAACCCTCATGGGCCCGCTGGCGGCCCTGGGTGACGGCTTCTTCTGGTTGAGCCTGCGGCCGGCGACGGGCGCCCTGGGCGTGGCCCTCGTGCCCTCGCTGGGGGTGTGGGCGCCGCTGGCGTTCCTGGGCATGTACAACACGGTGCACCTGGCGACGCGCGCGTGGCTCTTCGTGGAGGGCTACCGGCTCGGCGGGGGCCTGGTGATGCGCGTGGCCCAGCTCAAGGTGCCCATGTGGAGCAACCGCCTGCGCTCGGTGGCGGCGGCGGTGGCCGGGGGCATGGGCGCGTGGTTGGCGTTGAGCGGCGCGGCCCTGGGCAGTGGAGGCACCGGGCTGGGCGTGGGCTGCCTCGCGTTGGGCGCGGGCGGGGTGTTGTTGATGGAGCGCAAGGTGCCGCCGCTGGCGCTCTTGTACGGCGCAGCGCTGCTGGCCACGGTCGCCGGCGCGCTCTGGTAGCTTTCGAAAAGGAAGAGGAGCGGAAACGTGGAAACGGTCGAAGCGGAGTACACCATCATCAACGCGCTCGGGCTCCATGCCCGGGCTGCTGCGCAGTTGGTGAAGGTGGCGAACCGCTATGCGGGCGAGGTCGAACTCGAGTGCGAGGGCCAGGCGGTCAACGGGAAGTCCATCATGGGCGTGCTGATGCTGGCCGCCGCCCAGGGCATGAAGGTGAAGGTGAAGTGCACAGGCGACGGGGCAAAGGGCTGCCTCGATGAAATCGCCGCGCTCATCGCCAACAAGTTCGGCGAGCCGCGGTGACTTCGTACTTCGACCACAACGCCACCACGCCGCTGCTGGGCGAGGTGGTCGAGGCGATGTGGCCGTACCTCACCACCCACTTCGGCAACCCCTCGTCGGGCCACGTCTTCGGGCGCGAGGCGAAGGCCGCGGTAGAGCGGGCCCGCGCGCAGGTGGCGGCCCTGGTCGGCGCCTCGCCCGGCGAGCTCATCTTCACCTCCGGCGGCACGGAGGCCACGGCGCTCGCGCTGCGCGGCGCGGGGCTCGAGGCGGGCAAGACCGCGATGCTCTCGACCCGCGTCGAGCACCCGGCCACGGCCCGCGTCCTCGACGCGCTGGAGCAGGACGGCGCGACGGTGACGCGGCTGCCGGTGGACGCGAACGGGCTGATCAACCCCGCCGCGGTCGAGGCGGCGCTGACCCCGAGCACGCGGCTCTTCACGGTGCTCCATGCGCACAACGAGACGGGCGTGCTCCAACCGCTCCCCGTCCTCTCGGCGCTGACGCGGCCGCGCGGGGTGCTGCTCCACGTCGACGCCTCGCAGTCCGCGGGCAAGGTCCCCCTCTCGCTCTGCAATGACGGCTTCGACCTGCTCACGCTCGCGGCGCACAAGCTCTACGGCCCCAAGGGCGTGGGGGCGCTGATCCGCCGCCGCGGAGTTCCGCTGCGCGCCCAACAACTGGGCGCCGGCCACGAGCGGGGGCAGCGCGCGGGCACGGAGAACGTGGCCTCCATCGTCGGCTTCGGGGTGGCCTGCGTGGCTGCCCAGCGCGACCTTGCCGAGGTGTCGTCGCGCCTGCTCCAGCTCCGCGAGGCGCTGAGCGCCGCGTTGATCACCGCCATCCCCGGGCTGATCATCGCCGGCGCCGCCGCCCCGCGCCTGCCGAACACGGTCTACGCGCTGTTCCCCGGCGTCTCCGGCACCGAGTTGCTCGCGCGCACGCCGGGCCTCGCGGCCTCCACCGGGTCGGCCTGCCACGACGGCCACGAGACCCCGCCCCAGGTGCTGCTCGAGATGGGCTTCCCGCCCGAGCGCGCGGTGGGGGCGGTGCGGCTCTCGCTGGGCCGGCAGACCACGGCCGCCGAGGTCGAGGCGGCCGCCCAGCAACTCATCGCCAGCTGGCGGTGCCTGCGCGACCGACGGGACTGAAGCCCGGGGCACCATGCCTCACCCCGGCCAATTGTGTCCGAACCGCAGTTTCGGTAGTCCCTGCGGCATGAAGTCACTCTTTCTGTGTGCGGCGCTGGCGCTGGTCTCCATGGGTTGCACGGGCGCGTTGGGCGTTGAGGGCACGGGCGGTGGCACGGGCGGCAACGCTGGTGGCACCAACGGCACCGGCGGCGGCGCGGGCACGGGTGGCAGCGGCGCGATGGGCGACCTGCCCTGCGACGTGGCCACGGTCATCGCCGCGCGCTGCGCGAGCTGCCATGGCTCACCGGTCTCCGGCGGCGCGCCGATGACGCTGCTCTCGCACGCTGACTACGCGGCGGCCTCGCCGGCCTACGCCGGGCAGACGATGGCGCAGCGCAGCCTCGCCCGCATGCTCGACGGCACCATGCCCCCGGGCGGCGGCATTCCCGCGGCCCAGCTCGACGCCTTCGCGGTGTGGGTCAACGCGGGCGCCCAGACGGGCAGCTGCGGCCCCATCGACGCCGGCTCGTCGGACCCGACCTGCAAGGCCGGCACGTACAAGCTGATGCCCACGGGCCTCAACCCGCGCGCCAGCAGCACCATGGCGCCGGGCCTCGCCTGCATCGCCTGCCACAGCGGCGCCAACTTCGCCGGCCAGAACCCCAGCGGCCTCGCGGAGCCGGGCCTCGTGTACCAGTTCATGGGCACGGCCTTCACCCAGGCCCACGAGAAGGACCTGTGTAACCCCGTGCTCGGCACCTCGGCGAGCATCGAGATCTACGACGCGGCCGGCACCAAGGTGAAGACGATGATCGTCAACGGCGGCGGCAACTTCTACGGCGACAGCACGCTGCCGTTCGGCGCGCCCTACACCGCGAAGATCGTCACCAGCGCCGGCAGCCGCGCGATGGTCGGTGCGCAGACCGATGGTGACTGCAACACCTGCCACACCGTGGCCGGTGCGAGCGGCGCGCCGGGCCGCATCTTCCTGCCCTGATCAGCGCAGCATGAAGCCCATGCCGCGCGGGAGCCTCGACGCTTCCCGCGGCCCGTGGTCCAGGTCGTCGAGGCGCACGGCTTCCGCGGCGTGCGCCTTGAGCCGCCGGTAGCCCCCGATGACCACCACGAAGGGCACCACCACCAGCGGCAGCACCAGCAGCTGCGCCGGGCCCTCGGTGAGCACCCCGCACAGGAAGAGCGCCGCGTCGTAGGCGCCGTGCAGGAAGATGGCGATGCCCAGCCCCCCGAGCAGCCCGGGCCCCACGCCGTCGAACTTCTTCCGCGCCGCCCAGTAGCCCATGAATCCCGCGTAGATGGCGTGGCCGGGCACCGCGAGCACCGCGCGCAACACGAAGATGCCCACGAAGCCGGACATCGACTCGGCGCCCATGAGGTAGCCGATGTTCTCCACCAGCGCGAAGCCCAGGCCCGCGCGCGTGGCGTAGACGATGCCGTCGAGGCGCTCGTCGAAGGCCGGGTGGCGCCACACCGCTACGTACAGCACCGCCGCCTTGGCGACCTCCTCGGTGAGCGCGGCGACGAAGAACGCGGTGTACAGCGCGCCGCTCACCCCGCCGGGGTTCCCCTTCTCGAGGACCAGCTGCAGGACGATGACGGGGATGGTGGAGAGCCCGCCCAGCGCGGTGGCCCACCACAGCTGGCGCCGCGGCTCGGGGCGCCTGGCGTCCAGGCGCGCCACGAAGGCCATGAGGAACAGCGCCGGCAGCACCCCCGACAACGCGAGCAGCGGACCCATGCCCGCACTTGAGCAAATGCGCCCGGCGAGGGCACGAGCTCCCTGTGGTAGATCCACCGGCCCAAGTGCTGCGCCTCGCTCTCCTCCTCGTCCTCCTCCCAGCCGCTGCCCACGCGCAGGCCCTCGTGAGCGCCGTGCTCGACGCCCCCGGTGTGTCCGACGCCTCGGTGCGGCGGCTCCAGCGCGCCGTCGAGAGCTCGCTCAAGCAGGTCTCCGGCCTCGCGGTCGGCGAAGGCCCCGCCTTCAAGAAGGGCGCGCCGAAGAAGTGCACCGACGACTGCGCCCGCGACCTCGTGGGCTCGCTGTCGGCCGCCGGCGTGGTGCTCATCGACCTGCGCGGCCTCGAGGGCAAGGGCGAGCGCGTGGCCGTGGAGCTCCAGCTGTGGATCGACGGCGAGCGCGTGGCCACCAAGCGCGGCGAAGGCACCGTGGAGGGCTTCGAGACCAGCCTCAAGGGCGTGGTCGAAGGGCTCTTGCCCGCCTGGGCGCGCAAGGGCTTCGGCGGCCTGCGGGTGCAGGTCGAGCCGGGCACCGTGGTGAAGGTCGACGGCCGCCTGCTCACCGCGAAACCGGGAGAGGTGGCCGCCGTGCCCGCCGGCCCCCACCAGGTCGACGTGGTGTTCCCCGAGGGCCACGCGGTGCTGCAGCGCCTCGACGTCGCCGAGGGCAGCCGGGTGAAGGTCGAAGCGCTGTCCCCGGCCGAGGCCCTCACCGGCAAGGCGCCCAAGGGCAGCAGCGCGCTGCGCGGGGTCAGCTACGGCGTGTTCGTCGCCGGCGCGGCCACCATGGCCGGCGGGCTCATCGCCGGCACCCTGGGCCGCAACACCGGCGCCGACCTCACCTCGTGCCAGGGCGACACGCGCACCTGCGCCAGCCTCGACCGGGTGCAGCAGCTCCAGGCCCAGTCGCAGACCTACGCCAGCACGGGCAACGTGATGCTCGGCGTGGGCAGCGGCCTGGTGGTCACGGGCGTCGCCCTCTTCCTCATCGACGCGCTCACCGACTGACGTGAGGCGCCCTCCCCGCTCGTTGCCCTGGCTGTTGGTGCTCACGCTCGGCGCGTGGCTCGTGCCCCTGTCCTCGTGTCTCCAGGCGTGGCCCGTGGGCGGCCCGTGGGCGTGCAGCGTCACCGAGGGCCAGCAGCCCCAGGACGGCACCTGCCCCGCGAACTTCGTGTGTGACGACGGCCTGTGTTGCAACCCCGACGACGCGCTGGGGTGCCCCACGCTGCCCACCACCGGCAACGGCTGCCGCGTGGGCACGGCCGAGCTCTATTACGAAGACCGCGACGGCGACGGCGACGGCAACGACAAGGTCAGCCGCTACCTGTGCAAGGCGCCGCTGGCCGGTGGCCTGGTGAAGAGCCGCGGCGACTGCGACGACACCGACCCCAAGGTGAACACCCGCGCCGTCGAGGTGTGCAACGGGCGCAACGACAACTGTGACCTCGCCGGCGAGCTCGACGAAGGCGCGGGGTTGACGCGCACGGCCTGGTACCGCGACCAGGACGGCGACGGCTACGGCGCGGAATCGCCCCAGACCCCGGCCCTGCTCGCCTGCGCGGCACCCCCCGGCTACGTGGCGCGCAAGGGGGACTGCCAGCCCTTCGAGCCGGCCCGGTACCCGGACGCTCCGGAGCAGTGCAACAACATCGACGACGACTGCGACGGCAGGGCCGACCCCGACGAGACGGACTTCGCCGACGTCGACGTGGGCAGCTCCGCCCGGTTCCCCTGCACCTCGGCCGCGAAGGGCGTGTGCGCGGCGGGCACCTTCCGCTGCGTGGGTACGGGCCCGGTGGTGCGCACCTGCGTCAGCAACACCCCGGTGCCCGCCACCTTCGACCGCTGCGACGGCCTCGACAACGACTGCGACGGCATGGTCGACGAGCGCCCCGACTGCACCGGGCCCGACGGTTTCCTGGGGCCCAACTTGAACCGCCAGGCGCGCTACGCGGCGAGCCTCACCGTCACCCAGCAGAACACCGGCTGCCTCAAGGACCTGATGACCCCCACCACCGGGTGGAGCGAGGCCACGAAGGCCTGGTCGGGCACCCAGACCGGCTTCCAGCTCCTGACCATCGAAGCGCCGGGTACCACCACCTGGGACCTGACGCGCCAGGGCCTCAAGCTGCGCCTCAAGTTCACCGTCGACGCCGGCGGGGCCACGGCCTTCGGCGCTCCCGGCAACTTCCGGCACCCGGTCATCTACCTGTGCGGAGATCAACCCGGCGAGCTGATCCGCTACGTGCCCATCACCTCGCTGCAGTTGATCAACGGGGCCATGGCCTTCGACAGCACCTTCGTGCTCAGCGGGGAGACGAGCTGGATCGTCGGTCGCGGCAGCGGCTTCGACACCGCGAAGGTGCGCCGGGTGGAGGTGCTGCTGAGCACCTTCTCTTCGTCCTTCGCGCTCACCCTCGACCCGCTCTCGGGGTTCGTCCGATGAAGTACGCGTGGCTGTTGATCAGCGCCCTGTGCACGACCGGCTGCCTCACCGCGTGGGACGTGGGCGGCCCCTGGGCGTGCCCCGACAGCGGCGTGTGTGGCGGCGACCTGGTGTGCGACGACGGCGTGTGTTGCCAGCCCAACGGCAAGCCCGCGTGCCCCACGCTCCCGGCCGAGACGGGTTGCCCCCAGGGCTCCAGCCCCGCGCTCTACTTCCGCGACAGCGACGGGGACGGCGCGGGTGATCCGCTCGTCTCGCGCGCCTTCTGCAAGCGGCCGGTGAAGGAGAAGTGGGTCATCGACGCCGGTGACTGCGACGACCACGACGTGGGCATCGGCCCCGCGGCGCCCGAGCGGTGCAACGCCATCGACGACGACTGCAACGGGGTGGTCGACGACGGGCCGGGCATGAGCCGCCTCGACTGGAAGCTGGACATTGATGGCGATGGCTTCGGCGACGACTGCGCCAGCTGCAAGAAGCTCTCGTGCGCCCAGCCCGCGGGCTACGTGGCGCTCGGCGGCGACTGCAATGCCACCAACCCCGCGGTGTTCCCCGGCGCCCCGGAGAAGTGCAACGGCGTGGACGACAACTGCAACCAGCAGCTCGACGACCCGCCCTTCAGTGACGTGGAGAACCCGGGCCTCGATGGCGGGCGCTTCGACTGCGACACCCTCAAGCCGGGCGTCTGCCAGGCCGGCGGGACCCAGTGCGTGTTCAGCGGGGGCTCCTTCGCGGCGCAGTGCGTGGCCCGCGTCGCGGCCTCCACCGACACCTGCGGCAACCAGAAGGACGACGACTGCAGCGGCGGGGTGGACGACCGGCCCGGCTGCGGTGGGCCTTCGAACTTCCTCACCGAGCCCGGGGTGACCATGGGCGCGTTCTGGGTGCCGCTGCCCGCGCAGGTGCCGACGAATTGCCTCAAGGGGAGCGCCGGCGCGTTCGGCCAGGCGTGGCTCAACCCGGTGTGGATCGGCTCCGACGTGCACCTCCACGTGTGGTGGGCCGAGGCGCCGGAGGGTGCGTTCTGGGACCTCTCGGGGTCCACGTCGCTGCACCTGCCGCTCAACACCTCGCCGGTGAACGGGGCCCGCGAAGGGCTGTGGGCCACCGACCCGGCCGGCTTCCCCAACGCGGTGGTGGCGCTGTGTGGGCCCAACGGCGTGATGCGCTACGTGCCCACCGGCGCCGCGCGCGTGAACACCCAGCTCGACCTGCGCCTCGACGTGCCGCTCGGTGGGAGCGCGACGTGGGCGCTGTCCGGAGCTCCCCAGAGCGCGCTGCGCCAGGTGACCCGCGTCGAGGTGTGGGTGTCCCCGCGCACGCCGGACGCGGGCATCGTCACCTTCAGCAACACCTTCCTGGTCGACGCGGGGACGCCAGGGTTCCGCTGATCACTTCTTGCCGGCCGGGGCGGGCGTCGGCGCCTCACCCGCCTTGGCTGGGCCACCGCGCTGGCCTTCACCCTCGAAATGCGCCCCCGGGGCGCTCAAGCAACGCGGGGAACCTTGCGTGCCCCGCAGTCACTTCTCCTGCGCACTCCCGGGCTCGAGCGCCACCAACCGGTCGCGCGCCTGGGTTGCCTCGTGGTCGCGCCCCGCATCACGCCAGGTCTGCCGGGCCCGCCGCCATGCCGCGGGCTCACCGGCGTGGGCCTCGAGGTGAGCGTGAAAGGCACTGCGGGCCGGCTCGTGGTCGCGCAGGTCTTCGCGGAACAACGCGGGAAACGGGCTGTGCCGCGGGTGCCGCTCGAGCACCTCGGTGAAGGCGGCGAGGGCCTCGGGTCGTTGGAGCCGGGCCAGGGTCCTCGCCCGGGACAGCCAGGTTTCCGGCGGGTGGGCGCCGGGCCGGGACAACAACGCGTCCCACGCCGAGAGGGCGGCCTCGTTTCGCCCCAGCGTCATCAGCGTCGCCGCGTACTCGGCGAGCGTTCGGACGTCATCGGGACGCAGGCGCAGCACCGTGGCGAAGGCGTCCAGGGCCCCCTCCCTCTTTCCCAGGTGCAGCAGGGACTGGGCGACCTCGAAGTACAGGTCTGCATCGGCGGACGACACACCGGCGACGGTGACGAACGCGTCGAGCGCCTCGTCGTGGCGGCCGAAGAGGGCCAGCAGCAGCCCCTTCTGGCGCAGCGCGCCCAGGTGCGTCGGCTGCTGGGCCAGCGCGCGCTCGAACAGGGCCAGGGCCTCGTGCTGGACCTCCTCCACGTCCATCGGGTGGTCCTGCCAGTGGATTCCCCACCGGAGCCTGTCCATGGCCTGCTGGAACAACTCCTCAGCGCTCTTCATTGGAGCGCGGCTGGCTCGCGGGCCCGCGCGGAGAGGAAGGCGAAGGACTCGATCGCCGCGGCGCGCGAGAGCGCATCGTCGAGGTCGGCCCGCCGGCGCTGCTCGAGCGCGCGGAGCGCAGGGAGTTGCGCGCCGGGATCGCTGTCGGGCTCCAGCCCCGTTTGGGCCGGGGAGGAGCTGATGGTCCCGGCCCAGGCGATCTGCGCGTTCTCGGACTCGAGGACGTTCACCAGGTCTGCGATCATCCGCTCGGTGCTCATGGCCGCCGAGCCTAGTGCCGCGACACGGTGATTCTGCGCGATTCGACTACCGCTCGCCGCGCTTCGACTGGATCTGCGTGGGTCGCTGAGCCGAGCGGCTCGAGCCCCAACCCCCTGCGCGGTTGTTCTGCCTTCACTCCGCGCGCGCGCCTGCGCGAAGTCACTCCCCTCGCGCGAGGAACACCGCGTCGTAGCCAGGCAGCGCGGTTCCGAGCAGGCGGTCCCACACCCGGAGCATCAGGCCAAAGTTCCCATGCACGCCCGTGTGGTGCATCGAGTGGAACGTCGCCGAGTTGAGCCAGCGCAGCCCAGGCACGCGCAGCAGCCACTTCGGCCACAGCTCGTAGCCGAGGTGCGACATCACGTTGTTCATCAGCCCGAGGCCTTGCAGCGCGCCGAGCATCGGCAGGTAGACGGGAATGAGCAGCGCGACCGGGTAGATCCACCCGCCCAGCAGCAGGCCTTCGATGGGGTGGAACGAGTACGAGGAGAAGGGAGTCACCTCGACGCTGCGGTGGTGCACCGAGTGGATGTGCTTGAAGGCCCAGGGCGTGTGCAGCAGCCGATGGAAACCGTAGAACCACAGGTCATTGAGCAGCAGCAGGCCGAAGAACGTGACGGCCAACTGAAGCGGCGTGAAGTCCGAGGCGTTGGAGGACAAGGTCGCGTAGCCGTGGTCGCTCCACCAGCTCACCACCACCACCCCCAACGTGCCGAAGGCGAGGGTCGAGAGGGAGTACTTCACTTCGTGGATCAGTTGCGCACGGTCTGACGGTCGCGGCGTCGGCACCTTGCGTTGCGCGAGTTGCTTGGCGAACACCTTCCAGGCCAGCAGCCACACGAGCCCGACCGCGCCGAAGTAGGCGACGGCCTGGCCGATGAAGGCCATCACGAGCCCGGGAAGGCCACCCGGCTGCCCGTTCACGGCCCACCCCCGGTCGTGGTCCGCGAGAAGATCCACTTCCCGCCGAGCTCCATCCACCGCAGCCATTCCTGCATCGGCGCTCCAAAGCAACTTCGAGTTGCTTTGATTATGAGCGAGGGTGGGCCCGCATTGCAACTGCGAGTTGCTTTAAGGGTGCGTCTGGTAGGGTGCGGCCATGGCAAAGCCGAGGCGAGTGCTCAACCGACGGGGCGAGACGATGGTGCGCGAGGTGCTGCGCGTCACGCTCGAGCACCTGGGCTCGGTGGGCTTCGAACGCCTGAGCGTGCCCGACGTGGCCGCGCAGGCTGGCGTGAACAAGACCAGCGTGTACCGACGGTGGGAAACCAAGGGTGCGCTGGTGATGGAGGCGCTGCTGGCGGCCTTCGGAGAGCCGCCCCCCGAGTTCGTCGAGAGCGGAGACCTGCGGAAGGATCTCCTCGCCTGGGGGAGAGGAACGTTGCTGTTCGCCAGCTCGCCCGTGGGACAGGCCGTCTTCCGCGCCCTGCTCTCGGCCGATGTGCCCGAACTGCGCCCTCTCGCCGGGGCACTGCTCGAGAGCACCAAGGGCCCCCGGGCGCTGCTGGAGCGTGCCCGGCGTCGCGGCGAGCTCAAGCGTGGCGCGGACATCGACCTGGTGCTGTCCACCATCGCCGGCGCGCTGCTGCAGCGCGTCTTCATGGAGCGGGGCAAGGCCGATGAAGCGCTGCTCGTCGGCGTCATCGACCTGGTGCTCGATGGCCTCCGACGCCCTGCCGAACGCTGACGACGCAGCGCCCGGCCTGCACTGATCAGCGCTGCAGTTCGATGGGGAAGTCGATGTGCAGGGTCGGCACCTTCCTCCTGGGGAACCTCCAGGCGGCGAGCGCCCTGGTGATGCACTTCGCGGTCGGGTCGCCGGCGAAGCCATTGCCGATGGGGGCGATGTCGTAGGGAACACCCTCGGCGCTGATCTTCCAGCCGAGGCGCAGTTCGCCGTCCTTCCTTCCCAGCCCGGTGCACGTCGCGAGTTCGTCGTGGTGCGAGACGACGACGTTCATCACCTCGTCCTTCGTCAGGGAGCCCGGCGCGTCGGCCGGCATTTCGCTGATGAAGGTCCACAGCAACAGGTCGCCCTTCCGGGTGGCGACGCTGAGCGGATGCCCCAGGATGGAGCCGACCGAGGCGGGCTTGACGACGGAGCTGGTGACCACCTCCGCCGGCATCTGCTTCTCTTCGAACATCTGGGCCGTCAGCACCGTGCCCGCCGCGAGATCCTGGTTCGCCACCAACGCGGCCGTCTTCTGACCCATCTGTTCGAACTGGGTCCAGAGCATCGCGTCGCCCTTCTGGACGGGAACGTTGAGCGGGTGGCCGACGATGTACGAGGCGGAGTCTGGCTTGACGATGGAGCTGGTCACGAAGCGCACCGGCATCATCCGTTGCTGCAGCATTTCGAAGGTGACGATGGTGCCCTCCTTCATGTCCACCGCCGCGGTGACGATGGGAACGAACTCTTCCTCGGGCTCGGCGGTGACGACGGCCGCGGGGGCGGGCTGCGTCTTCGCCGCAAAGAGGAGGCCCGTGAGCAGCAACGCCACGCTCCCCGCCAGGGCGACGCCGCGCCAACCCACCGTCTGCGCCCGCTCGACGGCGTTGAGGAGCGCGGTCATGGACGCAAAGCGGCGCGAAGGTGCCCGCGCGAGCCCCCGGCGCAGCACGGCGCGGAGCTGCGCCGAGATGCCGGTGCCGAAGCGCGGCTTCTCCGACAGGCTCACGGCGAGCTCGGACCACGTCTCCCCCGCGAAGGGCCGCTGACCGGCGAGCGCCTCCACCAGCGAGACGCAAAAGGAGAATTGGTCGCTGCGTTCGTCGGCCACCTTCCCGTCGAGCTGCTCCGGGGACATGTAGGCGAGCGTTCCAACGATGGCGCCGTCCCGGGTGACGACGGGTGAGTTGGTGGCGGGCAATTCCAGCGCGGGGCCGGGCCTCGAGAGCCCGAAGTCCGTGACGCGCACGCGATCATCGAGGCCCACCAACACGTTGGCCGGCTTGAAGTCCCGGTGCACCACGCCCGCGGCGTGCGCGGCCGCCAGCCCCCGGCCCGCCTGGAGGAACCTCGAGATGATGTCGCTGCGCCGGTGTTTCTGGCGCTTGAGCCAGGCCTCGAGGGTGACGCCGGTGACGAGCTCCATCACCAGGTAGAGATCGCTGCGCCACTCGCCCAGCTCGAAGACCGGCACCACGTTGGGGTGCGCCAGCCTGGCCATCACCTGGGCTTCGCGCAGGAGTCGCGCCTGCGCCGGGGCGCTCCACGAATGGAGCAGCTTGAGCGCCACGCGCCGGTCCAGCGTCACGTCGCGCGCCTGGTACACCACGCCCATGCCTCCGCGGCCCAGCTCGCGCTCGATCTCGTAGCGCCCGACGCGCAGGCCGGGAGTCAGCTCGTGGCTGGGCTGCTGACCGGGCAAGGTCTGCTCGGAAGCGGCGGCCGCGACCGCGCGGCGGCACTTCTCGCAGCCGTCGAGGTGGGCCTCGAGGGCAGGCAACTCCTTCGCTCCACCGCGGGCGAACTGCGTCAGCTCGTTCTCGTCTGGGCACATAGTGTGGTGTCTCCCTTTGGAGAGAGGACACGAGCTCCGGACCGCCATTGCATTTCAGTCGATCGAGCTCTCCAGGAGCCGGGAAATGCTGAGATCCAGCTCACTGTCGGCGACGCGCATGAGGCTGTCGAGGGCCGAGGGCGTCAGGTCGAGCGTCTGCGAGAGGACCTGCCGGGTCCTTTCCAGCAGCACCGCGCGGCTGGCGGCCAGCCAGCGGGACACGGTGGAGGCGTCCTTTCCGTACATCTTCCCCACGGCAGCGCAGGTGAGCCCGTCGAGGCTGGTCAGGCGCATCATGGTGCGCTCGCGCGGGGTGAGCGTACCGACGGCCTCGGCGAAGGCCTTCCTGAACGACTCGCGGTAGCGGGAGCGGAGGAGCGCCAGCTCCGGGTCGGCATCGACCAGCGGATGATCGGGGAGCTGGTCGACGGGATCTTCGCGGGCGCCGGGGCGCTTCGCGTTGAGCGCCAGCCGCACCGCCACCGCGCGGAGCCACGAGGCCAGCGAGCCCTGCCCCGAATAGTCAGCGAGTCTCGGTGGCGGCAGCAGCAGGCGCTCGCGAACCAGTTGGGTGACTTCGTCGACCAGCACGTTGGTGGTGTCGAGCGGCGAGACCGCGCGGCGGACTTCGTTGATGAGCAGCGCGTCGAAGTACGCCAGGGCCCGCGCATCTCCACCGAGGCAGGCCGAGGCAAGCAGGAGGTCCGCTCCGTCGACGCCTGCTTCCGGCTGGCGCGCCGGGGCGACCACGGGGACTCCCGGCCAACGCGCCTCGAGATCTGAAATCCACTGTGCGGGAACAGACACGCGCGGAGTCTACGGGCGCAGCCCTCCAGCGGTCGGGGCATTTGAAATACGTGCAGCCTCCCACCAATGCCACCGTCACCCTCGAGGACCAGTGCCTCGCGTCGCATTGGTCAGGCACGGGGACCCACCAGTCGCGCCCTCACGGCGCGCCGGCGTCAGCGGCGACCGCGCGAGTTTCTCCGGCCCACTTCTGGAGCGCCTCCAGTCCGGTGCTCCCCAGTGCCCGGCCCTTGTCCAGCACGGCCCCAGGCGACTGCGAGAGGGCGCGGCGGGCCCGCTCGAGCCACGTCACGGGCAGCGCGAGCCTCTTCCCGTCTTCCTCGCCGAGCAGCGTGACGAGGATGTGCTCGACGCCCCCGCTGCGCGCGAGCAGCGCCTGCCCGACGATCCACATCGCGCGCGTCTGCAGCAACACGGGGATGCCCTTGCCGTTCGAGCGCATCGCCTTCGACGCTTCGGCCAGCTCCTGCTTCGTCGCGCCGTCGAGGTTCGGGCTCGAGGCGAGCGTGTCGAGCTCGACGGCGGCGTCGGCGTAACGGCCGCGGTGGGCGTGCACCACCGCCCAGCCCCACTGCGTCAGCTCATTGTCGACCCCGATGGCCTTCAACTCCGCCAGGCCCTTCTCGAGATCGTCCGCGGCGGGCTCCTCACGCTCGAGGCCCATCCGGTTCCACGCCCTCAGGAAGAAGCCCGTCGCGCGGAACGCGTGGAACGCCTCCTCGGCGGTCACCTCGCCGTGCGCCCAGGAGCTGAAGTCCGGTGGGTGGGCCGCCTCGAGATCGACGAGGACCGTCGAGAGCTCCTCTTCGGCTGCGTAGTGGTGATCCGTCGCGCAGAACGCGGCCCCGCGGAGAAGCTGCGCGAAGCGACGGACGTCCGCGGGCCAGCCGGGCTGCGGCGTGGCGCGCGCGAGCTCATAGAAGACGTACTCGGTGCCCCCGGGCACGTGGTGGGCGCGGTCGGCGGCGTCGACGATGAACCACAGCGTCGCCAGCGCGAGGTGCTCGACCTGCGGATCCCACGGCGGGGGCAGGGGGCTCGAGAGGAAGGTCTCGGTGAGCGTCGGGAACTCGTCCTCGTCGCGCGTCATCATCGTCTCTCGTGCTTCGTACAGGGCCTTCACCAGCAGCCCCCAGGTGGCGGCCTCGTGCGCCAACTCCCCGGCCGTTGCGGGCCGGCTGGGGAGCGCCTCGGTCTCCCGCACCAGCGCCATCACCGCGTCGACGGCCGCCGGGCGCTTCGGTGAGGTCGACGACCGCACCGACAGCTTCAGGAGCCGGTACGGAAAGAGCACGAGCGACTGGCGCAGCTGCTGTTCGATTTTCTCCCGCTCATCCTTCGCGCGCTCGGCGTCCGTCTTCCGGCACGAGCATGCGGGGACGACGAGCAGCAGGCCCACGACGACGGCGAACGTTCGGGTCACGGAGTGGGTCCTAGTCATCGAACTCGGACGCGAGCGCATTGCCGCTCCGGGCGGCGTCGATCACGAAGAGCCTGAAGCGCTCCCACGTGGCCTGCACGTCCTCGGCGTCGACCCCGTGCGGGAGCCCCGCGACGTCGAGCCCCTTCGCGAGCAGGCCCTTCCAGCTCAAGGGTACCAGGCGGGTCGCGAGCCGCTGCACGTGCGCGGCCTCGAGCTGTTCCTCGTCTTCGGTCCACGGCGCCTTGAGGCCCAGTTGCTCGAGGATGGCCTCCACGTCGGCGAAGTCGGCTTCGAGGGCGAACCGGCCGTCCTCGTCGAGCTCGTCCTCGGAGAACTCGGCGGGCTCGCCGGGCGGTTCCCTCCACGCCGGCCCACTGCCTTCGTCGACCTGCCACAGCGTGACGCTCATGCCCATGAGCGCGCAGCCTACCCCCCGCGCCGTCGGCCGAGTCCTGGTTCCGCTGATCAACCCAGCGGCACGGCTGATCGAGCGCCTCGAGAGGACGACAGACAAGCTGGTTGTTCGCGTCGCTCCAACGCCTTCCACCTTGACCACGGTCAACGCTTGCCGCCGGCGGCCTGCTTCAATCGCCGGCATGACCCGACGTCACTCGACCTTCCCCCTGCTTGCGTGTCTGGTGTTCCTCGCCGGCTGTCCAGTGGGCTGCGAGCGGGTGGACGCGACCGAAATCCTCAAGGTGACCGTGCTCGCGGACCCGGTCGGAGGGCAGAACCTGGGCACCGTCTCCACGTCCTGGCAGGCCGAGTACCTCTACAGTTACGGGCCGGGGCCCGACGGCGCAGAGGCCCAACTGAAGAGCCCCCCGAAGGGTATCGAGTTGGAGATCAAGTACACCAACGACAAGGGAGGCACCTACGCAGCGCAGACCACGAAGTTCTCCCTCGACGCGGCGGGCGGTACGCCGCAGACGTTGACCTTCTCGGCGCCCGCGGGGCTGTTCCTCGACAAGACGTTCTGGGCGGTCTTTACGTGGGTCGACTCCCGGGGCGCCCAGGAAGTGAACAGCGGCAAGGCCGTCTTCACGGTTCGATGAAGGGCTTCCTGTTCTCCTTCGCGTCGGCGGTGCCCGCGACCATCTCCACGCCGAGGACGAGCTCGAACGCCTCGGCATCGCAGCGCGGACAGACGTCGAGCGGACCTCACGCGGGGATGCCCGGGTTCCGCTGACTACTTCTTGTCGGCCGGGGCCGGCGCCGGCGCCGTCTCGGTGGTCGGCGCGGCGGGCTTCTCCTTCTTCGTGCCCGAGCCCTTCGGGGTGGCCGTGGTCGAAGCGCCGGTGGTGGGAGGCGTGGACGCGTCACCCGCCGCGGGGGCCGGGGCCGGGGTGCCCTGCGCGAACGCAGAGAGAGACAGCAGCGCGAGCAGCGAGAGTGAGCGGTTCATGCGGTGATTCTCCTGGGGGGTGGGTACGGCGCGGCCATCGACGGCGAGCCCGGCGCGAAGCTTCATCCCGGGCCCCAAGTCGAAAACTGTAGTGCTTCCAGGGACCTGTGTACTCTGCCGCCCATGTCTTCCCAGAATCTCGTCGCGCGCCTCGACGCGTGCGCGGCCGTCATCGAGAAGCGAGCCCCCGGTTTCCGCCCGAAGCTGGGCATCATCCTCGGCAGCGGCCTGGGTGCGTTCGCCGATTCGCTCGAGAAGCCGGTGTCCATCGACTACCGCGAGCTGCCTGACTTCCCCACCTCGTCGGTGCACGGCCACGCGGGGCGCCTGGTGCTCGGGTATCGCGGCGCGGTGCCGGTGGTGGCGATGCAGGGCCGGGTGCACTTCTACGAGGGCTACTCGCCGGAGCAGGTGTCCTTCCCCGCGCGCGTGCTGTGCCGCCTGGGCGTCAAGCACCTCACCGTCACCAACGCCGCCGGGGGCATCAACCTCGGCTTCCAGGTCGGCGACCTGATGGCCATCACCGACCACTTGAACCTCTCGGGCTACAACCCGCTGGTGGGCCCCAACGACGACACCCTGGGCCCCCGCTTCCCCGACATGAGCAACGCCTACGACCCGGCGGCCCTCGAGGTGCTGCGCGCGGTGGCCAGGGCCGAGGGCGTCAACCTGCGCGAAGGCGTGTACGTGAGCCTCTCGGGCCCCAGCTACGAGACGCCGGCGGAGATCCGCATGCTGCGCACCCTGGGCGGTGACGCGGTGGGCATGTCCACCGTGCCCGAGGTCATCGTCGCCTCGCACATGAACGTGAAGGTGACGGGCATCAGCTGCATCACCAACCTCGCGGCGGGCATCAGCAAGCAGAAGCTGTCCCACGCCGAGGTCTCGGAGACGGCGAACCTGGTGAAGGGCACCTTCACGAAGCTGCTGGGTCGGTTCCTCGACCAGGTGGCCGCGCAGGTCTGAATTTTCCTTTCGAGAAGGAGCGACACGACATGGCCGAGAAGAAGAAGAAGCAGCCGACCGAAGACGAGCGCCGCGACAGCCCGCGCGTGCCCATGAGCTTCCTGGTGCGCGACGTGGGCTTGCGCGATGGCGAATGGGAAGAGCGCCAGGGCGACCTCTCGCTGGGTGGCATCTCGTGGCGCGGCAAGACGGCGCCCCACGGGACCGAGGTCGACGTGCGCTTCCGCCTGCCCCTGGTGCCCAAGGAGGTGCGGGCCCGCGGGGAGATTCTCCGCGTGAAGGCCCAGGGCGTGGGCATCGACTTCCACCTGCGCTTCACCGAGCTCGACGTGCGCGCCGAGCTGGCCGTGGCCCGGTACCTCGACGACTGGCTCGAGAAGCAGAAGAAGAGCTGAAGGCTTCAGCAGACGCGAAACGGGCCGGCGGGGCGTTCCCCACCGGCCCGTTTTCTCTTTTCAGGATGAGCGGACGCTCAGGGGCACGTGCAGCTGGCGGCGCTCGAGAGCGTGGTGCGCGGGGCCGGCGCGCCGGTGATGAAGTCGGCCGCGTTGTTGTTGGTGTCGACGCAGGCCGTGGTGCCCCCGGTGCCGTCGAGCCGGAAGAGCGCCAGCGTCTGCCCGGGCGTCGGCGCGCTGGCCGTCTCGGCGCAGGCCGAGGTGACCGCGCCGTAGCTGACCAGGTCGGTCCACGCGGTGGACGTCGGGCAGCCGGTGGGCAGGGCGCCGGCGCTGCTCACCAACGCCAGCTTGGCCGCCGTGCCCGAGAGGTTGGTGGTGCCGGTGACGTTGATGGTCAGGTCCGGCGTGGGCAGCGAGGTGCCTCCCACGGCGGGTGCTCCGAGCGCCACGAGGAAGTAGCCGCCCGGCGCGATGACCCCGGTGGTGATGATGTTCGAGGTCCAGGTGGTGCCCGCGGTCGACTGGTACTGGAGTGACCAGTTCGTGAGGTCCACCCCCACCGCGCCGCGGTTGTGCAACTCGACGAAGTCCTGGTTGAAGGGCCCCGTGGCGCTGCCGCCGCCGAAGAACTGGCTGATGACCACCCCGGGGAAGCACGACCCCGTGCCCGCCCCGAGGAAGGTGGTGCTGTTGGCCGTCGAGGGCACGCCGGTGCCGCGGGTGTCCTGGACGCTGCTGGTCACTGCCACCGTGTAGGTCTGGCTGCTGACCTGCGTGGCCGTGGTGAGCGCCACGCCGCGCGTGGACACCGGCGTGGCCGAGAGCACCGCCAGCGAACCGCCCCCGGCGGCCGTGATGCTGAAGGCCCCGGCGGTGACGGTGGCCGGAGAGAGGTCCCGGCTGAAGCTCACCGTCGCGCTCGTCGTCGAGGTCGCCGCCGCGGACAACGGCGAGGGGCCCGGGCACGTCACGTTCTGCACCTCGGAGGCGACGAAGGGCGAGGGCTGAGAAGTGGCGGTGTAGCGCCACATGGGCACGCCGCTGACGGTGAAGGAGCAGCCCACGCCGAAGTTGAGGGCGTCCATCTCGGTGGACGGCATGCGCAGCTTCATGGCCGCGCTCGCGCCGATGGTGCCCGTGGTGCTCACCGTGACCGACTTGAAGCTCGTGCCCGCGTTGACCGGGTCGGTGACGACGCTGGCGCTGAGGCTGATCAGCCGGCTCTCGAAGGTGTCGAGCGTGGTGGCGGCGGCGAAGTCGATGGTGCCCGCAGCGGCGATGAGGCCGGGAATGGGGTTGGGCGTCGTCGTGGACCGCGTCACCCCGCTGATGCCCGTCACCACGCGCACCTGGTTGATGCGGCTGACGGTGTCCACGGTGATGTCCACGAGGTTGCCCGGGGCGAGACCGCCGGCGACGGTCGCCGGGTCCACGGCGATGAACAGCGCCGGGCCCGCCTGCGAGCCCTGGATGAAGAAGCCGACCGGGTCGTTGCCCAGGGTGGCGCCGGCGACGGCCGGCTTGAGGTAGCTGACGTAGGCCCCGCGAATGGTGAGCTGGCCCACGGTGCCCGTGGTGGTGGCGTCGATGGCCGCGCGCACCTGGGTGATCTGATCACTCACCGTGCCCGTGGTCCCGCCGCCACCGCCGGTCGTGCCGCCGCCACCGCCGGTGGTGCCGCCGCCCCCGCCCGTCGAGGAGGGCGTGCAGCTCAACCCGTTGCCGCTGAAGCCCGCGTTGCAGGCGCAGGTGCGCGCGCCGGGGGTGTTGGTGCAGGTGGCGTTGACGTTGCAGCCGCCGTTGTTGCTCTGGCACTCGTTGACGTCGGCGCAGGTCTGCCCGTTGCCGGTGAAGCCGCTGGCGCAGGTGCAGGTGCGCGCGCCGAGCGTGTTGGCGCAGGTGGCGTTGACGTCGCAGCCGCCGTTGTTGGCCAGGCACTCGTTGACGTCGGTGCAGCTGACGCCGCTGCCGGTGTAGCCCGCGTTGCAGGTGCAGGTGCGCGCGCCGGGGGTGTTGGTGCAGGCCGCGTTGGGGCTGCAGCCGCCGTTGGCCGTGGCGCACTCGTCGATGTCGAGGCAGGCGCCGGCGTTGGCCATGTACCCGGTGTTGCAGGTGAAGCCGCA
>CAIVGN010000212.1 GCA_903905455.1 uncultured Archangium sp.
ACGCCCGACAGACAGCAGCCGATGGCGCAGCTCTGCGCGTCACAGCTCGCGCCTCCGCCACCACCTGCGCCGCCACCGAAAGGAAAGCCGCCACCGGTGCCACCGCCGAAACCACCGCCCGTGCCACCGCCGAAGCCACCACCCGTGCCACCGCCGAAGCCGCCACCCGTGCCCCCGCCGAAGCCGCCACCCGTGCCCCCGCCGGAGCCGCCACCGCTGTGACCACCCGCGCCACCGACGCCGGCGTCGAACGGCGCGAGGATGCAGTGGAAGTCAGCGGTGCACAGGTAGCCGGGGCTGCACGGTTGCGCGGTGTCACACCACCGCTCGTCGACGGCGTTGAGACAGGCCGAGACCGCGAGGGCGGCGAAAGAAAGGAGCAGTGCGCTGCGCATGAACTCCAGCTTCACACGAAAGGCCGCTTGATCCGAAAACCCTGCGGGCCGGTCGGAGCCGACCGCGTCACCACGGGCCCCAGTCGTTGCCCGTCTCGCAGCCCAGTTGGTGCAGCGCGGTGCGCAACTCCGGGGTGACGTGCTTGATGCGCGCGTCGAGCCGGTCGCCCGAGTCGTAGTGGAGTTCGACGTCGAAGTGCGTGGGCAACACGTGGCCCCACGGGCGCACGAGCACCACGCGGCGCAGGCCCTCGAGATCGAACACCCGACCCTCGAGCACGAGGCGGCGGTGCGTGAGCAGCACCTCGCTCCAGCCGAAGTGACTGAGCACCAGCGCGAGCAGCGGGAGGCTCACCAGCAGGGGAAGTGGGTGGTGCAGCGAGCGCGACAGGAACGCCGGGAAGACCACCAGCGGCAGGCAGAGAAACGGCAGCCGGTAGCGCATCGCGAACGAGAAGCGGTGGTGCTCGTAGCGGACCGGCTCCATGGCCAACCAGCGGATGGCGCGCGCCGGCTCGGTCAGGGGCATGCCGATCGAGAGAAGACGCCGGTGGAGGATGCGGATGAGCTGCGGGTTCTGCCGTTCGCCTCGACCGGCTCCGCGAAGGCGGGGCGCAGGAAGGAGCGGTGGACGGTGGGTGAGGCGCTGCACGGTGTTCATGGTGGCCGCAGCCCGCTGCAGCCGGCATGCGCGCCCAACCGACCGCAGACGCTCGACCCAGGGCGATGGCATTGGCGATTCAAATGATGGCGGGCCGCCTTTGAATCGCCTCGCCAAGCGCGTCGTGGGCGCGGGCCGCGTCGAGGCTCAGGGCTTTCCAGCCAGGGTCTCGAAACGCACCGCGGCCGTTTCAAGGGCGCGCCCCAACTGGGCGTCATCGTCAGTCACGAAGGCCCGCTCGTAGTCGCCAGTGAAGGCGTCGAGGACCCGGGCCGAGGGGCTGTCGTACTTCTGGGCCAGCCGTCCGAAAGCGCCGCGGGGCCACTGGGTGGGTTCGTCGGGGCGCTCGAGGCACGCGCGCAGCTGCCTTGCCGCCTCGGCCGGGTGCCCCGCGAGCGCGGCGACGATGGCGAGGCCCAGGTGCGCCTGCCTCGAGGGCGCGCACTGCTCGAGCGTGACCTTCGCTGCGTCGAGGTCGCCCGCGAGGGCCTGCGCGGAGCCCAGCGACAACGCATAGTCGCCCTTCACCCCGAGGGCGTTGGCCTGGGTGAGCAGCGCGAGGGCCTTCGCCGGCTCGTGAAGCTCGATCCACGTGTCGGCCAGTTCGCCCATCGTCGTCACGTCGCCGGGCTCGAGCGCCAACGCACTGCCCAGGCGCTCCGTGCTCTCGTGCAGCAGGCGCCGGGACTCACCCTCCCGGCCCTCGAGCCACGAGAGCATCATGCCGTGCTGCCGGAGGATGGAGCCCAGCACGCGCAGCCCGTCGAGATCGTGGCCCATGGCCAGGGGCTGGGCCAACGCGATGGCCCGGGCTCCGTACGCGAGGGCGACCTGCGGATCCTGGAAGGTGAAGACGCTCACCTCCATGGCCTGCAGCGCGAGCACGGTCTGCCGACGCACCGTGGGGTCGGTGGGGGCCAACTGCAGGGCGCGCTCCTGGAGCGCCAGGCCCCGGGAGGCCAGCGCGCGCGCGGACGCCTTCTCTCCGGCGAGGTTCTCCGCGTCGGCGAGCCGGCCGGTGACGTTCGCCAGCGCGGTCTTCCAGGCGGAATCATCGAAGCGGGCCTCGAGCGGCTCGACCTGGGCCCAGAGCGCGGCGTAGAGCCGGCGGCTCTCTTCGGCGTGCCCCTCGAGGGCGGCGAGGTTCGCGAGATCGGTCCGGCAGTGGACGGCCGCGGTGGCGCGCGCCAGGCGAGCGGGCGGCGGGTCGAGCGGCGCGAGGTCGACGCAGCGCTGCAGCGACTGCCTGGCCTCGGGCAGCGTGCCGGCGCTGGTCTGCAGCTCACCCAGGCGCATCCACGCCTGGAGCACCTCGTCCTGCTCGGCGGGGCTCACCGCGGGCTGGCGCCCGTAGAAGTCGATGAGCTGCTTCCACATCTGCCCCACCGCGTCGCGCGCTCCGGGCACCGCGTCGAGGCGCCGGCCGAGGTCACCGGCGAGCAACTGCGCGAACTGTCGGGTGGCGTTGCGCTCCTCGACGATGCGCGCGTAGGACACGCCGCCGACCACGAGCAGGGCGAGCGCCGCGGCGACCACCACGCCCAGCACCACGCGTTGCCGCCGGACGAAGCGCGAGAGCAGCTCGAGAGAGGTGTACTCGTAGGCCCCGACGCGGCGCCCCTGCAGCCAACTCTCGAGGTCGCTCACCAGGGCCGCGGCCGAGCGGTAGCGTTGCGCGCGGTCCTTACACAGGGCCTTCTCGCAGATGGCGACCAGGTCTGGGGGGGCTGCGGGCACGAGCTCGCGCACCGGGGTCCACGGCCGGGTCTTGATGTCGGCGATGACTTCCCACGGAGAGCGGCCGGTGTACGGCGGGCGACCGGTCAGCACCTCGTACAGCGTGGCGCCCAGCCCCCAGACGTCGCTCTGCTCGTCGATGAACTCGAGCTGACCGCTGGCCTGCTCGGGAGACATGTAGGAGGGCGTGCCGACCACGTTGGCGTCGAGGCCCTGGGTGATGGAGGGCGCGAGCCGCACGCCGGCGTCGGCCTCGTCTTTCGCCCGCGCCAGGCCCCAGTCGAGCACGTAGGTGACGCCGAAGCGGCCGAGCATCACGTTCTGCGGCTTGATGTCGCGGTTGATGACGCCGCGCTCGTGCGCGTGGGCGATGGCCTGGCAGACGGTGAGCACGTTGGGCATGAGCAGCAGCCGCGCCTCGAGGCTGCCCGCGAGCCGCAGCGCCTCGGCGAGGGTGCGGCCGCGAATGCGGGTCATCGTGTAATAGAAGCTGCCGTCGTTTCGGCGGCCGATCTCGTACACCGGGACGATGGCCGGGTGCTCCAGCTGGCCGGTGAGCCGCGCCTCACGCAGGAACCGCTGCTCCATGCGCGCGGTGGCCTGGGTGCCGACCTGGGGGTTGCTGGTCAGCTCGGTGAGCAACTGCTTCATCGCCACCTCGCGGCCGACGAAGTGGTCGAGAGCCACCATCACGCGGCCCATGCCGCCGCGCCCCAGCTCTTCGGGCCCCTGGTCCGGTCCGGTGGTGAACTCGTAGCGACCCGGCACCTCGGCGCACACGTCGTCCGAGCCGTCGACGCTGCGCACCGGCACGTTCTCGCGCGAGACCAGCGTGTCGGAGAGCTCGGGCAACGTCACCTCTCCGGTTTCAGTCTTGCGGCTCATGGCGCACCCACCCTCGCGGCGCCGACTTCAGCTCGCCGGGAAGGCGGTCGGCTCGGGCGCGGCCTTGCGGTTCTGGTTGCTCACCCGGTACGCCGGGCTGCGCGCGCGCATCATCGCGCCCACCGGGCGGAACTCGGCCTGGGCGTGCCACGGGTCGAAGGACAGGCTCTCGGCCCAGGTGGCGAAGGCCTGGCCCGCCGTCGAGCCGGCCGACTGCTGCGGCAGCGTCAGCGTGGCGAGCGTGGTCCACGGCGTCTTCCATTCCACCGTGGGGTCTTCGATGGGCGTCGTCTGCTCGTCAGCGAAGAGCTGCACCTGGAACGCCCAGCGTTGCGCGCCCGCGTCGAGGCGGCGCACGAACTCGGCGCCGAGGTCTTGCTCCACCGGCCCCGGTGACGCGGCCGCGTCGAGCGGCGTGAAGGAGTACTTCGCCGCGTAGGCGCCGAACCGAATGGGCAACGCGCTGAAGTAGCGGTTGGTGTGCAGCGCGGTGAGCGGCGCGCCGAGGCCCTTCTGGAGCTGCCCCAGCAGCGAGAGCGCCCGCCCCGGCCCGAGGTGGAAGAGCGCCTTCGGCAGCAGCGTGAGCGGGTTGCGCGCGGCCTTCACCACCCACACGAACTCGGCCGGGTCGCGGAAGGGCACGGCGGCGGAGAGGATGGCGAGGAAGTCCTGGGTGGTGCAGTCCTCCATGCCGGGGATGAGCTTCTTGCCGCCGACGCCCAGCAGCTTCACGCCGATGCCGCGCACGTCGGGCTTCTTGTCAGCCAGGGCGACCGGGCCGCCGTTCGAGAAGCGCACCACCGCGTCGTAGGTCTTCGGCTCGGCGAAGAGGCCGATCTTCAGGTGCGCGGGCACGTCGGCGCTGACCTCGAAGCGCGCGCGGGCGGCGACGTTGATCTTCGCGTGGAGCGCACGGCGAATGGTGCCCGTCTTCTTCGCCAGGCCCTGCTGCTGTGCCCCGAGCTGCGCGGCGAGGTCCTCGAACAACGCGGCTTCGGCGGGGCCCTGCACTTCTTTCCAGTCGGTCGATGGCGTGGTCATGAGCGCCTGACTTGAGCGGACTTCGGGGTGCGCAGGAAGCAGTCAATCGAGGCGCCCGGACGCTCACGCCCAATCGAACTCCAGCCCGCCGGGCGCAAAGGTGAGACCGACCGGGCACGACCCCGTGGTGCGGGGCACGAAGAGCGTGTGCACCTGGGGCGCGCGGCGCAGCACCTCCAGCACGGTCTCGAGTTCCACCCGCAGCGCCGTGCGGACCTGCGCCATGCTCGCGTGCCCCTGGAGCACCAGCGCCTGGGCGAGTTGGCCGCGCTGCCGCGAACCAGCCTCGTCGAGAGCATCGACCACCTCCGTGCGCAGCCGTGTCGTCTCCAGCAGCACGCGCGTGAAAAGCCTTCGCTCCGTGTTGCTGGTGGCCCAGGCCAGGCGCCCACCCTGGAGCGAGATGAGCACCTCGAGGTTCCCCGCGACCCCGACCACTTCGCCCGTGGCACCCCTGGCGCAAAGCTGCAGGACTTGCGCGAGTGGCGAAGGATCCGTGCCCGTTCGAACTTCGAGTGCCGTCATGCCCGCTCGGTGAGCAATGGCCGTGCCCGAGCACGACTTTCGCAAGCAACGCCCTCCATGTCGCTGCGCACGAGTCCTGAAGAGCTGGCTCACTCCCCCATGGGGGAAGCGTTGTTGCGCGCCCTTCGCCTTGAAGACGTCGCCATGCCGCTGCAGGTGCTGGTCGCCGCCACCGAGGTGGTCGACCAGTTCCTGGAGATGGTCGACGCCGCGCCGAGCCCCGCCGACGTCGCGCGCCGGGTGTCGATGCGCTGGCCCGCAGCCCACCCCCACCTCGAGGCGGCGCTCTCGCCCATCCTCCCGGTGCTGGCCCTGCTGCGTCGCGAAGCGAGGTGACGGGTGTCGCTTTTTCCGAACTGAAAGGCTGCGTGTCGCGAAACGAAACGCGGTGTGGGTCCGGCGCTGACCCTACGGCGCGCCCACGGTGACCTGCGACGCGCCGGTGCTCGTCACCTGGTTGCCGGGCGTTCCGCTGATGGTGACGGTGCTCGCGCCCGAGACCGAGCCGGTCACCATCGACGACACCCGCGCGGTGACCGTGCTCGCCCCGGAGACGTCGAGCGCGAGTGACGAGAGGGACACCTCGCGCAGGTGCGCCGTGCTCGCGCCCACAACCGTCGCCGTGCCCACCATCGCCGCGCCCGCGACCGTGACGTTCGAGGCCCCCGAGACATCGAGGGTCAGGGTGGTGCTCGAGATCCCGCTCACCTCGAGCGTCGAGGCACCCGACGCGGTGAGGGGGAACGTGGCCACCGGCGTCGCCACCACCGTCACGTGCGAGGCGCCCGAAACGGTGATGCCCTCGAGCAGGTCGTTGCTGACATTGGCCTCGAGGGCCGCGGGGAGGCTGATGCCCTGCAGCGGCTTGACGCGAATGATCAGCGTGTCGCCGTCGAGGAAGGTCTCGAGCAGCGGCTGCAGGTTGTCGTCGGTGCGCACCGTGACCGCGCGGCTGCCGACGGTGGCGTGCACGGTGATGGCCGAGGCGACCGACAGCGTGCGGAAGGCGCCGACCTCGCGCGTGGTGGTGACGACGTTGCCGCTGCCGATGGTGCCGACCTGGCACGCGGTGAGCCAGAGGACCACGGGGGCGAGAAGGAGCTTCATGACGACCCTTAGACACCCGGAGCGCGCGGGTGTCAGGTCCATCCCCAACTTCAGGGAGCGGCGCAGCGCACCACCACCGAGAGCGCCGAGAGGGGCAAGGCCTCGGCGCGCGTGCAGGCGGCCCCGTGCAGCGCGAGCTCGCCGTTGTCCGCGTCCACCCAGCTCCAGCCGTCGAGCTGCGAGGCGTCGTACTTCACGAAGTCGCCCTCGAGGTTCAGCTCGATGCTGCCGCCCACGTCGGGTACCGAGGTCGTCAGGTAGTGGCAGGTGCCGACCTGGCGGCGGATCTCCGCGAGCGCCACCTCGAGTTCCTGCTGCGACGACGCCGAGAAGAAGTGCTGCGTGCCCTGCATGGGCCGCCCGCCCGCCTCGGCCATGCGGTTGAGCACGTCGACGAACACCGCGTCGGAGCTGCTGCGCAGGCCGATGACCCAGGTGGGAATGCCCGACGCGGCGAGGGTGCTGATGCGCTCGAGGGTGCGGGTGTCGTCGAGGCAGCGCGTCGCGGAGCAGGTGGTGCCGCCCACGCAGGTGCAGGCGCGCGGGTTCAGGTTGGCGTTGCAGTCGGGCGCGCCGTCGGTGGCGAGCACCAGGGCCTTCGCCGAGCCCGCGGTGCGCAGCGAGGTCAAGGCCGCGCCCGCGCTCTCGACGCCCAACGCGGTGGGGGTCGAGCCACCCGGGCCCGTGCCGTCGAGCCGCGCGAGCACCGCGTCGACGCCCTGGAACACAGGCGAGAGCTCGGGCGCCGCGGCCACGCTGCAGGTGTTGGCGCCCGTCGAGGGGAAGAGCTGCAGCCCCAGCTCGAGGGTCTCGTTCCACGGGGGCAACGCCTGGTGCAGCGCCGAGCGCAGCGCGTTCCACTTGGTGGCGCCGGTGCCGGGGAAGGACTGGCTCATGGACGACGAGCGGTCGACCACCAGCATCACCACCGGGCGCGCGGGCTTGAGCCCGAGGGTGCCGTCGACACAGGCGAGCCCCCCGTCCGGCAACCGCGCCGGCAGCAGCTCGTCGCCGCCGTCGGTCGAGTAGTGCACGGGCTGGGTCCGCCCGCAGGCCAGCAGGAACAGCACGGCGAGGGACTGGAGCGAGACGGCGCGTCGTCTCGGGGAAATGGACATGCCGGGCGCCTGTGTGGCCCAGCCGTCAGAAGCGATCAATCCATCCGACGACAATGCAGGGGGCCGTCACTGGCACGACGCCTCGCGCCTTGTCCGGCTCCACCCCGCGTGACACCCTCGCCCGCTCGTGAAACCGACCTTCCTGCTCCGCGCGTTGCCCGTGGTGGTCCTCCTGTTTTCCGCGGGCTGTGACTGCGGAGGCCCCATGGCCAACGCCTGTGACCCGGCGAAGTGCGAGGGATGCTGTCGCAACGGGATCTGTGGCTCGTGCGGCAACACCGGGGGCGGCGCGGCGACGGGCGGAGGTGGCGGTGACGCGCTGGGCGGCGGCGCCGGGGGTGGCGGTGGCGCGCTGACCGGTGGCGGCGGTGGGGCGGCCGTCGGCGGCGGTGCTGGCGGCGGAACGGTGACCGGCGGTGGTTCCGGTGGTGGAACGGTCACGGGCGGCGGCGCCGGTGGTGGTGGTGGTGGTGGTGGCGGCGCGGCGATGACCGGCGGCGGCACGGGCAACGGCCCCTTCGACTTCGACGGTGGCTGGCTCATTCCCCCCGCGGGCCGCCAGCCGGCGCTCCTGGGTGACGGCGGCACGACGGTGGTCATCGGCGGCGGCGCCGACGCGGGCGCCCCGGGCAAGTTCGGCGGCCAGGCCACGGGCCCGGCGATCTCCGTGGTCTACCCGCCCAGCGGCGTGATGCTCCCGCCGAACACCAACACCATCGAGTTCCACTTCGTGCCGGGCGCGGGGCAGACGCTGTTCCGCTTCACCTTCGTCGCGCCCACCACCACCCTCACCGTCTACACCGCGTGCACCCCGCTGGGCGGCGGCTGCGTGTACACGCCGGACGCCACCTTCTGGTCGAACCTCGTGAGCTACGCGCGCGGAACCGCGCCCATCAACTGGACGGTCACCGGCGTGAACGCCACGGCGCCCGGCGTGGTGGGCCAGTCTGCGCCGCAGTCCCTGGGCTTCACCGAGCAGGACCTGCGCGGCGGGCTCTACTACTGGAACAGCTCGGGCTCGGTGATGCGCTACGACTACGGCTACCCCAACGCGCCCCGCCAGTCGTACCTGGTGAACAGCAACGTCGGCGCGACCTTCTGCGTCGGCTGCCACGTCATCTCGCGGCAGGGCAATGAGATCGCCGTGGGCAAGGACATCCCCTCGCCTTCGGCCTACGCGGTGCTCGGCGTCGCCTCGAAGCAGACCATCACCTCCATGAGCGGGCCGCTGACGGGCAGCGCGAACTTCTTCTCGTTCTCGCCCGACGAGCGCCACCTGCTCACCTCGAACGGCGGCTCCATCGCCTGGCGCAACCTCTACAGCGGTGCGAGCGTCACCGTCGCCTCGGCGGGCTCGATGCCCGACTGGGCGCCCGACGGCCGGCACATGGTCTACGCGAAGCCCGGTGGCGGCGTGCCGAGCGCCTTCCCCGCGCTGGGCGTGCAGTCGGCCTCGCTGGAGACGCGGCGCTTCAACGGCCTGGGCTTCGACCCCGCACAGTCGCTGGTGCCCGCCGGCGGCCAGAACAACTACTACCCGGCCTATTCGCCCGACGGAGACTGGGTGCTCTTCAACCGCTCGCCGGCCAACCACGAGTCGTCGTCGAACGCGGCGCCCAGCGATGCGGGCATGCCCGACGGTGAGCTCTGGGCGGTGCCCTCGACGGGCGGCGCCCCGGTGAAGCTGGCGCAGGCGAGCGACCCGGGCGCCTGTCAGTGGCCCAAGTGGGCGCCGGTGAAGCACGACTACGCCTCGGGCCAGGTGATGTGGCTCACCTTCTCGAGCGCGCGCGCCTACGGCCTGCGGTTGGCGGCGGGCGCGAAGACCCAGCTGTGGATGGTGGCCTTCGACCCGGCCCACATGGCCGCGGGGCAAGACCCGAGCTTCCCCGCGTTCTGGCTGCCCTTCCAGGACCTGAACAGCGGCAACCACATCGGCCAGTGGAGCACCGAGGTGCCCCGCGGCGACTGCACCGGCACGGGCGTCGGGGTGTGCGCGGTCGGCGAGACCTGCAGCAACGGAAAGTGCCGCCCGGGCTGATGCGCCGGTGGCTCGTCATCGGGAGCGCGGCGGTGGCGCTGCTGCTGGTCGCGGCGGTCGTGGTCTCGACGGTGCTGGAGCGGCGTCGCGTGGTGACCCTCGCGGCGCGACTGCTGCCCTCGTGTGCGCCCGGGCAGATTCACTTCGTGTCGGGGATGTCCGGGGACACGTTCGAGCAGTACGAGCTCGAGGCGTGCGGGAAGCCGGTGACGCTGTGGTGCATGGCGCCCGACTTCGAGTGCTTCGTGCGGCCCTGACGGCTCAGTGCGAGGCGAAGACCACCTTGAGCGACCTCGCCTCGAGCGCGGCCTCGAGCCACCGGGTGAGGGTCGCCGCGTCGGCGTCGGCGAGCTTCTGTTCGATGGCCGCGGGCACCTTCTTGAAGCGGCGCAGCAGCACGCGGCGCAGGCCGTCGCGGTAGGCCGCGAGACCTTGCTCGAGACCTTGCTCGAGACCTTGCGCGAGACCTTGCTCGAGACCTTGCTCGAGACCTTGCTCGAGACCTTGCTCGAGACCTTGCTCGAGGCCCTGCTCGAGGCCCTGCTTGAGGCCCTGCCGCTTGCCGCGCCGGTAGCCCTTCGATTCGAGGAACTCGCTGATGGTCTGCATCGCCTTCTCCTTGCCCTGCCCTTGTTGCTGCGCGGCCCGCTCGACCAGGGGCAACGCGTCACGGCCCACGACGTTCATAAGGTACTGGAGGAAGAACCGCAGCGTCGACTCCTCGTCGGCCAGCGCGCCCACCATCTGCCCGAGCACCGGCCCCAGTCCGGCCCGCGGCGTGGCGGCGGCCTTGAGGCCCAGCAGCCCGCCCTTGAGCGTGGGGTGCGCCGAGAGGGAGCACGCCGGCTCGGCGCCGACGTCGAGCAGCACCACGTCGGCGACATGCCCCTTGCCCGAGCCGTCGACGAACGACTCCGAGAGGTGCTGCGGCGGCCCCGCGAAGCGCGCCACCAACGACGCGGGCAGGCGCTCACGCAACAGCGCCTCGGCCACCCCTTCCTCCTTCATCAGCTTCCGGAACGCCTTGTCGTGTGGGCCCACGTCGACTCCTCCGGCGGCCTCGGAGCACGGGCCATGCCGACGGCGGCGCGCGCGGAAGCTCGGCCCGGGGATCGAGGGCGTGGAGCGCCACGGCGATGGGGCGCGGACGTCGCGGCGCGGCTCTCGGGCCGTGAGAGGACGCACCCTCGAGGCCATTCCATCCGCTAGGCTGCCGGCCGATTGAACTCCCGACCCCTGGGCCTCGCCGCGCTGATCTTCGCCGCCGCCGCCTACGCCGCCCCCCCTGACGACTTGACGAGCCCCGCTGACGCCGGCGTCGAGGCTGCCGTCGAAGCCGAGGCGCCCACCGACTGGGTGCACGGCGAACACCTCACCGGCGAGTGGGGCGACGCGCGCACCTGGCTTGCGAGCCACGGCATCACCTTCGACCTCGCCTACGCCGGCGAGGTGTTCTCGAACGCCGCGCAGGAGGCCCCGGGGGTCAACGGCGCGTTCACCGGGCACCTCGACGTCGCGGTGACGCTCGACTTCGAGCAGATGGGCCTGTGGCCGGGCGGAAAGTTCTACGTGCTGGGCCAGAACAACCACGGCACGGGCATCAACGAGTTCGTCGGCTCGTCGTCGGAGATCAGCAACATCGAGGCGACGCCCTACACCCAACTGGGCGAGTTCTTCTTCGAGCAGTCGTTCTTCGACGTGGTGAAGCTGCGCCTGGGCAAGCAGGACGCCAACCGCGAGTTCGGCACCCCGCGCTTCGGCGGCAACTTCATCAACAACAACTTCGGCATGCTGCCCTCGTCGCCGCTGCCCTCGTACCCGACCAACGGCCTGGGCGCGGTGGTGGTGGTCACGCCGGTGTGGTGGCTCGCGTTGAAGGGCTCGTTCTTCGAGGGCTCGCCGAAGGTGGGGAGCTTCGGCTTCGACTCGGCCTTCGCCCCGGGCGCGGGAAACTTCGTCATCAGCTCGGCCAACGTGACGCACCACTTCGGGGCCAACGACAAGCACGTGGGCACCACCACCCTGGGCTTCTTTCGGCAGCAGGGGACCATCGACGAGATCACCGACCGCGCCGAGCCGCGCGTCTTCGACCAGAGCTGGGGCGTCTTCTTCCAGAACGACGAGCGGCTGTGGCTCAACCCGGCCGACAAGGACGACCCGCGCTGCTTCACCTTCATCACCCGCGTGGGCTGGGCGCAGCCCGATCGCAACCTGATGCCGCTCTTCGTCGGCGCGTCGCTGGCGTACCACGGCCTGGGCCGGCGCCAGGACGACACGGTGGGCATCGGCTTCGGCTGGTTCACCGTCACCCGCCAGGCCAACGGCACGCCGGGCACCGGCACCGAGTTCTTCATCGAGGCCTTCTACAAGTGGCGCCTGACGAAGTTCGTCAGCCTCCAGCCCGACCTCCAATACTACCGCACGCCCGGGGGCGATGGCCGCGACGCGCTCCTGCTCGGGGCACGGCTCAAGTTCAAGCTGTAGGGCCCGGTCCCTGCTAACAGCGGGGCCATGCGAACCCTCCTCCTGGCGTCCCTCGCTGTCGCGACGACTTCGCTCGCGCAGCCGGCCCCTTTCCCGACGGCGCGCCTCGACGCGGGCCGGGTGTTCCTCGATGCCGCGGGGGTCGTGGGCACCGTGCCGGTCGAGGTGGGGTGCGTGCCGATGTCGGCGGTGGTCGACCAGCAATTGCACGTGGCGTGCGCCGACGGGCGGGTGCGCAGCTTCGAGCTGACCTCGCCGCCGACGTTGAGCAACGAGGTGCGGGTCGAGGGCGAGCTGCGCGGCGTGTTTCTCCTGGGGCAGCAGGCCTGGGTCGAGGTGGCACGCTCCGAGGCGAAGCCGCTGCGGCAGGCGGCCGTGGCCTCCGGGCCGTTGGGCACGTTGCCCCCTCCGCCGCCGGGTAGCGCGATGACGGCGCCCCCGGTGTTGGGCGCGCAGCCGGCACCCGTCACCGCGCCGGGCACGCCTGGGGCTTCCGACGACACCGTCATCGGCCCGGTGCGGCTGGGAGGCGTGGTGGTCGTCGCCGCGGCGCTGCGGGCGATGGTGCCCATCGGCACGCTGGGCGTCGGCGGGCTGATCGACGCGAGCCTCACCTGGCACGCGGAGGTGCCTTTCGCGTTGCGCGCGCGGCTGTTTCCTCTCGGTGGCGTGACGACGTCGTCGAGCTCACCGCTCAGCGGCTCTGCGAGCGGCGGCCTCGCGGCGGGCTCCATCGACGCGCTGTATGACGGCCGCTTCTTCGCGGCGGGCCTGGGGGTCGGCTTCGGAACCTTCAGCCAGCTCACCTTCAACAACTTCGGCGGGTCCAGCTCGGTGGCGAGCGCCGGCTTCCTCGTCTCGCAGTTGCTGCGCATCGGCGCCCTCGACGGCCTGAACTTCACGGCCCAGACGCAGCTGGTGGCGATGGAGTTCTCGGGCTTCGCGTTCTACGGGGGCGAGGCGCTGGTGCAGATCCCCATCCGCCGTGACTGGCAGCTGCAGATCCGCGGCGGGGGCTCGATGGCGCCCTTCGCCTTCGGCGACTTCGGCATGCGCATTGGCCTGGGCGCGGAGGACAAGCCCCGGCTGTACCTGACGCCCACCGTGGGCATCGCCTACGTGAACTACTTCGTGGGCCCCTCGGTGGGCTTCGGCTTCGACTACCGGCTGTGAGCCCGGCCATGCGAGCCCTCTTCGTCGCCTCGCTCAGCGCCGCGTCGCTCGCCTTCGCGCAGGGCGGTCCCGTCGCGCCCACGGCCCGGCTCGAGGGTGGCCGGGTGTTCGTCGATCGTCCCGGCGCGCCGGGCACGGTGCCGGCCGAGGTGGGCTGCGTGGCGGTCTCGGCGGTGGTTGATCAGCAACTGCACGTGGCCTGCGCCGACGGTCGCGTGCGCAGCTTCTCGCTCGAGGCCACGCCCGCGCTGATCAGCGAGGTGCGGCTCAACGGAGAGGTGCGCTCGCTGTTCCTGCGCGGGCAGCAGGCCTGGGTCGAGGTCGCGCGGATCGAGGCGAAGCCCCTGCGCCCGGCGGCGGTCCCGCGCTCCGCCGCGTCCGCGATGCCGTGGGCCGGGGCGACGGAGCCGGGCAGGACCTCCTGGGCGGCGCCGCTGCTGGCGGCCGCGCCCACTCGAGCCGCGGCGCAGGAGCCGAAGTCTGACGACACGGTGCTCGGCCCGGCGCGCGCGGGCGGGGTCTTCGACTTCGCCGCCTCGCTGCACCCCATGATGCCCATCGGCACGCTGGGCGTGGGCGTGTTGGCCGACGCCAGCGTCACCTGGCATGCCGAGGTGCCCTTCGCCTTGAGGGTGCGCCTGTGGCCGATGGCGGTGGTGACGAGCGGGTTCGGTGCGGGCGGGGCCGCCGGTGGTTCGCTCGACGCGTTCTTCGACAGCCGCTTCTTCGCTGCGGGCCTCGGGGTCGGCGTGGCCACGTTCTCGCCGGGTGCGGGCTTCCTGCTCTCGCAGCACCTGCGCATCGGCGCGCTGGACGGCCTGCAGTTCAGCGCGCAGACGCAGGTATTGGGCAGCGCCTTCGGGTGGCTGGTCTACGGCCTCGAGGGGCTCTTGCAGGTCCCCCTGCGGCGCGGCTGGATGCTGCACTTCCGCGGCGGGGCCACGGCGAGCCCGCTCGTCTTCGGCGACCTCGGCATGCGCATCGGCGTCGGCACCGACCTCAAGCCGAAGCTCTTCCTCACCCCCACCGTGGGCTTCGCGGTGATCAACTCGCTCGTCGGCCCGTCGGTGGGCCTGGGCATCGACTACCGGCTCTGAGGCCGGTACCCAGTCCCTGAGGCACCGTGTCGGCACTCCTGCTTGCCCTCGTCCTGACGGCCACTCCTGAGCGCGTGGTGGTCACCCCCTTCACCGTCTCGGGAGTGGCGCCCGAGCTCTCGCAGGTGCTCGAAGACGCCCTCGCCGCCTCGCTGCGCAAGCGGGGCCTCGAGGTCGTCTCGCGCCAGGACATCACCACCCTGTTGAGCACCGAGCGGCAGCGCACGCTGTTGGGCTGCGAGGCGGGGGAAGGCAGCTGTCTCGCGGAGTTGGTCAACGCGCTGGGCTGCGAGCTGTCGGTCGTCACCAGCCTCGCGCGGCTCGACGGCGGGTTCCGAGGCACCGCGAGGCTCATCTCGTCGAAGAACGCGAAAGTGCAGGCAGAGGTGGTGCTCTCGGCGCGCAGCGAGGCCGCGCTGGTCGATGCGCTCGACGACGCCGGGGCACAGCTCGCGCGATCCCTGGGAGGAGCCGCATCGCCCCCGCCCCGCTGGATCCCCGCGGCGGTCGGGGGCGTGCTGCTCGCAGGCGCAGCCGTGGGCTTCGTCTTCGCCGGGCTGCGCTTCGAGGCGATGAAGACCGCGGTGGGCTACCCGGCGACGCAGCGCCTGGCCAACGAGGGCTCGACCTTCCAGGCGCTGGCGTGGACCGGCGTCGGCCTCGGCGTGGTGGGCATCGCGTGGACCACCGTGTGGATGGTGCTGGGGCAGACCCCGCCCGCCGTCACGGTGAGCCTCGACCCGGGCCGCGCGGGGCTCGTTCTCTCAGGGAGCTTTCGATGAAGCAGGCGCTGCTGATGGCGGCCGTGGTGTTGCTCGGCGGGTGCTGGCCCTTCGACTTCGCGGCGCGCCTGGGTGAGTGCGCCGACGGCGGCTGGGCGTGCGGCGAGGTCGCCGACGCGGGCGAG
>CAIVGN010000213.1 GCA_903905455.1 uncultured Archangium sp.
CAGACCTGATCCGAGGTCGCGCGAGCGCTGGTGCTGAAGGCGCGTGACCCGCACCACCACGTGCTCGAGCAGACGCGACCGTGACTGCCCGCGAGCG
Organism: uncultured Archangium sp.; assembly: GCA_903905455.1. Lineage (GTDB taxonomy): Bacteria > Myxococcota > Myxococcia > Myxococcales > Myxococcaceae > Archangium_A. The sequence goes on from CAIVGN010000213.1 coordinate 98, forward strand.
GCAGCGAGGAGGGTCGAGTTGTGGTGAGTGAAAGTGGGGGAATGGCTGGCGAGCCATCAGACGGGTTGGACCAGCACCTCGAGGCGTCCGAGGAGGACGACGAGGTCTCGGAGGCGCTGCATCACGCGGCGCCATGGCTGCGGCAGCCCATCCTTGAGGGGCAGTCGTGCGCGCCAGGTTGCGAGGATGTTGAGCGCGAGGATGCGCAGCCAGGTGACGACCTCGATGGAGTCGCGGCTCTGCTGACAGGGTTGGGAGGCGTCCTCGTCGAGGATGCAGTCCATGGTCCAGTTGTGGCCATTCTCGATGCCCCAGTGCAGCCGCACGAGGCGAAGCGCGGCGCTGGCGGTGACCTCTTCGGGATGCAGCGAGGTGACGAAGTAGCGCTCATCGACAGTGGCCACACAGCCCGGCACCAGCGTCGTCTGGCGGATGAGCCAGAGCTGCCTTGCTCCTTTGAGGAGCAGCACATCGTCGTCGTGCGCGACGGTGGCGCGAGAGAATTCGCGGGTGACGACCTGGCCGCTGCCGCGCTCCTCGGTGCGGAGTTCGAAGAAGGGCGCCTGCAGCCGCACGCGGGCGAGCTCGAGCAGCGCGGGCTGGTTGCCCTTGAGCGCGAAGACGTAATGCTTTCCGTGCTCGCGGACGAGGGCGGCATTCTCGCGGGCCGTGAAGGCCGCATCGCCGGTGACGATGCGGAAGCGGCGGCCCATCGAGGCGCAGAGCCGCTCGAAGACGACGCGGAAGCTCGGAGACTCCGCGTCCTTGTGCGCGATGAGCTCCATGTCGAGGCAGGGCGTCGCCGACGAGGAGGTCAGCACCGCGCGCAGGCTGCCCAGCATCCACAGCTTCGTGCCGTCGCCATCACAGCTGGACACCTTGGCGCCGGCCACCTCGGTGGTGGTGCTGCTCCAGGCGCCCTTGCCGTCGAAGGCCACCACGCCGCCGGGCACCACGTCATTCGACACCAGGCCGGACTTCCACCACCCATCGAGCTGGTTCCACACCGTCTCGCGGAAGCCCTCCGGGTTGTGGCCCGTCAGCAGCCGGTAGAGCGTCGAGTCCGACACCTTGCGCGGCAGCCCCAGCTTCCGCCTCGCGCGCGGGCTGACGTCTTCCACCAGCGACTCCACCGCGCGCAGCGTGTGCTGCCCGCTGGCCAGCGCCATCACCAGCGCGTTGAGCAGCCCGTGGTGCCCATGCCGTCGACCTCGCCCATCCCTCGGGTCCACCACGTTGATGTCCCACGGCACTTCGAGGTGCCCCATCGCTCTCTCTGGTTGTCTTGCACGCGTCATTCGGGTCTCCTCGCGGCGGCTCCTGCGCACTTCACTCAAGAGCTGTTGTTCCGGGGGATGGGGCTCGCCAGCTCCATCCCCCACTTCACTCACCGCAGAGTGTCTGCGGGGCGCACCAGAAGTTGCGGGCGTGGATCAGGAATTCGCCGTCAGCACGTCGAATTCCGCGTGCGAGGCTGCAGAACAGGCCACCGGCGAGCGTGCCCCTGCTGCCGAGGGGATTTCAGGCTCGCGGCTGCGATCTCGAATCAGGCCTGGCGCGTTGCCCGGTCCAGCCCATTGGTATCGACGTGCCCCCGCCATTCGCCCTCCGTACCCCAGAATCTCGTCAGCTCTTGTCTGACCGCCAGTCGGCCGGGCCTTGATTGCAACGAACCCCGTCCAAGGCAACCGCGGAGATCGCCGACCGGGGCGCCCCAGCCCATGACCCCAGGTGACGCAGCAGCACGGTACCGTCGGAGGGCGCAGGAGTTTAGGGCGGCGAGGAGCGAGCTGGTCAACGCAGCGAGGGTGGCGCGGACCAGTCGCAGGGAAGGGTCAGCACTCACAGGGTCCCTGCCAGTAGAAGGTCAGTCACCTAGTGTGCTGACGTCAGGTGCATTGATGAACCGCAATCTCGGCGACTTGGTGGAAGAAGTCTTTCCTGACACAGCGAAGATGCTCTTGCCGGACTGGAAGCGGATCATCGCCGGCGGCATTGATCCGCTCCGCCCGAGGCGGGAGTTGCAGGCCTTTGTTGAGCGGGTCACCGCTGCGGCTCAGCAGATGATTCCTGGTGCGGGCGCAGAGCGCGTTGGTCGATATCAGAGCCTATTTGAGCGGGCACTACGGTCACGTCGCGTGCGGTACCAGATCTACAGGTGGGTCAGGCGGCAGCCCGTTCTCCTCCTCCGCATCGAGGGTTGGCCAGCGCTTCAGTACATGCGCATGGTCGAGGCGCAGGTGCCCAGAGTTGCCCTCGGCGTCACCATCGAGCGGGCGGACGGGACTCTCCCGGGGGCGGTAGTCGAGCGCAGGCTTGGTGATGCACGAGCAGCAGAGGGCGAGGCCAGATGGACGTTGCTCAAGATCGCAGCCCCGGAGTTGTTCATGCGGTACGAGGGCTTGGTGGCGGCGCTCGTCTCAACTGAAAGCGCGCGGCAGGGGAAGAAGCTCTGCCCCGGAAAGCCGACATTCGGGAATTTGGAACGGGTTCTCGCCCAGAACCCACCCCCGTTCTTCTCCGCTCGGCTGTGCTCCGACGCCCATCACATTCGAAATGCGTTCGCTCACCACAAGTTTACCTACGACCCTGAGAACGGGCTGGTCACCTTGAGTGATCGCGTCTGGTCTTGGCAGGGCGGTGTCGACGATCTGTTCGCGCGATTTGCAGCGATGAATGACAGCGTCAACGAATTCACTGCCACCAATCTTGCTCTCTTCGCGGAAAGTTCGATCGACTTCACGTACGAGATGCTGGAGGGCGGTCTGGTCACGCATGCGATGCCTGAGGCCGGATCATTCCAAGCGAGGCTCGACGGCGAAATCGCGCGCGCGAAGGAGGCTCTCGCCGCGGTATCCGTGGCGATTCCATAGCCGAGGAGGAGGTGTCCTGGACCATGCGGAGGGGTTCCGCGCGGTGCTGGGGCAGGGGCCTTCGCTGCTGCACTGGGTGACCGCGGTGTTCGCCATCGTCCCAGGGTGCGTGGAGCCGCATGGTCACGATGCATTGGGCGAATTGAGTGAAGACGCTGAGAGGGCCACAACAGCGGAGTCACCGCTTCTTCTTCGCCGGTCTTCCTCGGCCCCGCCGCACAAGCTCCGCGGGCCGCAGGAGTTCGTGAGCCTCGACCTCGAGCGCGTTGGCGATGAGCTCCAGGGTGGTCAACGTCAGGTTCACCTGTCCGACCTCGATAGAGCGGAAGTACCTGGGCGAGCAGCCCACGCTCGACGCCACCTGCTCCTGGGTCAGCCCGCAAGCCTCGCGCAATTTTCGCGCGTTGGCGGCGACGTAGTCCCGCAGAGAGCCGCTGCTCGAGCGAGGCATGACTCACTCGTAGGCCTCGCTTCCTTGTTGATATAGGCCACTACACAGGCCTATTTAGGCAGTGCAGGCAACGCGGTCGGGGGTCGACGTGAAGGTTGTGGCGAGGCAGGGACGAGGCGTAGCGGCGGTCGTGGTCGTTCTGGCGGTCAGCATGACGTCGGGATGCGCGACCGTCTCATCTCAAACCATCAACACCGATACACCCTCGCGCAGCGAGGAGCTGCGCCAACCGCCGGTCGCCGCTCCTGCGGTTGCTGCGAGCGCGCGCGTCGAAGGCACCTCTCTCGTGGTGACGGTTGCCGCGAAGCAGCAGTGCGAGGTTCAGACCCTCCACTACGTGCACCGGGTGCAGGACATCAAGCGCACGGTGGCGGGTGGCACCATCACGGCGCTCGCGCTGGGCGGTGCAGCGCTCGTCGGACTCGGTGCCTGGCTGTACTTCGACGCTGACGGATGGGCGGCGCGCGCGACGACGACGGCCAATGGCACCAGCATGCCGCTACCACCCAGCACGTACCGGACGGTGGGAATCGGAGTGGCGGGTGCTTCTCTGATTCCGTTCACCATCGCTGTCGTCGACCTGTTTCGGTCGCTCGACTCGCACTCGGACCTCGGTGAGGTGGTCGCAACGAGGGACTCCCGCACGGAGGACTGCAACCAGCGCCCGTTCGCGGGCGAGATTGTTCGGCCGAGCATCCGCGGCGTCGCTGGCGCACGTACATCCTCAGAGGGCGCTGTGCGGTTCTCGCTCTTGGCAGTGCCTGCCGACGCGTTGCCCGGCGAGCAGATTGAGGTTGTAGCCGGCGAACAGAAGGTCACCGCGACCCTCGCGGGCGCCGAGATTGCTTCGCTTCGCGCCGCACTCGAGGCCGACTCGACCTCGGCCGTTGCCATCGAAGCGACAAGGCGGCGCGAGCAGGCGTGCGCTGACGGCCTCCTGGCTGCAAGCAGTCTCCGGATCGAGACTGTGGAGGACGAGGCGCAGGGCCTTCGGCGCTGGGAGACGACCCGCCAGGCTTGCGGCGAGCATTGGACGCCTCAGGCAGACGCGGCAAAAGCACGATTCGAGCAAGGTGTCGCGAAGCGCGAAGCCGCGCGCCAGCAGCGCCGGTGTGCGGCGGAGTTCGAGACGGCAGAGCGAGAGCTTGAGCGGGGCACCCGGGAGTCGGCCCTCGCCGCGATTGACGTCGCCAACGACGCCTGTGCGGGCAAGGCGAACGTCGCCAGCCTGCGCGCGCGGCTCGATGAACTCGTGAAGAAGCAGGAGCGAGAGGCCTCGCTCGCGGTTCAAAGACAGGCCCTCATCGACGCCCTGCGCAGGGGCCAACCCGACGTGGCGCTTCGCATCGTGAGGCAGAACCGGGAACTCTGCCAGCCCCCGCCGAACCAGGACCGGGTTGTCCTCGAGGCCATCTTCGCGGCTGTAGGCCAATCAGGAGACCTTGTTCTTCAGGGCGATACGTCGACCAAGACGGCGACCAGCCTCTGTTTTGCGCGGACCGCGGTCGTCGAGTGCGCGGGGTCGGTGACGTGGAGGGACTTCACCGCGGGCCTCGCCCGACGGGTCGCCGCGACCGACCCTCTGCGCGTCTCAAAAGTCGTCAAGGCCCTGAACTCGGGCACATGCGTCGCAACCGGAGCAAAATAATGAGGATGTCCATCGTCGTTGCGTTGCTGATCGTCGCCACGTCAGGGTGCAAGAAGGACCAGCAGAACATCGCGCGCGGGAAGGAGCTCCTTCTCATCGATGAGGTCCGGGGCGCGGTCACCGAGTTCAAGATCGCCACGAAGCAGGAACCCGAGAACAAGCAGGCGAAGTCGATGCTGCTGTACGCCAATGGGGCGCAGCGAGGTGACATCGTCGCCCTCTTTGAGCTGGGGCCCGCGACTAAGGCGCTTGCGGATGAGAAGGTTCGCGCTGGGCTCGCGCCCGAGGCCCTTGCCGACCTCATGAAGGTCGCCGGTGGCGTGCGCCAGAAACAATACGAGGCGGGCATCGACACGAAGGACATGGCTGAGTTCGCCGAGGTGGTCGAGGGCGCCGCCCGTTTTGTCCTCGAGTCGGGGAAGAAGGTTAGCGAACTCGATGCGGCGGCGCTGGTCTTGGCTTCGAACGGCGACGCGAAGGCGGCCGCTCACCTGTGCACCAGGCTGAAGAGCGAGGACTCCGCGAAGGCTGAGACGTACCTCGTGCGCGTTGGTGAGCCTGCGGTGAAGTGCCTTGAAGCTCTCGCCGACAACCTCGAGTCGTTGGGTCGGGAGAAGGCGCTTGTCGCTCTCGCGTTGATCCGCATCCCGCCGTTGGCCGCGGCTCTGTTTCGCGAGTCTCCGAAGCTGCGCGGGTTCGATGTGCTGGCGCCCGATTTTCACGTGGCTGGTGGGGGTGTGGAGCGCAGGCAGGACACGATCATCGATGACCTTGCGAGGGATCGGGCGACGAGCGGCCACAACTTCTCGAACGACAACCCCAAGCTGACGCTTCGTGCCCTCTGGGCCGGCAAGGCGGCCGCGAAGGCGTTCGTGCTGCTTGAGGGCTTCGAGCCGGACAAGGGTCGTTCGGTTGTGCGGCTGTTCTCGTTCGAGAACGGCAAGTTCAAGCCGGCCGCCGTTCGCAGCGGCGACAAGGAGGTCTCGCTCGACAGCGATGGGCCCACCCTTCGGTTCCGTAGCTCCCCAGGTGGCCAGGTTGAGCTCGTCAGGGGATTGGTTCGCGATACCGACATTACGATGCGAGGTAGCCGTCTGACTCGGCCAGACGTGGGCGCCCGGGTGGTCATCGACCGAGTGAAGTCACCTGGTGTCATCACGGGCGTCGATGAGTTCGGGCTGGTCTCCGTTCGCCTCGATACGCCCGAGGGCGGGGAGTCCAGCGTCCAGGTTCCATTGAATGTGCTCTGGGCTACCCAGCAAATGACGGTGAAGAAGCGCTTGGTGGAGATCGCCACGATGAACTTCACCGCAGGCGGAGTGTTCTCGATGGAGACACCGCCGGTCGTCGCAGGCGGAGCATTGCCGCGCACGAGCGAAGTTCTCGGCGTTCCAGCTGACGAAAACTGAGTCGACTACTTGGAGGCTGGGTTTCGCTTCTGCGTGTGTGGGGCACCCATTCCGGGTTCCCGTTGAGCCCGTGTACGGGCGTGGAGTTGCAATGAAGGTCTTGCTGCGAGCAAAGAGTGGGTTGGCGGGTTTGGCCGTGGTCCTTTCCTCGGTTGGCTTCGCTGCGCCGCCTGCCAAGAACGCTGACATGGGCATCGGCGATTTCGAAGTCGGCTTGCTCAGAAACGGGGAACTCCAAAGCTACGTCGATTCGGAAGTCGAGAAGCTCTCCCTGTTCGTCATGGTGACCGCGACTAGCAAGGCGCTTGTGGACTCCCGCATCGATGGACGAGTTATGGACGTCGTTGCCACGCAGGGGGGCAAGGAGATCGGTCGTGCGAAGGTGGATCTCGTAGTGGGCGAGTACATGACCGGAAAGCGCCGCTTCATCTTTACGTTCACTGGAAAGCTCGATGCATGCGAGCCGGTTGTGGTTCAAGCCGTCATCACGGGTCAGGCGAAGAAGGCAGTAAAGTCGGTGACCATTCCGACGGCCTGCGGCGACTAGACCGCTGCTCTCGCTGTGGCTACTCGTGTCGCCACCGACGATCAGGTGATCCACTTCCACCGAGATCACCGAGGACCAGAGGACCACCCGGTGATTTCAAGGCGGTTCTTCGCCTGAGCCGACAGTGCGCAAGGTGCACAGGGCCAATGCGCTCGGGTGAGCGGCGCGGGTGGGCTGGTTCTCGCCGGTCGAGGTCGGTGGCAGCCCCCTGGGCCGTTCGGTGTGGGGTCAGCGGTAGCCCTTCCCGTCCAGGAGGAAGCGCTCAGAGCGCTCGGTGAGGCGCTCGGCGATGACCTGCGCGTTGAGCGCGTCGGGAAACACCTTCGTCCAGTCCTTGAAGACGCGGTTGGTGGTGATGCACGTCGACCGACGGTGGTCGTAGCGCTCGGAGATGACCTGGAAGGCGAGCTTGGCCTGCGCTGCGTCCATCGCGAGCACCGCGAAGTCGTCGATCACCAGCAGGTCCGCCTTCACGTACTTGCGCATCACGCGCTCGAGACCGCCGTGCAGCTCAGCACCGTGAAGCTCGTTGAGCATGCGCGGCGCGCTCACGACGACGACGCGCTTGTTCACCTGGCACGTTCGCCACGCCAGAGCGCGCGCGAGATACGTCTTCCCAGTCCCTGGGGTGCCGATGAAGAGCGGATTGATGCCCTTCTCGAGGAAGGTGGCGTCGTGCAGCGCGAGGTAGCGGGCCTTGAGCTTCTTGCGCACCGGATCGAAGTCGAAATCGAAGGCGTCGATGGTGTTGATCTCCGGGAAGCGCGCCCCCTTCACCTTGGCGGCGATCGCGCTGCGCATCCGGCTGGCCTTCTCCTCGTCACACAGGCGGCTGACGACGTCGCTGGTGGTGAGGTTCTCCTTCGCTGCCTTCTCGAGCAGCTCTCGCAGCGCGCGCGCCATGCCCGGCAAGCGGAGCCACTTCAGCTTCTGCAGAGTGAGTTCGATTTCGTCTTCGTCTTTCATTTCTCGTCCTTGGTTGGTTGGCGGGGCTCGTCGTAGCGAGACAGGTCGGGCTCCGGCAGCGAGGGCTCGTCGAGCTCCGGGCCGAGCTTCAGCGGCGGGGCTCGGGGCACGAGCCCCTTCTTCTGCCGCAGCACGTATTCGACGAAGTCAGCTCCGACGTGGCCCCCGGCCATCACCTCAGTCATGGCCTCCGCCGTCTCGGCGACGCCGAAGACCTCGGCAAAGAAGACGAGCCGCACCTTCTCGCGGAAGAGGGACTTGGTCCCGGCGGTGGCCACCTTGAAGTACCGCGTCGCCACGTCGCCCATGCGCTGCAGCAGCGGCGGCAGCCCATCCCTGTCCGCGCCGGGCTTTCGCGCGAGCGCTTGTGCACGGTGTGAGGGAGCCTCGATGTCTTCGCCGACGCCCCAGCGCCGAGCGTGCATCGCGATCTCCTTGTCCCCGAGAAAGATGCCGACCCGTGCGTCATCGGCGCGCACGACGACTCGCTGCGACACGAGCGTGGGCGGCACCGAGTAGAGGTTCTTGTCGAAGCGCACGCGGAAGGACTTCGTCACCGTGATGCCGCCCTCCACTTCGTCGGTGTTGAAGGCGGTAGTGGGCAGCGGGTTCAGCGCTGCCTTCTCGGTGTGCTCGAAGACGAGCGCCGGCACCTTGCCCGTCTCTTCGTGCACCCGGTTGTTCGCGAAGTCGTCGCGCCACTGCATGGCCTGGGAGTTCAGATCCATCAGGTCGGCGAAGCGGCGCCCTGGCCAGAAGCGTTCGCGCACGAAGCCGATGGGGCGCTCGACGCGCCCCTTCTCGTTGCCCGCCTTCACGTTGCAGGCCTTCACCGCGAAGCCGCGGCTGGCCGCGTACGAGAGAAAGCCCGTGTTGAAGAGCGTGCCCTTGTGGTTGTGCTGCAGCACCACCGTCTTCATGTTGTCGAAGATGTCGACGTGCGTCGTGCCGCCGAAGAAGCGCAGCCCGTGTTCCATCCTCCGGAGCAGGCTGCCCAAAGACTGGCTCAGACAGAATTCGAGGTACAGGTACCGCGAGTGGCACAGCGCCATGACGAAGCCGCTCACGCGCCGGGGCACGCCCGGCAACGCGAAGCCGAAGTCCGCCCAGTCGATCTGCACTGCCTCGCCGGGCTCGAAGTGCAGCTTGAGGAAGGCCTCCCTCTCGAGCGGACGCAGCCGCCGCATCCTGTCGCGCAGGATGCTGACGCCGCCCTGGTAACCGTCGGCGCGCAACTTCTCCAGCACCGCTGGCGCCTTCAACTCGGGCGTCTCATCGAGCAGCGCCTTCACCTTCGCCTCGTACGGCGTCAGCAGTGATGGTCTCGGCGTCGTTGCGGTGTGCGGCTTCTTCGGCCCGCGGCCCACCACCTTGCGCACGGTGTTCCGAGACATGTGCAGCCGCTTGGCGATGGCCCGCACCGACAGGCCATCGACGAGATGCAGCTTCAGGACCTCAGCCGGCCGCGTGTCACCGTCCATCGTGGCGGTCCCCGAGGCTGTGGAACACGTAGACCCGTTCGGACCGCATCGCGGCGAGCGCTGCCTGCCAGCGCGCGGCCCAGGACCAGTCGCCCGTCTCGTCCGCAGAAATCACAACGTGCAGCGGCGCCGGGCGCGCCCAGGACAGAAGTTCCTTCAGCAGCCGCTGTCGGCGGGCCGGGGACAGCTCGTCGCTCAGCGGTCCGCTGAAGCTCAGGCGCAGGAGCCCGTCGCTCCCCCTCGGCAACAACAGCAACTTCGATGGCTCTCTCGTCATGCGCGGCCTGAAGTGCCGCACACGTCAATTCCTCGGAAGATTGATCACCCACGTCCCCGCGATTCCGCGCTCTTCGCTCGCGCTCGGCCGCTCGATGTTCATCGCGACCTTCGGGGGACTGGCGGTGCTTTCGCTTCGCAGCTCGTGCCGTCTCGCGTCTCCCGAGCGCGCTGCACTCGTCGCTGCAGTAGTAGCGGCCTCGGTCGCACGGTCGACACACGTGGAACTGCGTCAGGCACCTTCGACAGGCTCGTTCGCGAATCTCCACCCTCGCGGAGCGACCGAGAAGTCGACAGCGGGCTCATCGGAGGCGATCTTCGCCAACGAGACGAAGCGGCTCCACCCGCTGGGCGGTCTGGTCGCACCCAGGCCGCCCGTCTCTTTCCCTCCATCGCAAGCGTCAGCTGACTTCGCGCTCCCCGCCAATTTGCGTGCCGATGACAGGGCGCCTTCGCTCGCTGCGCTCGCTCCGGCGGAGCCAGCCGACACGACAGCGATCACTCGACCGACGGACCCGGGTCTCCGGTGATCTCGGTGAAAGTGGATCTCGGTCACCTCGGTGGTGACA
>CAIVGN010000214.1 GCA_903905455.1 uncultured Archangium sp.
CTCCGGTGCGACGTCGACGGGCTGGTCCCACGAGACGGGCTCGGGCTGCGGCTCCGGTGCGACGTCAACGGGCTGGTCCCAGGAAACGGGCTCGGGCTGAGGATCCGGGGCGACCTCGCGGACGGTCTCGGTCACGGTCGCCTGGACGGAAACGGGTTCCAGCGACTGGACCAGCGGGATCGGCGCGGCCTGGGGCAGCGGCGCGACCTCGACGAAGGTCTCCACGACCGAGACGGTCTCGACCGGCTGATCCCACGAAGCTGGTTCCGGCAGGTCGAGCGGGAGGGGCGCGGCCTCAGCCGAAGGGAGCTCCGGCTCCATCCCGACGACGGCCGCCTCGTCCCACGACACCTCCGAGACGGGCAGTTCGACTTCGGGCACCTCGGCCAGCAATGACAGTGGCGCAGGCGCGACCGGCGCAGGCTCGGCCGCCGGCAGGTCGAGCAACGACTCGAAGGTCGCCTCCGTGGGGGCGGCGGGCTCGGCCACGCTCAACGGTTCGAGCTTCGTCTCGATGGGCTCGACTGCGTCGGCCAGCGGGGTCGAGAAGTCTGGCGAGACGGCGACCAGCTCGGGCATCAGCGCCACCGGCGCCGCGGTGGGCTCCGGTTCGCTGATGGTCAGGTCGTCCATCGACGGCAGGAAGTCGGCGGTGTTCGGCGCTGGAGGTTCAGCCTGCGTGCCGCTCGTGAGGTCGTCGAGCGCGGGCATGAACGCCGAGTCGCTGACGCTGAGCAACCCACTGGGGGAGGACCCGGGGCCCACGTCGCCCGAGAGCATCTTGGCCGTCGCGGCGTCGAGCTGGGTGATGGCCGTGTTCGACGAGATGCCCAGCGGGCCGGTGCGTACGACGGGCACCGAGAGGTCCTCATCGAGGAGCGCGCCGTGGAGGTCCTCGACCGAATCCAGGGACACCGGCGGGAGGGGCGCGGGCGCGGGACGCATCGGGGACGTCGTCGCCGGGGGCGCCGTCACCGGCACCTCGAGCACCTCCTCGTCGGAGATCTCCATCACGTCGTCGGGCTCGACGGCCGCAGGCGCTTGGACGATCGGCTCGACGCGGGGCTTGAGCGTGGCCGCGGGCGAGACGAAGACCGGCGCCACGAAGATGGGCGCCTTGAAGGCCGGGGCTGGCGCTACGAAGACGGGCGCGGGCGGCGCGTAGGCGGGTTCCGGGGGCGCGTAGATCGGCTCCGGCGCATAGACCGGTTCAGGCTCGGGAGCCGCGACGGGCAGCTCGGGCTCCCAGCTCTGCGCCTGCGGTTCCCACGACTCGGGCTGCGGTTCAGCGGCCGGCTGCTGCTGGCTGTAGTCCCACTGGGGCTGCTGCAGTTGTTGCTGCGCCGGGTCCCATTGCGGGGGCTGCTGTTGTTGCTGCGCCGGGTCCCACTGCTGGGCGGGCTGCTGCTGTTGCTGCGCCGGGTCCCATTGCTGGGCGGGCTGCTGCTCTTGCGGGGCCTGTTCCCACTGCTGGGGCGCGGGCTGTTGCTGCTGCTGGTACGCCTCGGGCGGGTAATACGCGCCGGTGTTCGGGTCGTAATAGCCCTGCGGTGCGGGGGCGTACTGCGGCGCGTACTGCGGCTGCTGCGGCGGGTAGTACGCGCCGGTGTTCGGGTCGTAATACGGCTGCTGCTGCGGCGGCGGGTAGTACGCCTGCTGCTGCTGCTGTTGTTGCCACTGTTGCTGGGCCCACGCGGCGTTCGCGTCGTAGCCCGGCGGGTACTGGTACCAGAGGCCGTCGGGCCCGTAGTAGCCGGTGGGCTGCTGCCCCGCGGTCAGATCGATGCCCAGCGCGGCTCCGAGCTCTTGCCAACGCACTTCTTCGGGTGGCGTGAGCCCGTTCATCTTCCGCTTCTCATCGAGAAAGCGGAACTCGCGCATCGCTGCCTGGGTATCCGACATAGGGCCAAGGGAGCCTAACCCGGCTCCGGGGTTGGGGAAATTGTTGTCGTCACCGGGACTTCAGGGTGGCCGCGAGTTCTTCGTCGAGGTCTTGCACCTTCACCCCGAATCGGCGCTCGAGGGCCTGCTCGAAAGGGGCCCCGTGGCCGCACTCGCGCATGAGCTCCAGCAGCTCGCCCATGCCCCGGCGCTCGACCAGCAGGCGCACCCCGACGGCCGAGACCGCGTAGCTCAGGCCGGGGTTGCGGGTGCCGATGAGGGGGCCCTGGTTCATCTGGGTCAGCCGGGGCAGCTGGTCCTGCAAGGCGAGCTGCTGCAGGGCCTTGGCGTCGTGGGCGGGCGGGCCGTCGGCGCCCTGGTAGCGCCACTCGACGTACTCGGCGGTGCCCTCGTGCATCCAGGTGGGGAGCGAGCCCTGGTTGAAGCCCGTCAGCTCGTCCATCACGGCGTGCACGTACTCGTGCACCAGGGTCGCGCGGTTCTGCTCGTTGACCTCGGCCGAGTCGTTCATGCGGATCGCGTCGGCTGAGTAGAAGCCCGCGATGGCGTGCGCGGCCTGCGGGCCGTGGTGCATCATGAATTCCTGCCGGGAATAGAGGATGACGTCGAGGGGCTTCTCGCGGGCCACGCCCAGCAACCGCTGCACCGTGACGCGGGCCTCTTCCAGCGCGCCCTGCACCGAGCCCTCGTAGTCGGCGCGCTGGCCGAAATCGCGCTTGGCGTTGAAGTAGCGAAAGCGGAAGTACTGGTTCTGCCGGGTGCGCCGGCCTTCGTCGTCGACGCTCGACTCGTAGCTGCGGCTGGTGGCGCGGGGCAGGTCGGGTGAGGCCTGGTCATCGCCACGGGGGACGCGCGGGGCCGGGCCGGGGCCCACCACGGCGACGCGGGCGCCGCCCACGGGGGCCCCCGAGTCGCGGGCCACGGCGATGATCAGCCGCTTCGCCTCGCCCGACTCCTTCGACTTCGCGGGCACCCGCGCCAGCATCGCCGCCGCCTCGCCGGGCTGCCCGTCTTCCTGGAAGAGGCGGCCCAGCTCGAGGGGGAAGCGCCCGTCTTGGGGGAAGCCCGCGAGCCCCTTGCGCAGCGCGTCTTCGGCGGCGCCTCGCTGCTCGGTGCGCTTGCCGGTCAGCGCGGTGCAGTACAGGCCCTCGGCCGAGGGCTCGAAGGCCACGCTCTTGTCGCCCAGCGAGAAGGCCATCACCGCGTCGTCGCCCTGCAGCGCGAGGCAGCCGGCGAGCAGCGCCTTTCCGATCTTCAGCCGGTCTGCCTTCGCCACGCCCTCGGGCGAGGCGGCCGCGAAGCCGAGGTACAGGTCTTCCCACTGCTTCTGCTTCGCCAGCGTCACGGCCTGGGCGGCCGAGGGCGGCGCCGCGAGCGCCAGGGTGAGCAGCGCCGCGAGCATCAGAATTGCCAGGTGGTGAGGATCCGGCCGAAGTCGGCCAGCTCTTCCTTCTTCTTGCCGCCGCCCGAGGCCGCGACGAGGCGCTCGTTGATCGCCGCCAGCCGCTTGCTCATCACCTGCGCGAGGTTGGCCACCACCTTGAGCGCGCCCACGTGGTCGGCCTTGAGCATCTTCTGCACCCGCTTGCTGGGCACGGTGAGCGCCTTGACGTCGGTGAGCGCCATGGCCGTGGCCGAGCGCACCTCGCCCTCGCCGACCAGGCTCATCTCGCCGAGCACCGTGTGCTTGCCCAGCTTCGCCAGCTCGATGCCCTTGCGGGTGACCGTCACTTCGCCCTCGAGGATCACCAGCAGCGCGTCGCCGGCGTCACCTTCGCGGAACAACGTGGCGCCCTTGGCGACCGAGGTCTCCACGGCGACCTCGAAGAACTCCGCGGCCTCCGCGATGGTCAGGCCTCCGAAGATGGGGATCTGCACCAGCTTCTTCACCAGCTGCGTCGAGATGGACATGCGTGTTCCTCCTGGCAAGGGACGACGAGATTCAGATGCCGCGCAGCACGGTGGCCTTACCCACCCGGCCGATGGCGAGCACATACGCGCTGGTGCGCAGCGGGAGCTTCCGCGAGCGGCTGATCTGCCCGACCTTCTCGTAGGCCTCGGCCATGACGCGATCGAGCTCGGTGTTCACCCGCTCCTCGTCCCAGGTCACGTGCTGGAGGTTCTGCACCCACTCGAAGTAGCTCACGGTCACGCCGCCCGCGTTGGCGAGGATGTCGGGCACCACCAGCACGCCGCGCTCCTCGAAGATCTCGTCGGCGTCGGGGGTGCACGGCGCGTTGGCGCCCTCGAGCACGATGCGCGCGCGCACTTCGCGGGCGATGTGCTGGTCGATCACCCCGCCCACGGCCGCCGGCACCAGCACGTCGCAGTCGGCGATGAGCACCTCTTCATTGGTGCAGTCGGTGCCGCCGCCGAAGTCCTTCACGCTGCCGGTGCGGCGCACGTGGTCGAAGAGCGCGGGCACGTCGATGCCCCGGGGGTTCTGCACGCCGCCGTGGAGATCGCTGACCGCCACCAGCACGCCGCCGGCCTCGTGGAAGAGCCGCGACACGTGGCTGCCGACGTTGCCGAAGCCCTGCACCGCGAAGCGCATGCCCTTCATCGGCAGCCCCACGTCCTGCAGGATCTGCCGGCACACCGAGAGCAGCCCGCGCGCGGTCGCCGTCTCGCGACCCCGGCTGCCGTAGAGCTCGACGGGCTTGCCGGTGACCACCGCCGGCGAGTGCCCGTGGTACTTGGAGTACTGGTCCATGATCCACGCCATGACCTGGGGGTTGGTGCTCATGTCCGGCCCGGGGATGTCGCGGGTCGGCCCGATGATGTCGTGGATCTGATCGACGAACTTGCGGGTCAGGCGCTCGAGCTCCTTGAGGGAGAGGTTCGACGGGTCGACGGTGATGCCGCCCTTGGCGCCGCCGAAGGGCAGGTTCACCACCGCGGTCTTCCACGTCATGAGCGACGCGAGCCCCTCCACCTCTTCGGCGCTGACGCCGGGGTGGTAGCGCAGGCCCCCCTTCATCGGCCCGCGCGAGTTGTCGTGCTGGCAGCGGTAGCCCGGGAAGGTGCGGATCTCCCCGTTGTCGAGCTCGATGGAGACCTGGACCTTGACCTCGCGCAGGGGCGTGACGAGCAGGGTCTCGATGCGCTCCCCGACGTCCATGATGCGAGCGGCCTTCTTGAAATAGTAGTGAGCGGCGTCGGCCGAAGTCATGGTGCGCGGAAGATAGGGCTGCGTGTAGCGTGGCGTCCATGATTCGAGTGACGATGCTGTGCGTGGTGCTGCTCGGCGCGGTGGGCTGCGGCACCCAGCCGGCCGTGAAATGCACCACCTCCAACTGCTCCGGCTGCTGCACCGAGGCTGGCGACTGCCTGGGGTCCAGCAAGCAGTCCACGCAGGCCTGTGGCGGCGCGGGGGCCGATTGCCGGGTGTGCCTGCCCGACCAGCTCTGCAACGCCAACAAGTGCGTGCACGACCCCAACTCCACGGTGGTGCTCGACGACGCGGGCGCGGTGGTGGACGCCGGCGTCGCCGACGGCGGCGTGGCCTGCGGCGGGCGGGGCCAGCCGTGCTGCGCCAACCAGGCCTGCTTCCTCACGTTCACCTGCCAGCGGGGCGGGGTGTGTGACGTCGCGGCCGTGGTCGACTCGGGCGCTTGCGGCGCGCTGGGCCAGCCCTGCTGCGCCAACCAGACCTGCACCTTCTCCGGGGCGATCTGCGCGAGCGGCACCTGCCTGCAGTCCTCGACCAACGACGCGGGCGTGGCCGACGCCGGCGCGCCCCCGAAGGCGGCGGGCGAGGCCTGTCTCTTCGATCGCGACTGCCTCGACGGGGCGTGCCTGAGCAACGGCTTCCAGGGCGGCTACTGCACCAAGGCGTGCACCACCTCGGGCGACTGTCTCGTGGGCAGCCAGTGCGGGTTCAACTCCACGGGCGTGGGGCCGACGAAGATTTGCCTCAAGCAGTGCGCGATGGCGGGGCAGGCCCCCGGCGGGTGCCGCACCGACTACGTGTGCGAGGCCAACGCCGGCACCTCCGGGCTCGCGGTGTGCGTGCCGAAGTGCGCCTCGAACATCACCTGCGGGGCGCCCACCTGCGACTCGCGCGGGTTCTGCTGCGGCGCGCCGGGGGCGGTGTGCTGCGAGGGCGCCACCTGTTCCACCGGCACCTGCCAGGCGGGCAGCTGTGTCGCCGGTGGCACGGGCGGGGGCAGCGGCTCGACGGGCGGCGGGAGTGGTTCGACGGGCGGCGGCAGCGGCACGACCGGCGGCGGGAGCGGCACGACGGGCGGCGGCACCGGCACCACGGGCGCCGTCGGCGCGGCGTGCACCAACTACCAGTCTGATTGCGCGCAGGGCAACAACGCCTGCCTCACGGGCGTCTACTCCGGCGGGTACTGCTCGAAGGTCTGCGACAGCGCCGTGTGCCCGGCCGGGTCGAGCTGTTCGCCGTACGCCAGCGGCAGCGTCAACAAGTACTGCCTGCAGAACTGCACCTGGAACGGTGGCTCTGGCGGGTGCCGCGCGGGCTACGTGTGCGATCGCGGCCTCATCCCCGGGAACGCGCAGGAGACCTGCATTCCCAGCTGCCCTGCGAGCGCGTGCGTCACGGGCACCCGCTGCGAGAGCGGGTTCTGCTGCGGCAAGTCGACCTACCGCTGCTGCGCCTCGGGCACGCCGTGCGCCTCGGGCACCTGCAACGCGAACGGCTACTGCCCGTGAGCGAGGGCTGGCGCGACGAGTCCCCGCTGCTGACCCTGGGGGGCCGCGTGCGCCGGCTCCGCGAGGGCCTGCGGCTGACGCAGGAGGAGTTCGCGCGGCGCTGCGGCATCTCGGTGAGCTTCGCCTCGTTGCTCGAGCGCGGGGAGCGCAGCCCCAGCTACGACACGCTGCTGACCATCGGGCGCGCGCTCGAGGTGCCGGTCTCCGAGCTGTTCCGCGAAGGGCCGGCGCCCGAGACCAGCGAGCCGTCTCACGCCCGGTTGATCGAGTTCGCCCGGCGCGCGCACCTCTCGCGGCAGCAGCTCGACCGGTGGATCGCCGTCGGCCACGCCATGTTCGGCATCGAGCCCGCGCGCGAAGGAGGCGATCTCGCCGCGCGCTGCGCCGTGGAGGGCTGCGATCGCCCGGTGCTCGCCCGCGGCCTGTGCGCGCCGCATTACCACCGCGATCGCCGCGCCCGGTTGCAGCAAGACGGCTGAGCCGTCAGCGCGCGAGCTTGACGATCAGCTTGCCCAGCTTGAGCCGCTGCGCCTCGTCGGTCTCGAACTCGAGGCCCATGCCGGGGTGATCTCCGGCCAGGCGCACCCACGCCACCTGGGCCTTCAACTGCAGCGCGGTCAGGGCCAGCGGTGGGCGCAGCGAGAGCTGCACCTGGGCGCCCACGGGAAGCGGGTTCCAGGTGCGCACGAAGGCGCCGCCGGTCGAGAGGTCGGCCATCAGCTCGCGGCGCTGGTGCCCGTCGTGCACCAGCCGCACCTGCAGCTCGACCTGCTGGCGCAGCTCGATGCGCGTGGCGTCCGACGAGACCTCTTGCCGCGCGAAGGCCAGCAGCCGCACGCGGGTGGCGTCGTCCTCGGGCTGGAAGTCGAGGCCGTAGCCGGTGGGCTGGTTGGGGCCTGACTTGTGGCGCACCCAGGCCAGCTGGCCCTTGACCACGAACTGCCGTGCCGGGCGCCTGACCTCCACGCGCAGCAGGATGAACTCGCCCAGGGCGCCGGGCGCCTTGCCGGGCACGGACAGGCCCCCGAGACGACCGTTCGGGTAATAGAGCGCCGCCAGTTCGTCGGGCGACGCGACCTGCAAGCTGGCTTCGATGCGCTCCCCCAACCGCGTTTCCCCCGAGGCGTTCGCTGCGGTGACTTCAGTTGCCGGGCAGCGATTCGACCATCAGCGAGTTGTCGACCTGGGGCTCGCTCTTGACGAGCTTGGCGTGAATGCGTGCGTGGCTCGCGTAGAGCTTGCCGTCGCTGAGCACCGCGTCGGCGAAGAAGCCCACGGCGCCCTCGGTGCGCGGGCTGGCCTGCACCGCCCACGACGACGTGCGCTTGGCGAGCTTGAGATCGCCCTTCGTCGCGTCCTGGTAGAGCGCCCACACCACGCCCGCGGGCCCGAAGACGATGGCGCTGTCGGTGCCCACCCAGCCCTGGTTGCCGGGGGCCGCGGGATCGGCGCCGGTGTCGATGGTCTCGATGGTGACGCCGGCCTGGAGCTGCGGCGCGAAGTAGAACTTGAAGGCCTTGCTGGAGAAGTCCTGGAAGCCGATGCCGATGCCCCTGGTCTGGGGCTCGACCTTCACGTCGGGGAAGTAGCCGGTGTCCCCGCTGCCGTCGATGAGCACCGGGGCGCCGATGGTGCCCGAGGCGGCGATGGACACTGCGTAGAGGTCGCCGTCGGCCGCGCCCATCGCGGGCCCCGTGCGGCGCATGTAGGCGATGATCGCGTCCTTGTCCTTGAAGGCCAGCGAGCTGAAGAGCCCAACGCCCTGCGAGACCTGCTGGAGATCGGAGGGGGTGAAGTTCTTCGCGCACTGGCTGGCGCCGTTGACGCTGACGCACGACTCGGTGCTGGCGTTGCACGCGGTGCAGCCGGTGCCCGCATTCAGGCAGGCCGGACCGGTGCCGGGGTCGGCGCAGATGCCGCTGCAGGCGTCACACACCGGGGGCGGGCGCGAGGCGCAGGCCACGGTCTTCACGGCCCAGTCGGAGGCGCTGGCCGGGGTGGCGGTGGTGGCGCGCGCGAACTTCAGGGCGGTGATGTACTTCACCGCGCCCATGGGCCGCGGGGCCGGGCAGTCCATCACGTTGAACGAGGCGTCGCCGCCGCGCTGGAAGTACGAGATGCCGGGCACGCCGTCGGTGTCGAGGGCGATGGAGCTGTAGAGGCCCACGTCGCCCTGGGCGCCATCGACCTTGTGCGTGGCCCACTGGCCGCTGGCGTTGCGCAGGGCGAGCTTCAGGTCGCCGGAGGTGGCGTCGTAGTAGCTCACGTAGACCCGGCCCTGGCCGACGGCCACGTCGGTGTAGCGGCCCACGTCGGGGCCCGGCTCGACGATGCCGCCGCGCGCGCCCGAGGGCCCGTACTTCACCGCCGCCGAAGGCACGCCGTCGACGTACTCGGTGGCCAGCTTCTGGCCGTCGAGGCCGTACTTCACCACAACGAGGTCGCCGTACTGGCCGTCGTAGGCCGAGACGTAGAGCGCGTTGCCCGGGTCCGCGGCGATGGCGGAGAAGCGGCCCAGGTCATTGGAGCGCAGGCCCGGCAGCTCGGCGCACAGGCAGCCGACGGTGGCGAGGGTGCACGAGTCCCAGATGTTGCGGGGCTCCTTGAAGGTGGCGAGGAAGCCCGGCGCGCAGGTCATGGGGCACGCGGCCTGCGGGCGGTCGGTGGGCAGGGAGTAGTCCTGGCAGCGGTCGATGGAGGGCACGCAGGCCTTGCCCGGTTCGCACACGCCGTTGCACGGGAGGTCGGCCATGCACTCGCCCTGGAAGCACGAGAGGCCGTCGGCACACTCCCCGAGCGAGCCGCAGGGCTTGAAGCGGCAGCGCGACGAGCTGCCGTAGGTGTCGGTGTAGATCTCGCAGAAGCGATCGCCGCGGTCTCCGCACTCGGAGTCCTGCTGGCAGCCGATGAACTTGTCGAAGCACTTCTTGCGGTCGGCAGGGCACGTCTGGCCGGGGCAGCAGTCGGCCTCCGTGGCGCAGGGCCGGTCGAGGAACACGCAGCACTGCAGCCCCTCGCGGTCCTTCACCTCTTTGCAGGCGAAGTGATCGCCGCACTCGGTGCTCGAGGCGCAGGTGCTGGTGCGATCGGCCTGCGAGCCGGGCACGCCGAGGCACGGGTCCTTGTTCACGAGCGGGGGCGTCCCGCAGGTACAGCCGACGGCGACCACGGAAAGCACCGCAAAGGCCAAAAAGCCCCGGGAAGGCGAATGAGACATGCGCGCGACCCTACACCGGTCCCGGCCCTCAGGGGGACGTTGGAGGCGAAATGGATTGACGCTTTGCGGCGATGATCAGCCGGCGTCGGGCGGGCGGATCAGCAGGTGCTCCTGGCTCGGCACGGCCTGGGGGAGGGCCGGGGCCTGGCAGGCGTCACCCAGCGCGGTGGCGGTCTGGGTCTGCACGAGCAACCCTCCGTCGGCGCAGCTGAGCACCAGGCTGGGGAAGCGCGCGTCGCAGGTGCGCCCCGTGGGGTGGGTCACCGGGGCGAGGGTCTCCCCGAGGAAGCCGTGCTCGGTGCGCCGCAGCTCGAGGCGGATGCTCGACGCGGCGAGGGGTTCGGTCCCCGCGTCGGGGCTGGTGCCGGCATCGGGGTTGGTGCCGGCGTCGGCCTCGACCAGCCCCGCGTCTTCGGCGCCGGCGTCGCGGCGAAAGCGCCGGGGAGAGAAGCCCGCGTCTTCCACGAAGTGCCGGCTCAGCACGAGGGTGAGCGTGCCGCCGTCGTCTTCGGCGACGTAGCGCCAGCTGGGGTCGGAGGCGTGCACCCAGGGCCCGGCCAGCGAGTCGAGGCAGCCCTCGGGCACCGCGAACTTCGGGGCCGGCGGCGGGGCGTTCGGGGGCTGGGGCGTGGTGCGGACGCAGGCCGCGAAGCTGATCACCACCAAGAGGACCCGGAGCTGCGAACGCATGCCGCGCCAAACTACACGGCGGGGGCCAGCGCGCCAGTTGCAACGCGCGGGGCCGTGCTACCTTCGCGCCCCATGATGACGCGCTCGTGGCTCGTGTTCCTCCTGGTGGGGCTTTCGTCTTTCGCCTTCGCCCAGGACGACGACGATCTCGTTCCACTCGGCCCGTCGCCCGCCGCCAAGCCGAAGGTCAAGCTCAAGCCCAAGGCGAAGGTGAAGACGCCGGTCGCCAAGCCGAAGCAGAACGTGATGGACGACGATCTCGCCCCGCTGGCACCGATGGCCGCGAAGGGCGACCTGGTGATCAAGCTCGCGAACAACCTGGCCGGCGCGGTGCTCTCCATCGACGGCAAGGAGGTCGGGACGCTGCCGATGTCGACGCTGCACGTCGCCTCGGGCGAGCACACGGTGACCGTCAAGCGGCCGGGGTACGCGGCCTTCGTCAAGAAGGTGATGGTGCCCGGCGGCAAGACCGTGGAGCTCGACGCGAAGCTCACGGCCACCGCGGCGGTGCTCTCGGTGCAGAGCGATCTCCCCGGCGCGCAGGTGTTGCTCAACGGCCGCCTCATCGGCCTCGCGCCGCTCAACGACGTCGAGGTGCCGGC
This sequence comes from uncultured Archangium sp., assembly GCA_903905455.1. GTDB lineage: Bacteria > Myxococcota > Myxococcia > Myxococcales > Myxococcaceae > Archangium_A. The sequence goes on from CAIVGN010000214.1 coordinate 11,092, forward strand.
CGGGCCCGCTGAGGTCGCGGTGATCAAGGAAGGGTTCCGCGAGGAGAGCCAGAAGATCAACTTCGTGGCCGGCAAGGACTACCCGGTGGTGGTGCGCTTCAACGGCACGGGCGCGGCCGGCAGCGATCGCCCCCTGCAGAGCAACCTCACGCCCGGCAACACCGGGGTGGGCGTCCCCCTGACCGGCGTCTCGGCCGCCAACGAGCCCATCACCAGCAAGTGGTACTTCTGGGCGGGCATCGCCGCCGGCGTCGCGGCCATCGCCGTGGGCACCGCGGTCGGGGTGAGCGCGGCGAACACCGCCAAGCCGCTCACCGAGAACGAGATCTGCGCCGGCCCCTGCGATGCCTGCATCGGGCTGACGTGCAAGGCCGGCTACCGGCCGCTGGGCAGCTTCTAATCAGCGCTCGCGCAGGTCGTCCGCCCCGGCGCCGTTGCGCGGGGTGATGATCAGGAACACGTCGCTGACCTGGCCCACGCCGCCGATGTCGAGCACCGTGGCGCGCACCTTGAACCGGCCCTTCTCGGGCACCAGCGAGGCGAGGTTGATCTCGTTCGCCTCGAACTTGAAGGCGCGGCGCCCCATCAGGTCGATCTGGTCTTTGCCCTCGGCGAGGCCGTTCAAGTAGCCCACCGCGGCGCGGCCCAGGCGCTGGCCGTCTTCCGAGAGCACCTCGAGCAGGATGCAGTTGTCGACGGAGAAGCCCGCGGTGCCGGCCTCGTCGCCGGCGAGCACCACGTCGGCGCCCTCGGCGGAGAGCAGCGGCGTTTCGCCCACGGCCACGATGTGCGGCGTGCGCTCCTGGTCGGTGTCGGCCTCGAGGTGCTCGGCGCGGTCCGTGATGCGGGTCGTCTCGCGTTCCGGGGCCAGGGCCAACAACCGCACCGCGCGGCGATCGACGCTCTTGCTGTCGATGTGCTTGGGGCAGGCGGTCAGCAGCGTGAACGTGAGGAGCAAGGTGAGCTGCTTCATGGCGTCAGGCCTCCAGGTCGATGCGGGTCAACGACTCGTCGTGGCGGGCGCCCTCGTACACGTGCCAGGCGGCGAGGAGATCGAGGTGCGCGGGGCCGACGCTCGCGAAGAGGGTCTGCTCGGTGTCGCTGGTGCGCCCCGGCTGCGTGCCGGCGAGCACCGCGCCCAGGTCGAGGTCGAAGGGCATCCCCCACTCCAAGCGGGGCTCGGGCGCGTCACAGAAGCGGCGCGCCCCCTCGAGCGTGGCGAGGGCGACGGGCGAGCCGTCGAACTGCTCGGCCGAGAGCACCGTGACGTGGGTGCCGGGGCGCAGCGCGGCGGCGTCGAGCTTCACCTGGCCGGTGAGCACCACCAGGTCGGCCTCGGCGACGGCCTCGGCCACCGTGTCGACGGCGTGAATGGCCATCGAGAGCGTCTTCTGCAGCCGGTGGGCGAGCTCGAAGTTGTCGGCGAGGTTCGGCTCGTGGAACCACACCCGCTCGATGCTCCGCACCAGGCGCAGGGCCTTCAGCGCGCTGCTCGCGGCGGTACCGGCGCCGAGCACGGCCACGTTCTGGGCCTGGGGCCGGGCGAGCACGTCGGCGGCGAGCGCGCCCACCAGCGACGCGCGCAGGGCAGTCAGGGGCGCGGCGTCCATCACCGCGAGCAGCTGGCCCGAGGCCGCGTCATGGAGCTGCAGCACCGAGCGCACGCCCTTCGGCGTCTGCGAGCGCACCGTCACCGCCCACGCGGGAACCTGGGCGAGCGTCGCCTGGCGCACCAGGGTCGAGGTGCCCGCGGCGGGGGGGACGAACTCGAGGTCGCGCAGCGAGGCCGCCTTCGCTTGCGCGGTGAAGGCCTCCCGGAGCTCCCGCAGCAAATGGAGCGCCTGCAGGTGTCGGGACACGTCGGCGCGCGACAGGAAAGCGGTCAACATCCGCCCAGAGCCGTAGCAGCCCCGGGCGCGCCCGTCACGTGCGAGCGCGCCGGTACATGAGGTCGGAGCGCAGCGCGTACTTGAGTCCGGCCTTCACCTCGGCGCCCTCGTGGAGCAGCAGGTGGTTGAAGAGGAGCGCCGTCCCCGTGGCGGGGCGCACCGTGAGCCCGAGATCGAGGAAGCCGGTGTCCCCGCCCGCCTCGCACTCGTTGAGGTACACGAGGAAGGTCAGCAGGCTGCGCTCGTCGCGGTGGCGCACGTAGGCGCCGTCGAAGTGGGGGCCGAAGTACTGGCCCGGCGCGTAGCGGTAGCAGCGCAGCCGCTCGTTGGCGCCGCACAGCTCCCACTCGGTCTCGAGGCGCGCCGGCACGTGGGGGCGCACGGCCTCGAAGAGCCGGGCGGCGAGCGCCGCGTCGTCGAACATCACCCGGGTGTTGTTGCGCAGGTCGGGCCGCAGCTCGAAGCCCCGCCCGGTGGTGATGGGGGCGACGGTGGGCCCGGCCGCCTCGATGCGGGCGATCAGCGCCGCGCATTCCCCGCGAGTCAGCACGTCGGCCACCGTCAGCACCAGCGGGTTGAAGCTGTCGAGCCTGCGGTTCGGGTCGGGGAGGTGGTTCATAGAGTACATTCGACTCTATGTGGCGACTCCCGGACTGTCTAGCGGTTGCGCGACAGGTAGACGCCCACCCACAGGGCGAGCGAGAGCAGGGAGGCCACGATGGCCGAGATCCCGGCCGAGACGTTTCCCACCGGGGGCGTGGCCCGCTTGTCGACGCGGGTGAGGGCGAGCACCCCGAGCCCCAGGGTGATGAGCCCGAGGCCGGGCACCAGCACCGCGAAGAGCGCCAGCCGTGACGCGAGGATCGCCAGCGGGTTGCTGCCCTGGCGATCGAAGTGCTTGCGCAGCTCGGGCCGGGGGACGGGCAGACGATAGAAGAGCTTCGAGCGCACGTCGGTCCACGCCGAGGCGGAGACGATGAGCAGCGCGATCGCCAGGGCCAGGCCGCCTGGCATCTCGGACATCGTGGCGCCGATGAGCACGGCTCCCACGAGGCTCCCCAGGACCAGCGCGCGGCGGCCGTGACGCCAGCCGGTGAAGAACCCGAGGCAGGCCGCGGCGTAGGTGACGAAGGCCAGCGCGATGCCGCCCCAGTGCGTCGCCGGCCTCCCGCCCGAGAGGATCAGGAGCCCCACGCACAGCAAGGCGAGGCCGAAGACGCCCAGGAACCACGCCAGGGCTGAGCGCCGGCCCACGAAGGGCGCGTAGTGCGCCCCGAGCCAGTCGACGTCGGGGCGGGCCCCGCACTCGGCGCAGTAGACCTTCCCGTCGAGTTCGAGGCGGTCGGCCGCGCAGAAGAAGCGCCCGCAGCGCTCGCAGGTGCCGAGCGCGGGAGTTCCGGGGTGGGCCGGGCAGTCGGCCATCTCAGGGCACCTGCACCACGACGCCCTGGGAGGCGATGACCGGCAGGCCGGAGGCCCCCTCGAGCTCGGGGCTCAGCTCGTTGGGCACGCGCCAGGTCTGCCCGGTCTGTTGAATCACGGTGAGGGCGTAGCGGCCGGAGGGCACGGTGCGCAGGGGCTGCGGCGAGGCGGGCGTGGAGGCGTCGAAGGCGCGCGGCAGCAACACCAGCTTGAGGTGCGTCACCGCGGTGGGCGTCACCTTCACGCGGCCCTGGGCGTCGAACAGCAGCGCGGCGTACTCGGTGGGGTCGATGCCGGCGGCGAGCACCACCACGTCGGGCTTGCCGTCGGCCACGCCGTCCGCGTGCTCGTAGTCCTGTCCTTCGGCGTCGACGAGGCCGTTGCGATCGAGATCGTTCTCGTCCACCAGCGGGCCCGCGCCGTCAGCCAGCTTGCGCACCACCACGTGGGGCCAGAGGTCGGGCGCGCCGTCGCCGTTGGCGTCGTCGGGGGCTCCATCTCCGTCGTCGTCGACGAAGCGCAGGAGGAAGGCCGCCGCGGGCTGGGAGATCACCCCTTCGATGATCGGCAGCGCCTGCAGCTCCACCACCGTCTTCGGCGCCGCGAGCGTCACCACCTCGGTGACCCCGGCGAACTCGAAGATCGGGCGGTCGAGCGGCACCTTCGCAGTGTCCGAGAAGCTCACCGGCACGTCGAGCGCCGGCACCGGCTGCCCGGCCTCGTCGAGGGCGACCTCGATCACCCGGGGCGCGCGCGTCACCGGGTCGATGGCCGCGCCGCCCACGTCGCCCTTCGTGGCGTCGGCCGTCACGCCGTACCAGGGGATGAAGTCGTCGTTGGCGTCGACGAAGCCGCGCACCAGGTAGCGGCCGGGGGCCACGAGGCTGAAGGCGTAGGGCGCGGTGAAGGGCCCGGCGTCGCCGTCGGCCGCGGTGCCGAACACCGCCTCGCGCGAGACCACGGTGAAGGTCAGCGGCCGGCCGGTGCCCACGGGTGGGGGCGGGCGCGCGGCGTCGTAGAGGAAGAGCACCAGCTTGCCGCGGGCGGTGCTGCTGACCACCACCTGTCCCTCGATGCGGCCCGAGGAGGTGTTCTGGCGCTTGTCGGCCCCGGGGAACACCTGGGGCGCCTCGCAGGAGGCGAGCGTGAGCAGCGCGACGAGGACGGTTCGCTTCATGGCTGCACCGTGAGCTGGGCGAAGACCCGGCGGTTGACGCTGTTGCCGAAGGGGTGTTCCTGGTGGCTGGGCCCCAGCTGCGAGCCCACCACGGCCACCGTGACCCGGTCGTTGAACAGCCGGTAGGCGACGCGCGCGTTGATCACCGTGTACGCGGCGAGCGGGTTCTGGAGGTTGGCGATCTGCGTGGGGTCGACGGGCGAAGGTTCGCGCTCGATCCACGTGGTGCCGGTGACCAGGCTCAGGTCGGCCGAGAGGTCGAGGTTCACCGGCGTGCGGTAGATGAAGCCCGCGTTCACCTTGGCCACCGGGGCCTGGCTGCAGGGGCCGCACACCTTCGCGCCGGAGTTGGCCACCACCGACTGCAGCGCCGCCGACGCCCGCAGGTCGAGGCCCTTCGTCGCGTTCCACGTCAGCCCCAGCTCGCCGCCGCGCGCGGTGTACGTCTCGGCGTCGTTGGAGAACTGCGAACTCCCGAGGAGGAACGACTGGCTCACCGCGTCGAAGGCGTCGCCCGGCGCCACGGGGTTCACCGCCGAGAGCACGATGAGGTCGCTGACGATGTTCCAGTACCCGGTGAGATCGACGGTCAGGCCCAGGCGCGGGAGCTCGCCGCGGTAGCCCAGCTCGAACGAATAGAGCCGCTCGGGCCTCAGCTCGCGGTTGCCCTGGGTGAGCACCGAGGCGCCGGTCACGCCGGGCACCGGGGTGCGAATGTCCATGTAGCTCTCGAGGAAGGTGGGCTGGCGAAACGCGGTGGCGAAGCTCCCGCGCAGCGCGTGGCTCTCGAAGGGACGGAAGACGAGCGAGACGCGGGGGGACTGCGCGTAGCCCGGCTGCCCCTTGTCGAGCAGCGGGTGGCGATCGACGCGGTAGCTGGCCACCAGGGTCAGCGGCTTGATGATGCGCCACTCGTCCTGCACGAAGGCCGCGGCGTGCAGCTCTTCCTTGCGCGCGCCGATGTAGCCCCAGTTCACGCCCTTGAAGCGCCCCGAGACGCCCAGCGCGATGACGTGCGTGCCCGCGAGCTGGAACTCCTTCTGGAAGAGCGCCTCGCCGTCGAAGACGTTGGTGTCGACGGTGGTGAGCAGGCTGCGCTGGCCGATGGGCTCGAACTGCGGCCCGGCGCTGAACTGCGAGTGGTTCCAGAAGAAGCGCACCTTCACCGGGCCGCCGGTGAAGTCGAGCTTGGCGTAGCCCCCCAGGCCGTCGAGGTAGAAGTTGCGCAACAGGCCCAGGCCGTAGAGCTCGGTGAACAGCCGGTTGATGCCGCCCGAGAGCGCGACCGAGAAGTCCCGGTTGAAGGCGTAGAAGGCGGTGAGGTTGGCGCGGGCCGAGCGCACGCCGAGGTTCGGGTCGTCGATGTTGGAGGCCACGTCGGCGCGGTTCTGCGCGTAGTCGCGGGTGTACTTGTCCCCCTGCTGGTAGCCGACCGACGCGCGGAAGCGCAGCTTGTCGCCGCCCGAGGCAACGAAGCTGCCGCCCGCGAGGTGGGCGCTGCCCGCGAAGCCCGAGAACTCGGCGGCGGGGCCGGTGCCGGGGCTGCGGGTGATGATGTTCACCACGCCCAGCATGGCGTTCGCGCCGTACAGCGCGCTGCCCGGGCCTCGAATGACCTCCACGCGCTCGATCTCCTCGAGCCCCACGGGCAGCACCGGCCACAGCGTCACGCCCAGGAAGTCCTGGTACTCGGGGCGGCCGTCGACCAGCACCAGCACCTTGTTGGCGATGCGCTGGTTGAAGCCGCGGAAGCTGACGTTGGCCGACGAGGTGCCCATGCCCATCACCTCGGCGCCCGGCACGCGGCGGAGGATCTCCGGCAGCGAGCTGAGCCCCGAGGCGCGGATCTCGTCGCCGGTGATCACCGTGATGGCGTTGGGCGCGTCGAGCGTGGCCTGCGCGCGGCGGCTCGCGGCGACCACCGTCTCTTCGTAGGGCACGCCGAAGTCTTCTTCGCTCACCGCGGTTGGGGCCGTGGCCTTCGGCTCGGCGGCGACCGGCTCGGCCACGCGTGCCTCGGCCTTCTCCACCGCGCGCTCGAGGCGCTCGGCCAGCTCCGTCAGACGCTTCACCGTGGCCTCGTCGACCTGGGGGCCGGCCACGCGCTCAGGCGGCTTCTTCGGCTCGTCGGGTTCGGGCTTCTTCGCCGGCAGCTGGGCCTCGAGGCGCGCCAGCATCCCGCGGACCTTCTCGGCGTCCGGCGGGCGGGCGTCGAGGTAGCGCTGGTAATAGGTCGCCGCGTCACCCAGGCGGCCCGCGGCCTCGTAGGCGCGTCCGATGTTGAAGAGCACGTTGGGGTGGGGGCGAATGCCGTAGGCCTCGAGCAGCTCGGCGATGCCGTCGTCGAGCTTGCCGTCGGCGATGAGCGCCATGCCCGTCTTGAAGTGACGGCGCGCCTCGACGCGGGCGTCGGCGTGGGCGAGGGCGGGGATCAACACGGCCACGGCGACGAGCGCGCGAAGGCAGGCGGGACGAGGCCACATGACAGGGCGCTCCGGTGGTCAGTACGGGTCTTCTTTGTACCCGTTGGGGTCCGTCTTGGGCTTCTTCACCGGGCGCACGACGGGGCGCGTCGGCTCGGTCTTGCGGTTCAGGCTCTGCACCACCGTCACCACGCCCTCGAGTCCCTGGGCGACGACGCTGCTCGCCTCGTAGCCCTCGAGGGCGAAGGACAGCTCGAGCTGCACCGGGGTGGTGTCGCGGCGGGGCAGGGTCAGCGAGAAGGGGGTGACGCCGACCTGCACGCCGTCGCGGGTGACGAGCGCGCCCTGGGGCTGGCTGTCGACCTCGAAGCGCACCTCGGCGGGGGTGATCACCGAGGGCACCACCACCTCGGCCGGGTCGTCCACCGGGCGGAGCACCGGGGTTACCGTGGGCGGCGCCACCGGCACCGGCACCTGCGTCGCGCGCCAGGCCACGAGCCCGCCGACGCTCGCGCCGAAGAGCACCACGCTGACCACGGCGATGATCAACGGCAGGCGGCGCTTGCCCTGCGGGTTCATCGCGCTTTCGGAGATCTCCACCTCGAGGCTGCGCACGGACTCGGCGCTGGTGAACGCGGGCGTCGCGGTGGCCATCCCCGCCGGCGTCGAGGTGCGAGGCATGAGCCCCGAGGTGGTGCGCGGATCGGCGAACGCGCCCGAGAGGCCCTGGCCGGACGTCGCCAGGCGCATGGAGTCGAGCAGCTCGTCCATCGACTGGAAGCGGGCGGCGGGTTCCTTCTCGAGGCACTTCATCACCAGCGCGTTCACGTCTGCGGGCAGCTCCGGGACCATCGTGCTGAGCTCCGGCGGCTTCTCGCGGATGTGCTTCACGATGACGTCGATGGACTCCTTGCTCACGAACGGAGGCCGGCCGGCCATCGTCTGGAACATGAGCACGCCCAGCGCATAGATGTCGGTGCGCGGGTCGGCCTCGCCGCGCGCCTGCTCGGGGGCCATGTAGAGCGGTGAGCCCAGCAGCACCCCGGCCTGGGTGAGCCCGGTTTGATCGACCCCGTCGTCGCTGGGCTTCTCGGGCGTGAACGACTTGACCAGCCCGAAGTCGAGCACCTTGACCGTGTCGCCGCCGGTGCCCTCGGTCATCAACATCACGTTGGCCGGCTTGAGATCGCGGTGCACCAGGCCCAGCTTGTGCGCCTCGCGCAGCGATCTCGCGACCTGGCCGGCGATGTACAGGGCCCGCGCCCAGGGCAACCGGGTGTTGTCGACGAGCACCTTCTGGAGCGTCTCGCCCTCGAGGTACTCCATGGCGATGAAGTAGATGCCGTCGTCGGTGCGGCCGTAGTCGTGCACCGTGATGGTGTTGGGGTGCTTCAACTTCGAGGTCATCGACGCTTCGAGGAAGAAGCGCCGCTCGAAGCCGGGGTCGCGCGAGCCGTCGTAGCGCGGGTTGAGCACCTTGAGCGCCACCTCGCGGCCCAGCGGTCGCTGCACGGCCTTGTACACGCGGCCCATGCCGCCCACGCCCAGGGGCGCGACGATCTCGAAGCGTCCGCTCAGGACCTGCCCTACGAGCGGATCGACCTCCGGCTCAGCCATGGCACCCCCACGGCGCTCCAGCGCGCCGACAGTGAAGGGTCTTCTACCACGAGCGCGCCGTGCCACCTGCATGTCGTCGTGCGGTGGAAACACGCCCATGCCGAAAGGGTTGGGCTATGAGCGCGGCAATGAGTGATGCGAACGCGCAGGCCACCCCCGGGGCCGCGCAAAGCGCCGACTCCCAACCGCCCGCGGCTGGGCATGGGCACGGCAAACTGGTTCCGCTCGCGCTTGGGGCGCTGGGCATCGTGTTTGGCGACATCGGCACCAGCCCCCTGTACGCGGTGGCCGAGTGTTTCTCGAAGGATGCCGCCGGCATCACCAAGAGCCACTCGCTGGTGGTCTCGACGGCCAGCGTGATGGGCCTGCTGTCGCTGTTCTTCTGGTCGCTGACGATGGTGGTGACCGTGAAGTACCTGGCCTTCATCATGAGGGCGAACAACAAGGGCGAGGGCGGCATCTTCGCCCTGCTCGCGCTGGTGCCCCACAAGGCCACCAGCCGGGTGCGCGGTGGGGTGGTGCTCGCGGCGCTCTTCGGCGCGGCGCTGCTCTACGGCGACGGCATCATCACCCCGGCCATCTCGGTGCTCTCGGCCGTCGAGGGCCTGAGCGTGGCTACCGACAAGCTCGATCAGAACGTGGTGGTGATGATCACCCTGGTCATCCTCGTGGGGCTGTTCCTGGTGCAGAAGCGCGGCACCGACAAGATCGGCAAGGCCTTCGGGCCGCTGATGCTGGTGTGGTTCTTCGTCATCGGTGGCCTGGGGGTCGCGGGCATCGTCCACGCACCGGCGGTGCTGGCGGCGGTCAACCCGCTGTACGCGGTGAAGCTCTTCCAGTTGGACCCTGTGCGCGCCTTCAAGGTGCTGGGCAGCGTGGTGCTGTGCATCACCGGTGGCGAGGCGCTGTACGCCGACATGGGCCACTTCGGCGCGAAGCCGATTCGCGCGAGCTGGTACGCGCTGGTGCTGCCCGCGCTGATGCTCAACTACTTCGGCCAGTGCGCGTACTTGCTCGAGCACGGCTGGGTCGAGAAGCCGTTCTGGGCGCTGGTGCCCAGCGCGATGGTCTACCCCATGGTGTTCCTCGCCACGGCGGCCACGGTCATCGCCTCGCAGGCGTTGATCTCCGGGGCCTTTTCGCTGACCCGCCAGGCGGTGCAGCTGGGTTACATGCCGCGCGTCACCATCGTGCACACCTCGGCGGTGAACGAGGGGCAGATCTACATCCCCGAGGTCAACGCGGCGCTGATGGTGAGCTGCCTGTCGCTGGTGCTCGTGTTCCGCGAGTCGACCGCGCTGGCCGCCGCCTACGGCATCGCCGTCACCGGCACGATGGGCATCACCTCGGTGGTCTACTTCGTGGTGATCATGAAGAACTGGGGTTGGAGCCTCGCGCGCGCGCTGCCGCTGCTGCTGCTCTTCCTGGCCTTCGACATTCCCTTCTTCCTCGCCAACGCGCTCAAGTTCTTCGAGGGCGGCTGGTTCCCCATCGTCATTGGCGTCGCGATGTTCGCGCTGATGACCACCTGGAAGCGGGGCCGCGCGGAGCTGGCGGTGCGCTTCAACCAGTCGCTGATGCCGCTCTCGGCGCTGCTCGAAGATCTCGAGGCCACCAAGCCCCACCGCGTGCGCGGCACGGCGGTCTTCATGTCGGGCAACCCCGACGGCACGCCCCCGGTGTTGCTGCACCACCTCAAGCACAACCAGGTGCTGCACCGGCAGGTGGTGCTGCTGTCGATCATTCCGCAGGACGTGCCCCTGGTGCCGAAGAACGAGCAGCTCGAGGTCGAGGTGCTGGGCAACGGCTTCTTCCGGGTGATGTGGCGCACCGGCTTCATGGAGACGCCGAACGTCCCGCAGGTCCTCCTCCGTGCGCGCGCCCGTGACCTGGTGTGCGAGCCGTCGACCACCAGCTACTTCCTGGGCCGCGAGACGCTGCTGACCAACGGCAAGTCGCCCATGATGCTGTGGCGCAAGCTGCTGTTCGCCTTCGTCTCGCGCAACGCGCTGTCGGCGACGAGCTACTTCGGCCTGCCTCCCGGGCGCGTGGTCGAGCTGGGCATGCAGGTCGATCTCTGAGGGCCCACCTGGCGCGATGAATGCCTCGCCCGCGGCTGGGAACGAGCCAGACGGGAAGTGATGTCGAGGTGTGGTCGTGCTCAGTCATCGTGCTGTCGTGGCTTTCGCGTCGCTCGCGTTGTGGGCCTGCGATGATCGAACGCGGCTCGTCGAGGCCTACAGCGTCACCGACACCGTGCTCGTCGCGTGTACCGAGGGTGACTTCACCCTCGAGGCCGCGACCCCGGAGGTGATGCTGGTGCTGGATCGATCGGCGTCGATGGCGTCGTCGTTCGGCACCGGCACGCGCTGGTCGACGCTGGTGGGCGCGCTCGAGGCCACGTTGCCCGCGGTAGACGGCACGCTCGAGCTGGGGCTCTCGGTGTTCCCTGCGGCGAGCACCAGTGGCGTGGAGTGCGGCGTGCCCGACGCGCCCGTGCTCTGGCCGGCGAAGGGGCAGGTGGCGACGTTGCTCTCGAAAGTGCGGAGCTCGACGCTCGTCGGAGGGACGCCCACGGCGCTGGCGCTCGACGCGGCGGCGGCAGCGCTCACCTCGACGCAGCCCCGGGCGATGGTGCTGGCGACCGATGGCCTGCCCAACTGCAACGCGGGCCTCAATCCTTCGACGTGTGCGTGTCCTGCCGGCCAGCAGTGCGGTCTCGCGCAGCGCTGCATCGACGACGCGCGCACCCTCGAGCGGCTCTCGACGCACGCCAACGCTGGCATCCCCACGTGGATCATCGGCATCGGCAGTGACGTCACCTCGACCTCGCTGCTGGACGCGATGGCGCTGGCGGGCGGGAGGCCCACCACCGGGGCGCACCGCTATGCGGCCGTGGCGTCACCGGCTGAGTTGCAGGCTGCGTTCGTCGCCATTCGCGAGGAACTCTCGTCGTGTTCGTTCACCACGACGTCGGTGCCGGACAGCAGCGGCGCGATGCAGGTGAAGCTCGATGGCGTGGTGGTGCCGCAGGATGCCAGCGGCGTGTCGGGGTGGACGTGGATCGCCCAGGCGCGCGGGGAGTTGGCGCTGCGGGGCGCGTGGTGTCTCAAGGCGATCGCCGCGGATCACCCGGTCGTGCGCATCAGCGTGAGCTGCGGCGTCGACCAGGTGGAAGCGGTGGTGCTGCAGTGACGCGTCAGAGCCGCTTGCAGAGGATGATCAAGTCATCGCCCGGCTTGTAGAAGTCCCTGAAGCGCGACTCTTCCTTGTACTGCATGGCCGCATAGAAGCCGCGGGTGGGGCCGTACGCCTCCATGGCCGAGGTCTCGACACGAATGATCCGCCCGTGCCGACGGCGCAGGTCGCCTTCCATGGCCGACACCAGCGCCGCGCCGACACCCTGTCCGCGCACCAGCGGGTCCGAGGCGATCCAATAGAGATCGAACGTGCCGGCCGTCATCGGCGTGGGGCCGTAACAGACGTAGCCCACGACCTTGCCGTCGCGCAGCGCGCAGATGACCTGGTAGTCGGGGTTATTGGGCGTGAGCGCGGCGTCGATGACTTCGAGCGCGCACGACTGCTCTTCCAGCGTGAAGGTCTCGATGCGGCTCAACAGCGCGGCGAGGGGCGTCCGGTCTGCTGAGACGAGGGGCCTGATTTCCATGTCGACGTTCCCAGGCGAGCTCCACCAGGTGCAGCGCCAGGTCCGCGTACGAGAGGCCAGCGGCCTCCGCGGCTTTGGCGAACCCCGCCTGCGGGTGGAGATCGCAGTTGGGGTTGATGTCGATGACGTAGGGCTGGCCGCTGGCGTCGACGCGCAGGTCCACGCGGCCATAGTCGCGGCACTCGAGCGCCTCGAAGGCGGCGATGGCCACCTCCACGCAGCGCGCGGCGACGTCCTTCGGGAGCACCGCGAGCTCCGAGGGGCTCTCGATGCACTCGGCCGACTCGGTGTCCCACTTCGCCTTGTACGAGACGACGTTGGGCTTGCCGATGAAGGCGTTGCCGAAGCGGATCTCGGACAGCGGCAGCGCGCGGCGCGGGGCGTTGCCGAGCAGCGGCACGTACACCTCGCGACCTTCGATGAAGCGCTCGACGAGGGCCGGCTGGTGGAACGTGCGCAGCACCTTGCTCACCGCGCGGCCCAGGCCCTGGCGGGTCGTGACCACCGAGTCGAAGTCGATGCCCATCGACGCGTCTTCGCGCGACGGCTTGACGATCAGCGGGAAGGGGAGATCGACGTCGGCGAGATCTTCGAGGTGCTCCACCACGCAGAAGTCGGGCGTGGGCACGCCGCGGGCGCGGAGGATCTCCTTCGCCTTGTTCTTGTGCAGCGCCAGGGCGAGCGAGAGCGCGGAGCTGCCGGTGTACGGCACCTGCATCAGCTCCAGCATCGCGGGCACCAGCATCTCACCGCGCGCGTCGCCAGCCAGGGACTCGCAGAGGTTGAGCACCAGGTCGGGCTTCTCACCGCCCAGCGCGTCCTGGATACCCAGCAGGTCCTGCTCGACGGGCACCAGGTCGACGGTGTGCTTGCTCTTGCCGAGGGCGACGCGCATCGCGGCAGCGACCCGGACGACGTCTTCGCGGGCTTCGCGACCGGGATCTTCTTCCAGCAGCGCGTGGTCGTGGTTGTGGAGGATCGCGATGCGCATGCGGGGCGTCGGCGTGATGTACCACGCACCTGCTCCCGATGTGGAGCGAAAGCCTGCCGCGCGTTACACGTCGCCTCGACGATGCGCATTCGAGATCCCATTCACGGCAGCCTCACCGTCTCCGACGAAGAGACCCGCATCATCGACAGCCGCACGTTCCAGCGGCTACGCCACGTACGCCAACTCGGCTTCGGTGATCTCGCCTTCCCCGGCGCTACCCACACCCGGCACGCCCACTCGCTGGGCGCGATGAACGTCGCCTCGCGGCTCTTCGACGCCACCACCGCCCGCTCCGACCTGAGCGCCCCCGCGAGGGAGCGCCTGCGCGCGGCGGTGCGCCTCGCGGTGCTCTGCCACGACATCGGGCACATGCCGCTCTCGCACGCCTCCGAGTCCATCGCGCCCCTGCGCTCGAAGCTGCGCCTGCCCTCGTGGATGCCCAGCGCCGAGAACGAGCAGGCGTCGCACGAGGACTACACCGCGATGCTGCTCGTCGACTCCGAGCTGACCCGCATCATCGAGTCCGCCTACGGCTCCCTCGACATCTCACCGGCCCTCGTCGCCTCGTTGGTAACGGGCATTTTGCCCCCGGGTGTGCGCGGCTTCATGGAAGGTGGCATCGACTGGACGCCGGTGCTGCGCGCCATCGTCTCGGGTGAGCTCGACGCCGACCGCATGGACTACCTGCTGCGCGACTCGTTCTACACGGGCGTCAACTACGGCCGGTACGACCTCGAGTGGATCCTGCAGAACCTCTCGGCGGTGGAGCGTGACGGGAAGGCGGTGCTCGCGTTGTCCAAGGCGGCGGTCTTCGCCTTCGAGGACTTCCTGCTCAGCCGCTACCACATGTTCCTCTCGGTCTATTTCCACCACACCTCGGTGAGCTTCGACTGGATGCTCAAGCGCTACTACGAGGAGGCGCCCGGGGAGTTCGAGATCCCCGCCGACCCCGAGGCCTTCCTCGAGTGCGACGACATGGCGCTGCACCTCACGCTGCGCCGCTCGAAGAACCGCTGGGCCCAGCGCATCGCGCAGCGGCGTGGCTTCAAGCGCGTGGCCCAGTTCACCGAGCGCGACGACGCCTACGATCTCGCCGAGCTCTCCAAGGCCCTCGACCAGGCCGGCGTCGAACACTTCACCCTCGAGTCGCGTGGCGTGCTCTCGAAGTACTTCGACGAGGGCGAGAACCCGTCGCTCTTCGTGGTCGATCGCTCGAACGGGCGGCTGACGGAGATCGCCAAGTACACCCCGCTGTACCAACAGTTCGCTGGCGCGGTGCGGCTCTCGCGCATCTACGTGCGGCCTGATCAGAACGCGGAGGGGCGCGCGGTGGTGATGCGGCTGACGGGTGGGCCGCACGATGAGTGAGGCGTTGCCGGGCGTACCCGCGCTGCCCCCGGGCCCGCCACCTCGCGACGCGTCGGCCGTGGTGCTCTTCCGGCACGCGGCCCGGGGCGTAGAGGTGTTCTGGCTGGAGCGCGAGGCGAAGCTGCGTTTCGCCGGCGGTTTCTTCGCGTTCCCCGGCGGCAAGGTCGACGCCGATGATGCGAGGGTGCCGGTGCAAGGCGCGAGCGGTGAGGGCGCGAAGTTCGTGGTCACCGCGGCGCGCGAGTTGTTCGAAGAGACGGGCGTGCTCAAGGCGCGCGGAGCCGAGCGGCTGGCCGGCCTCGAACTCGACGAACTGCGCCGCGCGCTGCTGGCCGAACACCTCGCCTTCGCCGACCTGCTCGCGCAACGCGGGCTCACGCTGCACGCAGACGACTTCATTCCCGCAGGGCGTTGGGTGACGCCGCCGTACATGCCCCGCGGGTTCGACGCGCGCTTCTTCCTCGTGGAGTCGGTGCCCTCGCACCACGCGCAGGTGTGGCAGGGAGAGCTCGCGGCCGGCGAGTGGATCGCCCCGGCCGAGGCGCTCTCACGCTGGGAGCGGGGCGTGGCCTTGCTGCACCCGCCGAACCTCCACGCGCTGCAGGTGATGGCCCGCTTCATCGACGCGCCCAGTGCGGTGACTGCCCTGCGCAACCCCCCGCTGTGCACCGACTTCGTGTCGCGGCGCATCGAGTTCCAGCGCGGCGTGCTGCTCTTCCCCGTGCTCACCGCCACGCTGCCCCCGGCCACGCACACCAACGTGTACGTGCTCGGCACCGGCGAGTGCCTGGTGATCGACCCCGGCTCGCCCGACGACGAGGAGACCGACCGGCTCGTCGACTTTCTCAAGGCCATGGAGTCCGAGGGGCTGCGGCCGAAGGCCATCGTGCTCACCCACCACCACGGAGACCACCTGGGTGGGGTTAAGCACCTCGTGGCGTGCACAGACCTGCCGGTGTGGGCGCACGCGCAGACGGCGGACCGTTCTCCGGTGCCCGTCTCGCGCCTGTTGCAGGACGGCGAGGTGCTGCACCTCGAGGGGCCGGTGCCGATGAACTGGCGCGTGCTTCATACGCCGGGGCACGCGCGCGGGCACATCACGCTGATCGACGAGGCGACGCAGGCGGCGGTGGTGGGCGACATGGTGGCCGGGGTGGGCACCATCGTCATCGATCCCCCCGAGGGCGACATGGGCGAGTACCTGCGCCAGCTCGCGCGGCTCGAGGCGTTGCCGGTGCGCACCCTCTACCCGTCTCACGGGCCAGTCATCCCCGACGGGCCGGCGAAGCTGCAGGAGTACGCGATGCACCGCGCGTGGCGCGAGGCGAAGGTCTTCGAGGCCATCGCTTCGTTCTCCGGCGAGGTCGAGGTCAGCGACGTGGTGCCGGTGGCCTACGACGACGTGGCGGCCTTCGTGTGGCCCATCGCCGAGCGGAACACCGAGGCCATCATCGACAAGCTCGCGGCCGAGGGGCGCGTCGTGCGCCAGGGCTCGCGGGTGCAGAAGCGCTGAGCCGCCGGTGACTCAGGTCGAGGAAGGCCCCGCGGGTCCACCGCTGCAGCACGGCGATGAGGGGCGCGTCGTACGTCAGGGCTCGCGGGTGCAGAGGCGCTGAGCCGCTTGAGACTCAGGTCGAGGCGAGGAACGCCCTGCGGGTCCACAGCTGAAGCACGGCGATGAGGGCCGCGGCCGCGAGCGCACCCACCAGCGGCACCGGCTGCAGCAGTCCCAGTCCCAGCAGCGCCGCGCCGCGGATGAACCGCGTGCCCAGCGAGAGGTGCCACCGCACGTAGCCACCGAGCGCACCGGAAGGCGCCAGCTTGTAGAGGAGCAGCGCGAGCACCAGCCCCAACCCCGGCACCAGCGCCAACGCGGCGAAGATCGGCATCAGCGCCGCCACCCGCGTGTCCACGTAGCGGACGAAGGCGCGCGCCTCGGTCTCCGACGCGAAGGGGCGCTGGCCGCAGGACGAACACGGCTCGCGGCCGTCACGGCCGAGGCGCTCGGCGCAGGTGGGGCAGCGCCGCGCGCTCAACAACTGGAGCCGGTGCACCGCCGCGTCGGGTGGGGCGCCCTCGAGCACGCGGCCCAGCAGCCCCAGCTTCGACGGCGTGCGGGCCACGTGACAGGCGGGGCAGGTGGAGGCGCCCTGGTGGAGGCTCTTGCCGCAGGCCGCGCACGGCGCCCGCCCTCCCTCGGTCACCCGTCCCAGCAGGAGCACCGCGGCCACGAGCGCGCCGAAGGCGACCGCCGCCAACACCACGCCCACCCAGGGGAAGGCCACGGCCAGCACCAGGCCCAGCACCGTCCACCCCACCTCGGCGAAGAAGAGGGCGCGACCCAGGCCGCCCATGTCCGACAGCGGGAGCAGCGAGAAGAGCGATCGCATGCGCACGCGCAACGTCGCGAAGGCCCACGCCACCACGCCTACCAGCAGCAGCGCCCACGCCTCGCGCGGAAAACCCGCGAGCGCCACGGGGTGCACCGGCGCCGCGCTCACGGCCTCCCAGGCCTTCTTCCCGAGGAGGCCCAGGGCCTGCGCCGCGAAGAGCACCGAGAGCAGCGTCACGAGGGCGACCTGCGCCAGGTCCATCCACTCTCGCGCCACCTCGGCGACCTCGTCGACCAGGCGGCGAAGCCAGTGGGCCAGCGCCTGCACCCCCAGCGAGAGGAAGCCGCCGATGATGGCCAGGAGCACGGCCTCCCAGGTCGCCTCGCGCTGCGCGAGCACGCCCTGCACCGCGAAGAACGTCGCCAGCAGGCCCACCGCGAGCACGGTGCGCCCCGCGAGGAACGGGATGACACCGAGGCTCAGCGCGAGGGCTTCCATGCTCCGCTCCGTCCGAAGGGACTGCCGGCGATCAGTGCGCGAGCCAGCCCGCGTCCATCGTCTGCGCGGTGCCGGTGATGCTCCAGGCGCCCTCGCTGCACAGGAAGGTGGCGAGCTGCGCGACCTCGTGCGGCTCGATGAGCTTCTTGATGGCGTTCTGGGTGAGCATCACCTTCTCGACGACCTCCGACTCGGCGATGCCGTGGGCCTTCGCCTGGTCGGCGATCTGCTTCTCGACGAGCGGGGTGCGCACGTAGCTGGGGCAGATGGCGTTGACGGTGAGGTTGCTGCAGCGGGCGCCGGCCTCGAGGGCCACGGTCTTGGTGAGACCGAGCACGCCGTGCTTCGCCGACACGTAGGCGCTCTTGAAGGGCGAGGCGATGAGGCCGTGCACCGAGGCCACGTTGATGATCCGCCCCCAGTTGCGCTCGTACATGCCCGGCAGCGCGGCCTGGATGAGCTGGAACGGCGCGGTGAGCATCACCTGGAGCAACAGGTCCCACTTCGCGGGGTCGAAGGTCTCGATGGGGCTGACGTGCTGCAGGCCCGCGTTGTTGACCAGCACGTCGATGGGCCCGGCTTCCACGGCGAGGGCGGAGACGGCGGCCTTCTGCGAGAGATCGGCGGCGAGGCAGCGCACCGTGGGCATGTCCGCGAAGACCTCGGCGAGCTTCGACGCCGACACGTCGCTGGCGATGACCTGCATGCCCTGCGCGTGGAACTCCCGAACGATGGCGAGGCCGATGCCCGACGCGGCCCCGGTGACGAGCGCGCGCTTCTTCTCGAGGGTCTTCATGTGAGGTGCTCCTGCACCGCCTTCGCGGTGTCTGGGTGGTTCATGACGCCGTAGTGGTTGGCGGGAACCTCGATGGCCCTCGCTTGCTTCGCGGCGCGGAGGAAGGCGTCTCGATCCTCCGCGGTGATGATGTTGGCGCCGGGGCCGAAGGGGATGGCGGCGCGCACCAGCAACGCCGGCGCGCTCACGTGGGGCCACAGCTGCCGCACGTCGGTCACCGCGGCGTACTGGAGATCTTCGACCACGGTGTCCTTGTCCGCGCGTTGCCGCACGCCGCCTTCGGTCTCCACGAGGTCTTCGCGGTAGTGCGCTTCCCAGAAATCTCCCCAGGGCACGGCGCCCGCGCTCTTCACCAGCGCGAGGAAGGCGTCGACCGAGGGGTACACCGCGCCGAGGCGCTGGGCGGCGGCGAGGATGGGGGGCATCGCCCGGGGATCGGGCACGCCCACCGCGTCGATGAGCACCAGCCGGCGCACCCGCTGCGGAGCGATGGCCATCAGCGCGAGGCCCACGAAGGCGCCCATGCTGTGGCCGACGTAGTCGAACTGCGCGGCGCCCTGGGCGTCGGCCACGGCGAGGACGTCACGGGCGTGGGCGGCCCAGCCGTGGGTCCCCGGCAGGCCCGGCGCGCTGCGGCCACGACCCCGGAGGTCCAGGGCGAGCATCGAGCGGCCCATCGCCGCGACTGCGGGACCCAGCGCGCCGAAGGTGAAGCAGTTGGCCGACAGCCCCGGCACGCCGATGGTCAGCGGGGTGCCTGCTTCACCGTGCAGCCGCGCGCGCAATACGCCTGAGGGCAGGGTCAGCGAGCGGTCCACTCCGGGGGAAGGGGTCACGCGCGGCGGATAGCAGTGTTCGATGTTGCGGCGCAACACGACGCTGGGGGCGGAGGCGGCAACGGTCGTGTTGCGGTGCAACACGGAAGGGGCCCGGGTAGGGTGCGCGCCGAATGTCCCTGCTCATCGTCCTCGCGGCGCTCGGGTTCCTGATGTGGGTCGCCTACCGGGGCGCGAGCGTGATCGTCTTCGCGCCCGTGGCCGCGCTGCTGGCGGTGCTGGTGAGCGCGCCGCTCGAGGTGGCCCCGGCGTTCTCGGCCCTGTTCCTCGAGCGCATGGCGGAGTTCCTCAAGAGCTACTTCCCGGTGTTCCTGCTCGGCGCGCTCTTCGGCAAGTTGATCGAGCTCTCGGGCTTCGCGCAATCGATCGTCGCCGCGGTGCTCAAGCTGCTGGGTCGCGAACGCGCCATTCCGGCGGTGGTGCTGGTGTGCGCCCTGCTGACCTACGGGGGCGTCTCGCTCTTCGTGGTGGTGTTCGCGGTCTACCCGTTCGCCGTCGAGCTCTTCCGCCGCACCGACATTCCGCGCCGGTTGATCCCCGGCACCATCGCGCTGGGTGCCTTCACCTTCACCATGGACTCGTTGCCCGGCACCCCGCAGATCCAGAACGTGATCCCCACCACGTTCTTCGGTACCACCACCTGGGCGGCAGCGACGCTGGGCACGGTCGGCGCGGTGTTCATCTTGATCACCGGGCTGCTCTACCTCGCGCGGCGTCGTCGGCAGGCGGCGGCCGCCGGTGAGGGCTTCGGCGTGTTGCCCCCGGACCTGGCGACCCCGGTGGCCGAGGCCCCGCGCGTGCACTGGGCCCTCGCGTTGGCGCCGCTGGTGGTGGTGGGCGTGGCCAACCGCCTGCTGACCTCCGCCATCAAGGGGCTCTACGGCGACAAGTTCGAGTTCACGCCCGCGGGCGCGAGCGCCGCGTTGACGGTGAACGTCACCAAGTGGGCGGCGATCTGGGCGGTGGAGGCCGCGTTGCTCCTGGGCATCCTGACGGTGGTGCTCTTCGCCTTCGGTCGCGTGCGGCAGCACTTCACGGCGGGGAGCAAGGCCGCGGTGTCCGGCGCGCTGCTCGCCTCGATGAACACCGCCTCGGAGTACGGCTTCGGCGCGGTCATCGCGTCGTTGCCCGGGTTCCTGCTCATCTCCGACGCGCTCAAGCGCATTCCTTCACCGCTGGTGGGCGAGGCCGTCTCAGTCACCACCCTGGCGGGCATCACCGGCTCGGCGTCCGGGGGCATGGGCCTCGCGCTGGGCGCCATGGCCAGCACCTTCATCGAGCAGGCGAAGGCCGGGCACATCCCGATGGAGGTGCTCCACCGCGTCGCCGCCATGGCCAGCGGAGGCATGGACACGCTGCCGCACAACGGCGCGGTGATCACCCTGCTGGCGGTCACCGGGCTCACCCACCGCGAGAGCTACCGGGACATCTTCGCCATCACCCTGATCAAGACCGCGGCGGTGTTCGTGGTCATTGCGCTCTACACCGCGACCGGCCTCGTCTGACGAAACTCCCTCTCCCTGCGCGAGCGGGGAGAGGGCTGGGGTGAGGGGCCGACCTGGGCACGACCGCCCATTGCCCGCCCGCGCTTCCAGGACCGGGTCGCAGTGAGTGTCCGAGGGCGCACCTCACTCGGGAAGCGGCGGCCGCCTCGCCGGTCGAAAACCCGAAATGCTGTTCCGTCAGAACCTTCGCCATCACGCTCGTCGATGCGCGTGTCGACCTCCGCGAGCGACGCCTCAACGCCATCGAGCAGGTCAGGCGCCACCGTCCTTCGGTTGAGGGCCGGGGCGGAAGACGGGCGGACCCGCGAACCGCTGAACGAAGAGTGTCGTCACTCGTGGTCGGTGGCCGTTGGTGGAGTCGCTCCCCCATGCGCGGGCGCACCCGAGTTCGACACTGGCGTGGTGTGCAGGCGGGTGAAACACTTAGGCAACGTGCGCTGAGCCTCAGCCACTGTGCGTCCCAACCATCCATCGGTGAAATGAATGAGATTTGCCCACAAGTATGTCCTCGCTGCGTTCGTAGCGGTCGCAACCGCCTGCGGTCCGGCCAACCCCGGCACTGACGGCGGCTCGGGTGGCGGCAGTGCCATCACGGGTGGTGGCGGCGGCACCGCGACGGGCGGCGGCACCGCGACGGGCGGCGGCACCGCGACGGGCGGCGGCACCGCGACGGGCGGCGGCACCGCGACGGGC
>CAIVGN010000215.1 GCA_903905455.1 uncultured Archangium sp.
GAGTTCGAGGCCTGGCTCGAGAAGATGGGCCTGTGGCGCAACGGGAAGCTCACCGAGCGCGCGGGCGACGCGTCGGTGTTCGATCAGAACTTCCGCTGAACCCGCATCACTGCGGCGGCAGCTCGCCGTCGAGCGGGTACTCGAGCTTGCCCAGCGGCAGCAGCATGGCCTGCGTCGCGGGGCCCTCGAAGCCCTTGGTGTTGCACGAGAGGACGAAGAGCGCGCCCTTTCCCTGGCCGTACGTCTTGCTCGGCGCGCAGCCCATGGTGCAGGCCCGGGTGGCGGGGGTCTTGGTCTCCTTGATCACCACCGTGGGCTTCTCGTCACCGCCCATGAGGTACAGCTTCGCGGTGAGGAGCTCGGCCTTGAACGGGTCCATGCACTCGCGCACCGACTTTCCGCGGGCCAGCTTCACCTCGAGGTTGCCGATGGGCGCGCCTTCCTTCTCGGTGAGCTCGCCCTTCTCGTTGGTGTTGATCGACTTGCCGGGCACCAGCGCGGGGAGCTTCAGGCGCACGCGCTCGGCCTCGGCCCGGGTCTTCGCTTCGGCGAAGGCGTCTTCTTCGGTCTGATCCGCCGACTCGAGCTCGAACTCGATGGGCTTGCCGATGACGCTCGCCTTCGCGGTGTCGAAGAAGGTGATGCGGCCCCAGGCGGTGCCCTTGCCGTCGTAGACGCCGTGCTCGATGGCCACCACCTTCGAGCCGTCGGGGGTGAACCCGAAGACGTCGACGCCGTCCTTGGACATCGTGCCGCTCTTCGCCGCGGGCTTGGCAGGCGCGGGGGCCGGCGCCGCGGTGGCCTGCGCCACGGGCGTCGGGGCCCCGACCGACTTGTCGGTGATGGCGAAGGAGCTGAAGAACTGGTCGACCCCGGCCTCGGCGAAGGTGTGGCCGTGATCGACGTCGACGATGACCGTGAGGCTGCGGCCCTTCATCACGTACATGCGGGCGAGCGAGTCGAGCTCCTTGCCCTGCAGCTTGAGCTCGATGCCCGGCGCGCTGCCGAACGACACGGCCTTCTCGGAGAGGATCTTCGCGTCGCTCTTCTCGGCTTCACGGAAGCCCTCGAATTCGTCCTTGGCGTTCTCGGGCTTGATGTCGCCATCGGCGATGACCATCACCATGTAGACCGCGAAGTCGGAGTCGAGCGTGTAGGTGCGCGTCACCATGCCCTTGTCCTTGCTGGTCTCGAGCTTCGGCGCGCCGGGGAAGTCGACGCGGAAGGGGTCGGACTTCGCGGTGTACCCGGTGAACTTCGGGGTTGCACCGGTGAGCAGGACGGCGACCAGACCGAGGGCGAGGTTCATGGCGCGCACCATAGGCACCGACACCCGCGAATCGCATGGTTCATGGCGGGCTCCGAGCCTTCGATGACGACTCGCACTGAGCACTGGGAAGGCGTCTACGGCCGCAAGAAGACCGACGAGGTCTCGTGGTCTCGCGCGCACGCGCCTCGGTGGACGCGGCGACGCGGTGCAGTGGCTGGTGGGCGACATCACGCGGCTCGAGCTGCCCCGGCACGCCTACGACTTGTGGCACGACCGCGCGGTGTTCCACTTCTTGCGGGAACCGGAGGACCGGCGTCGCTACGTCGAGTTGGTGCGGCACGCGCTCAAGCCCGGAGGCCACGTGCTGGTGGCGACCTTCGGTCCTCATGGGCCCGAGCGCTGCAGCGACCTCGACGTGATGCGGTATTCGGGTGACGAGCTCCACGGCGAGTTCGGCGGCGGGTTCACCAAGGTCAACGAGCTGACCGAGTTGCACGCCACGCCGTCGGGCAAGCAGCAGGAGTTCGTGTACTGCTACTGCCGCCTCGCGGGGTGAGCAGGGACTGATCAGCGCTCGCGGCGTCGAGCAGCGGGACGTCGAAGCGGGGAGACCCGTGAAGCTCGCGAGTTCATGCAGCGCGAGTCGCGGCGACGAGCAGTGGGACCGGAGCCTCCGCCTGGTACAGCTTCAGCCCCAGCACGACGAACCACGCACCGAAGAAGGCCTGACACACGAACGCGACTGAGGCCCCGATCGCGTACGGATACGCGCCGACGATGTCGAACGCGGCCGTCGCGAAACCGAGAGAGGCGACCGGAGCCCCGTACGCAGAGCGCCGCGCAGCCAGGCTCAGCATGAACGTCGCCGCCGCGAACAGGAGGTTGGCCAAGTGCAGCCCCCCAGAGAGGACTGCGACGATCAACTCCGCGACGGCCGGCGTGGTGACGGGGAGCCCGCGCACGGGATACACGAGGCGGCCCTGCAAGATGACCAGCATGGCGAGCACCGGAAGGGTGACGGCCATGACTCCGCAAGCGGTCGCCGCCTTGACGGGGGCTGCGTCGCCGAGGCTGCGATGGAGTGCGATGAGCGCCGGAATCAGCGCCATGAGTGCGAAGAACCCGAGCTCGTTGGCGAGAGAGAGCGGGAGCCGTCCTGCATCGACCCAGGCGAGGATCTCGGCGCCACTCGAGGGCGGTTGGCCCGCCACCCTCTCGAGGAGGTGCTTCGAGAGGAAGAGAACCCCGCTGAGGATGAACGATGCTCCCCCCAGCCTGTAGAGTCCCTTCGGCGCCGGCGACATGGAGAGACGCTAGCAGAGCGGCGTTCTGGGGATGCGCGCCGACGGCTCGCGCATCTTCATCGGCACCGGAGTACCGATCCATTCCGGCTCTTCGGAATACGGTGCAGCCGGAGCAACTCACTCACAAGCAGCCTTGACCCGCTGATCTGTCATCTTGAGTTCCTCGAGCTTCAGGACCTGCTCAACGGTGCACTTGTTCGGCTTCGCCTCCCGCACCCCAATGTCAGCCACCGAGGGGGTGACCGACATTTTGTCATAGGTGCTCGAACAAACGGGTTCCCGGGGGCGTTGAGTCCAGGGCCAGGTGGCGTCGGTACGCTTCGTCAGCGCGCCGCGGATTGCCTGGCTCGAGCGATTGGCGGCTTCGGGGTTGAACTCTGGCGAGGGTGCCGGCCCCTCACCCCGGCCCTCTCCCCGCTGGTGCAGGGCGAGGGAGGTGGCGGGTGTACGGGAAGATCAGCAACTTCGTCCCCGCGTGCGGCGTGACGAGCACCGTCTTCCCGGACCTCGCGAGCTTCAGCGCCGCCGCGAACCACGGCTCCTTCACCAGGTCTTCGTCGGTCTCCACGTACTCGGGCACCAGGAGGTCGAGCTCGAGATACCCGCCGTCGGTCTCCTTCGAGAGCGTGGGCCCGAAGCTGTACGCCGCCCAGTCGGCAGTCGGCGCGAGATCGTTGTGCAGTGCGCCGCCGTAGAGCAGCAACATCTTCCCGGGTACGCCGCCTTCTTCCTTCTCGCGCGCCTCGATGGCCTTCTGTTCCACCTTGCGTCGCACCATCAGCAACGACTCCTCCGCGTCGAGCGTGCCGGCGTCGGTCAACATCGCGCGGTAGTCATCGCAGTCGACGATGAGGATGTGGTTCTTCACCCCCATGGCGTAGGTGCGATCGAGCAGCAGCGTCACCTCGTCTTCGGTCTCGTCAGGCCGCTGCGTCGCCTTCGCCACGGCCTTCGTCGCCTGCTTCTCCACCGCGCCGCACTGGCCGTTGACCATCCACGTCTCGACCACCAGCGACGTCACGCGGCCTTGCAGCATCGGCACGAGGTCCCTGGTGAAGCGCTTGATGGCGCTGGGCACCTTCGGTCCGCCGATCACCTCGTGGTACTCGCCGACGGCCAGCACCAGCGGCGCTGACTCGATCGCCGCCGCGAACGCGACCTTCGCCGACGGGAACACCTCGCACACGGAGCAGCCCGCATCCGGCGCCCCCGCGAGGAGCAACGAGAGCAACAGCGACGCCCCCACCTCAGCGACCCGAGAACCGCGGTGCGTTGAAGCGACCCATGGCCTGCGGCGCGGCCGGCGCGGCGGCGTGGGGCTGCATCGCCTTGATCGACAGCCCGATGCGCTTTCGCACCTCGTCGACCTGCAGCACCTTCACCTTCACCCGGTCGCCGACCTTCACCACCTCGGAGGCGTCCTTCACGAAGCGGTGCGCGAGCTCGCTGACGTGCACCAACCCGTCCTGGTGCACGCCGATGTCCACGAAGGCGCCGAAGGCCGCGACGTTGGTGACGATGCCGTTGAGCACCTGGCCCGGCTTCACGTGGGACAGCTCGGTGATGTTGGCGTCGAAGCCCACGTCGACGAACTCCGCGCGGGGGTCGCGACCGGGCTTCTTCAGCTCGCTGACGATGTCGGTGAGCGTCGGCAGGCCCAGGCCCGCACCCGCGTCGACATACTTCTGGGTGTCGATCTTCCCCGCGAGCGAGCCATCGCCGACCAGCGCCTTGCGCGTCACGCCGAGGTCCTTCGCCATCTTCGTCACCACCGCGTAGCGCTCGGGGTGCACCGAGCTCGCGTCGAGCGGCTCGGTCCCGCCGGTGATGCGCAAGAAGCCCGCGCACTACTCGAAGGCCCGGGCGCCCAGGCGGGGCACTTCCTTCAACTGCGAGCGCGTCTCGAAGGCGCCGTGCTTGGCGCGGTACGAGACGATGGCCGTGGCGAGCGCGGGGCCCAGGCCGGCGATGTAGCGGAGCAGGGTGGGGGACGCGGTGTTGAGGTCCACGCCCACGCGGTTGACGACGCTCTCCACCACGCGATCCAGCTCCGCGCTGAGCGCCGGTTGACCCACGTCGTGCTGGTACTGGCCCACGCCGATGCTCTTGGGGTCGATCTTCACCAACTCCGCGAGCGGGTCCTGCAGGCGACGGCCGATGGACACCGCGCCGCGCACGGTCACGTCGAGCGAGGGCAGCTCTTCGCGGGCGACCTCCGAGGCCGAGTACACCGAGGCGCCGGCCTCGCTGACGCTGAGCACCCGCAGCTCCTTGGAGATCAACCCCGAGGCCTGCAGCTTCTTGACGAACAGCTCGGTCTCGCGCCCCGCGGTGCCGTTGCCGATGGCGATGGCCTCGGGGGGATGCGCCTTGAGCAGCTTCGCCAACTGCACCCCGGCCTCCGACTCGCGCCCGGTGTGGGGGAAGATCGTCTCGTAGCCGAGCACCTCGCCGCGCGCGTCGAGCGAGGCCACCTTGCACCCCGTGCGCAGGCCCGGGTCGATGGCGCACACCGGCTTGCCACCCAGGGGCGCTGCGAGCAGCAACGCGGTCAGGTTCTTCGCGAACACCGCGATGGCGTCTTCGTCGGCCCGCTCCTTCAGCGCCCGGCGCCGCTCGCTCTCGAGCGAAGGCAGCATCAGCCGCGAGATGGCGTCTTCGATGGCGAGGTCGAACTCCTTCGCCAACACCGGCGCCGCGCCGCGCTTCACCACCGCGTTGCGCACGCGCGAGTTCACCACCGCCGGCTCGAGCTCGAGGGAGATCTTCAGCAGCCCCTCCGTCTCTCCCCGTTCCGCCGCGAGCACCCGGTGCGACGGCGCCAGGCTCGCGCGCTCCTTGCGCCCGAGGTGATCCGCGAACTTCGCCAGCTCCGGGGCCTTGGACTTCCCGCGCGCGGCCTCCACCGAGAGCTGGGCCTCGTCGACGAACAGCTGCCGCAGCGTCGCGCGCAGCTCGGGCTTCTCCGCGATGGTCTCGGCCACGATGTCGCGGGCCCCGGCCCACACCGCCTCGACGTCGGGCAGCTCCTTCTCGTCAGACACGTAGGGCTTGGCCAACGCCTCGCGCGACCCCGCACTCGCACCCTGCGCGAGCAGCACCTCGGCCAGCGGCTGGAGACCCCGCTCCTTCGCCACCATGGCGCGCGTGCGCCGCTTGGGGCGGTAGGGCAGGTACAGGTCTTCGAGCGCGGTGAGCGTGGTGGCGCTGGTGATGGCCTTCTGCAGCGCCGGGGTGAGCACGCCCTGCTCGGTGAGGCTCGCGAGGATCGACGCGCGCCGGCCTTCCCGGGCATCGACCACCTTGGCGTGCGCGGCGATGCGGGAGATGGCCTCGTCGTCCAACCCGCCGGTCGCTTCCTTGCGGTAGCGCGAGATGAAGGGAACCGTGGCGCCACCTTCGAGGAGTTCGAGGGTGGCCGTCACGCCTGCCAGCGGCAACGAGAGTTCACGCGAGACGAGCTGGGCGCGGGTCGAGGCATCGAGAGACATGCGCCGACCCTACACGCCCCGGCGGGTTTCAGTCGGGGTCGGTGTGAGCCCCGAGGGCGACCTCTCCCAACACCCAGGGCTCGAGCACCTCGTCCCGGGTCCGCGCGTCGAGGAACCGGAGCGTGGGCCGCGACGCGTGGAAGTACGGGAAGCGCTGCACCTCGCGCACCACGAAGCCCTCGGCGCGCAGTTGCTCGAAGAGCCCCGCGGTCCCCAGGGCGCGCACCGGCGCCTTCGCGCTCTCGCGGCGCAGGTCCTCCACCGTCCACCACATCACCGTGGCCGCGCTGTGAAACGCGAAGGCCTGGGAGCTGACGTCGACCATGACCGTGGTCATCGGCGGCAACGCGTCGGCCACCCGCGCGGCCTCGTGCCCCACCTGGTAGCGCAGCGCCGCCGGGTTGTACGCGAGCAGCAGGCCGAGGTTGGCGAGCACCGCCGCGCCCATCGACCGCCCGACCACCGAGCGCAGCGTCGCGTCGCCGAAGACGAGCAGGCACGCGAGTCCGCCGGCGATCAACAACGACGCCACCAGCGCGCGGTGCGGCACGTCGAAGAGCACAAGCAGCCCGGCGGTGAAGCCCACCGTGCCCACCAGCACCACGCCCTGCATCACCGACACCCAGCTCCGCGCGGCCATCTCCACCACCCACGCGGCGACGAGCAGCGCGAAGAAGGGGAAGACGATGTTCAGGTAGTGCGGCAGCTGGAACCGCGACGCGGAGAACAACAGCACCGTGGGCACCACCACGCTCCACGGCACCAGGCCCGGTCCAGCCGCGCGCCGCTTCACCGCCGTGAAGCCCGCGGCGTAGAGCGCCAGCGACCACGGGAGGAAGGACCAGAGCACGGTGTGGAGGAAGAACGTCGGGTCGCCCTGGCCGCGAATGGGCCCGGTGTTCGCGAAGCGTCCGAACTGGCTGTCCCAGAAGAACCACCGCACGCCGGACACCCCGTGGCGCTCGAAGACGAGCTTCTCGGGGTGCGCGTCGAACTGTTGCCACAGGCACCACAGCTCCGGCGTGATGAACACCGCCACGAGGCCCACCGCGAGCAGCCAGCGCCCCAGCAGGAACGGCTCGCGACGCACCAGCGCCGGCACCACCACCGCGCACGCCACGGGGAAGAGGAGGAACGGCCCCTTGGTCATCACCGCCGCCGCCGTGAACGCGCTCGCCGCCACCAGATGCCCGAGCCACTTCTCTTCCCGCGCGCTCAGCGCGTGAAACACCGCGGCCGCCAGGAGCCCCACCAGGAACGGCTCGGCCCGCACGTCGGCGTTGGACATCACCAGGTGCTGGCTGGTGAGCAGCACCAGCACCGCCAGCCGCGCCACCGTGGGGCCGTAGAGCTTGAGACCCAGGCGAAACGTGTACCGCGCCCCCAGCAGGGTGAACGCGAGCGCCGGCAACCGCAGGCCCAGCAGGCCCACGCCGAAGACCTTGAAGGACAGCGCCGTCACCCAGAAGGGGAAGTGGGGCTTGTCGAGCCAGTCGACGTTGTAGGCCAGCAGGTTCACGAAGTCGCCCGACTGGGCCATGCGCCGGGCGATGGTGGCGTAGAGCGCCGCGTCAGGCTCCGGCAGCTCGCCGAAGAGCGCCAGCACGTGCAGCCCCAGCGCCACCGCGAGCAACGGACGCCACCTGCGATCGAGCCACTCGTTCATGGGGGAGCCGTCCGTGTATACCGGGGGCATGCACGGCACGGTGGTGGAAGTGAAGAGCGCGCGGCTTCAGACCTTCGAGGGCGAAGAACTCGAGGTTCATGGTGGGGCGTACCTCTCGCCCGAGGCCTACCTCACGACCAACGCCGAGCTGGAGCGCCTGCGCGAGCGGCAGGCCGAGAGCGCCCAGAAGTCGCGGCTGGTGCCCACGCTGGTACTCGGGGCTTCGTTGCTGGGCCTCGCCGCTGGCTACTGGTTTGCCCGGCGCTCCAACGAAGACTGAAGCCCGCCGCGAGGGGTCCTTGACCGGCCGCCCCCGGCCGAGCAGAACCTGTGCCCCGTGACCGAGGCCGAGCTGCGCGAGCTGGTGAAGTCCATCGTCACCGAGGTGGTGAAGGAATCGTCCGTGGCGCCCACCTCCGCGCCCGAACCGGAGCCCGCCTCGCCTCCGTGGAGCCGCGGCCCGAAGCACCGCCCGCTCCCCACGGCGCGCAGCGAAGAGACCCTCGCGCACCTCGTCACCACCACGCCCGCGCGCATCGTCACCGGCCGCACCGGCACCCGCTACCTGACGCGCTCGTACCTCGGGCTCCGGGCCGACCACGCCATCGCGCTCGATGCCGTGGAGTCGGAGGTCGAAGAGGCCTGGGCCGCCGCGCAGGGGTGGCTCCCGCTGCGCACCCGGGCGAAGGACCACGCGGAGTACTTCCTCCACCCCGAGCAGGGCCGCCGCCTCGACGAGGCCAGCCGGGTGAAGTGCGAGAAGGAAGCCGACGGCGGCGTCGACATCCAGCTCATCGCCGGTGACGGGCTGTCGGCCAACGCGCTCAAGGTGAACGGTGTGGCCTTGATGAAGGCCCTGCACGCGGCGCACACCGCCCGGGGCTTCAAGGTCGGCAAGCCGCTCTTCGTGAAGTTCGCGCGCATCGGCGTGCAGGACGAGATCGGCGTGCTCACCCGCGCCAGGAGCACCATCATCATCGTCGGCGAGCGGCCCGGCCTGGGCACCGGAGACTCGCTGTCCATCTACACCGCCTTCGGCCCGCGGCTCGGCCAGGACAACGCCGAGAAGGACTGCATCTCCAACGTGCGCGCCGTGGGCTTCCCGCCCGAGCGCGCCGCGGCCAAGTGCGCCGAGCTGATGAAGGCCACCTTCGCGGCCGGCGGTGGCGGCGTGAAGTTGACCGGCGGCGACCCCGCGTTCCGCCCCCACGTGGTGAACCACTGATGCGCGCGCTGGTGCCGCAGCGGCCGAAGTTGTTATCGGTGCGCCAGGTGGAACAGGTGGAGCCGCAGCTCGCGCGCTGCCTGGGCCTCGACCCCGCGCGCCACGTCTCGGCGGGCTTCATCACCTGCGATCAAGACGACTCGCTCTACGCCGCCCTCGACCACGCCACCAAGTTCGCCGACGTCGACGTGGTGTACGCGAAGTCGTTCTACGCCGGCAGCGCGCACGCCTCGGGCCCGCTCTCCGGCGAGGTGCTGGGGGTGCTCGCCGGGCCCAACCCCTCCGAGGTCGCCGAGGCCCTGTGGGCCCTGCGGGAAGCGCTGACCTCGCGCATTCACTTCGTGGCCTTCGAAGGCACCACCGGGCCCAGCTTCTTTCCCCACGTCATCGCCGAGACCGGCCGCTACCTCGCCCCGCTGGCGGGCGTGAAGCCCGGCGCGCCGCTCGCCTACCTCATCGCGCCCCCGGTGGAGGCGATGGTGGGCCTCGACGCCGCGCTCAAGGTCTCGAAGGTGACGCTGCAGAAGTTCTTCGGCCCGCCCACCGAGACCAACTTCGGCGGCGGCTACCTCACCGGCACGCTCGCCGACGTGCAGGCCGCGGCCCAGGCCTTCACCGAGGCCGTGGAGGCCGTGGTGCTCTCTCCGCTGGGGGGCCTGGTGCGCCCGGAGCGCGAGCGCCGCTGATCAGCGCCGCTGGTCGACGATCTGCAACTGGGTCTGCATGCCGCCGGGCGCGACGATGCGCGCCGACAGCGAGAAGTCCTGGCCCACGGTGAGCTCGAGGCTCGGGGTGACGTCGGCCCGGGTACGCCACTCTTCGGAGATGTGCACCGTGCCGATGATCTCCCGGTCCACCGAGGTCTGCTCGAGCGACTCGAAGAGCACCAGGGGTACCGGCGCGCTCCACGGCGGCAGCCCCTCGAGGGGGACCGAGCGGGTGCAGGGCACCGGGGTGTTGGGGGCGATGACCTCCACCGTGCGGCCGCCCACGAGCATCACGCTCACGGGCATGGCGATCACGTCGTTGAGGCCCGAGCTCCTGGTCCGCGAGAGGTTCCTCCCGAGGATCGCCGCGCCCACGGCCACGCCCAGCTCGGGGTGCACGTCCTTCTCGCTCGAGAGGTTGGGGAAGTGCGCCAGGCGCCGCCGCACCAGGGGCATGCGCGTCTGGCCTCCCACCAGCACCAGCTCGTCGATGTCCTTGGGTTGGAGGCCCGCGCGCTGCAGCACGTCCTCGGTGGCGCCGATGCAGCGCTCGATGAGCGGGGTGAGCAGTTCCTCCATGCGTTCGCGCGTCAGCCGCACCTGGAAGTCGATGAAGCCCCCGCCCGGACGCTGCGCCACCACCGGCACGCGCACGTCGATCACCTCGAGCCGCGAGAGCTGGATCTTCGCGAACTCCGCGGCCAGCGCCAGGCGCTGCATCACCGTGCGGTTGCTGCGCACCGAGACCCCGGCCTCCTGCTCGAGCTGCGCGGCGAAGGTCTCGGCCAGCAGTTCGTCGAAGTTGCTGCCGCCCAGGAACCCGTCACCGCCGGTGGCCAGCACCTTCACCACCCGGTTCTCCACGCGCATCACCGTGGCGTCGAAGGTGCCGCCGCCCAGGTCGAAGATGAGCACCGTCTGCTTCGGGCTGCGGAGGTTCGCGTAGTACAGCGCCGCCGCCGTGGGCTCGTTGACGATGGCCGCCACCTTGAGCCCCGCCGACTCGGCCGCCCGGCGCACCGCCTCGCGTTGCCGTACCGAGGCGTGGGCCGGCACCGTCATCACGCACTGCGTGAAGGGGTGCCCTGCCGCCCGCACCGCGCGGGCCACGATGTCGCGCACCACCACCCCGGCCACGTCCACCAGGGGGATGGTCTGGCCGTAGATCAACACCGCGCTGTAGCCGTCGCCTCCCTCCACCAGGTCGAAGGCGAAGCGGTCGCGGTGCTTCGAGACGAACTCCGAGTTGAAGCGCCGCCCGAGGAACCGCTTGGCCCCGAAGACCGTGTGCTTCTGGTCGTCGATGAGCTGGGTCCGCGCCGACGGGCCCACGAGGCACTTGGTCAGGTCGGCCGAGGGGAACCACACCACCGAGGGCAACACCGCGGACCGGTCCGTCACGGGGACGATCTTCAACTTCCCCTGCGCGTCGAACCACGCCGCCGAGGTGTTGGTGGTCCCGAAGTCGATCCCGAGAATCGGCTGCATCACCCCCCATGGTACGGGCGGGCCGAATTCTTCTGTCACGAAAGTGTGTGGTTTCTTCGCCCGGCTCTGGCCTACATCAGCGCCATGCTCCGTCGTTGCTGGCTCGTGGTGGCGCTCCTCGGCAGCGCCTGTGGTGGTGGTCTGGAGCGCGTCGCCTTCGACACCGACCTCCTGCGCTACCAGCCCGGTGGCCGGGTGGGCCTCTCGTTGGTCAATACCAGCAACACCGCGCTGGGCATCAACCTGTGCCTGAGCCAGCTCATCACCGACGACCGCAAGACCACCGGGCCGGCCGACGGCGAGGCGTGTGTGCTCGAGCCGCAGTCGTTGGCCGCCGGCGAGCGCCTCGACGTGCGCAAGGTGCTCCCCGCGGCGACGCCTTCTGGCACCTGGCGCTACGAGACGACGATTCGCCTGCCCGGGGGCCTGGGCGAGAAGGTCTTCACCCCCCCGTTCAGCGTCGCGAACTGAGCAGATCGCTTTCTGTCGCCGCGCGTTGCTGCGGGTACCGTGTGGCGCGCCGTGAAGTTCACCCTCCGCCTGTTCTGGAAGCTCAAGGCCTGGCAACAGCTGGTGGTGGCGGTGTGCCTGCCGCTGGCGCTCTTCAACGGCGCGGTGGGCTTCTTCGGCAACTCGGTGGTCTTTCCCCTCTCGCCCTTCTTCCTCAAGGAGAAGTGGCAGGCCCTCAAGACCTACGGGAAGCACCGGCCGCTGTGCCTGCTGACGGGCCACGCCGAGCTCGGCCCGCTCTCGGACGCGGCCGAGCGACGGTACGGGCTCCCCCGCGGGCTGATGCGCGCCATCGTGACCGTCGAGTCGGGCAACCGGGCGCACCGCATCTCGTTCGCCGGCGCCATGGGGCCCGCGCAGCTCATGCCCGGCACCGCGGCGATGCTCGGCGTCGACGACCCCTTCGACCCGGCCCAGGCCATCGACGCCGGCGCGCGGTACCTGGGGCAGCAGCTCAAGCGCACCGGGCGCGTCGACCTCGCGGTGGCCGCCTACAACGCGGGGCCGGGCGCGGTGAACGGCAGCGTGCCGAAGAACGGCGAGACCGAGTTCTACGTGGCGAAGGTGATGAAGGAGCTGCGCCGCTGACTACTTCGCGATGATGGACGGCACGACGATCGCGAGGTGAATCAACGCCACCAGCGGCGCGAGCAGCAACCGGGTGGCGCCACAGTCCCCGCTGGTCACCCCGACCCACAGCCCCGGGTGCACCAGCACCAGCCCCACGCTGAGCACCGTGGCTGCCTTGCGCCAGGCGCCGCTGCGCTGACGCGAGAGGCGGACGCTGACGAGGGTCGCGGCCACCGAGAGCGCCAGCCCCGCCCAGCCCGCCAGCGTGGACCGGAACATGAGCTCCCGCGCGCCCTCGCCGCTGCACGCGAGCGCGGCGGAGCTCGAGGCGACCACGAGGAGCGGCCCACGCCTCACTTCGTCGTCTGGCGGAAGTTCTGGCCGGCGTTGTTGAGCCACAGCTCGCCGACGTCACGCGCGAAGGCGGTGTCGTCCGGCGCGTGGCAGGCCAGGCCCACCCGAATGGCGAACTCGACCTCGGTGCCCTGCGGGCAGGCCGCGAGGTGGAAGGTGCCGTTGACCACGGGGCAGGGCACGTCGGTGCTCGAGACCACGTGGAACGTCTTCCACCCGTCGGTCGTCCACCGCAGCTCGAGCCACGCGATGGTCAACTCGGTGAAGCCCCGGGCGAACCACCCGCGGGCTTCGGCCTCGCGTCGCAACTCGGGCATGCCCGGGTGCACGTTGAACTGGAGCGTGCTCATCGGGCCGCGGTTGCTCAGCAGCGAGACGATCGCCGTGCGCCCCTCGGGGCGTGACGGCGGTGGCGGCAGCGGCACATCGGGACTCTGCGTCTTCGGCTTCATGGGTACGACCCCCGCGCGAACCTAGGATCGGCTGTCGCTGATTCACCAGTGCGCCCTTTGACCTTTTTTACCGGTGCGTGTCCTCTTCCTTACGGTGAGCCCCCCGGTCCCCCAGCTGCGTGTCATTCCCGGAGGTTCGATGACCGAGCCCACCGAGAGCGAGCTGGTGCGCGCATTTTGTGCGGGCGATTCCCAGGCCTTCGGCGCGCTGGTGCGGCTCCACCAGGACACGGTGTTCCGCGTGGTGCGTCGCTACGCCCGCTCGGCGGACGACGCGCGCGACCTCACCCAGCGCGCCTTTCTCCAGGCCTTCGAGGCCGCGGAGCGCTCGCTGCCGAAGCTCGAGGGTGACGTGCCCTTCAAGGCCTGGCTGCTGCGCATCGCGGTCAACCTGGCGAAGAACCACGTGCGGGATGCCGGGCGCTGGCTGCTCACGTCGGTCGACGCCGTGGATCGCGAGCGTCCGGGAAACGCCGCGCCGCACGAGGCGCTCGAGCGGGCCCAGTCCGAGGCGATGACCCGCCGCGCGGTGCTCGAGCTGCCGCCCCGCCAGCGCGAGGTCTTCACCCTGCGCATCGACGCCGGGCTGCCCTTCGCCGAGGTGGCCTCGGTGCTGGGCATCAGCGAA
>CAIVGN010000216.1 GCA_903905455.1 uncultured Archangium sp.
CTGCAGGGGTGCATCGCCCTGGCCCTGCTCTTCACCCACGACGTGCGCTCGGTGCTCTCGAACGTCGGGGCCATCCTGGTGCTCTTCGCGGCGCTCTCGGTGCTCGGGCTGTTCATGGCCGACTTCCAGGGCGGGAAGGTGACGTTGCCCCCGCTCCAGAAGGTGATCATCGCCCTGCTGGTGGTGCTCGCGGGCGCGGCGGTCTTCGCCAGTGACGCGGTGTCGTTGCCCCTGCGCCTCGGGGTGTTGCTGGTGGGCGCGCTGGCCGCGGCGGTCCTGCGGTACCGCGCGAACGGTGGCGTCGGGCCCTCGCTGCCCGGGCTCATCGGCGCGGCGATCTACGTGGTGTCCTCGGCGTGGATGTTGTTCGTCGGCTTCCGCCAGAGCCTCTCGTTGCTGGCCTGGGTGGCCGGGGTGGCGGTCATCGGGCTGGTGGCCTTCGCGCTGACCCGGCGCGCGCAGCAGGTGGCTGCATGACGGTGAAGCACCTGGGTCGCTACGAGTTGCTGGAACAACTCGGCGAGGGCGGCATGGGCGCCGTCTGGCTCGCGCGCCTCAGCGGCACGGCCGGCTTCGAGAAGCTGTGCATCGTCAAGACGGTGCTGCCTTCCATCGCCAAGGACGCGGAGTTCGTCTCCCGGTTCCTCCACGAGGGCCGGGTGCTGACGCAGCTGACCCACGGCAACATCGCCCAGGTCCTCGACATGGACGAGGCCGACGGGCAGCTCTTCCTCGCCCTGGAGTACGTCGCGGGCGTCGATCTCGCGCGGCTCGCGGAGCAGGTGCGCGCGGCCAACGAGTTCATGCCCACCTCGCTGGTGGTGGCGATGATCGCCCAGGCGGCGGAAGGGCTGGGGGCCGCGCATCGCAAGGTCACGCCCGACGGCACGCCGCTCAACGTGGTGCACCGCGACGTGAGCCCGCAGAACATCATGGTGTCGTACGAGGGCGAGGTGAAGATCATCGACTTCGGCATCGCCAAGTCGGAGGCCCGCTCCCGTCACACCGCCCAGGCCTCGGTGATGGGCAAGCTCGGGTACATGGCGCCGGAGCAGGCCCGCGGCGAGAGCGTCGATCACCGCGCCGACCAATACGCGCTGGGCATCGTGTTGTGGGAGTTGCTCGCCAACCAGCCCTTCGTCAACCGCGGCACGTTGACCGAGATGGTGGTGGCCATGGCCACGCCGCGCATCCGCCCGCTCTCCCCGCTGCGCCCCGACGTGCCGGCCTCGCTCGAGGCGGTGGTGCTCCGCGCGCTCGCCCCGCTGCCGGACGCGCGCTTCCCCGACACCGACGCCTTCGCCCGCGCGCTGACCGGGGAGTTGCTGGCCCTCGGCTCGCCCCCCGGAAAGCAGCAGCTCGGCGAGTACGTGAAGGCCCGCTGCGCGCAGGAGTTCTCCAGCCAGCGCCAGTTGATCAGCCGCATCGCCACCGTGCGCGCCATCGGCGGCACCGGCGTGGCCACCGCCACCGCGACCGCCGCGCTGGTGTCCCCCACGCTCATCAGCCCCGGCGCACTGGCCCCGACCGCGCAGCACCCCGCGGTCGACGAGACTGCGCCCGTCCCCGCGGCGCTGACCGCTCCCGCGCGGCCCAGCGTGATCTCCACCGCTGCCGGGCTCGCGGAGTTCAAGGCCGAACCCGCGCTCACCACCGGCGAGCTCCAGGCTGCGACGAAGCGGAGTCCGCTCCCGGTGATCCTCGCGGCGGCGGTGGTCCTCGTGCTCGGCGCCGCGGTGGCCTTCACCTTCCTTGGGACCACCGCGGTGTCGGTGGTGGACGCGGGCGTCGCGCCGAAGCCGGTCGTGGTGGTGCCCCCCGTGGAGGTCGCGGCAGTCGAACCGCCCGAGCCCGTGGAGCCCTTCGACGCAGGGCCCATGCCCATCTCCGACGGGCCCATCGCGCCGGCCGTGGACGTCGAGGGTCACCTCGGCGCGGGCAACGTGTGGCTGCTCTCGAACCGCGAGTCGCGGCCGCTGACGCGGTGCCATCTCACCGTGCCCGGGCAGCGCACCTTCGCCGTGGGGAGCCTGCCTCCGAAGGCGACGGTGCAGGTGCCGGCCTCGTTGCTGCGCTTCAACGGCAAGGCGGCCGCGCTCGCAGACCGGCTCGAGGTCGACTGCACCGAGGGCGTCGCGGTGTCCCCGACTCGACCCTGAGGGCGGGAGCGGGCTAAGTCGCCCCCCCATGCCCCGCCTGTTGCCGTTGTCGCTCGTGTTCGTCCTGGCCTGCAGTGCGCCGCCCGTGGCCCCCGTCGATCCGCTCCCCTTCGAGGAGGCC
Organism: uncultured Archangium sp.; assembly: GCA_903905455.1. Classification (GTDB taxonomy): domain Bacteria; phylum Myxococcota; class Myxococcia; order Myxococcales; family Myxococcaceae; genus Archangium_A. The sequence continues at coordinate 2,281 of CAIVGN010000216.1, forward strand.
TCGCCCACCGCGGCGCCCGACCCGACGAAGTGGGGCCCGTACCCGGTCGGCGTGCGCACGGTGACCTTCGAAGACACCGGCCGCAGGAAGCCCGACGGCACCCCGCGCCAGCTGGTGACGGAGATCTGGTACCCGGCGGTGCAGTCGACGCGCGGCCAGCCCACCGTGAGCTACGACATCTTCTCGGTCTTCACCCCCGAGCAGCAGGCGGCGATCGGCCCGGGCACCATCGGCCTGCTGCCCACCGCGGCGGTGCGTGACGCCGAGCCCACGCGCGCCCACGGAAAGTTCCCGCTGGTGGTCTTCGCCCACGGCCAGGCGGCCATCCGCTGGCAGTCGACCTACTACACGGTGCTGCTCGCCTCGCACGGCTACGTGGTCGTCTCCACCGACCACGAGGGCGGCACGCTCTACGACGTGGTGCGCGGGCAGCTGCAGAACACCGCGGTGGGCGTCGAGACGCGCCCCGCCGACGTCATCTTCCTGCTCAGCCGCTTCGAGCGCCTCAAGGAGACCGACCCGCTCTACGGCCTGCTCGACTACGAGCGCATCGGCGTCACCGGCCACTCGTTCGGCGCGCTCACCTCGCTGCGCGTCGCGGCCATGGACCCCCGGGTGAAGGCCATCGTGCCCCAGGCCCCGGTGGACGCGAACCTCGCCTGGCTGGGGCTCCCGCTGCCGGTGAAGCTGGGCATCCCGGTGCACCTCCAGGCGGCGCACGACGACCGCACCCTCCCGTGGGACACCAACATCGACCCCACGCTGCTGGTGATGAAGGACCCGTACTCGCTGCTCGACATCGTGCACGGCGGCCACTTCACCTTCAGCGACCTCTGCGGCTTCGATCTCGCGGCCATCGCCGACAAGGTGAAGCTCGACATCCCCGGGGCCGACGTGCGCAAGGTGCTCGAAGACGGTTGCGGCCCCACCGCGCCCCCGGCCTCGCTCGCGCAGCCGCTCATCACCCACTTCGCCATCGCCTTCTTCAACGCCCAGCTCAAGGGCTCGACGGGCTCGCTGGAGTTGATGACCCAGGCGAAGGCCGACGCGCTGGCCGGGGCGACCGGTGTCGCCGTGCTGACCTCCGGCCCCTGACGCGGCGGCCCCGCAGGGCGTTGACGACGTCGACCAGCGCCATGGCCACCACGGCCAGGGCGGTGCCCGTCACCACGTCGACCAGGTAGTGCTGCTTGGTGGTGAGCGTCGAGACGGCGATGGCCACCGCCCACGCCAGCAGCCCCCACGAGAGCTTCGGCCGCTCGCGGTGCACCAGCATCGCCGCGGCCATCGAGGTGGCCACGTGGAGGCTCGGCAGGCAGCTGCTGGGCGTGTCCACCGCGCGCACCGCGCTCAGCACGAAGGCCGACAGCGGGTCGGCGTCCGCGGTCAGGGGGAACAGCTCGCGGGGGAACCGCGTGGGCATCGCCCAGTGAATGAACCCCGCCACCACCACGCAGCTCAAGAAGACCGCGAGAAACCGGGTGCCGTTCTCGACGCGGCGCAGGCTCAGGAAGGCCACGAAGACCAGCGCGTAGGCGCTCACGTAGATCAGCACCGTCGCGGGGATGAAGGGCATCGCCCGGTCGAGCCCCGTCGGCTCCAGCAGCCGGGGCTCCCCCAACGGGGCGTGGTTCGCGGTGAAGTAGAACAGCGCGTGCACCAGCGAGGCGAGGGACACCGCGCGGAAGCGACGATCGAAGGGCAGGTCGTGCACCAGGGCCGCCGCCTGGTGCAGTTTCTCCTCGACCTTGGCGAGCCCGGCGTCCATCGCAGGGCTTGACGGCTGCAAACGCCATGCGCTCGCAGTGGCGGTGGGTTGCCGGAGGCGACGCGCAAACGATGCGGGCGCCTCCGTATGCTCAGCGGCCCGGGCTCAGCGGTGCCAGCCCTGCAGCAGCTTGATGTAGTTGGCGCGCTCGTAGCCCGAAGCGTCAGGCACGCGGCTCAGGTTCATGCAGCCGATGAGCTGCTCGACCGAGGTGTACTCGTGCTCGTCGAGCCAGGTCTCGAGGCCGAGGCGCAGGTCGCGCAGGCGGTACGGGCTGTTCTTGAGCAGCTCGCTGACCATCTGCACCGCGTTGGCGCCGGCCATCAGCGCCTTCACCGCGTCCAGGGTGTCGTGCACGCCGCCGCTGACCGCGAGGCTCAGCTTGGTCTTCGCCGAGAGGATGGCCAGCCACCGCAGCCGCATCAGCAGCTCGCTGGGGTCCGAGAGGTGCAGCACCCGCGCGAGCTCGAAGTTCTCGGGGTCGATGTCGGGCTGGTAGAGGCGGTTGAAGACGATGACCCCGGCCACGCCCTCGGCCTCGAGGCGCGCCGCGAAGTTCGGCAGCGACGAGTAGAAGGGCGACAGCTTGACCCCGATGGGGATCTTCACCGCCGCCTTCACCGCGCGGACGACCTGCAGTTGCTCGTCTTCGATGGTCGCCGCGCTGCGCGTGGGGTCGGAGGGCAGGGCGTAGAGGTTCAGCTCGAGCGCGTGGGCGCCGGCCTGCTCGATGAGCTTCGAGCACTCCAGCCAGCCACCGGGCGTGACGCCGTTGAGCGAGCCGATGACCGGGATCTTCACCGCCTGGCGGACACGGTGCACCTGCTCGAAGTACTGCTCCGGCCCCATCGCGTAGTCCGACGACGCGGGGAACCAGCTCTCGGCCTCGGCGCTCGAGTCGGAGAGCCGGCCCATGTGCTTGTGAATGGCCATCTGCTCGGCCACGAACTGCTCTTCGAAGAGCGAGTGCATGGTGATGGCCGCGGCGCCGGCGTCTTCCAGTTGCTTGACGCTGTCGAGGTCCTGCGCGAGCGGTGACGCGCCGGGGATCAACGGGTGCTCGAGCTTGAGCCCGAGCCAGGTCGTGTTGAGCGAGGCCATTTACGTGTTCCCCTTCGTGACGTGGACGGCGGCGAGCTGCTCGTAGACGGTGCGGCGACGGGCCGAGTATTCCTCGGCGGCGGCCACGAGCATCTCGAAGCGCTTCGGGTCTTTGAGCGCGACCATGCGGAAGCGCCCCTCGTTCTTCATGTACTCGCGCGGCTTGATCTTCGCGGCCGGCGCGTCGAGCTGCAGCGGCGCCTCGCCCAACGCCACGCGGCGCGGGTCGAAGCGGTAGAGCGGCCAGACCCCGGAGTCGACGGCGAGCTTCTGCTGCTCGGCGCCGCGCTCGAGGTCGTACCCGTGCGCGATGCAGTGGCTGTAGGCGATGATCAACGACGGCCCGCGGTAGCTCTCGGCCTCGCGGATCGCCTTGAGCGTCTGGGCGTCCTTCGAGCCCATGGCGACGGAGGCCACGTAGATGTGGCCGTAGGACATGGCCAACAGGCCGAGGTCCTTCTTGCCCAGTGACTTGCCGGCCGCGGCGAACTTCGCGGTGGCGCCCAGCGGGGTGGCCTTGGAGGCCTGGCCGCCGGTGTTCGAGTACACCTCGGTGTCGAGCACCAGCACGTTGACGTCGGCGCCGCTGGCCAGCACGTGGTCCAGGCCGCCGTAGTCGATGTCGTACGCCCAGCCGTCACCGCCGACGATCCACACCGACTTGCGCACCAGCAGGTCGGCCGACGCCAGCAGCTTCTTCGCCTCGGGCTTGCCGTTGCCGCCGAGCTTGCCCTTGAGCTCCGCCACCCGGGCGCGCTGGTCGGCGATGCCCTGCTCGTCATCCTGCTTCGCGTCGAGCAGCGCGGCGACCAGCACGTCGCCCACGTCGGCCGCGAGGCCCTTGAGCAGCGACTGCGCGAGGCCCTGCTGCGCGTCGATGCCCAGGCGCATGCCCAGGCCGAACTCCGCGTTGTCCTCGAACAGCGAGTTGGCCCAGGCCGGCCCGCGGCCCTGCTTGTTCTTCGCCCACGGGGTGGTGGGCAGGTTGCCGCCGTAGATCGACGTGCAGCCGGTGGCGTTGGCCACCACCATGCGATCGCCGAAGAGCTGCGAGACGAGCTTCAGGTACGGGGTCTCGCCGCAACCCGAGCAGGCACCCGAGAACTCGAAGAGCGGCTCGAGGAACTGGGAGGCCTTCAAGTCGTCCTTCACCTTGGTGCGGTCGATGTAGGGGAGCGGCTGGAAGAAGTTCCAGTTGGCGCGCTCGGCCTCGCGCACGGGCTCGATGTCGCCCATGTCGATGGCCTTGTGCTTGGGATTCGACTTGTCGCGGGCCGGGCACACCGCGACGCACAGGCCGCAGCCGGTGCAGTCATCGGGCGCGACCTGCAGCGCGTACTTCCACGGCTTGCCCGAGGGCGCGTCGCCGAAGTCCTTGCTCTTGAAGTCGGTGGTGAGGAACGTGGCCGGCGCCGCCTTCAGCGCGTCGGGGTCGACCAGTTGGCTGCGAATGGCCGCGTGCGGGCAGATGAGCGAGCACTTGTTGCACTGGATGCACAGCGACGTGTCCCAGCGGGGCACCTCCAGCGCAATGGCGCGCTTTTCCCACTGCGTGGTGGCCGTGGGCCACGTGCCGTCGACGGGGAAGGCGCTGACGGGCAGCAGGTCGCCCTGGCCGGCCATCATCATCGCGGTCACGCGCTGCACGAAGTCGGGCGCGGCCACGGGCACCATCGGCGGCCGGGGCGTGCCCGCGCTCTTCGCCGGGACCTTGACCTCGAAGAGCTTGGCCAGGGCGCCGTCGATGGCCGCGTAGTTGCGCTTGACCACCTCGGCGCCGCGCTTGCCGTAGGCCTTGTCGACGCCGTGGCGGATGTGCTCGAGCGCCTCTTCCATGGGCAGCACGCCGGTCAGCTTGAAGAAGCACACCTGCATCACGGTGCTGATGTAGCGATCGAGGCCCGCTTCCTTGGCCACCGAGAAGCCGTCGATGACGTAGAACTTGAGCTTCTTGTCGATGACCTGCTGCTGCACCTCGAGGGGCAGCTTGCCGAAGGCCACCTCGGGCGCGTGGCTGGTGTTGAGGAGGAACGTCGCGCCGTCAGCCGCGGCCCCGAGCACGTCCTGCTTCTCGAGCAGCGGCGCGTAGTGGCAGGCCACGTAGCTGGCCCGGCGGATGAGGTACGAGGAGCGGATCGGGTCCTTGCCGAAGCGCAGGTGCGAGACGGTCATCGCGCCCGACTTCTTCGAGTCGTAGACGAAGTACCCCTGCGCGGTGTGGTCGGTCTCCTGGCCGATGATCTTGATCGTCTGCTTGTTGCTGGACACCGTGCCGTCGCTGCCCAGGCCGTAGAACAGGGCGCGCACCACCTCGGCGGGCTCGAGATCGAACTCCGTGTCGTAGTCGAGCGACGTGTGGCTGACGTCGTCGTTGATGCCCACGGTGAAGTGGTTCTTCGGCGTGGCCTTGGCGAGGTTGGCGAAGACCGCGCGCACCATGGCCGGGGTGAACTCCTTCGACGAGAGGCCGTAGCGGCCGCCGATGACGCGGATGGGGCGGCCCAGCTCGGCCAGCGCGGTGACCACGTCCTGGTAGAGCGGCTCGCCGGTGGCGCCCGGCTCCTTGGTGCGGTCGAGCACCGCGATGCTCTTGACCGACGCCGGCAGGGCCGCGGTGAAGCCGGAGAGATCGAACGGGCGGAAGAGCCGCACGATGACCAGGCCCACCTTCTCGCCGTGCGCGACCTGCCAGTCGATGGACTCGCGGGCGGCCTCCGAGCCCGAGCCCATCATCACCACCACGTGCTCGGCCTGGGGGTGGCCCACGTAGTCGAAGAGCCGGTAGGCGCGGCCGGTGAGCTTCTCAAACTGCTCCATGGCCGCGGTCACCATCGCCGGGGCCTGCGCGTAGAACGGGTTGCACGCCTCTCGGGCCTGGAAGAACACGTCGGGGTTCTGGGCCGTGCCGCGGAGCACCGGCTGGTCCGGCGTCAGCGCCCGCGTGCGCAGCAGGGCGATGGCCGTCTCGTCGATCATCTGCCGCAGCAGGTCGTCGGACAGCGGGCTGATGCGGCTGACCTCGTGCGAGGTGCGGAAGCCGTCGAAGAAGTGGAGGAAGGGGATGCGCGACTTGAGCGTCACCGCGTGGGAGATGGCGGCGAAGTCCTGCGCCTCCTGCACCGAGCTCGAGCACAGCTCGGCGAAGCCGGTCATGCGGGCCATCATCACGTCGGAGTGATCTCCGAAGATCGACAGCGCGTGGGTGGCGATGCTGCGCGCCGCCACGTGCATCACGAAGGGGCTCAGCTCGCCGGCGATCTTCAGCATGTCGGGCAGCATCAACAGCAGGCCCTGCGACGCGGTGAAGGTGGTGGTCAACGCGCCGGTCTGCAGCGCGCCGTGCACCGCGCCCGCCGCGCCGCCTTCGCTCTGCATTTCCTGGATGCGGGGGATCTGGCCCCAGAGGTTGGTCTTGCCTGCCGCGGCCCATTCGTCCGCGAGCTCCCCCATCGTCGAGCTGGGGGTGATGGGGTAGATGGCGATGACTTCGCTGAGCCGGTGCGCGACGGAGGCCACGGCCTCGTTCGCGTCGACAGTCAGATAGGTGTCGGACATGGCGGCCCCCCGATGCAACTGGGGGACCATTCCGGTACCTACGAGAATCAAATCCGGGGCGCAGAGTTTGCGGCAGAGCGCACCGGTTCCTCTCGCCAGCGCACAAAAGTGGGAGCATTGAACCGCCATGGGGCGCACGCGCTTTACGCAGACCGGGGCCACCCAACCGCTGTCTTCGCTGCCGGCGTCGGCGTTGAGGGCGGTCCTTCGCGAGGGTTATTCGCGCGCGCAGCTCAAGCAGGACGTGGTGGCGGGGTTCCTCGTGGGGGTCATCGCGCTGCCGTTGGCGATGGCGCTGGCGATCGCCGTGGGGGTGCCTCCGCAGGCGGGCCTGTACACGGCGATCATCGCGGGCTTCGTGACGCCGCTGCTGGGCGGTTCGCGGCTGCAGGTGGTGGGGCCGACGGCGGCGTTCATCGTGGTGCTCGCGCCGCTCTACGCGCGCTACGGGCTGGGCGGGTTGCTGGTCAGCGGGCTGCTCTCGGGCGTGCTGCTCATCGCCCTGGGCCTGCTGCGCCAGGGCAAGCTCATCGAGTTCATCCCCTTTCCCGTCACCACCGGCTTCACCGCGGGCATCGCGACGGTGATCGCCTTCCTGCAGGTGAAGGATCTCTTCGGGCTCGAGCTGGCGTCGTCACCGGAGCACTTCGCGGAGCGGCTGACCGCGATGTGGCAGGCGCGCGGCACGGCCAACGGGCACGAGCTGATGATCGGCCTGGTGACGCTGGTGGTGCTGCTGATCCCCCGCATTCCGCAGAGGCACCTCGCGCGGCTGCCGGCGCTGTTCACCCGGGTGCCCGCGCCGTTGCTCGCCTTGCCGCTGGGCGCGCTGGTGGCGTTCGCCCTCTCGCGCTTCGTGCCCGGGTTCCACGTGGACACCATCGGCACGCGCTTTCACACGGTCATCGATGGGCTGACCATCGACGGCATTCCGCGCACCTTGCCTTCGTTCACCCTGCCGTGGAACGCGCCGGGGCCGGATGGGCAACCCCTGGGGCTGTCGTTGGAGATCGTGCGCCGCCTGCTCCCCAGCGCGTTCACCATCGCCATGCTCGCGGCCATCGAGTCGTTGCTCTCGGCAGTGGTGGCCGACGGCATGGCGCGCACCCGGCACGACCCGGACTCGGAGTTGATCGCCCTGGGCGTGGGCAACCTGCTGACCCCGTTCTTCGGCGGCATCCCCGCCACCGGGGCCATGGCCCGCACCGCGTCGAACTTCAAGTTCGGGGGCCGCTCGCCCCTCTCCGCCATGACGCACGCGGTGACGGTGCTGCTGGCCATCGTCATCCTCGCGCCGGTGCTGCAGTACCTGCCCATGGCGAGCCTCGCCGCGCTGCTGCTGCTGGTGGCGTGGAACATGTCGGAGGCCGAGCACTTCCTTCACACCCTGAAGGTCGCACCCAGGAGCGACGTGGCGGTGCTGCTGACGTGCTTCTTCCTCACCGTGCTCTTCGACATGGTCATCGCCGTGACCGCCGGCGTGCTGCTGGCCTCCGTGCTCTTCATCCGGCGCATGGCGACCACCACCGAGGGGCGCATGACGAAGGACCTCGAGGCGCTGCCGGGGCCGCTGCCGGAGGGGGTGGTGGTCTACGACCTGGTGGGGCCGCTGTTCTTCGGCGCCGCCGAGCGGGCCATGGGCGCCATCCGGGCCATCGACTCCACGGTGCGGGTGCTGGTCTTCAACATGGAGCAGGTGCTCACCATCGACGTCACCGGCCTGGTGGCGCTCGAGGGCGTGCTCGAGGAGATGGAGCACCACGGCATCAAGGTGATGCTGGTGGGCGTGCCCCGGGCCTCCCGGGCGCTGTTCGATCGCGCGGGCCTGGTGGCCGTCGACGGCAAGCTGGCCTTCTGTGACGACCTCGAGGCCGCGTGGAAGCTGCTGGGCGCGCGCCTGCACCAGTACGAGCGCAAGCAGAAGGGGCCGGTGCGGGTGCACGTGCTCAACCGGCACAAGCTGGCGATTCGCAGGCCTCGGCACATGGGCTGAAGTACGGTGCCCGGGTGACACGGCAAGTACGGTTGGAGCGTGAACGGCAGTTCCTGCGCGAGTTGACCCACTGGCCCCCGCGCGAGGCCGTCGGGGCCTGGCTGCGCATGGTGATGGCGTGGCTGGCCGAGGTGGTGCGGGCCGAACGCGCCTTCCTCGAGCTGTACCGCCGCGACGGAGGCACGCTCACCGTGTCCTTCCAGTGCACCACCGCCCAGGAAGAGGCGATTCGCGGCGTGACCGCCCAGGGCATCGTGGCCTCGGCCATCGCCTCGGGGCGCACCCTGCACCTGCCCTGGGCTTCGCTCGACGCCGGCGCCGACCAGCAGGCGCGCCAGGAGACCGTGCTCTGCGTGCCCATCTTCTCCGCGCAGCCCGGCACCCTGTACCTCGAGGGCCGCACCGGGGCCGGCCCGTTCTCCGACGAAGACGTGCAGCTCACCGAGCACGTCGCGCAGTTCCTCCTGCCCATCATCGAGGGCTCGGAGCTGGCCGGCGAGGTGCGCGTGCCCGACCCGACCTCCGAGCTGCGCAAGCGCCTGCGCCTCGACTCGCTGGCCGGCCGCAGCCTGGCGCTGGCCCGCGTGTTCGAGCAGGTGGCCCTCGTCGCGCCGCTGGACATCACGGTGCTGCTCGCCGGCGACTCGGGCACCGGCAAGACCCAGCTGGCGCGCGCCATTCACGACAACTCACCGCGCCGCGACGGCCCGTTCATCGAGCTCAACTGCGCCGCCATTCCCGAGACGCTCTTCGAGTCGGAGCTCTTCGGCACCCGCGACGGCGCCTTCACCGGCGCGCGCAAGCTGTCCGGGAAGATCGCCGCGGCCGAGGGGGGCACGCTCTTCCTCGACGAGGTCGGCGAGCTGCCGCTCTCCGCCCAGTCCAAGCTGCTCCAGCTGCTCCAGAGCAAGCAGTACTACGCGCTGGGGTCGACCACGGTGGTGACGGCGAACATCCGCATCCTCGCGGCGAGCAACGCGTCGCTGCCCGGGTTGGTGCAGGACAAGCGCTTTCGCGAAGACCTGTATTACCGGCTCAACGCCTTCTCCATTCGCGTGCCCTCGCTCGCGGAGCGCCGCGAAGACATCGGCACCATTCTCGACACGCTGATGAAGCGCGCGTCGTTCGAGCACTCGCTGCCGGTGCTGCCCTTCGCCAACAGCTTCCGCATGGCCTGCGAGACCATGGAACTGCCGGGCAACGTGCGCCAGCTGCGCAGCCGCCTCGAGCACGCCCTGCTGCGCGCCGTCGCCGAGCGGGCCACGCAGATCGAAGCGCGGCACCTCGACGAAGACTCCGCGGGCGCGGGCAAGGGCGAGAACGCCGGCCTCGAGTCCTTCGCCGAGTCGACGCGCCAGTTCCAGCGCGAGCTGCTGCGGCGCGAGCTCGAGCGCTGCGAGTGGAACGTGCGCGAGGTGTCGCGGCGCCTCGATCTCACCCGCAGCCACGTCTACAACCTGATGCGCAGCTACGGCCTGCAGCGCGCCTGACCTGCAGGTCCCGCCAGCCGGGGCTCAGGGCGTGGGCGGCAACGCCGCGGCCCGCAAGCACGCGGCCTTCATCGTTTCGTCCTTGAGTCCCTCGCACAGGCGGCCGCCGGCGCCTTCGCCCACCAGGCGCAGCAGGCAGCCGTCGACCAGGCCGGAGGTGCCGAGCCGCCGGCACGCGCCCTCGGTCGTCGGCGTCGCGAGGCCCTCGTAGCAGGCCCGGGCCGCCAGCGCGCCGAGGGTCGAGCGTCGCGCGTCCAGCTCGAGGCGCCCGCAGATCTCCGCGCTGTGCAGCGCGATGCCCACGTCCCGCAGGCAGGCGTCGCGCAGCATCGGGCCGAGGTCACCCGCGCCCGAGATGCGCGCACAGGCGTCGGGGTCCCTTGTCACGCGCGCGAGGTGGTCGAGGCACTCGGCCCCTGCCGAGCCGCTGAGCCCCTCGCAGGGGGCCGGGCTGCGGCGCACGCCCGCGAGGCACCTGGCGAGCACCGGGGCCTCGCGCAACGTCTCGCAGGCCGCCTCGCCGCCCCCGTGCACCGCCGCGTTCACCACGCACGTGGCGTCGCCTTCGCACTTCGCCGTCTCGCCGCGCTCCGCCGCGATGCCCCGCTGGCACGCCGGCTGGTCCGCGGTCCGCAGTCGCGCGCAGACCGCGACGTCCCCCGAGGACAGGGCGAGCATCTTCCAGCAGGGACCGCCCAGCGAACCCGCGCGACTCGCCGTGGCCAGGCCCTCGCACACCGCGGCTCGTCTCGCCCAGGCGGGGTTCATCGCGGGCAGCACGGGCAGCGTGGGCACTTCACGCGGCCGGGCCTCGGCGTCGATCCGCCGCGCGTCGAAGGTGGCCATGCCGTTCTTGTCGGTGCCGTGCATCTCGCGCCCCGTGAGGGTGACGTCCTTCACGTCGCGATCCACGTCGACGAAGATGAGGCGCGCGCCGTTGGCCTGGCCCTTGACCCAGGAACTGGTGCCGAAGGTCGTCCACTCGAGCGATCCGCGGAAGTCGCCGTCGCCGTCGACCTCCGTGATGACGAGGGTGAAGGCGTACTCGTCGCCGAGGTAGCGCATGGTGCCGCCCCAGGTCGAAGGCGTCAGCGGCGTGGGCGCGGGGCGCTCGCGACACCCCGCGGCGAAGAGCAGGGCGAGCACCACGACGGCCACGGGTGAGCGGAGGGAGCGAATGCCGGCACGGTACCGGTGCGGGGCGGCACGTTCCAGCAGGGCTTCGCGCGCTGAGCACCTGCGCAGTGCCGTGCGCGGAGCTGTGCAGTTCGGTGCACAGGTTCGTGGCGCCCTTCCCTCGGTCGCTGTCCCGGCACGGCTCCTGCTCTGCAGCCCTGGCCTCGCTGCCCGGGAGCTCCCATGCGCCGTCGATCATTCCTCAAGACAACCCTGGTCGGCGCGAGCGCGGTGGGCTCGGGCAGCTGCGCCCACCTCGGCAGCACGCTCACCTCCAGCAGCGCCGACGTGCTGGCCATGGTCGGCCAGCTCCGGGCGAACCTCGAGTACCTCGCCTCGCCTGGCGCGAAGGAGGGGCTCGCCGCGACGTTGCCGCCGGCCCGGCGTGCCCAGGGCGACGCCGCCGCAGATGAGCAGCTCTTCCTCGAGGGCGCGCAGACGCTGGTGCTCGCGGGCGCCTTTCATTCCATGTCCGAGGACGTGCGCGCGCACCCCGCGGTGCAGCAGTTGATGGGCGAGAAGCTGGCGATGATGAACGCCACCGCGCAGCGCTTGAACCAGGTGGCCATCGCCACCACCCCCGAGGAGCGTCGCGCGCTCACGCAGCAGCTCAAGGAAGACCCCGCGGTCCTCGACGACGCGGCCCAGCGCCTCGACGCAGAGGCCGTGCGGCTGGGGCTCACGCTCGAGGTGCGCGGGCGGTTGCGGGGGCTCTTCACCCAGGTCGGCGCGCGCCTGCGGCAGTCGGCGTCGCTCGCCATCGAGGAGTACTCGCACAAGGTGGCGCGCATCGAGGCCCGGCTGGCCGAGCCTGGCGCCTTCGAGCGTGAGTACGCCGCGCGCCTCGGGGCGCAGGCCTTCTGGGACTTCCAGGCGAGGCAGGAAGCCTACGTCGGCGCCTGGGCTGCGCAGTCCGGTGCGCCCTCGACGGGCCGGGTGCCGCTGCCCGCCGGGCCCCGCTCCGTCCCGCCGGCCCGGGTCGCCGCGCCGCGCCCCTCGGCGAAGGACGGCACCGGGGTCAAGGCGCCGAGTCGGAACGACGGCTCGGTCGCGGTGCCCGTGGGCGGCATCCTGCTGGGCATCGGGGCGATCGCCGTCGCCGGGGGACTCGTCGCCGCGCTGAGCGGTGGAGGCGGCTTCGGTTGGGTCCCCGGGGCCATCGTGGTCACGGCCGGCGCGCTGCTGTTGATCGCCGGGTTCATCACGCTGCTCGTGGGGCTCAAGCGCCAGGAGCGCGCGCAGCAGGCGGCCCAGCGCCACCGCTGAACTCCGCACCGCCGCCGTCCCCTCGTCGCCCTGAGCCCGTCGAACTGGAGTTCCCTGCATGCACCGTCGAGCCTTCCTCAAGACAGCCCTCGTCGGCGCCGGCACGGTCGGCGCCGAGGGCTGCGCGCACCTGGGCGGCGGCCTGCTGGTGGGCCACGAGGAGATCGTCGCGCTGGTGAAGCAGCTCGAGGCGGGCCTCGCGCACGTCGGTTCGCCCGGCGCGAAGGCGTCGTTCACCGCCGGCCTCCCCCTCGCGCACGCCGCCCACGACGAGCAGGTGTTCCGCGACGCCTCGCGTACCCTGTTGTTGGCGGGCGCCTTTCACTCGATGACCGAAGAGACGCGCGCGCACCCGGCGGTGCAGCAGTTGATGCGCTCGAACCTCGGCGCGATGGGTGGCGCCACGCAGCAACTGCACGACATCGCGCTGGCCACCACGCCCGACCAGCGCCGCGAGTTGACGAACCGTCTCAGGGAAGACCCCGCGGCCCTCGACGGGGTGGCCGAGCGCATGGACGCGGAGGCCGTCTCGATGGGTGTCTCGCTGGAGCAGCGCACCCGGCTGCGCGCGCTCTTTCACCAGGTCGGCAACCGCATGAAGCAGTCCGCGCCGCTCGCGCTCCAAGAGTACGGACAGAAGGTCGCGAAGCTGAAGGCGCGCCTCGCCGAGCCGCGCGACTTCGAGCGGGAGCTCATCGCGCGCATGGGCGAGCGGGCCTTCTGGGACTTCGAGGCGCGGCAGCGCGGCTTCACCGAGGCGTGGACGCGCCAGGCGCCCGCGGCGATCGTCGACGCCTCTCCTTCGGCGCCCAGGCGCGACCCGGACCGGGGCATCGCCACCCTCACCTCGGGGGGCGTGATGATGGGCATCGGCCTGCTCATCGGTGGGGGCGGCATGCTGGTCGTCGCCTCGGGCTCGATCGCCGGCGCCTTCATCGCGACCGCGGGGGGCCTGCTGTTCCTCGCGGGCCTCATCACCCTCATCGTGGGCCTCGCCCAGCGAGCCGGCTGAAGGAGCACGTGATGCGCGTCGCGGTGACTGGCCTCGGGGTGGTGAGCGCGTTCGGCGTCGGTGCGGCGGCCTTGCGCCTCGCGCTGCAGGAGGGGCGGGGGGGCCTTTCGCCGGTGCGCCACTTCGACACCTCGCCGTACCCCTCGCGCCTGGCGGGCAGCGTGCCGGGCTTCGATGGCGGCCCCCAGCGGAAGAACGCGGCCTTCGAGTTCGCGGTGCGCGCCGGCACCGAGGCCCTCGCGCAGGCCCGACCCCGGGGCTCGGTGGCCCTGGTGCTGGGCACCAGCATCGGGGTGACCGACGGCACGCACCACGCGCTGGCCGAGCGGCTCGCCGGGGCGCTGGGGCTCACCGGGCCGGTCATCGCCATCACCACCGCGTGCTGCTCGTCGAACAACGCGCTGGGCCTGGGCGCCGAGTTGCTCGAGGCCGGCGACGTCGACGCGGTGCTCGCCGGCGGCACCGATCAGATCACCGAGGAGATGTTCGCCGGCTTCTCCATGCTCGGCGCGCTGAGCGCGGGGCCGTGCGCGCCGTTCAGCCTGCCCACGGGCACCACCCTGGGCGAAGGCGCGGGCTTCGTGGTGCTCGAGCGCGCCGGCGAGGCCGCGGCCCGCGGGGCTCGAACCCTGTCGTGGGTGCTGGGCGAGGCGCTGTCGTGCGACGCGATGCACGAGGTCGCCCCCGACGCGACGGGCCGGGGCGTGGCGCGCTGCGTGGGCAGTGCGCTCCACCAGGCGCAGGTCGCGCCGGCCGCCGTCGACTACGTGAACGCCCACGGCACGGGCACCGCGCACAACGACGCCGCGGAATGGAAGGGCCTCACCACCGCGCTGGGTCGTGACTCGGTGCTGGTGAGCTCGACCAAGGGCACGCTGGGCCACGCCCAGGGGGCCGCGGGCGTGCTGGAGATCATCGCCAGCCTCCTGTGTCTCGAAGACGGCCGCGTACCCTCGACGCAGAACTTCGCCGGGCCGCGCAACCGCTGCCCCGGCGATCCCGTGGGCCAGGCCACGCCGCGCGCCGCGACGGTGCAGCGCTGGGTGGCGACCAACAGCGCGTTCTGGGGCGCCAACGCGTCGTTGGTGTTCTCCACCCAGGAAGTGCCCACCGCTCCCGCGGCCCGGGTGCGGCCGCGCATCGTGGTCGCCGGCTTCGGGAGCGCCGCGGGCACCGCGGAGCTGCAGCGCACGCTTCCCCGGGTCGATCTCTCGGCCCTCGATCTCCCCTCGCGCCTGGTGACCTGCGCCGTGGCCGAGGCGCTGGGTGGACTGGGCCCCGTCGTGAAGGGCGAGCTGCGCGAAGGGCTGGGGTTGTTCCTCGGCGCGGTGGCGCCGTCGCGCGACGCGCGCACCCGCTTCGACGCGTCCATCGAGGAGCGGGGGATGGCGAAGCTGTCCGCCGAGGCCTTCACGCGCATGGTGACCAGCGCCATCGGTGGCGCCTGCGCGCGGCTGCTGGGGCTGCGCGGGCCGTTCACCACGCTGACCTCCGGCTTCGGCAGCGGCCTCGTCGCGCTCGCCTGCGCCGCGCGGTACCTCGAGCTGCACGACGACGTGCGCGGCGTGGTGGTCGCCAGCGTCGACGAGCGCGAAGAACCGGGCGCGACCGGGCGGGCGTGCGCGGTGCTCCTCGCGCGCGAAGGTGCGTTGCCCGTGACCGGCCCCCTGCTCGAGGTCTGCCTCGCCGGCGCAGGCCACCTGGCCCAGGCGCTCGCCGCGCTCGGGGCCCCGCCGCCGGCCTCGACGGACGACGCCTCGGTGAGCGGCTCGCTCGAGCGCCTCGGTGGCGTGCTCCAGGCGCTGCGCAGCTCGGGCGGCAGCCGCGTCGTCGGCCAGTCCCTCGGCGCGACGAGCTGCGCCGTTCGCCTCACCTGTTCCCCGGAGAACCCATGAATCCCCAGACCAGCGCCTACCTCGAACGACGCCGCCAGGTGCTCGCCGAGGTGCGAGACATCCTCATCACCCGCCTCAAGGTGGAGCGCGCGCCGGAGCACATCGATCCGGACGCCTTCCTCTTCGGCACCGGCCTGGGCCTCGACTCGGTGGACGCGGTGGAGTTGGTCGTCGCGCTCGAGCAGCGCCTGGGCCTGAAGCTCCCGGAAGGAGCGCGCACGCTGCGCTCGCTGCGCACGGTGGGCACGGTCATCGACCAGGTGCTCGGCGTGGAGGAGGCACCATGAGCCTCGAGCTGGAGCTGCAGACGCTGCGGACCCGCGTGGGCCTGGTGGAGAATCGCCACCTCGAGGTGTTTCGTGTCGAGGGTGCGCGGGCCTTCGAGGC
Source organism: uncultured Archangium sp. (assembly GCA_903905455.1). Lineage (GTDB taxonomy): Bacteria > Myxococcota > Myxococcia > Myxococcales > Myxococcaceae > Archangium_A. The sequence goes on from CAIVGN010000216.1 coordinate 17,924, forward strand.
CGTCGACGACGCCGTGCCCCAGCGGCTCTTCCTGCAGGACGCGCAGATCACCCAGACGCTGCTGCTGGCGGACGACGCCACCATCGTGGCCGACCTGCAGATCGCCCGCGACGACGAGGCCTTCTTCCTCCTGTGCGAGGCGCGCCCCGGGCTCTCGGCCGAGGCGCTGCTGCGCGAGCGACTGGGGACGAACGAGGTGACGGTGCAGCCCCTGTCGGCTACCCACGCGGTGTGGTCGGTGCATGGCCCCTGGGCGTGGGAGTTGCTGGGCGAAGCGCTGGGCCAGGAGATCGTCGGCCAGCCCTACCTTTCGTTGCAGCACGTCGCCGGCGTCACCTGCTTCCGCGGCGGGAAGACCGGGGAGTTCGGCTACGACCTCCTGGTGCCCCGGGCCGAGGTGGAGCCCACGATCACCCGCCTGCGCGAGCTGGGTGTGCGCTACGAGCTGGGCCCGCTGTCCCTCGAGGCGCTCGACCACGCGGCCCTCGAGAACTGGTTCTTCAGCGTGCGCTTCGACGCGCTGTGGCCGTACACGCCGGTGGAGCTGCAGCTCCAGTGGCGGCTGTGGCACGAGAAGCACGCGTACCGGGGGGCCTCGGCCGTGGCCCAGCAGCAGGCGGGCGGGGCCGCTCGACGCCTGACGGTGCTCCACGCCGACGCGCCGATGGTGGCCCAGGCCCCGGTGATGCTCGAGGGCGAGCGCATCGGTCACGTGCTGCGCTCGGCGCGGCACTCGCTGGGGAAGGGGCACGTGGCCTGGGCGATGCTCGACGCGCCGGTGGCCATGGCGGGGTTGCGGGTGCAGGCCGGTGACGTCGCGGCGCGCACCGTCTCTCCGCCCACGGTGCAGAACGAGAGCCTGGGCATCGACCCGAACAAGCACAGCTTCCGCTACGGCCGGAGGGTCGGGTGAGCGGCCGGTTCGCAGATCGCACCGTCGTCGTCTCGGGCGCGTCGCGGGGCCTGGGCCGGGACTTCGCCGTGGCCTTCGGCCGCGAGCAGGCGTGGGTCGCGGTGGGCTTTCGCGAGCGCGTCGAGCAGGCCGAGCAGACGCTCGCGCTGGTGCGCCAGGCCGGCGGCGACGGCGTGGTGCTGCCGCTCGACGTCACCCGGGCGGCGTCGGTGAACGCGGCCGTGGCCGAGCTGCAGGCCGCGCGGGGGGGCGTGGACGTGCTGGTCAACAACGCCGCGGTGGTGCGCGACGAGCTGTTCGCGCTCTCCAGTGACGAGGCCTTCCTCGAGACGCTGGAGACCAACCTCACGGGCGCGGTGCGGCTCGCGCGCGCGCTGGTGCGACCGATGGTGGCGAAGCGGGGGGGCGCCATCATCAACGTCGCTTCAGTCTCAGCGTTGCGCGCGAGCCCGGGGCAGTCGAGCTACGCGGCGGCCAAGGGCGGGCTGCTGTCGTTCAGCCACACCCTCGCCGCGGAGCTCGCGCCCTCGGGGGTGAGGGTCAACGCGGTGGTGCCGGGGTTGATCGCCACGGGCATGACCATGCGGGTCGACGCGCGGCTGCGGGAGAGCCGGACGAAGTGCATCCCCGCGGGGCGCATGGGCACGGGCGACGAGGTGGCCGAGGTGGTGCTCTTTCTCGCCTCCGACGCCGCCCGCTACGTCTACGGCCAGGCCCTGGTCGTCGACGGGGGGCTGAGCCTGTGAGCGCCACCTGGGCCGTGGTCTTCCCGGGGCAGGCCGAGCGCGACGTCGCGGCTCAGCTCGCGAAGCTCTTCGCCCGCGAGCCGGCCTGGGCGGCGCTGCTCGAGGGGACCACGTCGGTCGCCGCATCGGAGTGGCTCGCGCAGGGTGGGCGCGCGCTCGAGCGCACCGAGCTGTACCAGCCGGCGATGGTGGCGCTCTGCCTCGACGCCTGGGCCCGCTTCTCGGCCACGCACGAGGTGGCCTTCGTCGCGGGACACTCGCTGGGTGAGGTGACGGCCTGGGCCGTGGTGCACGTGGTCGGCGCGCAGCGGGCGCTGGAGCTCGCGTGGCTTCGGGGCGTGGGCATGGCCGCGATCGCCCGCGAGGTGGGCGGAGGCCTGGCCCTGGTGGCGCGCTTTGAGCTGGACGAGGTGCTCGCGCTGGCCCACGCCGCGGGAGGCCGGGCCTGCCTCGCGCTGGAGAACTCGCGGGACACGGTCGTGCTCTCGGGTGACGCGTGCGCGCTGAGGGCCCTGGGCCACCGGGTGCGCAGGCTGCCGGGGCAGGGGCCGTGGCACGGGCCGTGGCTCGCGCCGGTCGAGCGGGCGCTCCGGGCTGCCCTGCTCTCGGTGTACCGGGCCCCCTCGCCGACGTGGGTGGGGGAGGGAGATCTCGCCGCCCGGGTTTGCGAGCCGGTGCGCTGGGTGGCGACCGTCGACGAGCTCTGCGCGCGCGGCGTGACGGACATCGCCATCGCGGGGCCGGGCCGCGCGCAGCGCGCGTTGCTGCGCGAGCTGGTTCCCCCTTCCGTGAACTTGCACCTCGTCGACGACGACGCCCCCCTGACTGGAGCCGTTCATGCCTCCCCTTGAGTCCCTGCCCCTGGGCGCCGAGGTCATCGGCCTCTTCCTCAAGCAGCGCCGCCCGCTGCTGATGCTCGACGGCATCGAGGCGTACTCGTGGCGCGAGCCGCGGCCGACGCTGAAGACCTTCAAGAACGTCTCGGCGAACGAGCCCATCTTCGACGGTCACTTCCCCGACCTCATGCTGTGGCCCGGCATCTACACGCTCGAGGGCCTGGGCCAGTCGTGCCACCTGCTGGGCATGCTCAACGGCCTGCTCGAGTTCGCCGAGGGGCGCGGGGTGTCGCGCGCGGACACCCTGAAGAACCTCGTCAACCTGCACCGGCTCAATCGCTTCGAGCCCGTGACGCGCTCGCCCGAACAGGAGGCGGTGTTGCGCGCGCTCGCCGACGAGAAGGCGGCGGCCCCGGCGGTGACCGCGGCCCTCGACGTGAAGTTCCTCGCGCCGGTCTTCGCTGGAGATCGCCTCGAGTTCACCGTCGAGTTGGTCAAGCGTTTCGACTCGTTGATGCGCTTCGACGTGCGCGCCGAGGTGCGGGGCCGGGTGGTGCTCAAGGGCACGCACACCGGTTCGGTGGGTTTGTCACTCGCAGGCAGAGAGGTCTCGCCATGAGCCGCACGCACCACCTGGTCCTGTTCGCCGCGCTCGTCTCTGGCTGTGGCGCAAGTCGCTACGCCGCGCGGCCCGTCACCATCGAGCGGCCCGGTTGCGCGGCCCCTTTCACGGTGATCTCGACGGTCGATGGCCGCGTCGCGGGCGAGGACAACGCCATGGAGGACGTCCTGGAAGACACCGTGGTCTTCAGCCGTGATGGGCGCCACACGGCCTACGTCGCGCGCCAGGGCACGTCGTGGTTCGTGGTGCACGACGGCGAGCGCTCCAAGGCGTGGCACGGCATCGGCTTCCTTCGCTACGGCGAGGTGGGGCCGATCTACGCGGCGCAGTTCGGCGAGCGCTGGTGCGTGCAGCGGGGCGCCGCGGACGACCCGTGCTTCGGCACCATCTATGAAGACTCGCTGACGGTGGCGGGGCCGTCGGTGGCCTACGTCGCGCGGTCGGCGGACGCCTGGGCTCCAGCGGCCGCGGCGTCGTCGCTGGTCATCGACGGGGTAGTGGCCCTGCGCGCCGCCGAACTCTCCCTGGTGCGCGCGAGCGCCGACGGCAAGACCATCGGCGCGGTGGAGCGCGCGGTCGCCCCGGAGGTCGCGGACAAGCTCTACGTCAACGCCGCGTTGGTGGTGAGCGCGCCGCACCTCACCGACTGGACCCCAAGCGGAGGGGTCACCTGGGTCGCCACGCGCGACGCGGGCCTCTTCGTCGAGTCGGCCCGGCGCACGTGGGGACCGTACGAGAAGGTGTCCCGGCTGGTGTCGCGCGGAGACCACGTGGCCTTCGTGGGCAGCATGGCGCAGGGCCGCGAGGTGGTGCTCGATGGCGTGAAGGTGGGCCCCTTCGCCGACGTCGCGGTCCCCTCGCTGGTGCTCAGCCCCTCGGGTGACGACTTCGCGGTGGTGGTGAGGCTCGTGGGAGGGGAGATCAAGATCGCCACGCGGCGCAGCGTGCTCACCCCGGTGGAAGGCAGCCCGGTCACCGGCGTCTCGGAGTTGGTGTTCTCCCCCGACGGCGTCGCGCTGGGCGCCCTCGCGGCGGCGGAGAACCGGCAGTTCACCATCTCGCTCTACGGCGCGGCCACGGGCGAGCGGCTGTGGTCGCAGGGCGGCTTTGGTGACGCGAGCGACCTCGCGGTGGCAGCGCAGGGGGCGCGGGTCCTGGCGCTGACCCGAACCGGGGCCGTGACCTCGGTGTTCGCGCACTGCCCGAAGTGCGACGGGCCCCCGAAGCTGACCGCCGTGCGCGCCATGCCCGGGACGCTGGTGACGGACCCGGCCCTGTCGGCCTGGGGCGTGGTCGCCGGTGAAGGTCCGGTGAACGTGCCCTCGGAGCGGCGCATGATCATCGCCCGCTCGTGGGGCGTCGGGCCCCTCGACTTCGACGCGCGCCTCTTCGGCGCCGCGGTCACGCGCTTCGAGCGGCAGGGCACGCTGGACCCCGTCGTCGCCGCGTGGCGCAGCCAGGTGCGCTCGCAGCTCACGCGACACCTCGGTTGCCCCGCGCCCGCCCCGTGACGCTCGACGCCGACGCGGTGGTCATCGGCTCGGGCCTCGGTGGGCTCTCGGCGGCGTTGGGCCTCGCCCAGGCGGGGCAGCGGGTGCTGCTCCTCGAGCGCCACGAGGTGCCGGGTGGCTACAGCCAGAGCTTCCACGTCGACGGGTTCCGCTTCAGCCCGGGCGTGCACTACGTGGGAGAGCTGCACGAGGGCGGGCTGGTGCGGCGGCTCTTCGAGGGGCTGGGCGCGGCGCCCGACTTCTTCGAGTTGAACCGCGAACGCGTCGACAGCTGCGTCCTGGGCGAGGAGCGCTTCGAGCACTGCGCGGGGCGCGAGGCGTTGACGGCCCGCTTCGCCGCGCGCTTCCCGAGCGAGGCCCGGGGCGTGGCGGCGGTGCTGGAGACCATCGCGTCCCTGCACGCGCGCCTCACGTCGAGCGTCGAGACGCACCGGGCCCGGGACTTCCAGCGGTGGAGCGAGCGCGACCGCTTCTTCGCCCTGGCGCCGCTCGACACGCTCTTGAAGCAGTGGGTGCGCGACCCGCTGTGCCGCGCGTTCCTCACGGTGCACTGCACCAACTACGGGCTGCCGCCTTCGCTGGCGCCGCTGGCGGTGCACGCCACGAACCAGGGCCACTACCTGGAAGGCGGGTTCCACCCCCGGGGCGGCGGCGCGGGGCTGGTGAAGTCGCTGCTGGCTCCCTTGCGCCAGCGAGGGGGCCAGGTGTTGCTCGAGACGGGCGTGGCGCGGGTGCTCGTGGAGCGGGGCCGCGCGGTGGGCGTGCGCCTGGCGGACGGCCGCGAGCTGCGCAGCAAGGTGGTCGTCTCCAACGCCGACCCGCTCGTGACGTGGACGAAGCTGGTGGGCCTGGAGCACGCGCCGCCCGCCGTGCGCGCGCGCCTCGAACGGGTGCGCTGGTCGATGCCGGCGGTGAGCCTCTTCCTGGTGGTGGACGCCGACGTCCGCGCGCTCGGGCTCGACTCGGGGAACCTGTGGATCACGGGGAGCGACCAGGAAGGGCTCCACCGCGCGGCGAATGACGAGCGGCCCTGGGGCGATGCGTCGCCCGCGTTCTTCCTCTCGGTCAGCACCTTGAAGGACCCCACGCACTTCGATGGGCGACACCACGTGCTCGAGGTCACCGCGGCCATCGGCTGGCACGTCTTCGCGCGCTGGGCGGCGGACCCCGAGGGGCGGCACGCGCCGGGCTACCTCGCGCTGAAGCAGCAGCTCGAGGCGCGGCTGCTCGAGGCGGTGGAGCGCGCGGTGCCGGGGCTGACGGCGCGCGTGGTGGCGAAGACCCTGGCCACGCCGCTGACCAGTGAGCGCTACGTGGGCGTGACCCGGGGCGCGCAGTACGGCGTGGAGAAGTCGAGAGACCTGTTCGGGCCCCATGCGTTCCCGGTCTCCGGCGAGCTCGAGGGCCTGGCGTTGTGCGGCGCGAGCACCCTGGGGCACGGGGTGCTGGGCGCGGTGCTCTCGGGCGTGGCGGCGGCGTCGAGCGTGCTCGAGGTGCCGCTCTCCGGCGTGCTGACCGCGCGGGACGCGAAGGTGCGCACCTGGCCCGCGGAGGATGCGTCGTGCTGGCCCGGGGAGCTCCAGGCGGCCGTCTCGCGGCGGAGCAGGGACTGAACCCCCGGGGGCGCTTCAGCGCGCGAGCATGCGGCCCGGCTTGAGGTGCGTCGCCTCGAGGGTCTGGTGGTCGTCCACGTCGAGCAGCCAGTAGCCTTCGCCGCCCGGCTCGGTGGAGCTGCCGCCGCCGAAGAGGTGAGGGTGGGCTTCGTGCCCCCGCCGCCAGGAGCGCACGTGCGAGTGGCCGTGGTGAAAGAGCACCGCGCGATCGCGCAGGACGTCGAGCAGGGCCGGGGCGTCGATGAGCGCCGACTCGCGCCAGTCGCGCTTGCCATCGGGCGACAGGGGGCCGTGATGGGCCAGCACGTGCACCGTCTTTCCCTCGAGCCGCGGGTCCGCGAGGATGCGGGTGAGCGCGGCGAGCTGCGCCTTGCCGAGGCGGCCGACGAAGTACTGCGCCCACCCGGGCACGCGCGTCGAGTCGAGGCCGATCAACGCCACGTCGGCGCCCACGAACTTCACGAAGGGGTAGCCCCGGGCGTCGGCGTACTCCGGCATCACCGAGGTCAGCTCGGCCTTGAACACGCGCTCGAAGCCCCGCGCCGCCGAGCCATCGGTATAGCGGTCGTGGTTCCCCGGGATGATCGTCACCCGCCCCGCGCGCAGGAGGTGCCGCAGCGAGGGCTCGACGGCGAGGAACTCCTCTTCGTCGCCCATGGCCGTGAGATCGCCGGTGAGGATGACGTGGTCGGCCTCGAGCACCTCGATGTCCTCGAGGATTCCGTTCCAGGTGCGCTCGGCGAAGGCGAAGCGCTCCCAGCGGCCGAAGGCGTGGAGCTCGAGCCGGCCAGGGACGCCGCGCCAACCGGAGCTCGCCCACGAGCGCCGTCGCCAGTCGAGCTGGTGATGGAGATCGCTGACGTGGACGATGCGCATGGCCCATCGTGGCTGGGTGACACACGCACGCGCAACCCTCCGAACGCAGGGGCTGCGTGGTGGTGGGCTCAAAGCGCCCTGTCCGCGCAGACATGCCGGTGCATGACCGATGCATGACCTTGGGGTCATGAGCCCCTCACTCTCAGGCTGGATGGAGATCGTCTTCGACCTCGCGTACCTGGTGATCATCTACGCGCTGGTGGTGTTGATGAGCGCCCGCCTCTCGAAGACCGGGGATCCCCGTCACGTGCTGCGGCGCTTTCGGGACGGCTTCCTGCTCCTCGCGTTGGGCGACACGGGGCACGTCGGCTTCCGGGTGATCGCGCTGCTGCAGGGGGGCCTCGAGGCGAAGGCGGCCATCGGACGCTTCTCCTTCCCGCTGGTGGGCGTGGGCGCGCTGGCGACGGCGATCACCATCACCTTCCTCTACCTGCTGCTGCTCGACGTGTGGCGCGTGCACTTCCAGGAGCAGCGCCCGTGGATCTTCTGGCCACTGGTCTCGGTGGGCGTGGTGCGGTTGCTGCTGTTGCTGCCGCCGGAGAACCGCTGGGCGGACGTGATGCCGCCGTGGGACTGGTCGGTGTTGCGCAACCTGCCGCTGCTGGTGCTCGGCCTGAGCGTCGCCGCGCTGTTCATCGCCGATGGGCGTCGTCGCGGCGAGAAGACCTTCGTGCAGCTGGGCTGGTTGATCGTGCTCTCCTACGCCTGCTACGCGCCGGTGATCCTCTTCGTCCAGGCGGTGCCCCTCATCGGCCTGCTGATGGTGCCCAAGACCGTGGTGTACCTGGTCATGGCGTGGCTGGTGTACGCGCGGCTCTTCAAGCCGACCGAGCACCACGATCACCCCGCGGCGCTCGCGACCTGAGCGGCTCAGTCGGCCAGCGTCGAGAGATCGCCCGGGTCTTCACCCAGCGACTGGGCGCGCAGGTAGCGGCGCACGATCTTCCCCGACCGGGTCTTGGGCAACGAGGTGCGGAACTCGACCTCGGAGGGCGTGGCGATGGCCCCGAGATCCGAGCGCACGTGGTCCTTGAGTGACGAGATCAACGCGGGCGTCTCGGCGATGCCCTTCTTGAGCACCACGAAGACCTTGATGCGTTCGCCCTTGAGAGGGTCGGGCAAGCCGATGGCCGCGCTCTCCGCGACCACCGAGTGCCCCGCCAGCGAGGCCTCGATGTCGGCGGTGCCGATGCGGTGACCGGCGACGTTGAGCACGTCATCGGCGCGACCGAGCACCGAGAAGTAGCCGTCGCCGTCCTTCACCGCGATGTCGCCGGCCGAGTACATGCCGGGCAGGGCCGACCAGTACTGCTCGTAGCGCGCGTGATCTCCCCACACGGTGCGCAGCATGTACGGCAGCGGCTTCTTGAGCACCAGCAGCCCCCCCGTGCCGTCGGGCACCGGCGCGCCCTTCGCGTCGACGATGGCAATGTCCACCCCGGGCATGGGCTTGCCCACCTTGCCGGGCCGCGGATCGAAGGTGGGCAGGGTGCCCAGCACCGGCGCGGCGATCTCCGTCTGCCACCAGTTGTCGACCACCAGCCCATCGGCCTGGCCCACGAGGTGTTGCTGGGCCCAGCGGTGCGCCTCGGGGTTGAGCGGTTCGCCGGCGCAGGCCAGCAACCGCAGCCGCGAGAGGTCGTACTTCCCCGGGGCCTGCGCGCCGTGGCTCATCCACATGCGCACCGCCGTGGGCGCGGTGAACATGATGTTCACGCCGTAGCGCTCGCACAGTTCCCAGGTGACCTCCGGCGTCGGGTAGTCGGGCACGCCTTCGCGGATGAAGATGGTCGCGCCGATGGACAGCGGCCCGTAGACGATGAACGAGTGGCCCACCACCCAGCCGATGTCGGACGTGGACCAGTAGATGTCGCGCTCGCCGATCTGGAAGAACGCCTTCGCGAGGTACGTGACGCCCACCAGGTAGCCTCCGGTGGCATGCACCACGCCCTTGGGCTTCCCGGTGGTGCCCGAGGTGTAGAGGATGAAGAGCGGGTCCTCCGAGTCCATCAGCTCCGGCTTGCAGTGGATCGCGCGGGCGTCCTGCACGTCGTAGAAGTCGTGCTCGCGCTCGGAGTCGAGTTCCACCGGCGCGTCACCCGGCCTCGAGCCGCGGCGGTGCACGATGATGTGCTCGACGGTGGCGATGTCGCGCACGGCCTCGTCCACCGCGGGCTTGAGGGGCAGCGCCTTGCCGCGGCGGTAGCCGTAGTCGGAGCACACCACCACCTTCGCGCCCGAGTCGTTGATGCGCGCCTTGAGCGCCTGCGTGCCCATGCCCGCGAAGACCACCGAGTGGATGGCGCCCACGCGCGCGCACGCGAGCATGGTCACCACGCCCTCGGGCACCAGGGGCATGTAGATGACCACCCGGTCGCCCTTGGCCACGCCGAGCTTGCGCAGCGCGTTCGCGAAGCGGCCGACCTCCCGGTAGAGCCGGCCGTAGGTGTAGGTGACCTCGTTGCCGTCTTCGCCCACCCAGATCAACGCGGCCTTGAGGCGGCGCTCGGTGACCACGTGGCGGTCGATGCAGTTGACCGAGGCGTTCAGCTTGCCGTTGAGGAACCACTCGTGCTTCGGCAGGTCGATGCGGCTGACCTCGTCGAAGGGTTGTTCCCACTGCACCAGCGCGGCCTGCTCTCGCCAGAACTGATCAGGGTTGGTCTCGGCCAGGCGTCGATCGAGTTCGTCGTTGCGCAGGTAGGCCTGGCGGGCGAGCCACAGCGGCGCGGGGATGGGGTGCTGATCATGGGTGAGCGCTTCGATCGCGGCTTTCTGACCGCTGGTGAGATCGACGGAACGGTTGGCCATGGCGCGCAGTTTTGCAGCGCAGGGGCCACGCTGTCGCCTCTCGCACGCGGTTCTTCGGCGCAGCCAATTCGTATTGATGCAGTGCGCAGTGCAGGGCTTGCGCGGCGCTCAGCGACCCACCGCCAGCAACAGGCCCCAGTGTCTCTTCGCGTGCGCGTTGGGATCACCGTCGAAGGCGAGGGCCTGCTGAATCGAGACGTGCGCCGCCACGAGGGTTCCGGCCGACAGCACGGCGAGGATCGTCGTGAGCATGCACGCTCCGTATCGACGTCGGGCGCTCCGGCCACGCGGGCCTCCGGTTCAGCTGCGCCGGGGCTCGAGCGTGGGGGTCCAGGCGACGACCCGGTTTCGACCCGCTTCCTTCGCGGCGTAGCAGGCCGCGTCGGCGTGCCGGAAGGTGACCGTGGGGTCGCCCATGCCCTCGTCAACCGCGGCGACCCCGATGCTCACGGTGAGCGCGACCACGGCGCCATCGATGGGGCAGGGGGACGCGGCGAAGGCCAGGCGGAGCTGCTCGCTGAGCTCGACGGCGCGGGCCTGGGTCGTGTCGGGGAGCACCACCACGAACTCCTCGCCACCAAGGCGCGCGATGAAGTCGCTGTCTCGGCGGAAGTGCGCGCGCAGCACGTCGCTGAAGTGGCGCAGGCACGCGTCGCCGCCGAGGTGGCCGTACTCGTCGTTGACCTTCTTGAAGTGATCGAGGTCGAGCATCAGCAACGCGAGGGGCTGGCGTTGGCGCTGGGCGGCGGCCGCGGCCCGGTCCCACGCCACCTCGTAGTGGCGGCGGTTCGCCACCCCCGTCAGCGGGTCGGTGAGGGACAACACCGTCACCTCGGTGCGGCTGCGCATCAGCTCGACCTCGGTGTCCACCTGGCGCGTGTATTCCTGCGACGAGCGCCGCAGGTTGGCCAGCAGGTAGAAGCTGTAGAAGAACAGCGTCACGCCCGTGGGGCGCAGGTCCAGGCCCGGCGCCATGAAGACCGCCACCCCGGGAATGATCAGCGCGAGCATGCTGAGGCGCGCCTGGCCGGGATGCATCGCGAAGGCCTGGCTGGCGGCGGTGCAGAACGCCATGGTCGACAGCGACACGACGAGCACCGCGCTGTCCGGCTTACCCTCGAGCCAGCCCACCACCGCGGGCACGACGCCCCAGGCGAAGGAGTTGGCGTGCACCAGCACCCAGTGCCTGCGGCCCCACTTCTCGAACTGCTCTTTCGTCGCGCCGGCGGCCGGTACCCTGTGCTGGTACCGCGCCCAGCCCAGGCCCGCGAAGAGCACCGCCGGCAGCGCCACCCACCACGACGCCCGGGCGAAGAAGTCGGAGACCGAGAGCAGCAGCAGGTACGCCACGAAGTAGAACACCGGGCCGATGAGGCCGCGCGCGTAGAAGTCATGGCTGCGCCGACGCAGCGGGTAGCTGTCGAGTTGGCTGGCCTCGAGTTGGACTTCGAGGTCGTGGGCGGCGAGGGCAGTCATGGCGGGCCGCGCAGGGTAGCCGACTGGCTGCCGCGACAGGCAGGATTGAGTGCGGCTCAGTCAGCTGCGCCACGGCGCGGCGAGCACCACTTCGCGCCACAGCGCGCTGAAGGTCTCCCAGGTGTGGCCACCGCTGAGCTGCACCACGTCCGCGGCCTCGAGGCTCGCGCCCAGCACCCGGTGTTTCCAGGCGAAGCCGTCGGCCGTGCCGAAGGCCAGCACCACGCGCGGGCCCGGCTCCTGGCGAGCGCGGGCCGAGAGCCAGGACCACAGCGGCTCGACCTCCATGAAGTGTCGCCGCGGCGCGCTGAGGGGCGCGAAAGGCCCCGTGTAGGCGTCCAGGCCTCCCGCGGCCTCGAGGCGCATGATGAGTGGGCGCACCTGCGCGGGCACACCCAGGAAGGGGCTGATCAACACCACGCCGTCGACGAGGTCGGGACGGGCCGCCGCGGTGAGCGACGCGCCGTAGCCGCCCAGCGAGACGCCCACCAGCCAGGTGCGCTGGTAGCGCGAGCGCAAGGGCGTGAGCAGCTCTTCGGCCAGCCGCTCCGGCAGCACCGCGTCGCGGTAGTAGCCAAAGTGCGAATCGACCACCACCAGGTCGCAGGCCGTGGGCCCGGCCGCGAGGGCCTCGGCAAAGCCGTGCTCCTCGAAGCGCCCCGGCGCATCACCCAGCCCGGGCAGCAGGACGACCACGCAGTCCTCTCGCGACCCGGCCAGCGTCGAGACTTGCAGCGGCTCGCGGCTGGAGCGCAGCAACGAACAGCCCATGGTGCACAACGCGAGACCCGCCACCCACCAGCGGCTCCAGAGACGAGGTCGAGGTGTCGGCGCATCGTCCAGGGTCATGGCCCCTGAATAGGGGCGGCGACACGTTTCGACATTGACGAAGTTCGAGTAGGAACGTTTCGCATGGAGCGAAAGCTGGAGTGGCTCAACTATCACCACCTGCAGTGTTTCTGGTTGGTGGCGCGGCGGGGCGGACTGGCGGCGGCGGGCCAGGCGCTCCACGTCTCACCTTCCACCGTGTGGGCCCAGCTCAAGGCCATCGAGGCCCGGCTGGAGGTTTCGCTGCTCGAGAAGCGCGGGCGCAAGCTGGTGCTCACCGAGCAGGGGGAGCGGGTGGCGCGGGTGGCCGATGAGATCTTCTCGCTCGGCCAGGAGGTGCTGTCGCTCGCGCGAGGCGCCGCGGAGGTGAAGGCGCCCCTGCGGGTGGGCGTGGTGGGCTCGCTGCCCCGGTTGGTGGGTCGCCGGCTGGTCGGGCCGGCGTTGGAGGCCGGGTTCCGGCTCAAGCTGCACCACGGCCATTCGGTGGAGCTCCTCGGAGAGCTGGCGGCGCACCGCATCGACGTGGTGCTCACCGATGGGCCGTCGCAGGGGGGGCCGGTGAAGACGTACCCCCGGCAGGTGGGCCACTCCCGGCTGGCGCTCTTCTGCCTGCCCGCGCTGCATCGCCGGCTGGCGCCCCAGTTCCCCCGCTCGCTCGAGGGCGCGCCGTTGTTGTTCCCTCCAGCGGGCAGCGCGCAGCGCGAGGTGCTCGACGCCGAGTTGGCCCGCCTGCGGGTGCGGCCCACCCCGGTGGCGGAGGTGGATGACAGCGCGTTGCTCAAGACGCTCGCCGCGGCGGGCTTCGGCGTGCTGCTGGCGCCGGAGTTGGTGGGCGAGGAGCTGCGCGCGATGTACGGACTGGTACAGCTCGGGCGGTTGGCCGTCAGCGAGTCGTATTTCGCGGTGACCCTGGAGCAGAAGCTGCGGCACCCGGCGGTGCGGGCGATGATCGACGCCGCATGAAACAGCGCACCTCGCGGCGCTGCCTGGGCACGAAGGAGAACGCCGGGCCGAGGTGGTCGCGCTACAACCCCGCCCATGGCGACCCACCCCCTCGCAGGCAAGCCCGCCCCGCAGTCTTCGCTGGTCAACGTGCCGCGGCTCGTCACCGCGTACTTCACCGAGACGCCCGACGTGTCCGTGCCCGCCGAGCGCGTGGCCTTCGGCACCTCCGGGCATCGCGGCGTGTCGACCAAGCGCAGCTTCAACGAGGCCCACCTGCTGGCCATGACCCAGGCCGTGGCCGAGTACCGCGCGCAGCAGGGCTTCACCGGGCCGCTCTTCGTGGGCATCGACACCCACGCGCTCTCGGAGCCCGCGCTGGTCTCGACCCTCGAGGTGCTCATCGCCAACGGCGTCGAGGTGCGCGTGCAGCAGGGCGGCGGCTACACGCCCACGCCGGTGGTGAGCCACGCCATTCTCGCCTTCAACCGCGGCCGCACCAGCGGGCTCGCCGACGGCATCGTGGTCACCCCCTCGCACAACCCGCCCGAGGGAGGCGGCTTCAAATACAACCCTCCGCACGGCGGGCCGGCGGACACCGACGCCACCTCGGTCATCGAGGCCCGGGCCAACGCGTTGCTCGCCGAGCGCAACCGCGAGGTGAAGCGGGTGCCGTGGTCGCGCGCGTGCACCGCCGCCACGCCGCACGACTTCATCACCCCCTACGTGAACGACCTCGGCGCGGCCCTCGACCTCGAGGCGGTGGCGAAGAGCGGCCTGTCCATCGGCGTCGATCCGCTCGGCGGCTCGAACCTCGCGTACTGGGAACCCATCGCGCAGCGCTACGGGCTCAAGCTCGAGGTGGTCAACCCGCGCGTCGACCCCACGTTCTCGTTCATGCCCCTCGACCACGACGGGAAGATCCGCATGGACTGCTCGTCGCCGTACGCCATGGCCGGGCTCATCGGGCTCAAGGACCGGTTCGATCTCGCCTTCGGCAACGACGCGGACTCCGACCGCCACGGCATCGTCACGAAGACCGGGCTGATGAACCCCAACCACTACCTCGCGGTGGCCATCTGGTACCTGTTCCAGAACCGGCCCCAGTGGCCGCGCGCGGCGGCCGTGGGCAAGACCCTCGTGTCGAGCGCGATCATCGACCGCGTCGCCGCGCACCTCGGGCGCCCGCTGATGGAAGTGCCCGTGGGCTTCAAGTGGTTCGTGCCCGGCCTGGGCGACGCGAGCCTCGGCTTCGGCGGTGAGGAGAGCGCGGGCGCGTCGTTCTTGCGCCGCGACGGCAGCACCTGGACCACGGACAAGGACGGCATCC
>CAIVGN010000217.1 GCA_903905455.1 uncultured Archangium sp.
GCAGCAACGACGCGGCCGAGACGTCGAGCAGGTTGAGCTGGCCGAAGCGCACCGGGTCGCGGAACTTCTGCTTGAGGCGCACCCGCCCGCCCTCCAGCGGCTCGAAGAAGCGGTCCTTCTGCTCGGGCGTGGTGGCCCGCAACGCCATCGGGCCGTACTCCGCCTTGCGCGCCGAGGTCAGCGACTTGCGCGAGAGGTCGGTGCCCAGCACGTCGATGTCCCAGCCCTCGAACGCGGGCGCGCCGTCGAGCAGCATGGACAGGGTGTACGGCTCTTCACCCGTCGAGCACCCGGCGGACCACAGCTGCAGCGCGCGAATGCGGGCGTTCTTCTTCGCCAGCAGCGGCATCAACTCCTGCTCGAAGCAGCGCAGCTGGGTGGGCTCGCGGAAGAAGTAGGTCTCGTGGGGCACGAGCAGGTCGATCGCCGATTCCAGCTCGTCGGCGCCGCGGGCGTCGAAGCGCAGGTAGCGGGCGTAGCCGGCGAAATCGCGCAGGCCCAGCAGCTCGAGGCGCGGGGCCAGGCGGCGCTCGGCGATGAACTTGAGGTCTTCCCGCAGCACGAAGCCGCAGGCGTTCGAGAAGAGATCGCGCAGGAGGTGCAGCTCCTCGGCGCTCATCTCGAGTCGGGAATCGCCCAGGGCCACGGGTCAGACCCGCCGCGAAAGGGTGGCCACCGCCTGTTGGAGCAGCTCGCGGGCGACGGGGTCGCTCTCCTTCGCCAGCGCGTCTTGCAGCGGCGCGAGCGCCTCGCGGCCCGCGGCCACGGCCAACAACCGGGCGGCGGCCACGCGCACGTCCCAGCGGGCGTGCTCCAGCATGGCCAGCGCGCGGTTGATGAGCAGCGCGCGATCGGCGCCCAGCGAGAAGGCGAGCTTGAGCACCTCCGCGTCGGAGTGGCCGGCCGCGCGCAGCAGCAGCTCGTCGGACAGCCGGCCCATCAGCGCGAGGCCGTCGAGGGCACTGAGCACCACCGCCGCGTCCGAGTGGCGCGTGAG
The DNA here is from genome assembly GCA_903905455.1 of uncultured Archangium sp. Taxonomy (GTDB): domain Bacteria; phylum Myxococcota; class Myxococcia; order Myxococcales; family Myxococcaceae; genus Archangium_A. The sequence goes on from CAIVGN010000217.1 coordinate 998, forward strand.
CTCCTGGAGCCGCTCCGAGGCGGCGACGTGGGTGAGCTCTCCGGCGGCGACGCAGGCCAGCGAGAGCACGGTGGCGTCGGCGTCGATCAACGCGCGGCCGAGCAACGGTCGCCCTTCTGCGGGCGCGAGCTTGCCGATGGTGCGCGCGGCCGAGCGGCGCACCAGCGGCGACTCGTCCATCAGCGCCGACTGCAGCACGGCCACCGTGTCCTTCGGGGTGAAGAGCGAGCCCTCGGCGGCGGCGGCGCGCACCGCGTCGCCCTGGTCGTGCAGCGCACGGCGGAGCACCTCGTGGGCCCGGGGGCCCATGATCTCCGCCCACGCGCGCACCGCGTGGGGCCGCAGCTTGCCCTGCACCAGCGGGTTGAGCGCGGCGCGCACCTCTTCGGGCCAGCTCTGGGCGAGCGCGACGAGCGAACGCCAGGCGTGCACCGCCAGCGCGTCGTCGTCGAAGAGCCGCAGCAGGGGGGCGATGGCCGACCGGCTGCGGGTGCGGCCCAGCGCCCGGGCGCCCAGCTCCGCCAGCTCGGGGTCTCCGCAATCGACGAGCGCCACCAGCGAGGCACACAACGAGGGCTCGGCGAGCCGCACGATGGCGTCACCGGCCACCGCGCGCGCCTCGCCGGGGAGATCGGCCAGCGCCTCGGTCGACGCCAACAGCGCCTGCGCGCCGGGCAGCCCCAACCGCACCAGCGACTGCAGCGCGACCTCGCCGTCGCGGCCATCACGCACCGAGCGGGCGATGGAGAGGGCCAGCTTCGGCTCGCCGAGCGCGCGGGCCACCACCAGCGCGCCGAGGTGCCGCTCGTCTTCGCTCGAGGCGAGCCCCGCCTCGAGCCAGGTCAGCACGTCACCCACCGGCCGCAGCACCACGCGCAGCTCGCCCTCGGTCTCCGGCGAGAGCACCGTGCCCGATGCGCCGATGGACACCAGGGCGGCGTCGCGCGACTCGCGGGTCGCCAGGGCGCGGACGGTGAGCATCGAGGCCGTGGGGTGGTTGACGTGGCCCAGCAGGCGCCAGGCGCTGCGCCGGGTCAGCGGGTCGTTGAGCAGCGGCACCAGCGCCGGCAGGGGCACCGGCAGGCCGAGCTGCGAGAGCCCCTCGAGCGCGCACACCCGCAGCATCACGTCAGCCGAGCCGAGCAGCTTCTCCAGCGAGCGCCGCGCCTCCGGGCCGCCCACGCGACCCAGCGCCTCGGCGGCCGCGGTGCGCACGTTGGCGTCGCCGTCATCGAGGGCCGCCACCAGCGAGGCCACCGCCTCGGTGCGCCGCAGCTCCCCCAGGATGTCCGCGGCGAACTTTCGCTGATCGGGGTCCGCGTGCCGCAGCAGCGTCACCATCGAGGGCAGCACCGCGATGCCCAGCTGCGCGAGCACCGAGGCCGCCGCGTTGCGCGCGCCGGTGTCGTCGCGCTGGCCGAGCATCGCCACCAACTGCTGCACGGTCTCCGGCGTGGCCTGAAGCGCGCCGAGTCGCTCGGCCGCCAGCCGGCGCACCCGCCAGCTCTCGTCGTGCAGGGCCGCCAGCAACCCGGGGATGGCCGGCGCCCCGGAGGCTTGCGCGTCGAGCTGTCGGTAGCGCGCTTCGGCATCGGCATCGGCCTGGAGCAAGGTCACAGCGTGTCCTCCGAGAGCAGGGCCTTCACGTCGAGCAGCAGCGTGAGGTGATCGCCTTCGCCCGTCACCCCCAGCACGTGGGGCGCGACGCCGGGGCGGTTGGCCAGCGGGGCCGGGCGAAACGAGGTGCGCGAGACGCGGCGCACCTGGGTCACCGCGTCGACCAGCACCCCCACCCGCCGCGAGCCGATGCGGCACACCACCAGGCGCTCGGTACGCTTGGGCTTTCCCGAGGGGGTCATGGCCTGCACCAGGGCCGGCGCGACCTGCAGGCGCTTGCGGGCGTCGACCACCGGCACCACCTCGCCGCGCAGCCGCACCACGCCCTCGAGGAAGGAGGGCGCCCGGGGCAGCGGGGTGAGCACCGGCACGGGGAGGATCTCGTCCACCCGCTTGAGATCGATGGCGTACGACTCGCCGCCGATGCGCACCACGCACAGCTGGACGAGGCCGGGCTCGCCGCTCACGAGAGGGCCTGCTCGACGTCGAGGAGGATGTAGAGCTGGTGATCGCGCCGCCCCAGGCCGGCGATGGCGTTGCGGTCGATGCCCAGCTCGGGGGCCTCTTCGAGCCGCGAGAGCTGCAGCTTCACCACGCCCTCCACGCGATCCACGAGGATGCCCGCGTCGCCCTCGAGGTCCTTGAGGAGCAGCACCCGGGCTGCGCGTCCCACGTCCTTGCTCGCGCGCACCACCGGCGCCGTGTCGGCCAGGCGCAGCCGCATCTTCACGTCGTACAGCGGCAGCATCTCGCCGCGCACGTTGATGAGCCCGATGAGGTTCTTCTTCGCCCGGGGAATCTCGGTCACCACCGTGACCTTCAAGATCTCGCGCACCGCGCCGATGGGCACCGCGTAGGTCTCCGTATCGAGCACGAAGGCGAGGAACTCTTCGGGCGTCTCGTCGGGCACGGCCTCGGCGCCCCGATCGGACTCGGGGGCCGACTCGAGGAACGGGCCCACGGCCTCGTCAGGCCGGTAGAAGAAACGATCCAGCAGCGCGGCAAATTGCGACGACACGAGAGCTGGACCCTACACCCTTCACCCGGCGGTGCGGGGTTCGAGCGAGGCCTGGGGGCGCAGCAGCTCCTCCATCAGGGCGCCGATGTCGAGCACCAGCACCGCCCGGCGATCGCCCAGCTCCGTGGCCCCCGAGACCCCGGGGATGTCGCGCAGGCGCCCCGAGAGCGGCTTGGTGACGATGTCCTGCTGGCCGATGAGCTCGTCGATGGCCAGGCCCAGGCGCTGCTGCGCGAGGCCGACGATGACCACGTAGTGCATGGCGCGCTGTTCCTCGGGCAACCCGAAGACCCGCGCCAGGCGGATGAAGGGCATGGTCTGCCCGCGCACCTCGATGACCTCGCGCCGCTCGATGGTGCGCAGCTCGCCGGTCTTGACCGAGACGATCTCCAGCACCGCGTTCAGGGGGATGGCGTAGGTGCGCCCCGAGACCGCCACCATCAGCGCGCGGATGATCGCCAGGGTCAGCGGCAGGGTCAGGGTGAAGGTGGTGCCCTCGTGGCGGCGGCTGGTGATGTCGATCAACCCCGAGAGCCGCTGGAGGTTGGTCTTCACCACGTCGAGGCCCACGCCGCGGCCCGAGAGCTCCGAGACGTCGCGCCGGGTGCTGAAGCCGGCCTGGAACACGAGGTTGAGCAGGTCGCGCCGCTCCATCTCCTCGGTCTGCTCGCGGGTGACGATGCCGCGGTCCACGGCCACCTCGCGAATGCGCGCCTCGTCGAGCCCGGCGCCGTCGTCGCGCACCTCGATGATCACGTGGTTGCCCTGCTGGCGGGCGAAGAGGCCGATGGTGGCGCGGCCCGCCTTGCCCTGCTTGAGCCGCTCTTCGGGCCGCTCGGCGCCGTGGTCGAGGGCGTTGCGCAGCAGGTGCATCAGCGGGTCCGAGAGCTCCTCGACGATCAGCTTGTCGAGCTCGACGTCGCCGCCCGACACCTCGAACATCACGTCCTTGCCCGACTCGCGCACCAACCGGCGCATGAGCCGCGCGAGCTTGTCGAACACCTGGCCCAGGGGCACCATGCGCACGTCGAGCACGCCCTTCTGCAGCTCGTCGAGGCGGCGCTCGAGGGCGCGGGCTTCGCGCTGGAGTTCCTGGCCCCACAGCTTGGGCAGCGAGGGCCCGGCCACCTGGCGCGCGGCCTCGGCGATGCGCTCGATGTTGCTGCGAATGAGCAGCAGCTCCCCGATGGAATTCATCAACCCGTCGAGGCGGCCGATGTCCACGCGCACGGTGTTGGTGAGGCTGCGCAGGCTCGTCTCGACGGGGGCCGGGGCGATGCGCATCACCGTCGAAGGCGCCGAGGGGAACGGGCCAGGCGCGAACGCGGAGCCAGTGCCGCTGCTGACGTCGTCCCAGGCGGGCACCCGCCTCTTCGGTGCCGGGGGCGGGGGCGGGGGCGGCAGCGCGGCCAGCGGCTGGCTGGTGAGCGGCGAGAGCACCGCCCCCTCGGTGAGCGACGCCTCGACCTCGGCCTCCGGGCGGGCGCTCCCGAAGATGAGGTCGAAGGCGATGGAAGAGTCGTCGCCCGGCTGGGACGAAGGCAGCGTGCTGATGACCTCGCCCAGCGGCTTGAGGCGGCCGTTGAGTTGCGAGAGCCGGGTGTCGAAGTCGTCGAGGCTGAAGACGGCGCGCACCTTCCACAGGCCCACGCCCTTCTTCACGTTCTCGCGCAGCCGGTGCTCTTCGAACTCGGTGAACACCGCGCGCACCTGCGGGTCGATGCCCACCTGGTCGAGCACGTCGATGGCGTCGCCGGGGGTGCCCAGGGCCACGCGCTGCAGCTCGGCCCCGAGGATCTCGGCCTGCTCCCGCGACTCGGCCGAGTCTTCACCCCGCGAGGCCTCGCCGAGCATGATCTGCAGCACGTCGATGGTCTGGCTGAGCGCGTCGACGAGCTGCTGGTTGAGCGGCGTCTTACCCAGGCGCAGCGCGTCGAGCAGGTCCTCGGCGCGGTGCGCGAGCCGGGCGATGGTCTCGAGGCCGAACATCGACGCGAGGCCCTTGAGCGAATGGGCGGCGCGGAAGACGGCGTTGAGGCGATCGGGGTCGGGGTCCGACGCGCCGGCCTCTTCGAGCACCAGCAGCTCGCGCCCCAGCACCTCGAGGATCTCGTTGGCCTCGGCGATGAACTCGGTGAGGGCGCGGGGGGCGGCCATCGCGTCCCCTCAGAGCTTCAGGTAGCGGCGCACCAGCTCGGAGATCCGCGCCGGGTCGAAGGGCTTGACCACGTACTCGTTGGCGCCCAGCTGCAGCCCGCGATCGCGGTCCTGCTCGCGGCCCTCGGTGGTGACCACGAAGAGCGGCGTGTCGCGGTAGTGCGGGTTCTTCTTCACGAAGTTGATGAGCTCGAGGCCGTTGATGTCCGGCATGTTGATGTCGGTGATGATCAGCTCGAAGCGGTGCCGCGGCAGCACCTTGAGCGCGTCGAAGCCGCTGACGGCCATGTGCACCTCGACGACCTCGATGGTCTCGAGCGCAGAGCGCAGCAGCTCACGGGTGGCACCTGAATCCTCGACGATGAGGACCTTGCGAAGGGTCGACACGGCCGGGGACGCTAGCATGCCGGCTACGGGGTGAAGACGGCGACGGCGCCCTGGAAGTGAGGCGCGAACGACCGGTCGATGAGTTCCTCTCTCGACTGGGCGACCGCTTTGGGCAAGGCGGGGAACGCGAGGGCGACCGACGCCACCCCGGCCCGGGTGAGCATGGCGGCCGACTGGGTCAGGGCGTGCTCCAGGCCCAGCGCGGTGACCCCCTGGGCGCGGCCCAGGCCCACGGCGAACACCTTGCGCGCGGGCACCCGCTCGTCGCTGGGCACCAGGAGCTTGTCGCCGGGCGCCCCCACGAAGAACCCCGAGCCGAGGATCTTCGAGAGCTGCCCGCACAGCCGCCAGTCGAGGAAGCCGGTGGCGCCCGACAGGGGACGCTCGTCCTCGGTGACGAAGCAGCACAGGGCCTCGATGCCGGAAAGCGCGTCGAGGGCGTCGAGGCCCGCGGTGAGCTGCTGCGGCTTCACGCCTTGTTGACCGTCCCGGCGATGCGATCCAGCAGGCCGTTGATGAAGGAGCTCGAGCCCTCGTTGCCGAAGGTCTTCGCCAGCTCGACCGCCTCGTTGATGGTCACCTTGCGGGGGATGGCGGGCATGTGCTTGAGCTCGAACACGCCGATGCGCAGCACGTTGCGGTCGATGCGCTGCATGCGCTCGAGGCGCCAGTTGTGCGAGTGCTCCTCGATGAGCTTGTCGATGTCCGGGAGGTTCGCCTGCACGCCGGCGATCAGCTCCCTGGCGAAGACGTCGGCCGCCGGGTCGCGCGGGCCTTCGTCGTCGTGCGCGGTCCACGCGGCGTCGAGCGCGCCCTGGGGGCCGAGCTTGGTGTCGTTTTCCAGCTGGTAGAGCGCCTGCAACGCACGCTCACGGCCGAGACGTCGGGCACCCACTCACTTCACTCCCATGGTGGCGTACAGATTGACCATCTCGATGCAGGCCACGGCGGCTTCGGCGCCCTTGTTGCCCGACTTCACGCCCGCGCGGTCGACGGCCTGCTCGACGGTGTCGGTGGTGAGCACGCCGAAGGTGACGGCGCAGTCGGCGGTCAGCGAGATCTGCCCGATGCCCTTGCTCACCTCGCCGCTGACGTACTCGAAGTGCGGCGTGCCCCCGCGAATGACGCAGCCCAGGGCGATGACGCCGGCGTACTTGCCGCCGGTGGCCACGCGCCGGGTGAGGCCCGAGAGCTCCCACGTGCCGGGGCAGCGGTAGACGTCGATGTCGGCGTCGGCGACCCCGTGACGCACCAGCGCGTCCAGGGCGCCGGCCAGCAGCGGGTCGGTGATGAAGGAATTGAAGCGGCTCACGGTGATCGCGAACCGGCCCTTCGGATTGACGAGGTTGCCTTCAAACGTGCGCGGCATGCTGTTCACCCTACTCCCAGGCGGATTTGCTCGACCACTTCGATTCCGTAGCGCTCGATGCCGATGATCTGGTTCGGCGTGTTGGTGAGGAGCCTCAGCCTCTTGACCCCGAGGTCCTGGAGGATCTGCGCCCCCAGGCCCACCTCGCGCAGCCGCGCCTGGCCCGAGACCACGGCCTTCTCGTTGGAGGGCGTCTTCTTGAACAGCGCGTCGAGGCCGGTGAGGTGCTTCTGGAGCAGCACGATGACGCCGCGCTTCTCCTTCTTGATCTCGTCGAACGCGCGCTTGAGGCTGCCGTCACCGGTGAGGCTGTCGAGCAGGTCGACCAGCGGGGTGGCGCGGTGCACGCGGGTGAGCACGGGCTTCTTGCCGCTGATGTCGCCGAGCACCAGCGCGAGGTGCACCGCGGGGTCGACGTCGGTGCTGTAAGCGTAGGCGGTGAACTCGCCCCACGGCTCGCGGTGCACCGAGGTCTCGCCGATGCGGCGCACGAGGCGCTCGTGGCTCAGGCGGTAGGTGATCAGGTCGGCGATGGCCAGCAGCGTCAGCTTGTGCTTCTTCGCGAACTTCACGAGCTGGGGGCGGCGGGCCATGGTGCCGTCGTCGTTCATCACCTCGCAGATGACGCCCGCGGGCTTGAAACCGGCGAGCCGCGCGAGATCCACCGAGGCCTCGGTGTGACCGGGGCGCACCAGCACGCCGCCGTCGCGGGCGCGCAGGGGGAAGACGTGGCCCGGCCGCGAGAGATCCGCGGGCTGGGCGTTGTCGCGAATGGCGGTCTGGATGCTGTGCGCGCGATCGTGGGCCGAGATGCCGGTGCTCACGCCCTGGGCCGCCTCGATGCTCACGGTGAACGCGGTCTGCCGCTGCGAGGTGTTGTCCGTCACCATCAGCGGGAGGTTCAAGCGGCGCACCTGGTCTTCGCCCAGGGACAGGCAGATCAGGCCGCGGCCGTAGCGGGCCATGAAGTTGACCGCCTGGGGGGTCACCAACTCCGCGGCCATCACGAGGTCACCCTCGTTCTCGCGGTCTTCGTCATCCGTGAGGATGACCATCTTGCCCTTGCGGATGTCGGCGATGGCCTTCTGCACCAGGGCGATGCTGCGCTTCTCGGAGTCGACGGTCGACATGACCCGGCCCCTCATGTCGCTAAGCGTCATGCGGTGCAACCCAGAACGCTGATCAGAGCGTCAGGACGTGGGTGGGCCACACCGTGAGCCCCCGGGGGTCGCCGTCGAACGAGGCGTCGTAGGTCGAAAGGCGGCGCGCCCCGTCGAGGGCCCCGGGCACCCTCAGGGGGTCGCCGACGAGCACCCTCACCCCGCGCGCGGCCTGGGCGGTGAGCCAGGGCAACACCCGCTGGGCGAGGGCAGGCTCGTAGCAGGCGTCGCCGGCGAGGATGACCTCGGCGTCCACGTCGCGGCCCAGGAGATCCTCGGTGGTGGTCTCCACGGTGACCCCGTTGGCCTGCGCGTTGCGCCGGGCGAGCCCCGCGGCCTGTGGGTCGAGATCGGCGCACAGCACGGAGGCCCCCTGCAGGGCGGCGGCGAGGCCTTCGAGGGCGCAGCCGCTCCCGAAGTCGAGCACCCGGCGCCCGCGCACCCACTGGGGTTGGTCGAGGAGGAACCGCGCCAGGACCTGGCCTCCGGGCCAGGCGAAGGCCCAGTACGGCATGTCGAGGGCGTCCGGGTCGGTGGCGTGCCAGCTCGGCGCGTCGGGAGGCAGGAGCCAGAGCTTCAGCTCGGGGCACAGGTACGGCGCGAGCAGCCGCAGCTGGGGGTCGAGCAGGTGCTTCAGGCGAGCCCGGCCGCCTTGAGGTGCTCGAGGGTGAGGCCACCCCGCCCGCCCATCATGCGCGCGACGTACTTGCCGATGATGTCGGCCTCGAGGTTCACCTTCGCGCCCACGCCCTTCTTCCCCAGCGAGGTGCGCGCCTGGGTCTCGGGGATGAGCATCACCGCGAAGCGCTCGGCGCCCACCTGGGTCAGGGTCAACGACACGCCGTCGATGCACACCGAGCCCTTCTCCACGAAGAACGGCGAGATCTCGTTGGGCAGCGAGAAGGACATGGCCCAGGAGCCGCCGTCGGGCCGGGTCTCGAGCACCGTACCCACGGCGTCGACGTGGCCCTGCACCCAGTGCCCCCCGAGGCGATCGCCGACCTGCAGCGCGCGCTCGAGGTTGACGCGGGTACCGGGCGCCCAGGTGCCCAGCGTGGTGCGGCGCAGCGTCTCGGGCGCGGCCTGCACCTTGAAGCTGTGCCCGCGGAACTCGACCACCGTGAGGCAGATGCCGTCGCAGGCGATGGACTCGCCCAGCTTGAAGTCACCCGGGTAGCTGGAGGCCACCCACAGGTCGGTCACCGGGCCGGGGGTGACGCGTTCGATGGTGCCGAGATCGGTGACGAGGCCGGTGAACATCGCTTACTTCTTCTTCTTCGGAGCGGCCTTCGCGGGCGCCGGCTTCTTCTTCGGCGCGGGCTTCCGGGCCGGGGCCGGCTTGACCGAGTCGATGAGCTCGAGGAACTCGACGATGCGGCTGTCGGCCTTGCGCAGGCGGCGCGAGAGCATGCGGCAGATGTTCTGCAGGATGATCACGTAGGCGAAGTTGTCCGACTTGTAGAGGTTCCACAGGTCGAGGTTGGTGAGCGAATAGGTCACCGCCTTCTTGCGCACCACGCACGTCGCGCTGCGGGGCTGCAGCTCGACCAGGGTCATCTCGCCGAAGCACTCGCCGGGCCCGAGCTTCACGATGCTCTGGTTGTTGCCCTTGGACGAGCGGCGCAGCACTTCGACCTCACCCTCGCGGATGACGTACAGCGTGCGACCGAGCTCACCTTCGTTGCAGATGTGCTCGCCGACTTCCCACCGTCGCTCCTCGAGGAACTCGAAGAGGATGTCGAGGCTCGGTCCCTTCAGATCGTGAAAGACCGGAACGCTTCGGAGGAAGGTGGCGATCGACGCGTCGCGCTTGGTGATCATGGTTGCGGACGCAATCACTTCACCTCGGAGAGCGCCAGTCGTTTTGACTGACGCCCCCGGCAAGACGAACTGCTTACTGCTTGTCGGCGTCGGCCTCTTCGCCCGCGCGATCGGCGTCGGCGCTGGCCTTCTCCATCTCGGCGTCGGCGGCGGCGTTGGTCTGCTCGAGCTTGGCGTCCGCCTCGGCCTTCGCCTGGGTGTTCGCGGCCTGGGCCTCGGCCTTCTTCTGCTCGGCGGCCGCGTGCGCGGTGGTGCGCTTGAGCTCGGCCTTCGCCTTGGCGGCGGCGGCCTTCGACTCCGGGTCCTTCTTCTCCTTGGCTTCGGCGTCGGCCTTCGCGGCATTCTCCTTCGCGGCGGCGATCTTCTTCGTCCACTCTTCCTTCACCGTGCCCACCAGCGCCTTGTTGGCGGCCTTGGAGGACTCGGCCTTGGCCTTCGCGGCGGACTTCGCCTCGGAGGACTTCTGCTCGGCGGCCTTCTTGCGGTCTTCCGACTTCGACTTCGCGGCCTTCTTCTTCTCGTCGCGCTCGCCCTTCTTCTCCTTCTCGCCCTTCTCGCCCTTCTCGGACTTCTCTTCCTTCTTCTCGCCGCGCTCTTCCTTCTCGCCCTTCTTCTCGCCGCGCTCCTCCTTCTCGCCCTTCTTCTCTTCCTTCTTCTCCTGCTTGGCAGGGGCGGCGGGGGCCTGGGCGAAGACGGCGAACGACAGCGTGGCGGACAGCAGCAGGACGGCAAGACGCATGGGTGGAATCCTTGGGAGACGACGAGGGGAGCGCAGCGTCGGTGCCCCGGGCCCGGGAATCCAGTGAGAAGCGTCGGGTCGGGCGCCGTCCTCAGCCGCCGCGGCGGTGCATCCGCAGGTGAGGCTGGTCCCGTAACTCGTCGGCCGTGCGCAGGGGGCCGCGCAGTTGCTCGAGGCGTGCACGCTCCTCGGCGCCGCGATCGCGCCGGTGCGACCAGACCGCGCCCAGGGCCGCCTCGAGGTCATCGTCCGACGCGCCACCGCGCAGCAGCGCGCGCACGTCGGTGCCCTTCGTCGCGTAGAGGCAGGTGAGCAACTGCCCGTCGGCGGTGAGCCGCGCGCGATCGCAGGTGCTGCAGAACGGCTGGGTGGTCGAGGCGATGATCCCGAACAGCTGGCCATCGGGGAGCATGAAGCGCTCGGCCGGCGCGCTGGTCCGCTCGGGCAGCGGCGTGGGGGCCTGCCCGAAGTGAGCGGCCAGGCGCGCGAGCACCTCGGCCCGGGGCACCACCTGGCGACGGTCCCAGCGAGTCGCGCCGCCGACGTCCATGTACTCGATGAAGCGCAGCTCGGCGCCCCGCGCGCGGGCGAAGGCGAGCAGCGGCACCACCTCGTCATCGTTCACCCCGCGCATCAGCACGGTGTCGATCTTCACGTTGCCAAAGCCCGCGGCGGCCGCGGCGTCGAGACCGGCCACCACCTGCGCGTGCTGGTCGCGCGTGGTGAGCGCGCGAAAGCGATCGGCGCTCAGCGTGTCGAGGCTGACGGTCAGCCGGTGCAGCCCCGCGTCCCGCAGCGGCTGGGCGAGGCCCGCGAGCAACACGCCGTTGGTGGTGAGCGCCAGCTCGTCGAGCGGGGCCGCCGCCAGCTGCGCCACCAGCGTCGGCAGCTCGCGCCGCACCAGCGGCTCGCCCCCGGTGAGCCGCACCTTGCGAACCCCCAGCGCGATGAAGCGGTGCACCAGCCGGGTGAGCTCTTCGAACGTCAGCAACTCCGGGTTGGGAAGCCACGCGTAGGTGGCCTCGGGCATGCAGTACGCGCAGCGCAGGTTGCACCGGTCGGTCACCGACAGTCGGAGGCTCCTCAGGGGCCGATGCAATGCGTCGTAGCTCACGCGCGAAGGAGAGCCGGGCACCGCCAGCACCGATTCACCGCCTCTGAACCCATCGAAACCACGCCTCTATTCATTCTGTGAATCGTCTTTGAAAGCCCTGGCTCCTAGAGCCTCACTGTCTCTTTCCCTGACCGAGGTCTCACGCATGGTCCGCATTTTCAGCGCCCTGGCGCTGCTCGTGGCTGTCCCCGCGCTCGCGCAAGACGTGTTCATCAGCGCAGACGAAGCGCTCAAGCTCGTCGGCAAGGACGGCGTGCGTTTCGTCGCCGCGGACAGCGAGAAAGAGTTCGACAAGGGCCACCTCCCCGGGGCGGTGGAGGCGTTTGCGCACGATCTGCAGCTGCTCGATGACGTACGCAAATGCAAGGGCCTGCCGATGTGTGAGCCGGCGGCCTTCGACCTGATCGGCAAGACCCTGGGCATCGACGCGGCGACGCAGGTCGTCGTCTACGACGCGGGCATGGGCGTCAACGCCAGCGGCGCGTGGTTCTTCCTGACCCTCTACGGGCACAAGAACACGAAGATCCTCGAGGGCGGGCTGGCGGCGTGGAAGGCGAAGGGCGGCGCCATCGAAGAGGGCAAGGGCAAGGCGCCGGCGGCCAGGACCTTCAAGGGCGACGTGCAGTGGCAGATGATCGCCTCGCGGGCCGACGTGGAGGCCGTGGTGAAGGACCCCAGCAAGGCGCTGCTGCTCGACTCGCGCCACAAGCTCGAGGAGTACACCGGCAAGGAGCTGCTCGCGGGCCTCGCCTCGCACGGCAAGGAGATCACCGTGGCGCGCGGCGGCTTCATCCCCGGCGCGGTCTTCTCCCCGTGGACCAAGTACGCCGGCAACAAGGACGCCGAGGCCGACAAGCCCACGCTCAAGGACGCGAAGGACATCCAGAAGCAGCTCGAGAAGCTCAAGAAGAATGGCTACGACGCGAGCAAGCCGGTCATCACCTACTGCCACGTGGGCCTGGGTCGCGGCTCGTTCCAGTACCTCGCGCTGCTCAAGGCGGGGCACACCAACTCCAAGGTCTACGTGGGCGGGTGGAGCGAGTGGGGCAACACCCCCGAGCTCCCCCTGGGCACGCAGCAATAAGGGGCCGTCATGATCCCCGCGCTCACAGGGCTGCTCACCGGCATGGCGTTCGGGCTCGTCCTTTACAAGGTGGGCGCGAGCCGCTTCTCACGCGTCATCGGGATGCTGACGCTGCGCGACACCAAGGTGATGAAGTTCGCCTTCACCGCCATCGCCACGGCCTCGAGCGTGTACGGGCTGGCCTCGGTCCTCGGCGTCGCGGAGTCGATGAACCTCGTGCCGCGCGTCATGCCCTTCCTGGGCAGCGCGCACCTGCTGGGCGGCGCCATCTTCGGCGTGGCCATGGGCGTCACCGGCACCTGCCCGGGCACCTGCGTGGCCAAGGCCGGCGGCATGAGCGGCGAGAAGCGCTTCGCCACGGTGTTCTCGATCTTCGGCCTGGTGCTGGGGATCCTCGCGTACTCGGTGCTCAAGACGCCGCTGACCGACGCGGGGATCATCGCCACCAACCAGAAGCCCATCACCCTGCACGGCCTGCTCGGCCTGCCCTACGGCGTGGTGGCCATGGTGTGGGGCGCGCTGTTCTTCGCCATCACGGTGCTCATCAACCGCGTCACGCCTGAGAAGAGCTACCCCTCGTCGCACGAGCGCAAGTCGCTGCTCGATTACGTGCGCGGGGAGTGGAGCTGGCTGGCCAGCGGCGTGCTGGGTGGCCTCATCATCGTCGCGGCCACCATGCAGAACGGATACATCGGCTTCTCCGGCGCGGTGCTGGCCTTCGTGGGCAGCGTGGCGCAGCTCGTGGGTCACCCCCTGGAGCTGGTGCCGAAGATCACCGACGACATCATCTGGCGCGCGATGCTCATCGTGGGCGTGTTCCCCGGCGGGCTCCTGGGGCGGTTGATCTCGTACAAGTCGGAAGCCGCGGCGCACTCCACCTTGAAGCCCACCTTCAGCGCGGCGGCGTCGGCGAAGTCGCTGGCGGGCGGCTTCGGGCTCGCGCTGGGGGCGATGATCGGCGGCGGCTGCACCACCGGGGCGTTCATCGCGGCGTGGCCCACGCTCTCGGTCGGCAGCCTCGCCATGGGCGGCACCTTCTTCGTGGCGTCGATGGTCACCAGCAACCTGCTGATCCTCACCAGGCGGCTCGATTTCTCGCGGGCGCAGCGCGTCGGCGACGAGGTGTACGACTGATGACTCGCTCCATGCGCATCATGTTCGTCTCGTTGATTCTCGGGCTCGGCGTGGCCGTGGTCTCGCTGCGGGCGAAGAACGACTCCCTGGCCGCGGCCCAGAAGACCGAGGCCGCGCCGTGAAGCGCTTCGAGGCGCTCATCTACGTCGCGGCCATGGGCGTGCTCGGCGTGCTGCTGCTGCTCGAGGGCCGCCGCACCACGGAGCTGCTCGCGCACCAGGCGGTCAGCCCGAAGGAGCTCTACCAGCAGCTCTCGAACCCCCAGCTCAAGCTGCAGATCGTCGACCTGCGCGCCTACGACGACGATCACTTCATCGACACGCACATCCCCGGCGCCATCCCGCTTCCCGGCTGCGACGTCGCGCAGGCCCCCGAGAAGGCCCGCGACCGCGTGTACTCGTACGTGAGCACCATCATCGTCACCGACACCGGCGACACCGCTGCCTTCGAGGCGTGCCGCGCGAAGTTCGGCCAGGCCCGGATGCTCGCGGGCGGGATGGAAGGTTGGAGCAACGCCAACCTCCCTGAAGACACCGGCGACTACGCGCCCCCGAAGAACGCCGCTGGCGGCGGCTGCCTCTAAGTCCCTTCTCTCACCCAGTTCGAGGAGTCTCCCCGTGTCCATCTCCCGACGAGACGCGCTGAAGAACCTGTTGGTCGGCACGGTCGCCGCCGGCGTGTCGGCCAAGGCCGCGACGCCCGAGGTGAAGGCGCCGATTCCGCCGGTTCGGGTTGACGACCCGCGCCACGCCTACCCCGACACGACGACCACCGAAGACTTCTACCGGGCCGAGTTCAAGGCGGTGCGCGGCAACCCCGACGATCGCGGCTTCGCGTACCACTGCGTCAACTGCCAGGGGAACTGCGCCTGGGAGGTGTGGACGGAGAACGGCAAGGTCACCCGCGAGAACCAGTCGGCAGCGTACCCGCAGATCAGCCCCCTCATCCCCGACGCGAACCCCCGCGGGTGCAACAAGGGCGTGCAGCACAGCCAGACGATGTACGAGGCCGATCGCCTCCTCTACCCGATGCGCCGCGTGGGCGAGCGCGGCTCCGGCCAGTGGAAGCGCATCACCTGGGACGACGCGATCACCGACATCGCCACCCACCTGCATGACGGCCTGGTGGAGAAGGGCCCTTCGGCGAACTACGTGCACATCGGCGCGGGCGTGCTCACCGAGGCGCGCGCGGCGTCGATCAAGCGCCTGGGCTCGCTCATCGGCGCGGTGCGTCCGTACATCGCCAGCTACGTGGGCGACATGTTCCCCGGCGTGAGCGTGGTCTACGGCGAGGGCAACATCGGCTGCACCTACGACTTCGTCTTCCAGACCAACGTCGCCGTGTTCTGGGGCTGCAACCCGAACACCTCCCGCATCCCCGACGCGCACTACCTGTGGGAGGGCAAGTACAACGGCTCGAAGATCATCGTCATCACCCCGGAGTTCAACTCCACGGCCATCCACGCCGACCTCTGGGTGCCGCTCAAGGCGGGCTACGACGGCCACCTCGCGCTCTCGATCATCCAGCGGATCATCGCGCGCAAGCTCTACAAGCCCGAGTTCCTCAAGCAGTACACCGACCTCCCGCTGCTGGTGCGCACCGACACGAAGGAACTGGTCCGCCTCGCCGACGTGGACACCACCGCGAAGGACTTCGACACCCGCCTCAAGGGCATCTTCGCGAAGCACGACCACGAGTGCTTCCTCGCCTTCAACACCAGGACGAAGAAGTTCACCGTGATGCCCGGCAGCGAAGGCAGCGCCGTCGAGACCCTGCGCCTCGAGGACAGTGACTGGGACCTCGACCCCGCGCTCCACGGCAAGTGGACGCTGACCCTGAAGGACGGGTCGAAGGTGAAGGTCACCACGGCCTTCGAGCTCTTCAAGGTCGAGGTCGAGGCCTTCGCCCCCCAGAAGGTGCAGAAGCTGACCGGCGTGCACC
>CAIVGN010000218.1 GCA_903905455.1 uncultured Archangium sp.
CAGCCGCGACGTGCTTCCTGCTGGCGGCCCTGCTTCGCCGCCAGCGGGTGGGTGCCGCGAAGCTCAGTCCTTGAAGGTGCGCTCGACGTGCTGGCGCACGGTGTCGGCGAACATCATCTCCGGGTCACCGCGGTAGACCATGGACGAGCCGATCTCCGCCGCGAGGATGGCCGAGCGGTACTTCTGCGGCAGGCGCTCGAGGCGGTCGTTGAAGCGCTTGTCTTCGCGCAGCAACGTCGGGAGGTGGCTCAGGATGGCCCGGCGCCACGGCTGCTCGAGGGCGAGCTCGGGGCGTGACTGGAAGAACTTGAAGAGCCGCGCCTTGTTCGAGTTGATCTCCTGGCTGATGGCGTCGGAGATCTCCGTGTAGAGCTTCCCCGTCTCCTTGTGCCGCCGGAAGATGAGGTTCGCCTCGTCGCTGGCGCGCTGCTCGAGAATGGCGAGCACGCCCTTCACGTAGCGCTTCTTGTTCGCCAGGAACTCCTTCTCGTCGAGCATCAGGTTGCTGATGATCTCGTACGACGACGAGATGACGCCGCACTTGTTGGCCGAGGCGTCGCGCATCACGATGACGCCCTTCTTCTGCAGCTCGACGCGGGCCGCCGGGGTGATGAACGAGTTGGCGCCCTCGATGATGGCCTTGGAGGACGGCGTGCCGTCGGCCAGCAGGAAGCGCTGCCAGTTGTCCTTGTCGATGGTCTCCGGGCGACCGCCGCCGGGGATGAAGACGTCGGCCTTCACCGAGAACACCAGGTCGCCGAACTGGCGCGAGAACTCGTCGACGGAGATCCACTCCTCGACCAGGCCCTTCGCGGTGCGGGTGACCTTGCGGTACAGCTCCTTGAGGCCCGACTGCTTCTTGCCCGTGCGGAAGAGCATGAAGCCGCCGACGTGCAGGGCCTTGGGGTCGAAGCCGTCGAGGTCCTTCTTGAGCACGATGTCCTGCAGGGCGCGGTGATCAGCGCCCTTCGGGTCCACCAGGGCCGCCGTGCCGTCGAGGATGAGGGCGATCTCCATCTTCGGGCAGCGCGCGAGCATCAGGTTCATCGCGTTGCCGGCGACGTCGCCGTTGGGCCCGCCGGTGAACTTCACCGTGAAGGGGTCCTTGCGGATGTTGATGCCCAGCTGCTTGAGGGTGATCTCCGTGAAGGTGACCACGCCGGTCGAGGTGACCGCGTACTCCTTGTGGTTGATGCCCACTTCCTTGCTCGACATCACGCCGATGCCCAGCAGGTAGCCGCGCTTGCGCGAGATGAGGGCGATCTCCTCGATCATGCTGTCGTGCATGTTCTCGTCGGGCCCCAGCTCGATGGGCTCGTCTTCCCGGTAGAAGTCGACGACGTCGGGGCTCGCCGCCACGCCGTCCTTGGTGACGTAGAGGTCGAGGAACGCGTGGATGATGGCGCGCTGCAGGTTGTAGAGCAGCCGCGTCTCCTGGCCGCGCTCGCTGACCGAGAGGCCCGAGGCGTCCATCAACATCACCAGCTTCGACCCGCCCTCGTAGATGTCCTTGTTCTTGAGGTGCTGGGTGTGCGCGAGCACGAAGTTCTCGCGGAACAGCGTCGAGGCGTTGGTGAGGAAGTCGTCATCGGTCCGGCAGATGACCGTGCGCCAACCGCCGCGCGCGATGTCCGAGAAGCCGATGTGGTACCCGAAGCCGTCGCGCGTGAAGAAGAACGTCACGCGGAACGGCGTGGCCGACGGCAGGTCGTTGGTGAAGTCGGGCCCCAGCGCGGCGAGGTAGGCCGGGTCGAGGCGGAACGCGAAGGCCTGCTTGTCGTTGACGAAGAAGTTCGTCTTGAGCGTGTGGCGGATGAAGACCAGGCAGCAGCGGAAGATGGTGCGGCGCAGGTCGTCGAGGTGCTTGTGGCCGGTGTTGAAGTTGGTCACCGCGCGCTCGGCCGCGTCCAGGGCCTCGGCGTAGACCTTCTCGCGGTTCTTGAGCCCCGGGGTGAAGCGGGTGCGGAAGAGCTGCACCAGCTGCTGCACCAGCTGCGGGTTGCCCTGGAACGCGTTGCTCACCTCTTCCCAGTCGAAGCGGTCGGGCTGCGCGTGGCCGAGGTTGGTGTGGCAGAAGGCGACGAACGCGCGCACCAGCGACACGTCTTCGCCGCTCATGTGGGCGCCGAGCACGCTGGCCCGGTACTCGGGCGAGGTGGCGTCGAGGATCTGCGTGTTGAACAGCTCGCGGCGCAGCTGGGTGTCCAGCGCGTTGCCGTGCTCGAGGCGCCCGCCCTTGCGGGGCCGCACGTAGAAGGTGTTCACCGCGTAGTGCTGCACGCCGGTCGACACCTGGAGCACCGAGGCGCCGGTGATGCCGAGGTCGATGCGGTTGAAGATCTCCATCATCTGCGCGAGGAACCCCTGCTGCGGCGGGTTCGCCACGCAGAAGGACACGCGGGTCTCGTTCTTCTGATCTTCGATGGGCTCGAGCTCGAGCGACAGGCCGCCCGCCTGCTCGCACAGGTGCAGCGAGTGGAGCCGCTGCGCGAGGCGCCGGGGCAGCGCGTTGCGGGTGTGGTTGGGGTTGTTGAGCCAGAAGACGCGCAGCAGGCGATCGAAGGCCGCGGCCTCGAAGGTGGGGTACGACTTCTTGGTCTCGGCCCAGATGGGCGCACGCACCTCGGCGGGCACGGTGACGTCGCTCGCCAGGCCGGCGGCGATCTCCGCGTCGGGCTTGCAGTCGAACTCGAAGCGCTGGAGCTCGAGCGTCTCCTTGAGGCCGGGGATGCAGGCCTCGGAGTGCGCGAACATGGCGTAGGAGATGGCGCGCTGCGGGGCCGTGCGGAGCGTCACCCCTTCGTAGAGCGAGCCGGGCGTGTTGCGCGTGGCCATGATCAGCGCCGAGGGGCGGTCGGCGAGCACCAGGTGCTGGTTGTTCTTCAGCGTGGCCAGCTCGCGGCCGAGAATCGCCAGGGCCTCGGGCTCATCACGCATCGCTGCGAAAAAGCCCGGCGGCATCGCCGTCTCGAGCCAGGACTTCGAATCTTCGATCTGCGCGCTTTCTTTCTTCACGATGGACACCTTCCGTTGGCCTGCCGAAGCGCAGGCGCGCTGTTTCGGCGCGGAACGTAGCCCCGGGCATGGCCCGCACCGCAAAGAGAAGTGACATGCACACGCCTCATTGGTCGCAGAAGCGAACGTCGAACGGGCGCCCCGGCCGCTTCTCAGGGGGACAGGCGCACCACTGACACGTGCCCGTTGTCCCGGGCCTCGCGGGCGGCGCGGAGCAGTTCCGAGGGGGAGCCGGTCCACGGGGCCTCCAGCCCCGGCAGGTCGGAGTCACCGTTCGGGGTCGGCCCCTCGCCTTCGAACAGCACCCGCACCGGCGCCGCGGCCCGGGCCTCGCGCAGCAGGCTTACGACCTTGCGGAAGGGGCGCGGCACCTCGAAGGCGGGCACCGGGTCGAGCAGCTCGACGAAGAGGTGCGCGGCGTGGGCCTCGCGCAGGAGGCGGATCAGCCCCTCGCGATCGAGCCCCGGCGTGAGGGCCACGCGGATCAACGACGCCCGTGCGTCGACCGGCACGGACACCACGGGCGCCGGCAGCGCGTCGATGCGGGCCACGAGCTGACGCTCGGCGAGCAGCGAGGTGCCCCGGAGCGCGAGGGCCACGAGGAGAAGGCCCAGCGCGCGCCAGCGAAGTTCGCGACGAAGCCTCACCGCGCCGACGAGGCTGATCAGCACGGCGCTCACCAGCAGGCCGTCGGCGAGGCGACCCGCGCTCGACCACGCCTCGATGGCCTCGGCGAGGGTGGTGAGCTGATCAGAAAGGCCGACGCGCGGCACCCCGGTGAAGCCTTCGCGCAGGGCAGCGAGCTGCTGGGCGGTGAAGAAGAACGAGAGGCCCAAGGCGGCCGAGGCCAGCGCGCCGACCACCCGGGGAGCCCGGGGTGCCGCGAGCAACCCCACCAGGGACGCGAGGCAGAACGCGAGACACCCGGCGGCCACGAAGCTCGAGGCCTCGATGAGCAACGTGGACATCTCGCCTGTGGTGCCGACCAACGCCACCTCGCGCAGCGGCGGCGCGGCGTGGAGGAAGGCGAAGGTGACGTGGCCCATCATGCGCCGGGTGATCAGCCCAGCCACGAGCAACGGCGCCGCGAAGGGCACGAGCGCCACCGCGGGCCGGCCCATCAACAGCGCCGACAGCACGCACGCCCCGCCCCCGGAGAGCAACACCACCGCGCTGAGGCGACCGGGCTCCTTGATCAACGCCACGAGTCCCACGGGCCAGGTGCGGGTCACCGCCAGCAACACCACCAGGGCCAGGGGCACGGCGAAGAGCATCACCAGGCCGGTGAGCACCGTGACCCACCGGGGAGACGAGAGCGACATTCAGGGGGGCCCTACTGCTGCGCCGACTCGCCAACTCCGACGACGACCTGGCAGTCGGACTTCCACGTCAACGCATCCAGCGCCGCGCCGCCCGAGATGGAGTCCGCGATGGCCCGCCCCTGCTCGGTGTGGGCCTTGTCGGCATAGACCACCGTCTGCTCGCGCCCCTTGACCGCCCGCCCCAGCCGCACCACCGAGTGCCCGTCTTTCCACAGCTGGTCCGCCACCGCTCGCGCGGCGCCGGCCATGTCCGCCGTGGACAGCAACTCGACCGTGGTGGCCGAGAGGTCCGCGCGACCGACGAAGACCTCCGCGGGGCCCGTCGCTGGCTCGGCCAACACCGCGAAGAAGGCGCCGCTCTCGTCCCAATACGGCCTCAGCTTTCCCGTGAGCGCCCGCAGCGGCACGTCGAGCGCCAGCGCGTTGCCCGCACCGGTGGTGTCGTTCACGAAGAACAGCGCGTGACCCTGCGGTTCGTCGCCCACGGGGCGCTTCTTCGGCGCCACCGACCACGTGTACGCGTCGTCAGCCCACGTGCCCTTGCCGGAAGACAACTTCACCGACAGCGCCACCATCACCTTCCCACCCGGAGCATCACCCGGCCTCGGCGTCACGCCCTTCGTCGCGGTCTTCCACTCGCTCGAGCTCAGCGCGACCAGCGCCGGCGTGCGACTTTCCTCCAGCTTCACCATGGCGCCCTGCGTGCCTGACGACTGGTACAGCAACACGTGGTCCGCGAAGCCCACCACCTTCACCTGGGCCTGCGCCGCGAACGCCACCACCACTGCCAACGACAGCATGGACCTGAGCATGGCGTGACCTCTTACCACCACGCGGCGCGCGAACTCAGGGTGGTGACCCCCAGCGAGCTCGGCCCGCGGCGGTTGAATGAGGGTCGGGGGTGCGCGTATGCGCTGCCCATGGATCCCCACACCGCCCTCGAACTGCAGAGCCTCCGCGCAGAACTTCGTCGCACGCGCCGGGCCCTGCTCCTGCTCTTCCTTGGCCTCGTAGGTGTGGCGCTGTCCGCCCAGGCGTCGGGTGGCGCGAAGGAGCTCCGCGCGGACCGGTTGGTCATCGGCACCCCCGAGAATGGAATCGTCCTCGAGTTCACCAGGGCCTCGGGGCCCACCATCCGCCTCGCCGAGGGCCGGGCGCTGGTCCACCTGCAGGCCCACAGCGACGCCGCGGTGATGCAGTTGGTCGCCCACGACGTGGACGGAACCAGGCGAAGCGTGGAGGCCGGTGTCTCCGGCCCCGAGGCGACGGGGGTCTCGGTCAAAGACCAGGACCTGTCGGTGAAGAATGGCGCCGAGCACGAGAGCCGGATGGGGCTCGGCGGCGTGGTGGTCACCACCCGGCCGGCGCAGGGCAAGGTGCAGGTCCTCGCGAAGATGCCGTGACTCACTTCCGGGCGGCGCGCTGCCCGTCGATCACCGCCGCGGCGGGACCGCTTCCGTGAGCACCTCGTGGCCTCTCCGGGTGACGAGCACGGTGTGCTCGAACTGGGCAGACCAGCTCCCGTCCACCGTGACGCAGGTCCACCCATCGTCGAGGACCCGGGTCTCCGGGCTCCCGAGGTTGAGCATGGGCTCGATGGTGAAGGTCATTCCTTCGCGCAGCACGAGCCCCTCGCCCCGTTCGCCGACGTGAGAGACGTGCGGTGGGAGGTGCATCTTCCGCCCGATGCCGTGCCCCCCAAAGTCGGTGACCACGGAGCAACCCTCCCTGCGCGCGAGCTCGGCGATGACCGCGCCAATGTCACCGAGGTGCGCGCCCGGCCGCACCACCGCGAGGCCGGCGTCGAGCGCGCGGCGGGTGGTCTCGACGAGGTGCTTCGCTTCGGCGCTCACCTCCCCGATGCAGAACGTGGCCGAGGTGTCGCCGTGCCAGCCGTTGAGCTCGCTGGTGATGTCGACGTTGAGGATGTCGCCTGCCTGCAGCAGCTCGTCGGCGCGCGGAACGCCGTGGCAGACGACGTCATTGCGGCTGGTGCACACCGCGGCGGGGAAGCCGTGGTACCCGAGCTGGCTGGGCCTCGCCCCCCGCGTCGACGTGTCTTCGCGCACCCAGCGGTCGATGTCGGCGGTGCTGATGCCCGCGGCGAGCCTGGTGCCGATGAGCGCGAGCGTCCGCGCGGCGACCCGGCCTGCGCGTCGCATCGCCTGCCGTTCGGTGGAGGTGGTGACCATGGGCTGGTGATGCCGCAGGGGGCCCACCGGCCGCCAATACCTGTTTGATCTGGCCCGTCAGGCGCGCGTCAACGCCGGCAACGCTTCGACCAGCGCGAGCACCCGCCGCGCCTGCTCGAGCAGCCGCTCCCCCGCCTGCGACAGTCGCATGCCCTTCGCCGAGCGCTCGAACAACTGCACGCTCAGCTCGTCCTCGAGGGCCCGCAGCTGCCGGCTCATGGGCGGCTGGCTCACGAAGCACCGCGCCGCGGCCCGGGTGACCGTGCCTTCCTCGGCGACGGCGACGAAATAGCGCAGCTGGGTGAGGCTCATGCGCTGCGCTCGTAGCACGTCGCAGTCATGCCGGAGGACGGGGCCGCGGGGCGCAGGCTCAGTTCGGCTCGAAGCTCGCGGTGCCGTCCCCGCCCAGCGTGATGCGCAGGTCGAAGCGACCGGGGCGCGTCAGCGAAGGATCGAGCAGGTCGACCCGGCTCGTGGTGGCGATGAAGATCAGCCCCTTGGGCAAGGGCACGAGCCCGTCGAGCTGGTTGTCGAGCTCGAGCAACGTCGCGGCCCGCTCGTCGTGCCGTCCCTCCTTGTCGGCGAGGACGCGCAGCGTGCCGAACGCATCGACGTCGTCGATGACGAAGACGCCGAGGGGAACAGTGGCGGCCAGCTCGAAGCACTTGCGAATGCGCGCCGTGCCCACGCCGACGAACATCTCGACGAAGCGAGAGCCCGCGAGCGCCAGCATCGGCGCGCCCGAGTCCACCCCGGCCGCTCGCGCGAGCTGCGTCTTGCCCGAGCCGGGCGGCCCGACGATGAGAATGCGCCGCGGCCCCGAACCACCGCTGCGCGCGGCCTCCACGCTCGCCTCGAGTCGCGCGCGCGCCTCGGCGAGCCCGGTCAGCCGCACCGCGTCGGTCGACACCACGAACGCCGGCTCGAAGCCCATCGCGCCGACCTTGGGGTTCTTCAGCGAGCGCGTCATCTGCCAGAACAGGAGCGCGACGACGAGGCTCGGCACGAGCTGCAGCGCCCACCACGGGCTCGTTCCCTCAGGCTCGTAGCGGATGGCGACGCCCTCGCGCTCGAGCGCCGAGAAGTCGGCGATGGGCCGCGGTTCGACGGGTCGACTCCCGGTCCCGACACGAACGCGGGCGCGGCCGAGCCCGTTCTCGGTGGCGACGCGCAGTTCGGTGACCTGGCCTGACTCGACGAGTTCGCGCAACTCCGGGAAGGACAGGCGTTCGTCGCGCGTGGTGTTCGCCTGGTAGACCGCGAAGAAGAGCACCCCCATCACGAGCCACGTCGCCAGCGTCTTCCACGAGACCTTCGCCGGTTCGTTCGCCATGGCGTGCAGGTAGTCGACTGCGCTCAGCGAGGGAAGACGTCTTGCGGATCGGTCTCCTCGGTGGTGCGCGTGGTGCTCTTCACCGAGAAGCCCTGCTTGATGCGCTGCGGATCTCCCTCGTGGCTGGGGTAGCGCCAGTAACCGAATTGCTCGCGCAGGCACGTCACGAAGCGGCCCTGGTCCTGGTCCGAGCTCACCGAGTGGAAGTTGTCCACGCGCCCCGTGGTGATCACCAACCAGTTCACGAGGTACGAGACCGCCGCCTTGTCGGCCATCTCCCGGATCTCCAGGGCGAGACAGTCCTTGATCATGATGCCGTAGTGGTTGTTCACCTCCACCAGCTTCTCGTGGCTGATCAGCTGGCGATCCTCCAGGTGCTCGGTGGAGAAGTCGTGGAACACGTAGAAGCCCAACACCGTCTTCTCGAGCTGCCGGCACGCATCGACCCCGTGCGCCTTGTCGTAGGCCGCGCAGGTGAGGTCCACCAACCCGGTGCGCGCCCAGGCGCGTTGCTCGACGGGCAAGGTGCTCGCCCACGCCTCCGCGCCCTGCAGCGCGCTCCTCGCCGCGTCGTCCACCTTGCCTGCGGCCAGCTCGAGCTTCGCGCGCGCGTCGAAGGCCGCCCTGCGCACGTGACCGTTCCGGCCATCGAGCGCTTCTCCGATTTGGGTCAGGGCCTTCTTCGCCGCCTTCGACTGCTTTGCATCGGCCGCGAGCACGAGCGCGTTCACCAACTCCACCCGGGCCACCATCAAGGTGTCGTCGGCCTTCCGGTACAGCCCGAGGGCGGAGGCCAGGCAAGGGGGCGCGGGCTTGCCCGGTGACTTCTCGGCCGTGGCGAGGCAGGCGTCCGCGGTGGTGATCTGCGCGGCGCGGGCCCGGTCGTGGGCCGCCATCGCCTCCAGCGCGCTGCTCCGGCAGGCGGCCACCTCGTTCGGGCCACAGGCCGCGACCCACTTCTCGTCGATGGCGCCCAGCGCCTTGCGATCGTCCAGCGCGAGCGCTGCGGCGCGGAACACCTGCTGCACGCGCACCCGCTCGGGACCGCCGAGCACGAAGGCACTCAGCTCCAGCATCGCCAGCGACTCCCGGGCGGCCGTCGCGTTGCCCGACGCGAGCGACTTCTTCGCCGCCTCGAAGTCCGCCTCGAAGGTGGCGCGCAGGGGCCCGTTCGGATCGTCCGGCAGCGGGGGCGCGGGCACGTTGTGCTCCGGCTCGAAGACCTTCAATTCCCGCTGGGGCCCAAAGGCGTTCGCGAGATCGTCATCGCCTCCGTGCTGGGCGTGGGCCAGGCCGGCGACGACGATGAGGAGGGTGCTCCACCGCTGCATGCAGCCAGCGTAACGCGAGGCTCGCGTCGGCACTCGTCACTTCACGACGGCGGTCTTCTTTCAGCACCGGAGCGTTGAAGCCACGAGCGCGCAGGGGACCGGGACAGGAGGGTGGACGGTGCGGCGTGCGCTGACTACGACGCGCGCCCATGTCCAAGACCATCATCGTTGCGGGGTTCGGGCCGGGCATCTCTTCGGCCGTGGCAGAGCACTTCGGCCGCGAGGGCTTCCAGGTCGCCCTCGTCGCTCGCAACCAGCAGAAGCTCGACGCGGCCGTCAGCGCGCTCGCCGAGAAGGGCATCAAGGCGAAGGCCTTCGCGACCGACCTGCAAGACCCCGCGAAGGCGCGCGCGATGGTCGCCAGGGTGCGCGACACGATGGGCGACGTGACGGCCATTCACTGGAACGCCTACGGGAGCATGGCCGGCGACCTGCTCACCGCCGATGACGCCGCCATCCGCGCGGCCCTCGACCTCGGCGTGACGAGCCTCATGGCCACGGTGCAGGCGGCGCTGCCCTACCTCACGGCGTCGAAGCAGAGCGCGGTGCTGGTGACGAACGGTGGGCTCCTGTTCGCCGAGCCGAAGATCGACGCCATGGCCGTGCAGTGGAACTCCATGGGCCTGGCCATGGTGAACGCGGCCAAGCACAAGCTCGTGGGCCTGCTCGCCGAGAAGCTCAAGGGCCAGGTCTTCGTGGGCGAGGTCATCGTGCTGGGCATCGTGAAGGGCACGGCCTTCGACCGCGGCCAGGGCGGCCTCGACCCGAAGGTCATCGCGGCGAAGTTCTGGGACCTCTACGCCGCGCGCAAGGACGTCGTCGTCCAGGTCGGCTGAAGGTCAGTTGCCGATGCTGTTGCCGGCCAGGGTGACTACGCCGTTGAGCGTCAGCACCCGGCCCTGCACCGTCGTGCCCGCGCCCACGGTGATGGCCGCCTGCCCCAGCACCGTGCCCTTGAAGGAAGAGCCCGCGCCCAGCGTGACGGCGCCGCTGACCTGCCAGAAGACGTTGGCCGCGCGCGCGCCCCGCACGAGGTTGACGCTGCTGGTGGTCGCCCCGGTGTTGAGCGCGGCGTCGACGAGGAAGACGAAGACCGCGTCGGGGTTCCCCTGTCCGTCGAGCGTCAAGGTGGTGTTGAGGGCCAACGCCACGGCGTTCGAGGTGTAGACGCCCGCGAAGAGGGTGCGTCCGTCGAGCGTGGCCAGGCTGGCCGTCGGGGTGAGCGCGGCGGCGGCGGTGTACGCCACCCACAGGTCCGATTTCGCGTCCGCGGCGGCGGCGTCGAAGAGGTGACTCGCCCCGCCGACCACGAGAGTCGCAGCGCCCGACACCGGCGCCGCCGTGGTGACGGCGAGGTCTGCGCTGAGCGTGGTGGTGCCCGTGTTGGTGACCGAGGCGCCCAGCACCGAGCAGGTCTGCGCGCTGCGAAGCCAGAGGAGCGCGGTGGTGAAGCTCCACGTGTGCTCCTGCGCCAGGGCGAGGCCGTTGAGCCCCGTGGCCGAGGTGGTGACGGTGGCCGTGTAGACGGTGTTGGTCTCGAGGGGCGCGGCGGGCGTGAAGGTCGCACTCGTCATCGTGCCATCGAGGAAAACCGCACCCGCCACAGGCGACACCTGCACCAGCCTCAGCGAGGTGGTGAGGCTCGAGGCCGCCATGGGCTCGCTGAACATGGCGCTGATCAGCGCGTCGGGCGCAATGTTCCTGGCCATCGCCACCGGACTCGTCGTCGTCACCGAGGGCGGCGGTCCCGCGTCGATGAGCCCCGCGTCGATGAGCCCCGCGTCGATGAGCCCCGCGTCGATGAGCCCCGCGTCGATGAGCCCCGCGTCGATGGGCCCCGCGTCGATGAGCCCCGCATCGATGAGCCCCGCATCGATGAGCCCCGCGTCGATGGGCCCCGCGTCGGTGAGGCCCGCGTCGATGAAACCGCCGTCGCCTGGCGCACTCGTGGTCACGCAGAAGCCCCACGAGAGATCGCACGCGCCACCGGGCCCACCGCACTCCGCGTCACTCACGCACGGGGTGGGCTGGAAGCACCCGGAGGCCAGCACCAGCAACAACACCAGGCACGCTCTCATGGCAGCCTCCCCGACAGCTGCAGCGCCGCGCCGCCGGAGATCGGCACCACGACGGTGACCGGCCGCTCGGGACCGAAGAAGAACAGCCCGGCGCCGACGGCGGCGAGGCCGGTGCCGATGGTAAGCATCACCACGGCCGCGGTCTGGGCGCGCTGCACGTCGTCGACCTGGCCGGCATCTCGCTGAAGGACCCGGACGACGCCCTGGCTCAGCTGGGTCCGCGGGGGAACCGTGGTGACGAAGAGAAGCGTGCCCGCCAGAACGCAGGCGACCCCGGCCCCGGCGCCGATCAGCGCGGGCACCGCGAGGGGACGATCCATCAGGGGTGTCGTGACGCGCACCGGTGCTGCCGCCTCGAGCGGCGTCGGCGTCGGCTTCACCTCGACCACCGGCTCCTGGGGCCTGAACGGAGGCAGGTGCGCGACGTCGAGCTCGACGAGCAGTTGCTTGAGCGCGGCCTGCGCGGCGAACCTGAAGGGCGTCAACCCGAGCGGCAACCTCACCGTCTTCGATCCCCTGACTGCCCGGCCGTCGTCGCGCACCACGCGGCCGGTGGCCACCACGTTCCGGTCGAGATCGAAGTCCACCTGCAGGTAGACGGCGTAGAGGCTCCCCGCCCCCCGGCCCAGCTGCGCCAGGCAGGCGTCGTCACGGTTGCAGTCCTGCCGGCCGAGCTCGAGCAGCGCGGCGCTCAGCCTGGCGCTGTCTGGCACCGCGGCCTCGACGGCACGCAGCGCCATCGGCACCAGCGAGCGCAGGTCGTCCTTGTCCTTCTGGGTGCAGTCTTCCGACGTGCGGATGATCTGCAGGGGAAACGGCGCCAGCTCGGGCCTCGGGTCCTGCGCGGAGGCGAAGGCTGCGCTCAGCACCACCGCGACCCGCAGCGCCCGGTGCACGAAGGTGCGCGACCCGAACCGCGCTGGTGTGCTGGCTCGTCTCATGGGCCCGTCACCTTCTGCTTGAAGGCCACCAACTGAAGGCCGACATCCCTGCACTCGGAGGCGCTCCGGGCCGCATCGATCGCCGCGCTCAGCGGGTGTTCCCTCTCTGCAGCCCACAGCGTCAGCTCGGCGTTCGACACCGCGGCCCGCGTCGCCAGCTCGTTCAAGTCCGCGCGCGCGCGGCGCTTCCACTCGGCGTCGGGCGCACAGTCCGGCAACGGCTCCACGTACGGCACGGGGCGCTTCGCTCGGGGTGGTGGTGGGCGCGCGCTGAGCGCCGAGAGCGCCGTCAACACCTCGAGCGGCGACTCGTCGACGACCGTCCCCACGACGAGGAGGACACCGGCGTCCGGCCTCGCCTCCGCCTGTGGCTCTGGCGCAGTGAGAGGCAGCTGACGGCCGCCCCACCACCAGGCCCCGGTCATCCCGCCCAGCAAGATCAAGCTGCCACCCAGGAGGACCGAGCTGCGCTGCTTCGGCCTCGTCGTCGGCGGCGGCGACGGCGGCGTCGTCGCCTGCATCGGCTGCATCGGCTGCGTCACCTGCATCGAAGGCGTCGGCGGCGTCGGTGGTGGCGGTGGGGGCGGCACGGTCAGCGGGTTGGGGCCCAGGTGCGTCGCCTCTTGATGGAGCGCGCGGGCCACGCTCACCAACCGCTTGCGCACGGTCTCCGCGCTCGAGGGGCGATCGGCCGGGGCCTTCTTCAGCAGGTCAGCCACCACCTCGCCGAGCCCCACCGGGAACTTCACGTCGCGGGCCGCCTCGTGAATCGTCGGCGGCACCTGGTGAACGTGCTTCTTCATCAACGCGATGATCTGCTCCCGGCCCGGAAGGTCGGGGTCGGCCTCGAACGGCAACGCGCCGGTCAGCATGCGGAACAACATGACCCCAAAGGAATAGAGGTCGCTCTGCTTGCTCGCGGCCTGTCCATACGCTTGCTCCGGGGCGATGTACTCGGGCGTTCCGGCGATGCCCGAGTCTCCGACGGCAGCCGCGCCGGGAGCCTCGTGGGGAAGGACCGCGAGCGGTTGCTGCTTGGCCAACCCGAAGTCGAGCAGCTTCACCAGCTCGCGGCCCCCCGACACCTTCGCCAGGAACACGTTCGAGGGCTTGAGGTCGCGGTGAATCACCCCGACCGAGTGCGCGGCCGAGAGCGCGTCGAGGATCTCGTCGGCCAGCGTGAGCGCGCGCTCGGGCTCGAGGCGGGACTCCTCCAGCAACTCGCGCTCGAGGGTGCGGCCGCAGAGGTACTCCATGACCATGTACTGCCGCCCATCACCCACCGGCCCGAAGTCGATGATGTCGACGATGGAGGGGTGCTTGAGCTGCGAGAGCGTGTGCGCCTCGCGCACGAAGTTGCTGGAGCTGGTCGCGTCGGCCGCCAGCTCGGGCCGGAGCACCTTGATGGCGAAGTGCCGGTTCAGCACCGGGTGCCGCACGCGGTAGACGAGCCCCGTCGCGCCTTCACCCAGCGAGTACTCCACGACGTAGCCACCCACGGTCTGGCCGATGAGCGGGTCAACGACCGGCAGCTGGTAGGGCATCTCGTCCGAACCCACAGCACCATTCGCGCCACGCCCAGGCGCGAACAACGGCGGCCGGTTGGGGTCCTGCCCGGGCGCCGCCTCCATCAGGACGACGGGTACGCGCCTTCAAATCGACCGCGTCGGTGAGTTCCTTGCGGACTGCGCCGGGCAGGCGGTCCGGCGCACGCGCCTGGGACCTCGTCCTCCCCCGGCGTCGATCAGGCCGGCCGGGAGGCGCGCGGCGTCGCGCCATGACAGTCGATCAGCTCGCCGCCCGTGGCCTTGATGCGCGCGTGCACCGCGGCACGACGCGAGGCCTCGATACCCGAGCGCGCGTTGACCACCACCTCGAGCGGCGTCGGCACCACGGCCTCCACCTGGTCGAGCGCCCAGAGAATGGCGTCCCAGATGATCTCCGCCGGGTTGTCGAAGACGCCTCCGCCGATCATCGTGGTGACGACGCGCCGCTGGCCGAGCGCCGCCGCCGCGAGGAAGGTCCCCAGGTACGCCCCTCGCTGGAGCTGCCGCAGCACCGGCGCGTGGTGCACCCCGAGGGTCCCCTGGCTGTAGCCGCCACCGGCCCAGGTCGACGTGAACACCTGCGCGATGCGCGGCGCTGGCGCGCGGATGGGACCACCCCAGCCTCCGCCGAAGACCACCTCGACGCCCTCGTGCACGCCGACGCGGAGTTGGTCGAACTCGTCCTCGAGCAGCCGGGCGAAGGTGGCAGGGTCGGCGACGTTCTCCGTCTGGAGGTAGCCGCAGTTCACCGCGGCCACGCCCGGCCGGCAGAAGTGCTCGAGCAGGTTGAGCTGGTCCTGCTCGCTCTGCACCACGCGGTGCCCATTCGAGCGAGGCGCTGCGTAGTGGCGCACGAAGGTCCCGGGGAACGCCGAGATCGACGCCCGCGGCCCCTGCGTCGGGTCCCGCAGGTAGTCGGCGATGGGCGCGACGTACGGGTCCGTCGCCTCCAGGCCGTTGAACTGCGAGGCGACCTGGAACAACGAGCCGTCCTCCGCGAAGCCCTGCAGCGTGCCGATGTCGCTGAGCGGCGACGCACCACTCATCACCGAGAACGTCACCCGGGCGCCGGGTTGCCTCGCCTGCGCCGCGGCCCGCCCCCGGAGCTCCGC
>CAIVGN010000219.1 GCA_903905455.1 uncultured Archangium sp.
GAGCGCCTGGGTGCACGCGCCGTCGCCGTAGTAGTTGAAGTTCGCGCCCGCATCCGAAGCGAGGCTCACCGTCAGCGGCCCGGCGGTCACCGTGGGGAAGCCGGCGTCGTCGAGGACCTCCAGGGTCAGCGCGCCCGAGCACTGCCCGGCGACGGCGCTCAGCGGCGCGCCCTGGAAGTGCAGCGCCGTGGGCAGCGAGGCCAGCACGGTGACAGTGCGTACGTCCTGGGCGAGCGGGGGGCTGGCGACGCTCAGCAGCGGCGTGCCGGACTGCGCGGCGGTGAAGGCGAAGGTGCTGTGCATGGCCAGCGGCACCGAGGTGACCCGGTCCAGGCACTGCGCGTCGCGAAAGAAGGTGAACGGGCCACCGGGCGTGAGCACCGCCGCGCGCGGGGCCTCGGTGAGGCGATCCTGGGCGTCGCGCACCTCGACCGTCACCGGACCACTGCAGTCGCCCACGCGCACCGGCGTGGGCACGTTCGCCAGGCGCAGCTGCGTGGCGGCCCCGGCGCAGGGCTGGTTGGTGCAGGCGGGGTCGGCGCACGAGGCAAGGCCGTTGCAGTCGTGGTCGATGACGCCGAAGCACTGCTCGTGGGCCCCCGGGGACACCGTGGCGTCGAGGTCGTCGCAGTCGGCGCCGCCGTTGCCCGTGGACACGAAGCCGTCGAGGTCGGTGTCTCCGCCGGTGAGGTGCAACGTCACCTCGAGCAGGCGCTTCGGGTCGAAGGTGAAGTCCACCGACTCGCTCACCCCGTTGGGGCGGCTCGCCTTGTCGCAGTCGGCGCCGATGAGCGCGCGCGCCCTCACCGAGGCCGAGGCGGGCAGCGACGTGTCGCGGGCGATGCCGACGACCCAGGTCGGGTGGTTCTCGTCGCGGGCGACGCGGCGCTCGGCCAGCAGCGCCCCGGCCGCGTCGAGGAGCTCGATGGCGTAACAGGTCTCGGCGCGCCCCGGCGTCGTCTCCAGCGTGAGCTTGAGGGCGTTGCCGCGGGGACCACAGGCGGTGAGGCCCGCGAGGACCGCGAGCACCAGGACGGGGCGGTTCACCCTCTTCTCCGCGGCGCCGCGGAGGCGCTGGCGAGCTGGGCCATGACCGCCTGGATGTTGGCCTGCGCCAGGGCGAGGTTGAGGCGCGTGAAGTCGATGGGCTTGGTGAGGAAGTACGTGGCGCCCACGGCCTTGACCTCGGCCTCCGAGTAGCGCGTCGCGTAGGCGGTCATCACGATGATCGGCAGGTGCGGCAACCGCGGGAGCCGCCTGGCGTACGCCGGTATGGGCCCTGCGCCGGGCAGGCCGCGGATGGCCTTGACCAGCTCGAGGCCGTCCAGGGCGCTGCCCTGCAGCTCGATGTCCATGAGCACCGCGTAGAGCGACGGGCCCTTCTCCTCCAGCAGCGCGCAGGCCTGCCGATCATTCGCCGCGTTGATCACCTCGTAGCGGGTCTCGAGCCGCAGCTGGGCCAACCGAAAGGTGTCGGCGTCATCTTCGACGTAGAGCACGAGGGGCTTGGAAGGGGGGCTCACGGCGGCGCGAC
>CAIVGN010000220.1 GCA_903905455.1 uncultured Archangium sp.
GCCGGCTCATCGAACTTCACGCCCGGGGGCACGATGCGCGCGGTCGCCACCAGCACGCCGTCCACCAACCCCAGCCCGTGCCAGCACTTCGGGTCGAGGCCGTCGGCGTCGAGATAGGGGCAGGTCTGCTCCACGATGAACACGCGCGCCCGCAGCTGCAGCACGTCGTGCACCTCGCGGCCGGAGAGTCGATCGAAGGGGAGCCAGTCGAAGGTGGGCGTCACGCCGCGCCTTCTACACCGCAGGTGGTAAGCACCGCACAATGCACGCGCTCCTGCTCGCCCTCACGCTCGCCGCCGCCACCGGGCCGAAGTTCATCGAAGACGACTACGGCAAGGCGCTGAAGCTGGCGAAGGCACAGAAGAAGCTGCTCTTCGTCGATGCCTGGGCCCCGTGGTGCCACACCTGCGTGGCGATGAAGGAACAGGTCTTCACCCGCGACGCCTTCAAGGCCTTCGAGAAGGACGTGGTCTTCGCGAGCATCGACACCGAGAAGGCGAAGAGCGCCGCCTTCCTCGAGAAGTTCCCCGTCGAGGTGTGGCCGACGTTGCTCTTCATCGACCCGGTGAAGGAGACGGTGGTCTTCAAGTGGCTGGGCAGCGCGGACGAGGCGCAGATGCAGGCGCTCCTCGAGGCGGCGCGCGGCGGGCCGGGCCGGGTGCGGGACGCCGACGACGCCCTGGGCGCGGGCCACTCCGGCATCGCGGCCGAGAAGTACCGCGCGGCCCTCGACCTGGGCGAGCTGACGGCGCGCACCGTGCTCTCGATGCTCTCGGCGATGTCCATGGCCAGGCAGTTCGAGCCCTGCACCCGCACCACCCTCGAGCAACTGCCCACGCTCACCACCGCCGCCGACCGGGTGGGCGCGTTGAGCTGGGGCCTGGGCTGCGCGCTGGAGCTGCCCGAGGGCAAGTCGAAGCAGGCGCTGGTGGACCAGCTGGTGCGCGAGGGGACGAAGGCGCTCTCGTTGCCCGGGGTGCTGCCCGACGACACTTCGGGGCTCTACGAGTCGCTGGTGGCCGAGCGCGAGGGCGCGAAGGACGACGAGGCCGCGCAGAAGCTCGCCGCGCAGTGGCTCACCTTCCTCGAGGCGGAGGCCGGCAAGGCGAAGAGCCCGGCCGAGCGCGCGGTCTTCGATTCCCACCGGGTCGCCGCCGCCCTCGCCAGCAAGCAGGCCGCGAAGGTCGTGGCGCCGCTCCTGCAGTCCGAGAAGGAGTTGCCCGGGGACTACAACCCGCCCGCCCGCCTCGCGTTGGTCTACCGCGACCTGGGCCAATTCGACGACGGCCTCAAGGCCATCGAGCGCGCGCTGGGCAAGTGCAAGGAAGGCCCGCGCAAGCTGCGGCTGTTCAGCACCAGGGCCTCGTTGCAGGAGAAGAAGGGCGACGCCGTGGGCCAGAAGAGGACGCTCGAAGAGGCGGTGAAGTACGCCCGCAAGTTGCCGAAGAGCCAGGTCAGCGCCCAGGCCCTCGCCGCGCTCGAGGCCCAGCTGAAGAAATAACCTTCCGGGGAGAAATTCGACGCACCCCGGGCCGGACCCTACGGTGACCTTTGGGTGCTCTTCCCGACCGTCGAGTATGCGCTCTTCTTCGTCGGCGCCTTCGTGGGCGCGTGGGCACTCTCGCGTCGCCTCGTCGCCCACAAGGCGTTCCTGCTGCTGGCGAGCTGGGCCTTCTACGCCTTCGGTGATTGGCGCTTCCTGCCGGTGCTCATCGGGCTCTCGCTCGAGGCCGCGCTGGTGGCGAAGGCGCTCGAACGGCCCAACACCGAGCGCACCCGGAAGTGGATCCTCGGCGTGGGCATCACCGCGGTGCTGCTGACGCTGGCCCTCTTCAAGTACCTCGGCTTCGCGGCGAGCGTGGTGGGGCTCTCGGTGGTCGATCTCCACCTGCCGGAGCTGGCCTTGCCGGTGGGCGTCTCGTTCTTCACCTTCCACGCCATCTCCTTGATGGTCGACGCGTGGCATCGGCGCATCGGGGTGCGGGTCCGGGTGCTCGACGCGCTGCTCTACGTCGCGTTCTTCCCGCAGCTGGTGGCCGGGCCCATCCTCCGGGCGGCGACGTTCCTGCCCACGCTCGCGCACCGCCGCGACCTCTACGATCTCGACCCGCCCCTGGCCCTGCAGCGCATCGCCGCCGGGCTCTTCAAGAAGGTCGTGCTGGCGCAGGTGCTGGCGAGCGCGCTGGTCGACCCGGTGTTCGAGGCGCCCGGCGAGCACGCGAGCCTCGAGGTGTTGCTCGGGGTGTATGGGTACGCGGCGCAGATCTTCTGCGACTTCTCGGGCTACACCGACATCGCCATCGGCTCGGCGGCGCTGCTGGGCTACGCCATGCCGGAGAACTTCCGCGCGCCCTACGCCGCGAGCAACCCGCAGGACTTCTGGCGGCGCTGGCACCTCTCGCTCTCGAACTGGCTGCGCGACTACCTCTTCATCCCCCTCGGAGGTTCACGGCACGGGGCGGGGCGCACCACGGTCGCGCTGCTCGTCACCATGGTGCTCGGGGGGCTGTGGCACGGGGCCGCGTGGACCTTCATCGCCTGGGGCGCCTTTCACGGGCTGGGGCTCGTGGTGCACCGCGCGTGGGCGGCCTGGCCCGCGGTGACGAAGTTGCGGGCCGCGCCGCTGTGGAAGCCGGTGGCCACGGTGCTCACCTTCCACTTCGTGTGCGTGGGCTGGGTGCTGTTCCGCGCGCCGTCCCTGTCCAGCGCCGCCGAGGTGCTGGGCGTCATCGGGCGCGGGGTGGGCGGTCCGGTGTCGGTGGGCCTCGCTGCGTTGGTGGCGCTGGCCCTGGGCGTCTCCCTGGTGCCTGACGAAGCGCTGGCTGCGGTGCGGGCGCGCTTCTCGCGCTTGCCGCTCGTGGCCCAGGGGGCGCTCTTCGCGTTGCTGCTGGTGGCCCTCGACGTCCTCAGCCCGCGCGGCGTGGCGCCCTTCATCTATTTCCAGTTCTGAAGCGATGCGACTCCCCGGCTCCGACAGGCCCGCTGCACCGACCCCCGGCGACCTCGCCGCGGCGCTCGAGGGCTACGTGGCGGCGGGCCGGCCCTCGCGCCGGTACAGCGTCGGCGACACGGCGCTGGTGCTGCTGGTGACGTGCCTCGTGGCCCTCACCCTCGACTCCGAAGGGCTGGTCGCGTGGGCGAGGCGCCTCGACGTCAGCCGGACCCAGGCCACGCTCACGCGCACGTTGACCGCACTTCACGCGGGGCTCTCCTCGCTGGGCGTGGCGAAGCCGCGGCGGTGGGCCGACGACGCGAAGGACCTGGCGCTCCACGCCCTGGGCGCCGGGGGCGACAGCCTGCTCGCCGAGGGCTGGGTCCCGGCGAACGCCACGCCCGTGGTCCCGCCACCCGCGGTCGTGCCCGAGCCACCGCAAGAGGTCCTGCCCGAGCCCCGGGCCGTGGTCCCCGAGCCAGCGCCCGTCGAGGAGGCCGTCGTCGAGCCCGTCGTCGAGCCCGTCGTCGAGCCCGTCGTCACGCCCACCTCCACCGGGGGCGTGCTGCTGCTCGGCGACTCGATGATGGTCGGGAGCCTGGGCTCCACGCTCGAGCGCACCCTTTCGCGCAAGACCGGGCTGCCCATCACCCGCGCCGCGCAGCTGGGCACCGGGCTGGCGCGCCCCGACGTGTATGACTGGATGAAGGTCGTGCCTTCGCTGCTCGAGCGCGACCAGCCCCGCTTCGTGGTGGTGGCCCTGGGGGCGAACGACGCGACGGCCCTGCTCGAGGGTGACGAGCAGATCGACTACGGCACCGCGCGCTGGCGGCAGGTCTACGCGGCCCGCGTGGAGGCGATGATGCGGGCCCTCGCGGGGACCCGCGCGCGGGTGCTGTGGCTCACCCTGCCCCCGATGCGCGACCGGAAGCTGACGAGCCGCGGGGCGTCGCTCAACGGGGTGTTCGCCTCGGGTGCCCGCCGCGTGCGCCGCGTGGAGTTGCTCGAGCTCGACGTGCTCGTGACCGGCGCCGACGGCGAGTACGCGACGTTCGTGCAGGGCGTGGACGGGAAGCTCGCGCGGTACCGGCTCGATGACGGAGTGCACCTCGCGCCGGCCGGAGCGCGGGTGGTGGCGAGCTGGATCGCCGACTGGGTGCGCGAGCGAAGGTGAACGTCCAGCAGGACTGGGGGGCCGCGCACGGACATCCGCCCCCTTTCACCCACCCTGCCCCGGGCCCGTTTCTTCGCTGGTTCCGGCGCGGTGATCGCTTTCGACCCGCACGGGCCACGAGCCCGGGCATGAACGACCGAACCCTGGGGCTCTGCATCGCGGTGATGAGCGGCTGTGGCGCCAGCGATACCGGCGACGCGGGCTTCGACGCTGGCACGGTGACGACGGCGACCGACGCCGGCGCGCTGCCCACCTTCAGCTTCTTCGTGACCAGCTACCGCGCCCTGCAGCAACTCTCGGGGCGCGCCGAAGGGTTCGGGGGCGACCTCCGCTTCGGCCAGGCCGGCGCGCTGGCCGGACTGCGCGGAGCCGACCTCATCTGCGCCACCATCGCCGCCCAGTCGATGCCCGGGGCCGAGGCCAAGCAGTGGCGCGCCTTCCTCAGCGTGGTCGACGGCGGCGACGGGCTGCCGCGGCACGCCATCGAGCGCGTCGGAACCGGTCCCTGGTACGACCGTCTCGGCCGCCTCGTGGCGATGAACCCCTCGGCGCTCGCCAAGCTCCGGCCGCAGGGAGCCGACCCGTTGATCATCGACGATCTGCCCAACGAGGACGGGGTACCCAACCACCGGCCCGACCCGAGCCTGGCCGCCGTCGACAACCACCACGTGCTGACCGGCTCCGACGACCAGGGACACCTCTTCAGCACCACCTCCACCTGCCTGGACTGGACCAGCGCCCTCGGTGACCGCGCGCTCGAGGGCCAGGCGCGCGCTGGCCGTTCGTGGCCCCAGGGGCCCGTCAACGACAAGGGGGACAGCTGGATCGCCGCCGTCGAAGTCTCGGGGTGTGCCGCGGGCGTGAACCTCGCCAACACCGGCGGCATCGACCTCGCCACGCCCACCGTCGGCTCGGGCGGCGGCTACGGCGCCATCTACTGCTTCGCGCTGACCCCCTGATCGCCCAGCAGCGGGGATGTTGGCTCGTGGAAACCCGGGGCTTTTCGCTACGCTGTCGCCACCTTGAACAGCCGCTTCGGAACCTGGGGATTGTCGCTCGTGGTGTTGCTCGCGGTGACGGGCTGCCGTGACCTGACGCTGAGCGATCCGCCGCCGCCTCCGGGGCCGGGCCTCATCGCGGGGCGTCTCGTGTGGCAGCGCCCCGGTCGCCTGCTCGCAGAGCCTGCCGCCGGAGCGCACGTCTTCCTCCTCGGCAGCAACCGCTCGGCCGTGGCCGACACCGACGGGCGCTTCCTCCTCGAGGGCATCACCTCGTCCGAGGGCAACCTGCTCGCGCGCCACGACGCCGACGCCGATGGCACCATCGACCGCCAGCGCACCTTCCGCCTCGCCGACATCGGCGCCGGCGCGGGTCGGGACATCGCCCTGGGTGACGTGATGCTGGGCCGCTCGGCGGTGGTGACGGGCAAGCTGACCCGCGCGGACGTGGGGACCCTCACGGGCCACGCAGGGACCCCGGTCTTCGTGCCCGGCGCGCCGTTCGTCACCACCACCACCGACGACGGGAGCTTCGTCTTCGAGGCGCTCCCCGAGGGCCCGGTGCGCATCGGCGCCATCCGCGAGAGCTACGCACCCTTCGAGTCGGGGGAACTGGTGCTGCGCGCAGGCGAAGCGGTGTCGCTCGTCGAGGGGTCGCTGGTCCCCAGCACCGACGCGACGCTGGGCGAACTGCAGGGCCGGGTGACGTTGCCCACGGGCGACGGCCTCGCGGGCGTGACGGTGACGCTCGTGGGCCCGGGCAGTCCGGCGGCGGTCAGCACCGATGCCTCGGGCGGCTTCCGACTCCAGCGCCTGCGCGCGGGCCGCTTCGATGCGCGCTTCGAGTTGGGCGGGTTTCAGCCGGCCGCGCTCTACAACCTCGTGGTCTTCGGCTCCGACGTGGTGACCGTGCCCGACGTGGTGCTCACGACGGGCTCGGGCCAGCCCTCGTTGCTCGCTGAGGTCGGCGCTTCGCTCGACGGCGGCATGGCGGTTGGCTCCGATGGCGGCGTGCTCGGCTCCGACGGCGGCGTGCTCGGCTCCGATGGCGGCGTGCTCGGCTCCGATGGCGGCGTGCTCGGCTCCGATGGCGGCGTGCTCGGCTCCGACGGCGGCGTGCTCGGCTCCGACGGCGGCGTGCTCGGCTCCGACGGCGGCATCTCGTACTGCGTGGGCGCTGACGGCGGCGCGCCGGTGGCGGTGCTCGAGGCGCCCCCGCTCGTCGACTACGGTGAGTCGGTGACGTTCTCCGCGGGCCGGAGCGCCGACCCCGACTGCCTGCCGCTGCGCTACCGCTGGTCGGCGCTCGATGGAGGGATTCCTCCGTTCGCCGACAACGACAGCTACACCGCGACGCGCCAGACCTTCACCGCGGCGACCACCCCCACCGACTACCTGGTGCGCGTGGAGGTGGTCGACGACCAGGGGCTCACCGGGCAGGCCAACGCCCTGGTGCGCGTGACGCCCCGCCCGCGCGTCGATGCCGGCGTCGACTTTCCCGTCGCGGTGGTGAACAGCACCGTCACCCTCGACGCGAGCGGGAGCACCGAGGAACTCGGCCGCGCGCCGCTGACCTTCGCCTGGCGGGTCATCTCAGGCCCCGGCGCGCTGCAGGCGAGCAACGCGGCCATCGTGCCGCTGAAGCTCAACGGCGTGGGGCTGATCACCGTCGAGGTCACGGTCTGCTACCTCCCGCAGCACTGCTCTGCGCGGCAGCTCACGGTGCAAGGCGTCGCGCAGCGCACCGTCACCGCGACCATCCTGCCCAACACCGAGCCGGTACCCCTGGTGTTCGGCGGCAGCACGACGCTCACCGCGCAGGTCAGCTCGACCGACCCGTTGGCGACCTTCACCTACGGGTGGCAGCTGATCAGCGGCGGGGGCCTCACCTGGCCGGCGCCCATGGGGCCCCAGGGGAACAGCCTCACCGTCACCGCGGCCATGACGGGCGACAACGTGGTGCAACTCCAGGTGACCGCCACGAGCACGGCGGGCACCGTGATGAGCACCACGACGCGCACCGTCCATGTGATCCCCCCCCCGGCGCCTTTCACCATCATCGACGCCGGGGTCAGCGCGCTGGCCATGTGGATGACGCCCTCGCAGACCCTCGACCCGTCCGACGTCACCCCCACCACGACGCACCTCACCTACCCCGACGGCGGCGCCGGCCCTCCCTTCGTGGCGAAGTACGACGACGCGACCAACCGCGTGGTGGCGGTGTTCGAGAGGCCACAGGTTGATCAACAACTCCAGCTCACCCTGGACGGTACCCGCGCAGACGGCGGCACGCTGGGGCTCCCCGTGACGCTCAGCCGCACCACGCCGCAGCTGAGGTTCGTCGAGGTCGCGCAGTCGCAGACCATCACCAGCACCACCGACTTCGCTGCGGGCGTCTCGTACAACAAGACCGGGCCGGTGGTGGCGGGCCGCTACAAGGGCGGCACCTGCGCGACCACGCCCTGCCTCAGCGCGTTCGGGCTTCGCAGC
>CAIVGN010000221.1 GCA_903905455.1 uncultured Archangium sp.
CGTCTCGCAGTACCCCGCGCCGCACCCCGTCCCGCACGTCGCCGCGTCGCACGTCTTGTCGTGGGCCTTCTCCACCGCGTACTTCCCGCTCGCGCTCACCGTCACCGTCGTCCCGCACACCGACAGGTCCAGCGCCGCCGTCCCTCCCAACCCCGCCTTCCCCCGGCAGTCATTCCCGCACCACGCGCTCTCCAGAGTCCCCTCCCCGGACAGCTTCAGCGTCGCCCCCAGGCTCCCCTTGTCTGGCGCCGGGCACGCCATCGTCCCCAGCCCGATGTCCTTCGACGGCTTCGCGGTCAGCGGCGGCGGTGCGCTCCCCTGGCACGTGCACGACGCCACGGCGACGGCGTTGACGCACACACCGCCATCGGGCTCGCAGCGGTCTTCGGTGCAGGCCTTGCCGTCGTCGCAGTTCCTGGCGGCGTGGGCGCACCCGGCGGCCGGCGCGCAGCTGTCGTCGGTGCAGGCGTCTCCGTCGTCGCAGTTCGTCGAGAGGCACGGGTCAGCCCGGGAACACGTCGTGCCACCTGAGTCGAGCGCATACGGGAGGTCGGGCCGAAAGGACGGCGTCGGGCAGGACCGGGGCGACTGGCACCCGGGCATGGGCGTGTTGCAGGTGCCGGGCGAGGTGTAGGTGCCCGACACGAAGGAAAAGGCCACCGGGCACCTCCAGTAGCAGGTCGGGAAGCCCATCTGGCGACCAAGAGAGTCGACGCAGATGCCGCTCGCGATGCTGGTGCCCGAGTAAACCAGGGGAATAAGCCAGTGGATGATCTGGCGCCGCCGGTCGCACACCTCCTGCCCATTGGCGAAGTCGCCGGGCCCGATGTTCGGGTAGTCGCCCCAGGTCGCGATCGGGTTCGTCGTCGTCGAGACCGGCAGCGACGCCACGGTCTCGGCCGAGGCGCGAACCGCCAACACCGCCGCCGCGAGGGTGATCAATCGAGTGGTGATCAAGCGCAGCCGGTGAGAAGCCTGATGCATGGGCGTCCTTTCTTCGTGGGGCTCGCCAATTCCGGGCTCACGGTCCCGCATCAGGCAGGCCGGCGTCGAGCAGACACCCTCCCGCGCAGGGGCCGGCGTCGAAGTCCATCAGGCCCGCGTAGTGGGCTTGCTCCGCGGGCGTGGGCTCCCAGGCCGTGCTGTTGGCCGGTGACGAATGCACCGACGGCGAGAGCTGCGTGGCGGCGCCCGCAACCACCGAGTTGCCGACCAGCGTCAACGGCACGGACCAGGTGCCATCGGTGCCCGGCCGGCCGAAGTCGGAGAGGTTGAGGAATTGGAAGGTGGAGTCGCGGGTGAACGTCAGGGTGAAGGCGCCCGAGGTCGCAGGCTCCGGCACCACGCTGACGACCCAGGCGGCGTGATTGAGGTCCGCGGCCACGACCTCGAGGGGCTGCGTCCAGGTCGTGCCCGCCGAGGCCCAGCACCGGATGGGCACCTGGTGGACCTCGCGCGCCGTGGCCGGGCCCCCCGGGACCGCGTAGTGCATCGCGTCCGAGGCGCAGGCCATCGTGAGACCGGCGGCCGCGGCGGCCGACGCGACGAGGTAGCCGCTCGGGCTCACGGAGAGCCTCGTCTCGACGCCACCATCGCCCCGGTGCGCCAGGTGGAACGTGCACGGCGCGGTGCCGCTGGGGGTGATGAACAACAGCTCGCCGGCGGCGCCCGCGACGTCGGAGACCTCGGGGGAAGCCGCGGCCGCGGCCTCGTCGCAGGTGAAGCCGCGCACCCGTTCGATCGGCAGGTCGCCCGCGGCACCGAGCACCGGCGGTTCGCCCACGTTGACGAAGAGGGGGATGCCCGAGGCGGTGAACCCACCGTCGACGAAGCGCGCGCCACCGTCGACGACCAGCGCTGGGAGGCCGGTCGAGCAGGCCCCCGCGGCGCACACGAGGCCCGGGGCGCAGTGGATACCGGCGTGGGGCCCCTGGCAGTCGGCGGTGGCGCCGCAGTGCACGCGGTCGGAGTCCGGGTCGACGCAGGACCCGCCGCAGTTCACCTGCGTCGCCGGGCAGGACGTCGCGCAGGAGCCCGAGGCGCACACTTCCCCGGCCGCGCACGCCGCGCCCGCGTTGCCGCCGGCGCAGTCCAACCTGGCGCCGCAGTGGGCCCGGTCGGTCGCGCCGTCGACGCACGCGCCGCCGCAGTTCACCTGCGTCGCCGGGCAGGACGTCGCGCAGGAGCCCGAGGCGCACACTTCCCCGGCCGCGCAGCGCCTGGCGCAGGCGCCGCAGTTCGCGTTGTCGCTCGCCGTGTTCGCACAGAATGTTGCGCCTCCGTCTGCCCCGCAGGTCCCCAGTCCCGCGGCGCAGGTGTTGGCGCAGGCCGAGTTGCTGCAGACCTGGCCGCCCGGACAAGCGGCGCCGCACGCGCCGCAGTTGGCCGGATCCAGGCGGGTATCCACGCAGGCTTCGCCGCACTTCGTGGTCCCCCCCCCACAGACCAGGACACACTGACCGCCGACGCACGCCAGGCCGCTTCCGCAGGCCACGTCACAGGCGCCGCATGCCGAAGGGTCTCGCCGCGTGTCGCGGCACACGTCGCCACACTGCGTCAGCTCGTCGGGGCAACCCTTGGTGGATGGCGCAGGACACCCGGCAAACATCAGCGCAGCAACCACGGCGGCAAACTGGAGTACCGGTCGGGAGGGGAGGGGCATCGTCACGTGGGTCCAAGCTCCGGACCACCACGGGTGGCCACGGCTGAGTGGAAAAAGGCCGAGCCGCGCAGAGGCCGGCTTCGGGGAACGGGCTGCAACCGCAATGCGTCGCACATCTTGCCATCGAAGTGCCGGGGGAAACCACCGCCCGCACCCGGGGGGTCATGGCTCATCGCGGCATTGCCGGGTGTCCGAGCACCCCACGCGGCGCCCGCCACCGAGGCGCTACCGCAGCCGCGAGACCGAGTTGCCGTTGGTCGAAACAGACGGGGCCTTGCCCTTGAGGCCCGCGCGCCACTGCACCTGGTTCTGGTTGCCGTTGGCGATGATCTCCTGGCCGGTGCCGCAGACGTGGTCGAGCGCACTGCGGCGAGCTCGGCCTCGTCCCTCGAGACGCCGAGCTCAGAAGTCAGGCGGCCGAGAACTCGCGACGCTCCAGCTCAGCCTCGAACTGCGTGAGGTCGAGGCGCAGTCGCTTCTGGGCCAGCTCGTCGTGGCTCGACTCGGCATGCAGTTGCGCGGCCGTCACCCGCCCGCCGCCGCTCTCGAGCTGCTCGCCGGTCCAGCCGCCGATGGGGCTGCGGAGCTGGCCAACGCTGAGGACGTGGCCGCTGCGGGGAGACAGGCGGGGGCGCCACACCGCACGCACGACACGCCGTCTTCCGGAAGGAACACCACTGCGTTGCAGTGAGCGCAGGCGTGCACCCGCGACCGAACGGGCGCCTTGCGGTCCCACGCGGGGGGAAATGGCCGGGCGATCTCGACGAGCTCGCAGGCCAGCGCGTAGAGCGCGTCTCCGTTCTCCTGCCGGTGGCCCAGGGTCAGCTCGAAACGCTCGGCTTCCAGCACGGCGCAGCCGCGGTGGTGCTCGCAGATGGCGACGACCCGCGCCTGCAGCCGGGGCGGGAGCGACACAAACCGTTCGAGTTCCTCGTCCGCGTGATCGCTCTGGAAGAGACAGCGCTTCGAGATCAAGATCGGCCGCGCCGACCGCTGCCATTCTTCCGCCTGCGAGCCGACGTCCTCGCCCCCGAGGGCCGCGAGAGCCAGGGTGCCCCGCATGCCGTCATCGCTGAGGTCCTCGACCTTCGCCCCCCCAACCTCGCTGGCGAACGCAGTGGCAGCTTCCAGCGGCGTCATCGACGCCTTGCGCGGCGCCGTCGTGCGGCTCAGCCCGCGCGCCTTGCAGCTCTCCATCGAAAACGAGAGGGCACGAATGCGCTGCGCCTGCGAAGTTCGAGTCTCGTCATCGCCAAACTCGAGCTCGAGCTCGGCCCGGCGCGCAGCCTCACCAGGTTGCCCTCGCTCATTTCCGTGAGCATTCGGGCGCGCAGGCCCTCGGGCAGGTGCCGATAGGCGGGGATGTCCTCGCGCGCACAGAGGAGCCCGCCGCCGAGATGCACGGCATCATCGGAGCCCGTCGGTGGGTCGACCACCTTCTCGAGCTCGACGACCGCGCGCTTCTTCTGCTCGAGGTCGAGTCGGAGGTCGATGCCCGAGGAGAGACCCTCGTGAGCGAGGGTGCACGTCGGCACCCCGTCGAAGGACACCGTGGCATTCTCCAGTCCGAGCGCCGCCGCGATTTCACGCAGGCACCGATCGCTCTTGTCACGCGCCGCCCCGAACCATTTCCTGGAGAGCGTCATGTGTGACCGTGGACCGTGGCAGCACGCAGACCTGACCCGTCGGAGCCTGGGCCATGAGCCGCGTCGCTGTGGCTCAGGCCAGCGGCTGCAGGCGATCGACCAGCAGCGTGAGGCCCGCGATCAACGCCAGCCCTGACGTGGCCTCGGCCAGCGACAGCCGCCGCAGGAGCGCCGGGGTGAAGACCGGGAGGGGGAGCGCGCGCAGCGCACGGCCGGCCGCGACCACGCCCAGGAGGAACCCCGCCTGCCCCAGCTCGAGGCCCAGGTTGAACCCCACGAGGGTGAAGGCCCGGTGTTCCCCGTTGAGCCCCAGCTCGGTGAGCGCCGACGCGAAGCCCAGTCCGTGGAGCAGCCCGCAGGCGAACACCAGGGCCACGCGCCCCTGGGCCTGCGGCCCGTTGCGCCTCAGGTTCAAGGCCGCCGCGAGCACGATGCTGGCGGCGATGAGCGGCTCGACGACGGAGGCGCTGGGCCGCGCGACCGCGAGCAGCGCGAGCGTCAGGGTGACGCTGTGCGCGACCGTGAAGGCGGTCAGGACGGAAGCCCAGTACCGCCACCCCGCGCCGGCGACGATCACCGTCAGCAGGAAGATCAGGTGGTCCGCGCCCAGCAGGATGTGTTCGACGCCGAGGAGGCACGACTCGCGCGCCACCGCCCAGGGGCCCCGAAAGAACTGATGCCCGGGGTGGAGCGCGGTCAGCACCGCCACGTCGGCCCGGACCCCGCTCGTGGCCTTGAGGGTGAGCTGTCCTTCGTTCGCCTGGGTTCCCAGCAGCCCGGTCTCGACCCGCAGCGCCTGGGGCGGTTGGTCGAAGCCGGCTTTCATCAGCACCAGGAAGTTCCGGGCGCCTGCGCCGCGTTCGGCCCGCGCCAGGGCGGCCTCGTCGAGGCGTTCGTCTGGCTCGGGGCTGAGCTGCAGGAAGTCGATTCTCCCAGGCTGCGCGCCATCGAAGATCCGGAACTCGCGCACCACCTGGTCGTGGACCGCGCTCGTCTGCTGTTCCAACTCGGCGTCCGAGAGCCGGCCATCGCCGTTCGCGTCGACGCCGTGGAGCGCAGAGACCGGCAGCGAAACGACGACGAACACCCCGTTCTCCAGCACGTTGAGCGTGCCCTGCTGGGCGGG
Source organism: uncultured Archangium sp. (assembly GCA_903905455.1). GTDB lineage: Bacteria > Myxococcota > Myxococcia > Myxococcales > Myxococcaceae > Archangium_A. The sequence goes on from CAIVGN010000221.1 coordinate 5,435, forward strand.
CATCAGGTGCGCCTGCGCGAGGGGCGCGACCAGGAGCACCGCGAGCAGCGCCATGGCCGCGCGCCCCGAGCTCACGGGGCGCCCTTGAAGCAGCGCTGGATGAACGGGAAGGCCTCGGTGATGTAGTAGTGGTACGTGCCGCCGGGGAACTCGGGGGTCACGCCGGTGCGGCCGTTGCACTCGTCGAGATCGCCGGAGCCCTCCACGTACACGTAGTCCTGGGTGAAGGTCCCCATGGGGAAGATCGCCGTCGACGGACGACCGGAGTCAGGGGTGGTCTTCTTCTGCCAGCTGGGGAGCATCTTCCGCGTCCCCGACGACGCGTCAGTGGGCGTGAGGTAGCCATAGCGCGCGTAGATGGGGAAGCCGTCCCGGGCCCAGGCGACGAGCGCGAGGCCAGTGCCGGTGTTGAGGCGGGTGATCTCGCCTTCGGGCATGCCGTGGTAGTGGTACTGGCCGTTGGGCTGCACGTGCGCGTTGTTCTCGTCGGTGCCGAAGGTGAAGGCGCCGCCCAGCGCCTCGATGCGCCACGGGTCCTGTCCCATCGCCGCCACGCAGCCCCCGCCGGGCATCGTCGAGGTCGCGGTCGAGGCGCAGGTGCCCGCCGTGCCCGGGTCGAGCTTCACGCTGTTCCACACGTAGCCGATGTTGCCGCTCGAGGTGGCGTGCCCGGTGTTGACCGGGTTGAGGTTGAAGCTCACCGAGATGTTCTGGGGGCCGATGGGGGTGGCGAAGTTCCCTCCCGTGACCGGGTGCTCAGGCGTGCCGTTGCCCGTGAGGGTGCGCACCGTGCCGCAGGTCCAGTTCCACACGCTGGAGGCGGCGACCTTGGGGCTGGTGTTGTAGGTGTTGTTGGTCACCGCGCAGCCCACCGCCGCGGTCGAGGTGGGTTGGTTCTGGGCGCAGGTGAGGCCATCGCCGGTGTATCCCGGCTGGCAGGCACACGAGGCCATGCCGCCGTCGCTCGAGCAGCTGGCGTGGGGGTCGCATGCGAGCTGGGCGCACGAAGCGCCAGCGTCCCCAGTCGCGCCACCGTCAGCAGGTGCACCACCGTCGAACGCGTCGCCGGCGTCGGTTCCGGGCCCCGCATCGGTCGATTCTGCGACGGGCAGGCCGCAGGCGGCGAGCAGCAGGAGCGCGGATGCCAGCCACGCAAGCAGGGGTCGGTGGTGGGCGCGAATGACTGGGGCGGGGCTGGGCGGGAGAGCTCGTTCCATCTCGTTCCTGTGTTCGGGGGACGCAAGAACTGATCACCAACGGAGGGGCGAGCGCGACCGAATTCCGACGCACCGTGGGGGCAGGTGCGCCTTCAGCCGACAGGTCACGAGGCGCTCCCGGCCACCACACGGAGAAAGACCTGATGACGTTCACTTCCAGCCGCCTCACGGATTCCGAGTGGAGCCGCCTTCAACGGCTGTCCGACGCGGCGCCGCCCGGCGGGAGGTGCCTCGCTTGCTCGAGGAGGTGCGCGCGCTGCGGGAGCTGTGGGCCAGCGCCGGCGCTACGTAGGGGAGGGACGGAAGAGCAGCCCTGGCACACGCAGTGGCCGGGGGAAGCAACGCCGCGCTGAAGTCCCGCTACCAGCGCAGCGGCACGGACACGTACCGACTGCTGGTGCTGTCGTAGAGCGCGACGGCGCAGCCATCCGGCGCAACGCAGTTTGCTGCGGACGTGTCGTTGATCGCCCGAAGCTCGACCGACACGCTGGTTCCACATCCCGGGGTTGGATGCCAGATGCCCGACCCGTGGACGGTGGCGTGGTGTTGGCCGGGGGAGGTTGGGTTGGTGTCCGACTTGAACGTGCGCGACGACGAGAAAACGGTCTGGGTCGCGCACCAGGTCGAGCCGCTGGTCACCCCCGGATTCCGCTCGTAGACCTTCAGCTCCGCGGTCACCGTGACCACCTGGGACCAGTCCGTCGGTAGACAAACCACTTCGAGGCCCCGGCACCCATTGACCTGCAGATCGCCCACGAACACCGTGTCACCGGTGAGGGTCGCGGCCGTGTCGTGGGCAATGTGCGTGGACTCCAGCCGGGTGAGCCGCGTGCCGCCGGCGGCGTTCTGGCTGCCGAACTCCTTGTAGTTGAGGTCGTACGCGGACGGCGCGGCCGTGGTCAGTTGCACATACGAGCCGGGCGCCAATCGATAGTGCTTGCTGGCGCTGGCCAGTCCGGTGCCGGGGTCGTGGATCGCCATCCTCCACTCGCAGGTCACGGCGGTCCCATTGCCCGTAAAGACAAAGCCCTTGCGCTGGTTGTAGGCCGTCGAGCCGGGGAGCACGTTCTCGACGAAGGGAATCAGCTTGATGAAGGCGCTGCCTCCGATGGTCTTGCAGCTGATGTTTCCGTTGCCCATGCCGTACGAGGCCGCGACCGTGTCGTACGGGGCCATGGTGTCCACGAACAGGACGCCGTACAGGCGATAGTTTTGCCCCACCACGGTCGTGTACGGGGGCGTCGAGAGAACAACCTGGTTGGCGCCGTCCTTCACGGCGTACACGGACTGGTCCACCCGGGCGACTTCGACCGGGGTAAACCCGTCCGCCGCACCGCCGTCCGGCACCGCGCCGTCGACCGCACCGCCGTCCTGCAACGCGCCGTCGACCGCACCGCCGTCCGGCACTGGTGCGCCGTTCTCGATCGAGGACGAGCAGGCTGCCGCCAGGATCGCGACCACCGCCAGCAGGCACGATGGTCGTTTGGCCGTCATCGCCCCCGTTTTCATCGGGGTGACGCTACCAATCCCGGCGCCCAGGCGACAAACGCTGCTTCGACAGGGCCAACGGGTCCCGGCCCGCCGTCGGTGAAGCCCTGGCGCCCGTCCATCACGCTCCACGGCCGCACCACCGGGGAGCTCTCCGCCACGCGCTCGCGCAGGCTGGAGGCCAGGTGCAGCGCAGGCGTGCCAGGGCTTTGATGGGGGCCGTGATGCAGGTGTCCGTCTCGTTGCTCGTCGCCCGCGGGCCTCTCGACTTCGAACGAGGTCAGTTCACGTCACTGCGTGGGAAACGGCCTTCACTTCGGGCGCTTGAGACACCCCCTGGGGTACCTGAAGCCACCGAGGTGGACCGCGAGGTTGACGGCGCGCGCGAGGGCGCATTTCGAGGAGCGGGCGCAGAGGTGCCGAGCCTTCAGTGACAACGAGGCGTGTGTTGGGAGGGAAGACGCCGTGGAAGCAGGTGAGGTGGAGGCCGCGAGGAGGCACGCGGGGCACCAGCCGCGGCCTTTGCAGCTGAAGGCCACCAGCCTCGAGGCGCGGCAGTCTTCGCACTGCACCTGCAGGAAGCCGCGCGCCAGTTGCCAAAAGCCGAGGTACCGGCGCACCACCTCGTGCAGCACCGTGCCTTCCGGCCGGCACCGCGTCTCGTCCCCGCCACCCGTCCCGACCACCCCTCACTGTCTCCTCGTCACCACCGACACCCTTCGTGCTGGAGGGGCGCGACTCGCCGCGCTCGCCGGCTGGTCGCCGCGGTCGGCTCCGACGACGCCGTCCTCGACGGCCCCTCCCACCGGCCGCTCCTGCTGACCTGCTCGCTCGGCACCGGGCCGCTGAGCGCGGCCGGCGTGCGTGCGTCACGAGCCGAACCCCGCGAAGCGCGTGGGGCGACGACGTGTAGCCCTGTCACTTCCGTCACTGCGCGCGCGCCGAGTCAGGCCAACTGCGCCCGGAGCCTGGCCTCGGCCGCCGGCTGCATTCCCAACAAGCTGAGCTGTTGGGCGGAGGTCGCGCCCACGCCGATCTCCGCCGCCCGCTGCATCATCGGCAGGGCCCAGATGGACCCGCGCGAGAGCGTGGCGTTGGTGCCGGCCAGCCGCAGGAAGCCCAGGCCCACCGCGTCGAGCGCCAACGGGTCGCGGCCCGCGGCGAGGAAGTCGAGGGTGGCGAGGTCCCCTTGATCCGGCCCACCGTTGGTGAAGCCCTGGCGCCCGTCCATCACGATCAACGACGGCCGCACCACCAGGGAGATCTCCGCCACGCGCTCGCGCAGGCTGAAGGGCAGGTGCATGCGCAGGCGCGCGCCCCCATCCACCACGCCCACGTTGTTCTTCATGGCCATGGTGAAGTCGCCGAGGCGGTGGGTGCGCGGCGTGCACAGGTTGATGACGTGATCCGCGTCGGCCACCGGGCGGTAGATGCGGATGCGCTGATCAGCCCAGTGCGCCGCCAGCGGGTGCGCGAGGCTCACCACCTCGGCCTCGTCGAGCGCCAGGCACTCGATGCGCGCCTCCGCGGCGACGTCGTCCAGGCCCAGCGCGTGAAACACGCTCGCCGTGGAGTTCCGGAACATGGTGCGGTCGGCGATGAATGGCTCGCCGCCGGCCTCCTGCACCAGGCGCGCGACGATGAGCACCACCTCCGGGTCGGCGGTGGCGGGGTAGGGGCGGCTGGAGTTGAGCGCCGGCTTGAGCAGCACCCGTTGCCCGGGCTGGATGAAGGAGAGGCCCCCGGCGAGCGCCACCACCGCGCGCACCGCCTGGTCAAGGCTGGGGAAGGTGGAAGGGGGGAGCACCGCCACCGGGCTGGGGTCGCTGGGGCCCGCGGCGCGTGGCGGCCCCGAAGCGCCGGCTGTCCTGCAGCCCCCCAGCGCCAGCACCGAAGCCCCACCGAGCACCACCTGCCGTCGGGTCGCACCCATCGGACACCCCCTGAACGTGACGAGGCCACGGTGGGCCCCCGGGTGCCCGCGGTCAACCTGGGCAGACGGCCGGTGCGGGGCAGGGCGTCAAATCAATGACTCCGGCCATTCGGGCACGCGCCGCGCGCCCTCTTTATGGTTTCCGGGTGAGCCCCCAGGCCGTCACCCCGCGCCCCGACCGCATCACTCGCCGCAGCGACGCCGTCCAGCTCTGGCTGCACCTCCTCGAGCGGGGCATCGTCTTCACCTGTGAGGAAGACCCCGCGGAGTGGCTCGACGACGCCGGCCAGCAGGTGTTGGCCCTGCGCGAGATCGCCACCGTGCGCCGGCTCTTCGGCGAGGTCGACCGGCTCGGGGCCGAGACCTTCGACTGCTACGCCGACGCCGTGGCGCTGGGGCAGCTCGCGCTCCTCGGTGCGCTGCCTCGCCCGGTCGCGTGCCTCGCCGCGCGTTCCCGAAGGAAGGCCGCCGCGGCGCCAGAGTTGGTCCAGGAAGAGCTCCGCTTCGCGGCCTGAAGCTACTTCGTGTAGCCCATCACCCGGTACACCAGCCGCCCGAACCACTCGCGAATGGCCGAGGTGCTCTGCGCGAAGTACTCGCCGCGCGGCAGCACGTGGCTGTCGGTGTCGGCGTCGCGGTGCCGGTAGTCGACAGGCAACAGGTCACCCTCGATGCCCACGGCCCGAAAGCAGCCCGCCGCGCGCGGCATGTGGAACGCGCTGGTCACCAGCAGCACCGACTTCGCGCCCAGCTTCTCCAGCAGCGCGCGGCTCAGCGTGGCGTTGTCGCGCGTGTTGTTGGCCTTGTCCTCGATGACCAGCTGGGCCTCGGGCACGCCCTGGGCGATGAGCTCGCGGGCCTCGTAGTCTGCCTCGCTGCGCAGCGGGCCACCGAGCGCCCCGCCGCTGAGAATGGCCACCTTCGCCTGGCCGCTGAGCAACAGCCTTCGCACCGTGAGCAGCCGCTCGATGTTGTCGTTGAACGCGGGCTCGTCGCGCAGGCTGCCCTGGGGCGAGACGATGCCGCCCAGCAGCACCACCGCGTCGTAGGTCACGCCGGCCTTCTGGGTGGAGGTGACGCCGGCTTCCAGGGAATGCCACAGCCGGTTCGACACCGCGGGCAGGGAGAGCAGGAAGAACGCGCCCAGGCCGAAAGTGCACAGCACGAACGAGAGAGACCGCCGCGTGCCCCGCACCAGCAGCCCCAGGCCCACGGCCAGCGACCCGAAGCACCACCAGAACGGGTCCATGAAGATGTCGAGCAGCTTCGAGAGCACGAAGAACATCGTGCCGCGTCGCTACCACGTGCGACTCACGCCCACATTCGTTTCAGTTCCTCAGGGACGCCTGAGTTACGCTGAGGCCCGAACTGCTCCCCCGCTCGATGGGCCCACCGGGGGGTACGGGATGGCCACGACATGCAACGTCTTCGTCTTCTGACCCTCGCGTCCTTCGGCGTGCTCTCGGCGTGCTCGCCCCCTGACAGCGCGCTGCGCGTCAAGGTGACCGTCCGCACCGCCGGCGCCACCCGGGTGCGGGCCGACTGCCTCAAGCTGACGCTGCTCGACGGGACCACGGAGCTCAAGTCGCTGGTCATCAAGCGCCCGGCCGACGACACCTCGGTCTTCGGCGTGCGCCGGGGCAGCGACTTGCCGCAGACCCTCAAGCTGCAGGTCTCGGGGCTCCTCGGCACCTGCACCGACGAGAGCAGCCTCAAGCTCAACGCCCTGGGCGAGGTCGAGACCGGCGTGTTCCCCGAGTCGGGCGTGGCGGAGGTCGAGCTGTTCCTCGACCCGGCCAACAGCTCGCTCGACGGCGATCGCGACGGCTACGTGAGCGCGGCGAAGGGCGGCCTCGACTGCCGCGACGACGACAAGACCGTGTTCCCGGGCGCGGGCCAGGTGTGCGCCAACACCGCCGACACCGACTGCGACGGGCAGGGTGGCTGCGACGACTCGGAGTGCGGGAGCGCCGCCGTGTGCCTCGACCCGCCCGACCGCGTGGTCGTCACCAGCCCCGCGGCCACCATGCTCCGCTACGACTGCCTGGGCCCGGTGCGCGTCGAGCTGCAGAACGCCAGCGGTCCGAGGCTCGCCATTCGCGACACCGCCGTCTCGCTCGGCTCGTCGCTCGCCGGCCTCACCGTGCACGCCACCTCCAACTGCATGGACACGCCCGTCAGCGCGCTGCCCATCCCCTACGGCAGCAGCTTCTTCGAGGTGTACCTCGAGGCCGACGAGCGCGCGTTCGGCCCGGGCACCGTGACCGCCACCGCCGCCCAGGTCGCCACCCCCGGCACCGCGTTGGTCACCGTGCACCCGCAGCCCGTCGACCACCTCGCCTTCGCCTCGGCCCCCCGCACCTTCACCGCCGGCACCTGCGGCGCCGAGGCCGTGGTCGTCGAGTTCCGCGACGTGATGAACCGCCGCACCGACGTCGACACGTCCACCGGGCTGATGCTCTCGTCCACGCCCGGCGATGTAGGCAACGCCAACATCTTCTTCACCGACGCGGCCTGCGGCGTCGACGGCTCGAACCTGACGCTGCAGCCGGGCGAAGGCGCGGTGACGCTCTACGTGCTCGCCCGGAAGTCCGGCGACTTCACGCTGCGCGCGGCGCCCAGCACGGGCTCCGCCGCGACCCAGGCGCTCCAGGTGTTGCCGGCGGCGGCGACCCAGCTGGCCTTCATCAACATGGAACTCTCGCTCCAGACCACCCAGCCGTGCTCGCCCACCACCCTGCAGGTGCAGCTCCAGGACGCGTTCCAGAACGCGGCGACGCTCGCCGCCGACCTCCCGGTGCGCATCACGGCGACGGGGCTCTCGAACGTCACCTTCTTCCCCGGCGCCGACACCGTCTGCCGCCCGGCTGACGCGCTCACCGACTACACCATCCCCGCCGGCGCCAGCACCCTGGCCATGCGGGCGACGGCGGCGAACGCCTCGATGAACCTGGGCACGGTGCGCGTGGCGGCCACCAACGGCGCCCCGCTCACGGCGGCTACCCAGACCCTGCGCGTCGCCGCGGGCCCGGCCACGCACTTCACCTGGGTGGGCACCGGGCAGTCGCCGCTGGCGGGCGTGTGCAGCCCCAACCCCATCACCCTGCAGTTGGTCGACGCCACGGGCAGCATCAGCTCGTCTTCGACGCCCACCACCTTCACCCTGTCGACGGCCCCGGCCGCCGACGCGAGCTTCCGCTACTTCAGCAACGCGGGCTGCGTCACCGACCTGGGCGGCGCGGTCACCATCCCCGCGCAGCAGTCGAGCACCACCATCTACTTCCGGGGCAACGCGGCGGTGCCGTCGTTCGAGCTGCGTGGCACGGGCTCTTCGCTCACCGGCCCCGACGCGCAGGCCACCGGCAACTCGATCCGCCCCGCGCAGCCCGCGCGCCTGGTCTTCGTCGCGCCCACGGCCCAGAGCGCGCTGGCCGGCGCCTGCAGCGCCACGCCCTTCCTCGCCAACGTGCAGGACCAGTACGGCAACCTCACCAGCTTCACCACCGACCAGGCGGTGACGGTGGGCTCGGTGCCCGCCGGCGTGACCGTGGGCTCGGCCACGAGCTGCAGCACCGGGAGCACCGTGCAGTTGCTGGCGGGCGCCACCCAGGTCGCCTTCAACGCGCGGCACACCGTCACCTCGCAGCTGACCCCGACGGCGGTGCCCTACGCGCTCACGGCGACGGTCAGCGGCTTCAGCACCGTGCCCACCGCGAGCTTCACCGTGAACCCGGGCCCCTCGACGCTGGTGGTGGACACCCCGACCAACGGCACCGCGACCCTCGTCGCCGGCGCCTGCCAGAACGTCACCCTGCTGCGCCGTGACATGTACCTCAACAACGCGCCCACCACGGGCAGCAACCCGGTGACCTTCGCCTTCCCCAACGGCACCGTGTGGAACGTCTACCCCGCGGCCAACTGCATGGGCTCCACCGGCGCCATCAACCTCAACGGCACGCACACCGTCAGCTTCTCGTTGAGCCCTCGCACCACCGGCTCGCACATGGTGACCGCCTCCATCGGCACGGGGCCATCGCAGCAGACCGCGAACCTCTCGCTGACGGTGACGCCCGGCGCGCCGTCGCTGGTGTTCGAGACGCCGGCCACCGGCGCGGGCACGGCGAGCGCTGCGCAGACCGTGGGCGGCTGCACCCAGGTGACCGTGGCGCGCAAGGACGCCTTCGGCAACGACGTGCCCCTGGCGGGCGCCGCGGGCGATCTCACCTTCACGCTGCCCGGTGGCACCACCGCGCACTCCGGCACGCCGTGCGGGGCGGGCAACGCCATCGCCGCGATTCCGCTGACCGCCACCGATGCCCGGGCGACCTTCTACGTGAAGGCCATCACCAGCAGCGCGACCGGCGGGCCCATTGCCCAGAGCGTCGTCGCGGTGCTCGCCTCGCAGACCGCCACGCTGACCCTCACCGTGAGCCCGGGGCTCCCGGTGCTCTCCATCACCGCGCCCGCGGGCGGCACGGCTTCCCTCACCGCCAACCAGTGCCAGGCGGTCACGCTCGAGCGCCGGGACAGCTTCAACAACCTCGTGCCCATCGTCGCCGGCGGGCTGAACATCACCCTGGTGGCCACCGGCACCCTCGAGGCCTTCTCCGCGAGCAACTGCACCGGCGCCGCCACCAGCACCATCAACATGACGGGGCTGACCTCCACGCGGCAGTTCAGCGTGCGCTCGATCCGCGCGGGCACGCCGAGCTACGCCGTCACCCTCGACGGCCAGACGGTGCCGCTCTCGCTGACCGTGAGCCCGGGCCCCCTGAACAAGCTGGTGGTCGAGGGGCTGCCCAGCGCGCTCACCGCGGGCGGGTGCACCGCGCAGGTGGTGGTGCGCCGCCGCGACTTCTGGGACAACGACATCACCGCTGACCCGGCCCTGGGGGTCACCTTGAGCTCGCCGCGGTTCTCGTTCTCGAGCAACGCCGGCACCTGCGCCAGCCCCGCGGCGACGGCGAACGTCACCATCGCCAACGGCAGCCCCGTGTCGACCGACCTCGTCTACGCCACGGCCACCTTCGCCAGCTCCACGGCCACCACGGTGACCGCCACCTCCGCCACCCCGGCCGCCACGGGCTTCGCCAGTTGCACCGTCTCTCCGTCCACCGCGCACCACCTCTTTTTCCTGAGCGGGACGGGCACCGTCGTGGCCAACGTGTGCAGCGCGGCGCTCCAGGTGGAGCTGCGCGACCAGTACGAGAACCAGCTCACCCCCGCGGTGGCTACGCCCTACGCGCTGACGCTGAGCTCGAGCGGCCCGGGCGTGACCTTCTTCCCGCAGGCCGGCTGCATGGGCACGTTGCCGCTGCGCCTGACCAGCGCCGCGCCGCTGGGCACCTTCAGCTTCCGGCCCACCAAGACCAACGCGGCGGAGGTCATCACCGTGGCCGGCTCCGCGCCCGTGCCCAACCTGACCCAGAGCTGGGCGGTCACCCCCGCGCCGGCGACGAAGCTGGGGTGGAAGGCGTCGCCCTCCCTGACGCTGCCGCGCTTTGCCTGCATGTCGGCGGGCATCCTCCAGGCCCAGGACCCCAACGGGAACGCGTCCGCCACCACCGGCGCGGTGACCGTGGTGCCCGCCATCAGCGGCGCCGCCTCGGCCACGTTGTTCACCGACAACACCTGCACTACCGAGGCGACGACGTTGACCATCAACTCCGGGCAGACCGACGCGCCGGAGTTCTTCGTGCTGGCCACCGGCTCGGGGACGGCGACGCTCAACGCTACCACCTCCCCGCTGACCCTCACCGCGGCGCCTGCCCAGACGCTCGCCCTCGACTCGCTGTCGGCCAAGGGCTCGGTGGTGGTCACGTCGGCGGCCCCGGGCGTCGAAGCCGGCGGCTGCGTGGAGCTCACCCTCGAGCGGCGCGATGACGCCAACCTGGTGCTGACCCGGGGCGCGACCACGGTGACGGCCACGGTGCCCACGCTCACGCCGCCGGTGGCCTCGCTGTACACCTCCGTCGATTGCACGGGCACGGCGGCCAACACCGTCAGCCGCCCCATCGTCCACGGCGCGAGCACCGCGAAGGTCTACCTGCGCGGGCGCTCGGGCGCCGTCGACGTCTCGAACAACCCCACCACGGTGGTGGTCACCGGGGCCGACCTCAACGCGGGCTCGAACGCGGGCACCACCACGCTCAACGTGCTGCCCCTGGTGCGCCGCGGGAGCTGCGACCTCACCGACACCAACGGCAGTTGCCGGGTGACGCTGCTGCCGACCATTCCCGCCAACGACATCACCCGCAGCTTCGTGGTGTTCACTGCGACGGGGCGCCCCGCGACCAGCGGACCGCCCGCGCTTTCCCCGGCCGATCAGAACGTGGAATGCCACCTCGAGAGCAGCACCCTGGTGGAGGTCGTCTGTTCGCGCGCGGGCAGCGTCGGCGCGATGAGCGTGCGCTACCAGGCCGTCTCGTTCGGGAGGGACTTCGCCAACGGTGGGGTCTCGGTGCAGCACGTGCCCAACGTGCCGGCGACGGCCACGTCCACCAGCCAGACCATCGCCGCGGTCGACCTGACGAAGTCCTTCATCCTCGCGTCGAACACCATGACCAACGCCACCGGCACCAACAACGACGGTGAAGCCTTCCCCCTGGTGCGCTTCGGGTCGGCCACCACGGTGGACATCGTGGGGAACCCCGCGCCCACCAACGCGCCAACGGTGCGCAGCGTCAGTCTCCAGGTGGTGAGCTTCGCGGGGGCGGCGGTCCACCACGTGAACCAGGCGACGCCGACCGCGGGCCCCGCGTCGTACACCGTGGCGACCAACACCACGGGCAACGCCTTCTTGCTGGCCACGGCGCAGGTGAACACCGACACCACCGACGTGAACTACATGTGCAAGCGGCGCCTCAAGGGGCGGCTGGGGGCGAGCAACGCGGTCTTCCATCGCGGCGGTGCCTCGACGCCGTCGGGGTGCACCGGAGACGCGGTGGCCGCCATCAGCCTGCAGCGGGTGTCCCTGCCGGCCAGCGCGGTGGTCCTCGCGCCGGCCGACGTGACCATCGCCGCGGGGCAGACCGGGGGCACCAGCGCCGCCTTCACCGCGGTGCCGACCCACCGGAGCATCGTGTTCCTCTCGGGGCAGGGCCCGGGTGGCCAGGCCGGGGGGGAGGCCGAGTTCAACAGCAACCAGGCCGATTCCGACGATACGGGGCCGTTTCATGCGCTGGCGGAGTTCACCGCCGGGGCGAACGCGGTCCAGTTGACGCGCACCGGGACGACCCTCGGTTCGGTGTTCGCTCCCTTCGTGGTGACGTTCGACCCGTGACGCGGCTACAAGCAGCCGCATCATGAGCGACGTGGTGAGCGGTGAAGACCTCAAGGCCGTCGAGGCGCTGGCGCAGGCCCGGGCCTCGGTGGTGGAGCAGATCGAGAAGCGCGTGGTGGGCCAGCGGGACGTGGTCGACCACCTGCTCATCAGCCTCTTCTCGCGGGGCCACTGCCTGTTCGTGGGCGTGCCCGGCCTCGCCAAGACGCTGCTCATCAGCACCCTGGCGGAGGTGCTGAACCTCTCGTTCAACCGCATCCAGTTCACGCCCGACCTGATGCCGTCGGACATCACCGGCACGGACATCCTGGAGGAAGACCGGGCCACGGGCCGCCGCGAGCTGCGCTTCATGAAGGGGCCGCTCTTCGCGAACATCGTGCTCGCCGACGAGGTGAACCGCACCCCGCCCAAGACCCAGGCCGCGCTGCTGCAGGCCATGCAGGAGCAGCGGGTGACGGCCTCGGGGCGCACCTGGCCGCTCGAGCCGCCCTTCCTCGTCTTCGCCACCCAGAACCCCATCGAGCAGGAAGGCACCTACCCGCTGCCCGAGGCCCAGCTCGACCGCTTCATGTTCCTCGTCGACGTCGGCTACCCCTCGGCGGAAGAGGAGGTGCAGATCGTCAAGCAGACCACCGGCGGCCACACCGCGACGCTCAGCAAGGTGCTCTCGCCGGAGCAGATCCTCGCGCTGCAGGACCTGGTGCGCCGCGTGCCGGTGCCCGACCACGTGGTGAAGTACGCCGTGGACCTGGTGCGGGCCACGCGCCCCAAGGAGCCCGGCGCCTTCGACTTCGTCTCGAAGAACGTGGCCTGGGGTGCCGGGCCGCGCGCCAGCCAGTACCTGGTGGTGGGGGCCAAGGCCCGGGCGGTGCTCGCCGGCCGCTTCGTGGCCTCGGTGGACGACGTGCGCGCGCTGGCGAGGCCGGTGCTGCGGCACCGCGTGCTCCCCAACTTCACCGCCGAGAGCGAAGGGCTGACCAGCGTGAAGCTCATCGAGCAGATCCTCGAGCGCGTGAAGCCCGCATGAACGCCCTGGTCCTGCTGCTGCTCGCGGCCTCGCCCGCGGCGCCCCTCAACACCGAGGGCTTCCGCCTCTACAAGGCCGGCAAGTACGCCGAGGCCATCGCGCAGTTCCGCGCCGCCGTGGCCGCCGATGACGCCCACGCCCTCTCGCACTACAACCTCGCGGCGACGCTGGGGCTGGTGCGCGGCAAGGGCCAGGTCTGCGAGTTCGACGCCTACCAGTCCACCGTGCTCGACCAGCTGGAGAAGGCGGTGCAGCTCGACGAGGGCCGCCGCAAGCGCATGCAGCAGGACAAGGACTTCAGCTCCATTCGCGACACCGTGCGCTACCAGCAGTTGCTGGGCCGGCAGCTGGGCGTGGAGAAAGACGCGGCCGCGGTCATCGTCGCGGTCAGCTGGTACGCCCCGGCGGTGGGCGCGTACGGCAACCCGGTGCAGCTCACCTTCGGCCCCCGCGGCACCTTCACCGTGAGCCGCCTGGTGATGGAGGGCGACGACGGCCCGAAGCGCGAGGTGCTCAAGGGCCGTTTCCAGGTGAAGGGCAACACCGTGACCCTCGACTTCGCCCGGGCCTTCGAGGGAAAGAAGCAGGCCGTGGGCCACCTCACCCCCCAGGGGCACCTCGTGTTCGACACCCCCGCGTGGGACCTGACTGACGCGCGCTCGGAGTGCGAAGCATGACGACCCCGAAGAAGATGACGAAGACGCCCGCGATGCCGCCTTCCGCGGTGACCCTCGCGCGCCGCATCGGCCTGTCGCCGGTGCCCTCCGAGCTGCGCTTCACGCTCTCGTTTCACGCGCCGAAGCAGGGCGAGTTCACCCCGCCGGCGTACCGGCTCTTCGTGGACACCACGAAGACGCCGTGGCTCACGTTCCAGAACTACAACTCCGAGCCCAACCCCATGAAGCTGGCCGACATCCAGGTGCCGGTGGAGATGACGCGCTTCACGCTCTCGGTGCGCCCGGCCTCGCTGCGCAAGCCGCTGTTGGCCTGGGCCAAGGCGCTGCTCGAGCGGGAGTGAGCTCCCTGGCTCATCGGTGCGGTGCGCCCGGTGAATCGACGAAGGTGACGTGCCGCTTGGCAGCGGGCCTCCGGGCAAAGAGACTCCGCGCCCATGTCTACCGCCCCCCACTTCAAGCCCAACCTCCGCGACATCCAGTTCAACCTCTTCGAGTTCCTGCGCATCCAGGACAGCTCGCTGGGCAAGAAGCCCTTCGGCGATCTCGACGAGGCCACCGCGCGCCAGACGCTCGACGCGATGCTCACCGTCTGCAGCGGGGAGATGGCCGAGGGCTTCACCGAGGGTGACCGGGTCCCGCTGAAGTTCGACCCGAAGACGGGCGTGGTGAACCTCTCGCCGGGCATGACCAAGGCGTTCCACGCGTACTTCGACGCGGGCCTGCACCTGCTCGACCTGCCCACGCACCTGGGCGGAATGGGCGCGCCGCCGTCGTTCGCCCTGGGGGCCTTCGAGCTGGTGGTGGGCAGCAACCCGGCGGTGGCCTTCTATTTCCTGGGCAACATCCTGGCGCGCATCATCGACTCGCTGGGCACCGAGGCGCAGAAGAAGCGCTTCGTGGGGCCGATGCTGGAGAAGCGCTGGGGCGGCACCATGGTGCTCACCGAGCCGGACGCGGGCAGTGACGTCGGCGCCGCGCGGGCCAAGGCGAAGCTGGTGAAGGACGACCTGTGGCACATCGAGGGCGTCAAGCGCTTCATCACCAACGGTGACTTCGACGCGGTGGAGAACATCGTGCACCTGGTGCTGGCGCGGCCCGAGGGCGCGGGCGGCGGCACCAAGGGCCTGTCGATGTTCATCGTGCCCAAGTTCCTGGTCAACGACGACGGCTCGCTGGGCGAGCGCAACGGCGTGTACTGCACCAACCTCGAGAAGAAGATGGGCCTCAAGGCCTCGGCGACCTGCGAGATGACCTTCGGCGACGGCGCCCCCGCGGTGGGCTGGCTGGTGGGCAACGTGCACGACGGCATGCGCCAGATGTTCCACGTCATCGAGCACGCGCGCATGGCGGTGGGGCTCAAGTCGGCGGCCACGCTCTCCACGGCGTACCTGAACGCGCTCTCGTACGTGAAGGAGCGCAAGCAGGGCGCCGACCTCATGGCGGGCCGCGACAAGAACGCGCCGCGGGTGACGGTCATCCACCACCCCGACGTGCGCCGCATGTTGCTGATGCAGAAGTCCCACGCCGAGGGCATGCGCGCGTTGATCAGCTTCGCCGCCTCCATCCAGGACCAGGTCGAGCTGCAGGGCGGGCACAAGGCCGAGGCCGCCGCCGAGCTGAACGCGCTCAACGACCTGCTGCTGCCGCTGATCAAGGGCTACTGCAGCGAGAAGGCGTACGAGATCCTGAACCTCTCGCTCCAGTCGTACGGCGGCTCGGGCTACCTGCAGGACTACCCGGTGGAGCAGTACATCCGCGACCAGAAGATCGACTCGCTCTACGAGGGCACGACGCACATCCAGGCGCTCGACCTGTTGATGCGCAAGGTGGCCAAGGACGGCGGCGCGACCCTGCAGGGCTTGATGGGGCGCATCTCCCAGACGCTCGAGACCAACGAGGGCGGCGACGCGCTCAAGGCCGAGCGGGCGATGCTCGAAGAGGCGCTCACCACGCTGCAGGGTGGCCTGGGCACGCTCATGGAGAAGCTCTCCGAGTCGCTGTACCACGTGGGCCTGCAGGGCAACCGGGTGCTCTTCGCGCTGACCGAGGTGGTCATCGGCTGGTTGCTGCTGCGGCACGCGGCGCTGGCGCTCGAGCAGCAGAAGACGGCCACCGGGTCGGACAAGGCGTTCTACGAGGGGAAGATCGCCTCGGCGCGCTTCTTCAGCCGCGAGGTGTTGCCCAACGTGGGCCTCGCCATGCGGCACGTGCAGAACAGCACGCTGCTGGCGATGGAAGTGTCCGAAGACGCCTTCTGAGCGGAGCGCGGGGAGACGGCCCATTCCCTGTCCCCACGTGGGACAGGGTCACGGGGCAGGGCGTGCTTCGGCGAGCAGCTGGGCCAGGGCCCGCAGCGCGTCGGTGGAGGTGAAGATGCCCACCACCTTCCCATTGTCGACCACCACCGAGCTGCCCAGCTTGTGCCGGGCCATGTGCCGGGCGGCGATCTCCAGCGGCGCGCTGGGGGCCACGGTCCACGGGGCGCGGCTCATGGCCTCCACGAGGCCGATCTCGGTGGCGTCGCGGCTCGAGAGTGATTCGACCAGCTCCACGTCGCGCTCGCTGATCAACCCGACCAGCTCCCCCTCGTCGACCACCGGGAGATGTCGCACGCCGCGCTTCTTCATCACCCGCTTCACCGCCGCGAGGGTCTTGGAGACGTCGATGGTGTGCGGCGAGCGCGTCATCAGGTCCTGCACCAGCAGCGTCTGGGTCATGCGCCGGGGAAGAGCAAGCGAGGTGCCACCCTCGCGCTCCGTGGAGTGCAGACTCTGCGCGGCCTGCGCGAGGGGCTGGTGGTTAAGAGCCTGCGCAGAGGCACTCCCATGGAATTTCAATTCAAGAAGTACCAGCCCGCGGCGCTTCGCCTGTGGCACTGGATGAACGCGCTGACCATCTTCGGGCTGCTGGGCACGGTGCTGC
>CAIVGN010000222.1 GCA_903905455.1 uncultured Archangium sp.
GGGCCGCATCTCGCGTCCACCGAGCGCGCAGTTGATGCCCACCGAGAACGGCTTCGCGTGGCGGATCGAGTCGTAGAACGCGCCGATGGTCTGGCCCGAGAGCGTGCGCCCCGAGGCGTCGGTGATGGTCACCGACACCATCACCGGCACCCGGCGCCCGAGCGCTTCGAACACGCGCTCGATGGCGAACAGCGCCGCCTTGCTGTTGAGGGTGTCGAAGATGGTCTCCACCAGCAGCACGTCCACCCCGCCCTGCAGCAGCGCGCGCACCTGCTCCTCGTAGGCGGCCGTCACCTGCGCCCAGGTCACCGCGCGGAAGTCGGGGCGGTTCACGTCGGGCGACATGGACAGGGTGCGGTTGAGGGGCCCCACGGCCCCGGCCACGAAGCACTGGCGCCCCGGCGTCTTCGCCTCGGCGGCGGCGGCGGCGCGGCGCGCGCACTGGGCGGCGGCCACGTTCAGGTCGGTGACCACCGCCTGCAGGTCGTAGTCGGCCTGGGCGATGGAGGTGCTGGAGAAGGTGTTGGTCTCGACGAGGTCGGCGCCGGCGGCGAAGTAGCGGCCGTGGATCTCTTCGATGATGTCCGGCCGGGTGAGGCTCAGGAGATCGTTGTTCCCCTTGAGGTCCTTGGGGTGCGTGGCGAAGCGCGTGCCGCGAAAGTCCTTCTCCTCGAGCCCGTAGGTCTGGATCAACGAGCCCATGGCGCCGTCGATGATGACGATGCGCTCCTGGAACAGCTTCTCGAACTCGGCGGCGGCGTGGCTCATGCGGACCTCAACTTCGCGTGGGTTTTGCGGGTGCGTGTCCCCGTGAGGAGGAACGCCTTGAAGGGTGACGTGGCGTCGCGCGCCGCGGGCACGGTCTGCTCGGCGTCGAGGCCGACGGCGCGCATCGCCTTCTCGACGGTGACCGGGTCGAGCCCGAGGTGCTGGTGGCCCAGGCGCGCGCGCACCCAGGTCTCGTCGTGGGGCAACAGCTCGAGCACCACCATGCGCCCGCCCACCTTGAGCAGCCGCGCGCCCTCGCCCAGCACCGCCTCGATGCTGCTGACGTGGTGCAGGCTCTGCGAGACCACCACCAGGTCGACGCTCGAAGACGGCAGGGGCAGCTGCTCGAGGTCGGCCGCGAGGAAGGTGATGTTCTTGAGCCCCTGGCGCGCCGCCTCGGCCCGGGCCTTGGTGAGCGCGGATTCGCTGCGGTCGATGGCCGTCACCCGCCTCGCCCAGCGCGCGAGCTCCACCGTGAGCACCCCGGTGCCGCAGCCGAAGTCCACCACCTCCAGCGGGGGCAGCAACGAGGCCAGGGCCGCGCTCCACAGGCGCCACGACTGGCCCGGCTCGAGCAGCTTCTCGTTGAGCGTCTGCACGTCTTCGCGCCGCCGCAGCAGCTCGGTCAGCCGCGCCTTGTCACCCAGCGTGTCGGGCGCGCCGCGGGCCAGCTTGATCAACGGCCAGAGGGCCGCCTTCTCGTCGATGGCCAGCGAGTAGTAGGTGAAGCCGCCGTGCCGCTCCTCGCGGATGAGGTCGAGCGCCTTGAGCCGCGTCAGGTGGTGCGAGACCGACGACTGGGCCACGCCCACCAGCGACACCACCTCCGAGACGTTGAGCCGCGCCTCGACGATGAGCCGCAAGATGCGCAGCCGCGTCGGGTCGCCCAGCGCTCGGAACGCCTCGGTCAAAGAGTCCATCGACGCATGTAGATACGTCGATGCGACCGAATGAGCAACCCCCGCTCACCGCCGGGCGGCCAGCCAGCCCTCGACGTCCTCGCCCCACATGGGGCGGGCGAAGAGGTAGCCCTGCGCCACCTGGCACCCCACCCCGCGCAGGAACTCGGCCTGGTCGGTGGTCTCCACGCCCTCGGCCACCACCCGGTGCCGCAGGGTGTGGGCCAGCGCGATGACCGAGCCCACCACCGCCTCGTTGCGGCCGTCGCTCCCCAGGGCCGGGAGGAACGACTTGTCGATCTTCAGGGTGTCGATGGGCAGCTCGCGCAGCGAGGCCAGCGACGAGTAGCCGGTGCCGAAGTCGTCGAGGGCGAAGTGCACCCCCTCGGCCTTGAGGCGGTTCATGATCTCGATGCTCTGGGCGAGGTTCTTGATGGCCACCCGCTCGGTGATCTCCAGCTCCAGCAGCTCGCCCGGCCAGTTGGCCTCCGCGAGCCCGGAGAGGATCTGCGAGGCGAGGTCGGCCTGGCCGAAGTGGCTCGCCGCGAGGTTCACCGCGAGGCGGAAGGGGGGCAGCCCGCGCGCCCTCCATTCCTTGGCCTGGCGCAGGGCCGCGCCGAGCACCCACTGGCTGATGGGCAGGATGAGCCCGCTTTCCTCGGCCACGGGGATGAACTCCGCGGGGCCGGGGTTGCCCAGGGCCGCGTGGTTCCACCGCAGCAGCGCCTCGACGCCGCGCACCCGCCCGTCGGCGAGGTCCACCTGGGGCTGGAACGCGAGCCGGAACTCACCGGCGGGGATGGCGTTGCGCAGCGCCGTGGTGAGGGCCGCCCGCTTGGCCACCCGCGCGGCCATGTCGGCGCTGAAGAAGCGCGCCCCGTTCCGCCCGTCGGACTTGGCCTGGTACATCGAGGTGTCGGCGTTCTTGAGCAGCGCCTGCGCGTCGGCCCCGTCGTCCGGGTACAACGCCATGCCGATGGACGCCGTCACCCGCAGGGTGTGGCCGTTGAGCACGTAGGGCGCGAGCACCGCGGTCAAGATGCGCTCGGAGCACCGCTGCGCGATGTCCTGGCCCGCGCCGGGCAGCACCACCACGAACTCGTCACCGCCCAGCCGGCTCACGGTGTCCTCTTCGCGCACCGCCCCGCGCAGCCGCCGCGCCAGCTCGATGAGCAGCAGGTCGCCCACGTCGTGGCCCAGGGTGTCGTTGATCTCCTTGAACCGGTCGAGGTCGAGGAACATCACCACGAACTGCCCGTCGCTGCGCTGCGCCGCGCGAATGGCCTGCTCGATGCGGTCGCGCAGCAGGTTGCGGTTGGGCGCGCCGGTCAGGGTGTCGAAGTAGGCCAGCCGCTCGACCTCGGCCTCGGCGAACTTGCGCCGGCTGATGTCGCTGAAGACCGCCACGTGGTGCGTGAGGTGCCCGCTGCTGTCGAGCACCCGGCTCAGGCTCAGCCACTCGGGGTACTCCTCGCCGCTCTTGCGCCGGTTCCAGATCTCCCCTTCCCAGCGGTTGGTGGCGTTCAACGTCTTCCACAGCTGCTCGAAGAACTCGGGCCCGTGGCGCCCCGACGAGAGCACCGACGGCTTGCGGCCCAGCACCTCGGCCTCGCTGTAGAGCGTCACCGTCTCGAAGGCCGGGTTGACCGAGATGATCCGGTTCTCGGCGTCGGTGATCATGATCGCCTCCGAGCCCTGGCTGAAGGCCCGCGAGGCGAGCTGCAGCCGCACCTCCTGCTGGCGCAGCTCGCTGATGTCGGAGTTCACGCCGCCGATGCCGATGACCGCCCCGCCGGGGTCGCGCAGGGGGAACTTCTGGCTGATGAACACCCGCTCGCCGGCCTCGCCGTGCACCGTCTCCTCGGTGAGCTGCGGCTGGCCGGTGGCGAGCACCTTCAGGTCGTGGTCGCGGTGCGCCTGGGCGTCGTCGCGCTGGAGCCACGCCTCGCGGGTGAAGCCGATGACCTGCTCGCGGCGCCGGCCCAGCTGGCGCAGCAGGGCGTCGTTGGCCAGCAGGCAGCGCCCCTGGCGATCGAAGGCGAACATCAGCGCCGAGCTGTTGTCGAGCAGCGCCTGGAACAGCCGCCGCTCGCGGTCCTGGGTCTCGGCGCAGGTGCGGTCGACGAACACCACCAGCGCGCGGGCCTCGGCCTCCGGGTCCTGGGACAGCGAGATGAGGTGCGCCTCGGTGGGCACCCGCGTGCCGTCGCGGCGGCAGATGATCAACCGCGGCAACACCCGCGGCTCGTCCGAGGGGGGCGCGTGCAGCGCCTCGAGCAAGGTGGCCTGCGAGGCCTCGTCGAGCACCCGCAGCACCGAGCGGTTGAGCCCCGCCCCGTTGACGTCTCCGAAGAGCGCCAGGGCGCGCGGGTTGGCCTGGGTCACGAGATCGCGGTGCGAGATGACCACCGCCGGCAGGGGCATGCCGTCGAAGAGCACCTGGTACTGGGCGAGCGCCGCGCTGGCCTCCTCGTGGGCGCACCGCAGTTGCTCGTTCTGAAGCTCGAGCTCGACCTGGTAGGTGCTCAGGTCTTCGACGAGCTGTTGCAGGGTCGGCGCCCCCTCGGCGAAGCCCGACCTCCCCAGCTCGAGCGAACGCCGCGCGCGCACGCGCAGCTCGTCGAGGTTGTTGCGGCGATTGGCCGTCATGCGTGCCCCCCCTGCGGTCTGCCGTGCTGCTGCAACGAGATGTCGAGGTGGCTCACCACCGCGCGAAGGTCGGCGAGCGCCAGCGGGGCGACGCGCATGCGGTACCAGCGCAGCAGCGTCGGCGCGTGGCACGGGTACTCCATGGAGAAGGCCGGCAGCTCGCCGCTGAGCACGCCCTGCAGGCCGCGCAGGGCGTCGCGCCCCTGCTCGCCCGGGGCCTCGGGGCCCAGCGGCCCGCGGCAGGCGTCGAGGTAGCTGGCGCCGGGGCCGGAGCGCGCGAGGGCCGGGTCTCCGTTGGCGCGGGCGAAGCGTCGCCAGGCCTCGTTGACCAGCCGGATGATGCCCTGGCCGTCGAGCACCGCCACGTGCTCCGGCAGGGCGTCGAGCACGCGCTGGAAGCCGCGCAGGTCGTGGAAGGCGGTGATGTCCACCAGGCTGGCCACCGCGCCGCCGCCGTCGCGCGGCCGCAGGCGCACCAGCACCGAGCGCTGCCCGTCGACCGCGGCCACCGCCCGCTCCGAGGATTGCGACGCCTGCAAGACGCCGGCGAGGTCGCGCCCCAGGTCGGGGTACACCAGCTCGCCGGTGAGCTCCTCGAGGGGCCGGCCCACGTCGTCGGCGCGCAGGCCCAGCACCTGCGCCGCCTCGACGCTCAGCCGCGCCACGTGGCCCCGCGGGTCGAGCACCAGGGTGGCCGTGCCCGCGCCCCGCGAGAGCCCGTCGAGCTCGCCGTTGACCCGGTCGAGGTGCGCGAGGTGCTCGCGGTATTCCTGGTTCACCGTGCCCAGCTCGGCGTTGGCGAGGGTCAGCTGCTCGATGGTGCGCTGGAGCTCGGCGTTGGTGGCCATCAGCTCCTCGTTGATGCTCTGCAGCTCGTCGAAGTTCGCCTCCGCGCCCTCGTCGTTGCCGCGCACCACCACCGGCGACGGGCCGCGGTTCAGGGCCGAGCGCGCCACCATCGAGGGGACCGCCTCGCGCACCAGCTGCAGGCTCGAGACGTGCTCCACGTGGCCCACGCGCTCGAAGAGCTTGTGCCGCGCGTCGACGGGCCGGAACCCCTGCGGATCGGCGCCCAGGGACTCGCTGGGGCCCAGCAGCAGGTAGCCCCCGGGGCTCACCGCGTACTGCAGCGAGCGCAGCGCGCGCGCCTGGGCCGGGGCGTCGAAGTAGATGAGGGTGTTGCGGCACACCACGAGGTCCATGCGGCGGAACGGCGGGTCGCACAGCAGGTTGTGGCGCGCGAAGACCACGCACTGCCGCAGCTCCTTGTTGACCGTCATCACCTCGCCTGAGCGGGTGAAGAAGCGGTGCAGCCGCTCGGCCGAGAGCTCCGAGAGGGCGGACAGCGGGTAGTGCGCGCCGCGGCCGGTCTCCACGCACGCCGGGTCCACGTCGGTGGCGAAGATCTTCAGGTCGACGCGGCGC
The DNA here is from genome assembly GCA_903905455.1 of uncultured Archangium sp. Lineage (GTDB taxonomy): Bacteria > Myxococcota > Myxococcia > Myxococcales > Myxococcaceae > Archangium_A. Next base: position 5,742 of record CAIVGN010000222.1, read on the forward strand.
CCCTCGCGCTCGAAGGCCTCGAGGAAGGCCATGGCCAGGCTGTAGGCCTCTTCACCCGTCGCGCCGCCGGCGGTCCACACGCGCACCGGCTCGTCGGGGGCCTTGCTGCGCACCAGCGCGCGCACCGCCGTCTGGGCCAGCAGCTCGAAGGTGGCCGGGTCGCGGAAGAAGCGGGTGACGGCGATGAGCAGCGCGCGCTGCAGCGTCAGCAGCTCGTCGCGATCTCCCTGGGCCAGGGCGCGGTACTCGGCCAGCGTCGGGGTGCGCCGGGCCACCATGCGCTGCTCGACCTGCTGGAGCACGTGGGCCGGCTTGTAAGCGCGGAAGTCGACCCCGCCCGCCTCGAAGAGCAGGCGGTGCAGCGGCTCGAGGGCCTGACCGCGGGGCGCGGTCTCGGGGGCCTGGGCCTGGGCCTGGTGGCGCTCGCGCAGCAGCGCCTGCAGGCGCACGGGCATCTCGGCCGGCGCGAGCACCGCGTCGACCAGGCCGGTGGCCAACACGCTGCGGGGCATGCCGTCGAAGCGTGCGGTCTCGGCCCGCTGGGCGACGAGGAAGCCGCCAGCGGCGTTGATGGCCACCGCGCCGTGCGTGCCGTCGGAGCCGGTGCCCGAGAGCACCACGGCCACCGCGTGCGCCCCGAAGACCTCCGCCGCCGAGTTGAAGAAGACGTCGATGGGCAGGCTGAACCCCGGCCGCGGCGTCGTCGCGAAGCGCAGCCAGCCCTGGTGCACCTGCATCAGCGCGCCGGGCGCCACGAGGTACACGTGGCCCTCCTGCAGCGGCAGCTCCCCGGCCACCTCGACCACGGGCAGCGCCGTGTGCCGGCCCAGGCGCTCGGAAGGCAGGCGCTCGTCCCCCGCGAGGGGCACGACGACCACCAGCGCCGCGCCCAGGTCGGGCGGGCAGGCCTCGAGGAACTGCGCCAACGCGTCGACGCCGCCGATCGAGGCGCCGATGCTGATCAGCGGGCCCTCGAAAGGACGGGGGGCCTGCTCCGGGGTCACTCTCGCCGTCGTCGCCAGACAGGTCATCGCGTGCAGTGCCCCCCCTTCGTCCTTCGTCGTCACGGCGCGGCGGCCTCTTCAGCCGCCGGTTCTCGAAATCAGGCGGCGCGGGCCGTTTCGCCCTCGTCGGGCACCGCGACCATCAGCGGCTCGCGCACCCCGACGGTGGCCGCGAAGTTGCGCAGCCGCACCATGAGCCCGTCGGACACCTCGTGGCCGCGGGTGATGAGCAGGCCCCCGGCGCGCGTGCGCACGTCTTCGACCAGCACCATGCCCGCCTGCAGCCCCTGGATGGTGATGGAGCGCCGGGCGCGCTCGCCGAACAGGATGCCCCCGAGCTTCTTGAGGGCGTCGACCAGGAACCGGTCCACCCGCTGATCAGCCTCGAGCGCGGTGACGATGGCGGCCAGGGGTTCGCCCACGAAGTGGCGGCGCTCGATCATGGCGGCCACGCGCAGGGTGGACTCCTCGAGCGAGCGCATGGGGGAGGTGAGCTCGTCGTCGGTGGACAGGGCCTCGAGCAGCGCCAACACCGGCTCGATGCGCGGCAGGTGTCGCAGCAGTTGCTGGGGGACCTTCTTCGAGCGGTCGACCATGGAGCGCTCGACCTCGCTCAGGTGCTCCCCGGCACTCCACTTGCGCCACACCTCCGAGGGCAGGGTGATGACCCCCATCTGCGAGAGCGACGCGGCCATCTCCAGGGGCCAGCGCCGCGCGAGGCCCGCTTCCTTCGCGAGCGCCGAGACCACGCGCCGCAGCCGCCGGGCGCGCCCGAAGGCCTCGGGGTTGGCCAGGGCCAGCGCCTCGGACAGCGCGTCGATGCTGCCGGTGAGCGTCTGTTCGAGCAGCTCGCGCTCGGCGATGATCAGGCGCTTCTGTTCGACCGCGGCGTCGAGCGCGCCCAGGAGGACCTCGCGCTTCGCCGGCTTGATCAGGAAGCGGAAGACCTGGCCGTCGTTGATCGCCGCCGCCGCCGCCTCGAGGTCGGAATGCCCGGACAGGACGACACGGGTGGCGTCGGGCTGCGTCTTCCTGATGCGCTTGAGAAGCTCGGTGCCGCTCATCTGCGGCATGCGCATGTCGCTGACCACCACGTCGAAGGTCTTCTGGGCGACATGCTGCAGCGCGTCGATCGGGTTCGAGGCGAGCGAGAGCTCGTAGCGCCCGTGCAGCAGCCGACTGATGCTCTCGAGCACCGGCTCTTCGTCGTCGACGAAGAGGATCTTCGGCAGCGTGCTGGTCATGGCGGCCTCACCCCGCACGACCCCACGTCGCGCAGCCCTCACGCAAAGCAAGGCGGGTGCCGCGCCCATGTGTGCGCCAGCGGGGCGGAGGGGGTGGGTCAAGGACCGCAAGTCTGCGCGAGGCGACTCACTCCCCTGACGAGAGGAGCACATCTGCCGCGCGGGCGCCGGGGCCTGCCGTTAGGCGTTGAAGGGTGGATCTGACCGCCCAGAACGCCGCGCCTCCGCACCGCCGGGTGCTCTTCGTCGACGACGAGCCGGCGGTGGTGGAGAGCCTCCTGCGGGCGATGTACCCGTACCGCAAGCGCTGGGCGGTGGAGACCGCCACCTCGGCCGCCCAGGCGCTGGAGAAGCTCTCGCACCAGGGCTTCGACGTGGTGGTGACCGACGCCCGCATGCCGGAGATGGACGGCGAGGCGCTCCTCAAGGAGGTGGTGGCGCGCTGGCCGACCCTGGTGCGGGTGATGCTCACCGGCGACATGGGCGAGACCGTGCGCCACGCGCTGGCGCACCACGTGGTGGCCAAGCCCGTGGCCGCCGCCGCGCTCTTTCACCGCGTCGAGCAGTCGCTGCAGGCCCGCGACCTCCTCACCGACCCGGCGCTCCAGGCGCTCGTGGGCCGGCTGGGGCCGCTCCCGTCGATGCCCACCACCTTCTCGGCCATCAACCGCCTCTCGCGCCAGCCCGACGCCACGCTCGACCAGTTGGTGGGCGTGGTGGAGGAGGACCTCGCGGTGTGCAGCAACGTGCTGCGCGTCGTCAACTCGGCCTGGTTCGGCCTGCGCCAGCCGGTGTCGTCGATGCGCGAGGCGGTGCGGCTGCTGGGCATTCGCCCGCTGGAAAACGTGGTGCTGGCCACGGAGGTCTTCTCGGCGCCGAGCCCCGGCGTGGAGCGCCTGCGCCGCCGCGCCCTGGCCCGCCTCGCCAGCGGGCCGGCCCTGGTCGACGCCCTGGGGGTGCCCGCGCTGCGCGACGCGGCGTGCACTGCGCTGGTGCTGGTGGACGTGGGCGAGCTGGTGCTGCACCTCAACCTGCCCGCCGAGGCGCTGCGCATCGACGAGGCCGTGCTCCAGGGCCGCACCCGCGAAGACGTCGAGCGCGAGCGCCTGGGCGCCGACCACGCGCTGCTCGGCGCGGTGCTGCTCTCGTTGTGGGGGATCCCGACCCAGCTCATCGAGGCCGTCGCCTTCCACCACCAGCCCGCGCCCGCGCCGGCCCCCGCGTCGCTGCGCTCGCTCGTGGCCCTGGCCTGCGCGCTCCAGGAAGCCGCCGAGGCCGCCCCTGCCCTGCGCCCCGGGGCCGTCCAGAAGGTCGCCCCCCACGCCCACGCCTTCGGCGCGGTGGACCTCGAGGCCCTGCTGGGCCTGTCGCGAGCGAGCGCCGCATGAACACCCTCTCCGCCCGCTTCGAGCACGCGCTGCTCTGCGTCGACCGCGCCGAGGCCCAGCGGGTGCTCCGCTCGGCCGGAGACCTGAGCCTCGCCGATCGCCTCGACGCCATCGTGGTGCCTGCCCTCGACCGCATCGGCGTCGGCTGGGAGGAGGGCGCGGTGGCGCTCTCGCAGGTCTACATGGCGGGCCGCATCGCCGAGGAGCTCATCGCCGCGCTCACCCCGCTGCGGCCCCCGGGCGCGCCGAAGCCACGCGTGGCGCTCACCGTGCTCGAAGACCACCACCAACTGGGCAAGCGCATCGTCGCCTCGATGCTCGGCGCCTCGGGCGTGGACGTCGCCGACCTCGGCCGCACCACCGTCGAGGAGCTGGTCGCCGCCGTGCGCGAAGGGCGCTTCGAGGTGGTCCTCATCTCGGTGCTGATGCTCGCCTCGGCCCGGCGGGTGCGCGACGTCGTCGAGCGGCTCGCCGACCTCGAGCCGCGGGTGAACATCATCGTGGGCGGCGCGCCGTTCCGGCTCGACCCCTCGCTCGCGGCGCGCGTGGGGGCCCACGCCACCGGGGCCACGGCTTCCGACGCGGTGCACCTCGTCGAGCGCTTCCTGCGGAGGGCGCCATGACGCCGCTGGCACGCACCCTCGCCGCGCTCACGCACCGGCAGGCCGATCGTCCCCCGGTCTTCCTGCTCTTCACGCTCCACGGCGCGCGGGCCCTGGGCCTCTCGCTGCGGGAGTACTTCTCGCGCAGCGAACACGTCGTCGAGGGGCAGCTCCGGCTGCGCCAGGCGTTCGGCCACGACTGCCTCTACGGGTTCTTCTACGCCTCGCTGGAGCTCGAGGCCTGGGGCGGGGCGACGCACTTCATCGAGGACGGGCCGCCCACCGCGGCCGACACGCTGTTGCGTTCGGTCGAGGGCATCGCCCGGCTCGAGGCCCCGCGGCTCGACCACCCGGCGCTGCAGAAGGTGCTCACCACGCTCGCGGCGCTCAAGGCGCGCAGCGGCGGCGAGGTGCCGGTGCTCGGCGTGGTCCTGTCGCCGTTCTCGATGCCGGTGATGCAGCTGGGCTTCGCGGCGTGGCTCGAGCTGCTCTACGCCGCGCGCGCCGAGCCGGGGGGCCACCACGCCCGGCTCCTCGCACGGCTCCTGGCGCTCAACGAGGCCTTCACCGTCGCCTGGGGCAACGCGCAGCTGGCAGCCGGCGCCACCGCGATCACCTACTTCGACCCGCTGAGCTCGGCGAGCATGACCGAGCCGGGGCTGGGGGTGGATCTCGGCCTCGCCGTCGCCGCCCGGGTCCTGGGGCAGCTCGCGGGACCCGCGGCGATTCACCTCGCGTCGGCGCCGGGGCTCTCGCGCATCGGGCCGCTGCTGGCGACGGGCGCGAAGGTGATCAGCGCCAGCGCGGAAGACGACCTGGGCGCGCTCAAGGCCGCCTGCGCCGGCCGCGCGGCGCTGCTGGGCAACCTGAACGGGTTGAGGCTCACGCGGTGTTCGGTGGCCGAGGCGGAGGCGGACGCCTGGGCGGCGCTCGAGGTCGGCGCGCCGGGCGGCGGCTTCGTCCTGGCGGACAACCACGGCGAGCTGCCGCTGCAGGTGCCTGACGCGGTGCTGCACGCCCTGGTGGCGACGTCCGCGCGCTGGGCCGCGGCCCGGGGGTGGACCACATGACGACGCCGGCGCACCTCGAGCTGGGCGTGTGCCCCAGCTTCGTCGGGGAGTTCGAGTCCGCGCTGCGGGAGCTGGGCTTCGACGACGTCACGGTACGCGCGCGGCGCAGCACCTGCCTGGGGCCCCCGTCGCATCGCGAGACGCCCCCCCGCCACGGCGCCACCCCGATGGACCTGCTGTGCAGCCGCCCGCGGAGCGACGCCCCGCCGGCGGGCCAGGGCTTCGAGCTCGAACAGTGCCTGCACCTGGTGGCGAGCGAGTCGTTGGTCACCGCGCTGCAACGCGACGGCGCCTTCGTGGTGACGCCGGGCTGGGCCCGCCACTGGCGCGCGCGCATGAAGGCGTGGGGCTTCGACCCCGAGCAGGCCCGGGCCCTCTTCGGCGAGTCGATGAAGGAGCTGGTGCTGCTCGACACCGGCGACGACCCACAGGCGGCGACGAACTGTGCCGACTACGCGGCCTTCGTCGGCCTGCCCTGGCGCGCGCTGCCGGTGGGCCTCGACCACCTCAAGGAGCGCCTGCGGACCATCGTCGGCGCGTGGCGCCTCGAGTCCGAGCGCAAGCGCGCGCGCACCCAGGCCCAGGCCGACCTGCGCCGCTCGGCCGAGCTGTCGATGGCCCTCGACCTCCTGCGCGAGCTGACCGGCTCGGTGAGCGAGCAGGAGGTGATGCGCCGCATCGTCGACCTCTTCAGCGCGCTCTTCGCCCCGACCGAGGTGGTGTACCGGCCCATCGCCGCGGGGACCCCCGGCCCGGCCGTGCCCGCCGACGCGCGCGAGGAGGTGCTGCAGCGGCTCGCGGCGCCGGGCCCCACCGTGGAGACCGTCTCCCGCGATGCGTTCGTGGTGCGGCTGGTGACGCATGGAGAACCGGTGGCCGCCGTGTGGGTGGGCGGGCTGTCGTTCCCCGAGCGCCGCGAGGACTACCTGAACCTCTCGTGGTCGATGGTCGAACTGTGCGGCATGGCCGTGATGTCCGCGCGCAACCGCGTGCGCCAGCGCGCCGTCGAGCTGGAGCTGCGCCAGGCCCAGAAGCTCGAGAGCGTGGGCCGGCTGGCCTCGGGCATCGCGCATGAGATCAACACCCCCACCCAGTTCGTCGGCGACAGCGTGAGCTTCGTGCAGGAAGCGTGGACCAACGTGGTGCGCGTGCTCGACGCGGCCGAGGCGCTGTGCGCCGGCGTGGAGACCGGCACCGCGGGACCGGAAGACGCCCGGCGCCTGCGCGCGCTCAAGGAGGAGATCGACCTGGGCTTCGTGCGCCAGAACACCCCGCGCGCCCTGCAACAGGCGCTCGACGGCCTCGAGCGCATCGCCACCATCGTGCGCTCGATGCGCGAGTTCGCCCACCCCGCCGGCAGCGACAAGGAATGCGCCGACTTGAACCACGCGCTCGAGACCACCCTCGCCATCGCGCGCCACGAGTACAAGTACGTCGCCGACGTCGAGCTGCAGCTCGGTGAACTGCCCCTGGTCTCGTGCTTCCCCGCCGAGCTCAACCAGGTGTTCTTGAACCTGCTGGTCAACGCCGCGCATGCCATCAAGGAGACCGTCGGCGAGTCCGGCGCCCGCGGCCGGATCACCGTGTGCTCGTTCACCGAGGGGCAGAGCGCGGTCATCACCATTCGCGACACCGGCCAGGGCATCGCCCCCGAGGTGAGCGAGCACGTGTTCGAGCAGTTCTTCACCACCAAGGAGGTCGGCCGCGGCACGGGCCAGGGCCTCGCCATCGCGTGGCGGGTGGTGGTCGAACGTCACGGCGGCACGCTGTCGTTCGAGACCGAGGTCGGCGTGGGCACCACGTTCACGGTGCGCATTCCGCTCAACGCGAAGGTGTCGTCGGTGCTGAGCGAGGAGCCGGCCCAGGCGGCGTGAGTCGGCGCGGGTCGGCGCGAGTCGACGCGGGGAACGGCCACAGCCCTGGGGTGCGTGGGGGGTCGGGGTGCACGCGCCTGGGGCGAGCTCGCGGGAGCCCCTCGGCACGACACCGTCGATGGCCACTGGCTTTCGCCTCACACTGACGGACTCCGTGGTGGTGCCCACCCCCACCGAGTCCGTCAGAACCGAGTCATCGAGGCGCCGCGGGTTCGAGGGGCACGCCCGCTTCCGCGCACGGTCCGAAACCAGGCCCACCCCCACCCTTCCGGCCGCTGTTCACAACAGCACGAGCTGCGGTCCCCGCTCGCGCAGCGCCACCTTGAGCGCGTCGCGCCAGTGCGACTCCTTGAGCCCCCGCGAGGTGACCCAGATCGAGAGATGAAGCTTCGCGGTCAGGCGGTTGGCCACCTCGCGGTCGCGCTCGAACTGCGTGCGCTGCTGGTGGAACTCGTACCCGTCGACGTGCACCACGACCCGCTCGTCGGGCCAGATGAAGTCGACGCGGACGATGTACCCGCGGGCGTCGAACACCGGCCGCTGGTGCCGCGGGGCTTTCAGCCCGCCCAGCCGCAAGGCGCGCCGGAACCTCGCCTCGAGGGGCGAGTCGGTCGCCAGCCCCCCGCGCTCGCGGAGCAACCTCCGCAGGCGTCGCGTCCCGGTGCGACCGGAGCGCGCGCGCGCATAGAGGCGCTCGAGCTCGCCGTCGGTACCGGGGTACATGCGCTGTGCAGAGTCGAGCGCGTCGTCGAGCCCGTCGTCCAGCCCTCGCGCGGGCGGCACCGTGGTCGCGAGGTCCATCACGGTGCGCGCGAGGTCGGTGACGCGGAAGCCAGCCACGCGAGTGGTGGCGAACGCGGTGCGTGAACGGTGCAGCACCACGTTCCCCGGCAGCGACTTCGCGCGCCGCGAACTCACCCCGTTTCGAGGGACGATGAGGTCGAGCATCGAAGGCCGCCGCTTGAAGCCGTCCAGGCAGAACAGGCTCGCCGCGCTCGCGTGCGAGAGGGCGGCGTCGTCACCCAGCCAGAGCAACGCGGCCTGCGCCGTCTGTTCCCAGGTCGGCCTGACTGCGGGGAAGCAGTAGACGCCCACGAAGACCCGAACGAGCTGTCGACGCTCCACCCGCCACCGCATCGCCTCGCGCGCCAGACCACAGCCCTCGAGTTGCTTCGCAGTCACCACCCCGTGCTGGCGGCGACCGATTGCCTCCGCCCTCGCCCATGCCTCGATCATCGTCATGGGCCGAGCATCCCAAACGGGACTGACATGCTCGGCAGAGCGAACGGCCTTGAGGGTGAATGGGGGTTCGGGGTGCATGCGCCCGGGGCGAGCTCGAGGGAGCCCCTCGGCACGACACCGTCGATGGCCACTGGCTGTCGCCTCACACTGACGGACTCCGTGGTGGTGCCCACCCCCACCGAGTCCGTCAGAACCGAGTCATCGAGGCGCCGCGGGTTCGAGGGGCACGCCCGCTTCCGCGCACGGCCTGAAAACAGGCCCACCCCCACCCTCCAGGCCGCTGTTCAGAACACGTAATAAATGAAGTCGGCCCGCGCGTTCCCATACGCCAGCAGCAGCCACACCATCAGCGCCGCGAGCACCAGCACCACCCACGGCCGCAGCGACCCGGGACGATCCGCGCGCACCAACCCGAACAGCGGCTTCTGCAGCGCGAGAAACCCGAAGGTCATCACCGCGGTCTGGGTGGGCGTGTTGATGTCCCAGGGCGCGGTGAAGAGCCGGCTGATCAACACCCCCAGGGCACCCATGGACGGCGCCCGGAACGGGATCCACAAGAACACCACCACGTGGAAGGTGATCAACACCCCCAGCCACTTCGGCCACCGCGCACGCGACTTCTCGGTGACCAACTCGAGGTCCATCCACACGCCGTGGAGGAAGCCCCAGAGGATGAAGTTCCACCCCGGCCCGTGCCACAGCCCACCCAGCGCCATGGTGAGCAGCCGGTTGAAGGCGGCGCGCGTCTTCGAGACCCCGCGGTTGCCGCCCAGCGAGATGTACAGGTAGTCGCGCAGCCACACCGAGAGCGTGATGTGCCAGCGGCGCCAGAACTCGCGCAGCGAGTCCGAGCCGTACGGGTTCTCGAAGTTCACCGGCAGCACGAGCCCGAAACACAGCCCCAGGCCCACGGCCATCGTCGAGTAGCCCCAGAAGTCGGCGAGCAACTGCGCCGCGTAGCCGTAGACGACGAGCCACGCGTTGTTGATGCCCAGCGACGCGGGGTCGGACCACCCGAAGTCCACGTAGTCACCGATGACGTCGGCCACGCCCACCTTGAGGAACAGGCCGGTCAACACCAGCCACGCCCCGCGGGAGAGCTTCTCCGCGTCGAACGGCAGGCGCCGGTGCAGCTGCGGCAGGAAGTCCTTCCCGCGCACGATGGGACCGGCGACCAACTGCGCGAAGAACGACTTGAAGACCGCGAACACCAGCACGCTGCGCTCGGCGGGCAGCTCCTTGCGGTACACGTCGACGAGGTAGGCGACCACCTGGAAGGTGAAGAACGAGATGCCCAGCGGGGCCCAGGCGTCGGGCCTGGGCACGTGCAGCTCGAGGCCGAGCTGCGCGCCCCCGAGGATCAGCTGATCAATCAGGAAGCGCGCGTACTTGAAGTACAGCAGCAACGAGAGGTTGAGGGTGACCCCGAGCGCGAGGAGTCCCTTGACGCGGTGCCGCTCGAGCAGCCGCCCCAGCGTGTAGTTCACGGTGATGCTCGCCAGCAGCAGGAACACCGAGGGCCAGTGCCGCCACCCGTAGAACACCAGCGACGCGCCGAAGAGCAACGCCAGCCGCGCGCGGTGCCACGGGGTGAGCCAGTAGAGCGCGATGAGCCCCGACACGCTGATCAGGAAGGTGGCGCTATGGAAGAGCACGCAGCGCCTCCCCCAGCACCTTCGAGTACTGCGCGCGGCCCGGCGACGAGAGGTGTTGCCCGTCGACGAACCAGCGCTCATCGACTTCCGCGCAGGTGAAGTCGAGGAACGGCGCGCGCACCCGGCGGGCGACCTCGGCGCGCTGGGCCTTCAGCTCGGGCGTGCACTCGGTCTCGCGCCACCCGGCCCCGAGCGGAGGCGCCACCAGCGTCACCACGGCCCCCTGCGCCCGCAGCGCCGTCACCGCGCGCCCGAACCCCTCGGCCACGCGCTCGCCCTCGGCGTCGAGCGTCGCCGGCGGGGTCTCGCGCACCGGCGCCGGGGCCCACGCGGCCGCGTCGTGCACGCCCTCCGGTGCGACCGGGGGTCGAAAGGTCTCGGTGAGCTGCCGCGAGCGGAACCACTCCGAGCCGTCGAAGCGCGAGGCGAAGACGATGGCGAACACGCGCGGCAGGTTCTCGAGCGCGAAGGCGCGGCGCACGGCGAGCAGCGCGGAGTGCGCATGGAGCCAGGCCCCGAGCGGGTCTCCATCAAAGGCGCCGGGCGCGGCGGCGTCGTCGGCGTCCATGGGGGTCGAGGCGCTCATGGGGCCCGAGAGTTCCACCAGCACCCGCCGCTGGGGCCCGAGGTTCGCGGCGAAGAACTCCAGGGTGGGCAGGGACGACGAGGGCGTGGCGGCGGAGAAGCCCGACCCCAGCCCGAGGAGCGCGGGGTTGAGGCCGTCGTTGCTGCGCGAGCTGCCCAGGGCCACGAAGTCGACCGGACTCCTGGCGTGGAGCAGCGCGAGCTTGAAGCGCACCCGGTGGGCGACGGCGGCGAGGCCCTCGGGCTGCACGCGGCACAGCACCTCGAGCGCGGCGAGCAGCCCCAGCACCACGGCCATCAACTGCATCAGTCGGAGCGCACCGCGCGACATCGCGCGCGCCTGTAGCACGGGGTGGCGCGGCTGTTCTCGCGACGTGGCTGCCTTCCGCGACTACGCTGCCCTTCGCTCCGTGTCCTCCCACCTGCCTCCGGGCACCCTCATCGCCGGCAAGTACGCGCTCGAAGGCCTGCTCGGCGAGGGCGGCATGGGGGCGGTGTACCAGGCGACGAACCTGTCCATCGGGCGGCGGGTGGCGATCAAGATCCTCAACGCGGCGGTGTCCGACCGGGAAGACGTGCGGCGGCGCTTCGAGCTGGAGGCGAAGGCCGCGGCGGTCATCGACCACCCGGGCATCGTCGACGTGCTCGACATGGGGCAGACGGACGAAGGCGAGCCCTTCATCGTCATGGAGCACCTCGAAGGCATCACGCTGCGCGCGCTGTTCAAGGAGCTCCGGTGCCTCACCCCGGGCCAGGCCGTGGGGGTGATGGCGCCGGTGCTCGAGGCGCTGGCCGCGGCCCACCGCGCGGGGGTGATTCACCGCGACGTGAAGCCAGCGAACATCTTCGTGTGCGCCCGGCCGCAGGTGGTGAAGCTGCTCGACTTCGGCGTCTCGCGCTTCGGCCAGAGCAGCGGCCTGACGCAGACCGGGAGCACCATCGGCACGCCCCGGTACATGGCGCCCGAGCAGGTGCTGGGCGAAGACGACCTGGGGCCCGAGGCCGACCTCTATTCCGTGGGCGCGGTGCTCTACACCCTGCTCAGCGGGCGGCCGCCCCATGGCTCGGGCTCCGACCTCTCGATGCTGGCGCGGGTGCTCAACGAGACGCCCCCGGCGCTGGCGACCCTCACCCCGCACCTCCCGCCCGCGCTGACGTCGCTGGTGGACACCCTGCTGCTCAAGGACCGGGCGCAGCGCCCCCGCGACGCGGCGAAGGTGAAGGCGCAGCTGCTGGCGGCGGTGCCCACGCTCGACACCGAGGGGCTCTTCGACGTCGCGGTGCGCACGGCGCGGGCCGCGGCGCTCTCGCCCACGCCCTCCTCGAGCGCGGCCGGGCTGCCCCCGCGGCGGCTCACGCCCGGCGGCGTCGCGCGGGTGGCGCCGGCCGAGCCCACGCTCCTGCCGCGGCCCTCGCGAACCCCGCTGGTGGTCGGGTTGACGCTGGTGGGGCTGCTGGGCGGCGCGGGCGCGATCGCCTTCCTGGTCCAGCGGCCCCCGGAGCAGGCGCCCCTTCCGCCGCCGCCCGTGGAGCTGGTGGTGCCCGCGCACGTCGACCCGCCGCCGCCGCCGGCCACCCTCACCCTCACGCTGCTGGCCGAGCCGGCCACCGCGCGCTTCAGCGAGGCGGGCGTGGAGCTGACCTGCAACCCCTGCACGCTGAGCGGCGAGCGCGGGTCGCGGCGGGTGATGCGGGTCGCGGCGCCGGGCATGGTGGACACCTCGGTGGAGCTCATCTTCGACGCCACCCGCACCGAGCGCGTGGTGCTCGCCGCGCGGCCCGTCGCGCCGGAGGTGCCCTTCGACGCGGGCGTTCCGGCGAAGAAGAAGAAGACCTCGCGGGTGCTCTCGGTGGACGAGAAGAACCCCTACGAGTGAGGCTGCGTTAGGCTCCCGCGCGTGAGCGCCTCCCGGTGCCTGGCCCTGTCCCTCTTGCTCAGCCTGGGCGCCGCCGCCGCCGAAGGCCCCACGCCGGCGCAGCGCAAGGAAGCCGCGACGCACTACCAGCGCGGGGTGTCGCTCTCGAAAGAGGGCAACTACCCCGCCGCGCTCGCCGAGTTCCGCGCCGCGTACCAGGCCGCGCCGAGCTTCGAGGTGCTCTTCAACATCGGCCTGTGTGAGCGCCGCGCGTTCAAGTACGGCCAGTCGCTGCGGACCTTCGGCGAGTACCTGCGCCTGGGTGGCGACAAGGTGCCGGCCGACCGCCGCGCCGCCGTGGCGAAGGAGATCGAACAGGTGCGCTCGCTGACCGCGCCGGTGGCGATCATCGTCGAGGGCGAGCCCGCGGTGATCACCATCGACGGCGAGCGCGAGGGCCTGACCCCGCTCAGCGAGTTCGCCCCCCTGGGGCCCGGCAAGCACCTCATCCGCGCCGAGCGGGAAGGCGACGTGGCCGAGGAGCGCAGCATCGAGGTCGTCTCGGGCCAGGCGCAGGCGGTGCAATTCTCGCTGCGCTCGCTGACCCGGCCGGTGGAGGTGAACCTCGAGACGCGGCCGCCGGGCGCGATGGTGTCCATCGACCAGGAGCCCGCGGCGCGCGCGCCGAGGACGGTGAAGCTCAAGCCGGGCACGCACGAGGTGGTGGCGAAACTCGAGGGGTACACGCCCACGCGCACCGACGTGGTGGTGCAGCCGGGCCAGGGCCGCAGCGTGACGGTGGAGCTGGCGCCGGTGCCGCCGGCGGTCACCACCTCCCGCCGGTTCCCCGTGCTGGGGGTGACGTTGATCAGCGCGGGGTTGATCAGCAGCGGCCTGGGGCTCTACTTCGCGGCGCAGGCCGGGACGACGGCCAGCCAGGTCACCCGCTTCGCCCAGTCGGGCGGCGTGACGTGGGACGCGGCGTGGACGAAGACCGAGCGCGCGGGGCAACAACAACAACTCGCCGCGCAGGTGCTGCTGGGGGCCGGGGGCGCGCTCGCGCTGTCGGGCCTGGTGGCCACCTTCCTCTCGGCGTTCTCCGAGCCCGGGGCCGCGCCCAGCGCGCAGGTCCTCATCCTTCCCTCGAGCACTGGAGTGTCCGCGTCATGCGCCGTGTCGTTCTGACTGCGTGGGTGCTGGTGAGCGGCTGCTTCTACGCCCCGGCGGTCGACGACTGCGCGGTGGCCTGCACCGACGCCTGCCCCTCGGGGTTGCGCTGCGTCGAGGGCCTGTGTCGCAAGAACGAGCAGGTGGTCTGCGAGTGCCAGGCCGGCACCACCCGGCCCTGCGGTTCGAACGTGGGCAAGTGCAAGGAAGGGCTGCAGTCGTGCGGGCGCGGCACGTGGGGCGCGTGCGTGGGCGAGGTGCTGGGCTCGGCCGAGGTGTGCGACGGCCTCGACAACGACTGTGACGGGCTCGTGGACCAGGGCCCGCCCGTGGTGCTCTTCGAGGGCGCCACCGGCGAGTGGCGCTTCCTCTCGCTCGACGGCGGCTACGCGCTGGTCACCACCGAGGCGAACGACGCCGGCGAAGAGCACACCGTGGTGCGGCGCTTCGACGCAGACTTCACGCCGCGAGAGGTCACCATCGCCCGCTCGGCGCCGGCGGGCCTCTTCGACGCGACCTCCAACGGCACGGCGGTGTTCCTCGCGTGGGCGCTCGACGGCGGGCTCGACCTCGCCTCGGTGACCGGGGGGCGCTTGACGTCCTTCGACGGGGTGGAAGACGCGGGCGTCGCGCGGTTCATGCGCCTGGGAGTCGGCGAACAGCTCATCGCCCATTGGGACCGGGCGGGCATCGCCACCACCTCGCTGGGCCGCTGGAGCCTCGAGGGACGGCAGGTGGACATCACCGAGACGCGCACCTTGATCGACGCGGGCTTCGAGCTGCTCGACGCCTGGTACCCGCGGGTGTCGTCGGGCGGCCACTACGCGGTGCTCACCTCCACCCCGCCAGCCGACGCGGGCCTCGACGAGAACCTGCGGGCCGTCATCGACACCCGCACCCTCGAGGTGAAGCGGCTCGACGCGCCGTACTACCAGTACGACGTGAACTCGACGAAGCAGCTCGAGCTGCCCACCGGCGAGCTGGTCGGCTTCTACCAATACTCGTTTGCGAGCTCGAGCTGGAGCGGGGTGTACGTCAACCCCGACATGCTCGACCTGCTCACCGGCGACGAGCTGACCGTCGAAGAGGTGAAGTCGAGCGCCACGGCCTGGGGCCCCGGCGACGCGGTGGTCGACGGCGAGGGCCGGGTGTCGCTGGTCTACATGGACACCGTGGAGCGGCGCTTCGTGGTCGCGCGCACCGTGGGCCGGGGCGTGTCCATGGTCATCTCCAAGCAGCCCCTGCCGCGCGCCGAGGGCTTCGGCGTGCCGCGCCTGGGCTACGCGGGCGTCGACGAGTTCCTCGGGCTGGCGTGGAAGGAACCGTCCAAGGTGGCTGCGCGGCGCGTGTGCCCGGTGAAGTAGGGCCGCGCTTCAACTCACGACAGCAAACCGCGCACCGCGCCCAGCAACTCCTGGGTGCTGAACGGCTTGGCGAGGCGCCCGGTCCTCGGCTCCGACTGGATGGACGCCAGCAACTGCTCCGGCGCATAGCCCGAGCAGAAGAGCACCGGCAGCCCCGGGAGGATCTCCCGCGCCGCGCGGAACGTCTCCACCGCGGTGAGCCCGGGCATCATCAGGTCGAGGATGACGAGCACCGGCTTCTCTTCCGCGCTGGCGAGCACCACCAGGGCCTGCGCCCCGTCCTGCGCCTCGAGCACGCGGTAGCCGAGCTTCTCCAGCAACCGGCCCAGCGAGCGGCGCACCAGCTCCTCGTCGTCGACGACGAGCAACAGCTCGCGGCGCTGGGTGCCGATGGGCAGCGCGTCGCGGGCGGTGGCGGGCTCGGCGTCGCCGGGCAGCACGGGGAAGCGCAGGCAGAAGGTGGTGCCCTCGCCGACCTCGCTGCGCACGTTGATGTCGCCCTCGTGGGCGCGCACCGCTGAGTCCACCGTGGCCAGGCCCAGGCCCGTGCCGCGGCCGCGATCCTTGGTGGTGAAGAAGGGGTCGAAGATGTGGCTGAGCACCTCGGGGGCCATGCCCATGCCGGTGTCGACGACCTCGAGGCGCACGATGGCCGGCCCGTCGTCGAGGGTGCGGAAGGTGAGCGTGCCCCCGTCGGGCATGGCGTCGCGGGCGTTGAGCGCGAGGTTGATCAACGCGTTCGACAGCTGCGGGGTGTCGGCCAGCAGGCGGGAGCGGGTGGCGGTCTGTTCCACCACCAGGGTGATGCGCCGGTCGAGGGTGCGCTGGAGAATCGTCAGCGCGTCGGCGAGCACGGTGTGCAGGTCCGAGGGCACGCGGCGCGAGCGCTCCTTGCGGCTGAACAGCAGCAGCTGCCGGGTGAGCCCCGCGGCCTGGGTGGCGGCGGTGAGCACGGTGTTGAGCGCGTCGTTGGCCCCGGGCGTGAGGGCCTCGAAGCGCAACAACTCGGCGCCCGAGACGATGGCCCCCAGCATGTTGTTGAAGTCGTGGGCCACGCCGCCGGCGAGCTGACCCACGGCGTCCATGCGGCTGGCGTGGCGGAGCTTCTCTTCGACCAGCCGCTCGTCGGTGACGTCCTGGATGGCGCCCGAGAGCCGGTACACCTGGCCGTCGATGAGCTCGGGCACCGCGTGGAGCCGCACGCGCCGCCTTCGCCCGGAGCGGGGCACCAGTTCGACCTCGAAACGAAACGGCTCGGCCTTCGACAGCGCGGTCTCGTGGGCCACGCGCACGGTCTCGCGGTGTTCGGGGGCGAAGAGCATCAGCGCCCCCTCGAGGGTGGGGGTCACCGAGCGCTCGCCCAGCTCGAAGAGGCGAAAGGTCTCGGAGGTCCACACCAGCGCGCGGCTGGCGACGTCGAACTCCCAGCCGCCGACGCTGGCCATGGCCTGGGTGCGCTCGAGGAAGCGCTTCTGCTGCTCGAGGTCGTCGAGGTTGCGCTGCTGCTCGGTGACGTCGATGGCGAAGCCGGCCAACCCGTGGAGCACGCCGTCCTGGTCCACCAGGGGGAACTTGGTGGAGAGGAAGGTGCGCACGTCGGGGGGCACCAGCACCTGCTCGTAGCGGCGGCTGGGCTCACGCGTGGCCATCACCGCGCGGTCGTTCTCGATGAAGTCGTCCGCCTGCGACGCCTCGAAGAGCTCGCGGTCGGTCTTGCCCACCACGGCCGCTTCCGTGGTGCGGAACGCGCTCAGCCAGGCATCACTGATGTGCCGGTAGCGGCCGTCGACGTCCTTGATGAACGCGATGACCGGCGAGTGCCGGATGAACTGGGTGAGCAGGTCGAACACGACCTGTACTCTGCCCGCTCTGTCGCGGCGCGGGGAGCGCCGAAGTTCACCCGCAGCACGCCGCTTCGATGCCGAGGCTGGCGAGCGTGGCCGCTGCGCGCTCCAGGAGGTCCACGCCTGGGTACAGCGTGGCTGGAAGGCGAGGCGTCAGCCCCAGCTGCGCGTACTTCTCGAGGTACAGGCGCTGGTAGGGCACGAGTTGCAGCGCCGAGACCCCGAGGCTTCGCAGGAAGCGCGCCAGCGACGCGAGGTGCGCGTCGTCATCGGTGTACCCGGGCACGAGCGGCAGGCGGAAGTCCACGGGGGCGCCGCGAGAGGCCAACCACGCGGCGTTCTCGAGGATGCGCTCGTTGCCCGCGCCGGTGAGCGCGAGGTGCCGCGCCGAGTTCATCTGCTTCAAGTCGAACTGGAAGAGGTCGACCACCTCGAGCACCGCCTCGAGCGCCCCGCGCGTCACCTCGCCCGCGGTCTGCACGCAGGTGTGCAGCCCGTGCCCCTTCGCGCGCGAGAGCAACGCGTGCACGAAGTCCGCCTGGAGCAGCGGTTCCCCGCCCGACACGGTGAGGCCGCCGCCGCTGGTGGCGTAGTAGTCGCGGTCCTGGAGCACCTCGGCGAGCACGTCGTCCGGAGTCCTCCACCGCGCCGACGCGCCGGCGAAGCTCTCGGGGTTGTGGCACCAGGCGCAGCGCAGCGAGCAGCCGGCGAGGAACACGGTGGTGCGGATGCCGGGCCCGTCGTGCACGCAGAAGCGCTGGACGTCGAACACCCGGCCCTTCATGGCGACAGCTCGGCGCGCGCGATGAGGTCTTCCTGGATCTGCGGGCCCAGCCGCGTGAAGTACGCCGAGTAGCCCGACACGCGCACGATGAGGTCGGCGAAGTCGCGCGGGCGCTCCTGGGCCGAGCGCAGCGTGGCCGCGTCGACGGCGTTGAACTGCACGTGGAAGCCGCCCTTGTGGAAGTAGGTGCGCACCAGGCCCGAGACGCTCTCGAGGCCCTTCGCCGAGCCGAGCACCCCCAGCGGCAGCCGCATGTTGAGCGAGTTGCCGTAGCCGATCTGCGTCTGGTCAATCCGCGCCAGGGAGTTGAGCGCGGCGGTGGGCCCCTTCGTCTCGGCCCCGTTGCTGGGCGACATGCTGTTCGAGAGCGGCGCGCCGGCGAGCCGGCCATCGGGCGTCGCGGGCTCGAGCGCGCCTTCGTAGACGTTGAGCCCGTAAGAGATGAGGCTCGCCTTGAAGTGCCCCCCGGTGACCGTGGGCTGGGCGCGGACCAGGGCGCAGAAGCGCGAGACGACTTCGCGGGCGAGCGCGTCGACGGCCTCGTCATCCCTCCCGAAGCGGGGCCCCGCGCGGAGTTGCTCACGCAGCGCCTCGTGCCCGCGGAAGTTCACCTCGAGGGCCGCGAGCAGCTGCGCCATCGTCACCACGCGCTGCTCGAACACCAGGGCGCGCACGGTGGCCAGGGAGTCGACGAGCGTGCCCAGCCCGCCCCCGCCGACGGCGCCGAACGAGTAGCGCGCCCCGCCCGCGGTCATGTCGCGCGCGTTCTCCAGGCAGCCGTCGATGGTGCAGGAGATGAGCGGGTTGTGGAACCGCTCGGCCCAGATGGCGTCGCGCAGCCGCGTGGCCTCGGTCACCTGCCCCACCATCACCTCGAGCTGGCGGAAGTACGCATCGAGCAGCGCCTCGAAGGTGGCGAAGGCGCGCGGGTCGCCGGTATCAGGGCCGTCCTGGTTGCCGAAGAACGAGGTGCGGCCGCGGTGGAAGACGAGGTCGAGCGCGGTGGGGAAGTAGACCTTGGTGCCCCCGGTGGCGCCGAAGGTGTCGCCGTTGCCGCTGGGCTCCACGCAGCCCACGAGGCAGTAGTCGCGCGCGTCTTCCAGGGAGTACCCGTCCTTCTGCAGCGTGGCCACGGCCGTCTCGTCACAGAGGAACGCGGGGGAGTTCGTCTTGCGGTGCATCTCCACCACGCGCTGCACGAAACCCGGGGGGCTCTTCTTCGAGACGCGGAAGGACGCGGTGGTGGCGAGGTTGGTGTTCTCGATGGCCTCGATGAAGAGCCACGAGAGCGCGTTGGTGGCGTCATCGCCGTTCCGGTCCACGCCGCCCAGGGTGATGTTCTCCACGTCCGAGCCGAGGTGGTTCAACTCCACGCCGCCGAGGTTGGGCCAGATGACCACGTTGTCGTTGAGCTTGATGACCAGCTCTTCGAGCAGCCGCAGCGCATGGTCGCGGGTGAGCACGCCGCGCGCGAGGTCAGCTTCGTAGAAGGGAAAGAGGAGCTGATCCACCCGGCCCGGGGTGATGCCGCTGCCCGCGCCGTAGCTGATGATGGCCGCGTTCTGGGTGAACCACAGCGCCTGAACCGCCTCGGCGAAGCTGCGCGGGGGGAGCCACGGCACGCGCTCGCAGCGCTCGGCGATGGCGAGCAACTCCCCTCGGCGCTCGTCGTCGACGGCCTCGGCGGCCTGGGTCCGGGCGAGCCCCGCGAAGCGCGAGGAAAACGCCCGCATGGCGTCGCAGGTGAGCACCACGCTCTCGAGGAACGCGCGTTGATCCGGCGTGCACTCGAGGGCCAGGCGCCGCTGCGCGTCGTCGCGGATGCCAAAGAAGCCCCGGGCGAGCACGTTCTTGTGACCGGGCACGAGGTGCGCCTGGGTGTCGGTGCAGCGCCCGCGCCCCTTGAGGTTGTCCCGCGCGCCGGCCTTCACCGCGCGAAAGAGCCCCGGCAGCCGCGAGAGCTTCAAGCCTCCGCGCGGGGCCACGAGCTTCCCCAGCGCGCGCGGACCGAAGCGGCGCAGCTTGCGCACCAACTCGAGGGGCGAGGTGTTGAGCGTGCTGCCCAGGCCGTGGGCCTCGAAGGCGGCCACCTTCGCGTCCCGCACCGTCTTGCCGGCCCACGCGGGGATGATCTCCTCGAAGAGCGTGGCCTTGTCTTCGGGGGTGATGCGGTAGCCGAAGGCCTCGAGGTCCTCGAAGAGGTGGGTGAAGACGAAGGTGAAGTCGCCGCGCTCCGGCGCGAGCGGCGGCGCGATGGGCTTCGAGGCGCGGTTGCCCACCAGCAGCTCGTCGGGGTCGAGGCGCACCGTCATCTTCGAGAGCACGCGCGCGAGGCTCTTCGCGGCCTGGAGCGAAGGGTGTTGCCCCTGCGTCTCGCGGTACACCTCGGTGGCGTACTTCGCGCGCTCGATGCACAGCCAGTGCTCGGCCTCCAGCAGCCGCCGCTTCATCGCCGCGTTCTTCGGGTGGAGGCTCATGACGAGCCCCGCACGTCGAGCTCGGCGAGCAAGAGCGCGATGACCTTGTGCACGTGGCGCTTCCGGGCGGCGAGGGCCGCGGGGGAGAACGGGTCCTTGCCCGTCAACTTGCGGATGACCTCGCCGTAGGTGAACCAGGTGACCACCATGCCGTAGACGGTGGTGAGCAACTGCACCGCGTCGAGGTCCTTCGGGGGCCGCTTCAGGCCCGTCTCGAGCCAGTCGACGCCCAGCTGAAACAACGGCAGCGTGCGCGCGACGATGCGCTCCATGTGCCGGCCGCTGGCCACCTCGCGCTGCACGATGCGGGTGAACGAGCGGTTCTCGGCGAGGAAGTCGGCGTAGCCGTCGAGCAGATCCACCACCTGGGCCTCGAGCCCCTTGCGCCGGCCCATCGCCCCCAGCAGCGCGGTGCCGAGGCGCGCGTAGTAGCCCTCGAGCAGGGCCTCGAGCAGGTCGTCCTTGGTGCCGAAGTGGTAGTGGATGAGCGCCTTGTTGACGCCCGAGCGCTGCGCGATGTCGCGCGTGGTCGTGACGTCGAAACCCAGCTCACCGAACAGCGCGTCCGCCGCGTCGAGGATCTTCACCCGGGTCTGCTCTGCGTCCATGGGACCTCCAGTTGGTCACATGGTTTAGGCGCTTGGTTAACTCCGGGTCAACCCCGGGTCGGCTCAGGGGCTGACGAGGCTGAGCTCCGCGGCGCGTTGGAGCCCGCCGGGGAAGCGGAGCGACACGCTGCGAATGCCCGCAGCGGCCGGGAGTGGAATCACCGCGTAGACCGGGGTGGTGGGGATCATCGGGCCGGTGCCGACCGCGCCGTCGCGACGCCGGCGCGGGGGTCGCGGCGCCGCGAGGCTCCAGGCCGACACGGGGAGCTCCACGCGGAAGGTCTGCACGGCGATGCCTGATTGGTCGGTGACCACCACCACCACGAAGGGCACGGGCGTCTCCACGCCGCGCAGCACCAGCCACGCGAGGTCCTGGGGGGTGTCGAGCTCGAGGGTCACCACGGGCAACGAGCCCACGTCGACCGGGGTGAGGTCTCCGTCGGTGAAGGGGCAGACGCCGGAAATCTCGGTGCAGCGGGCGCCGCGGCTGGTGGCCGGCGCGTGGCCGACGACGGGCCGGAGCTCCGCGGCGCGCAGCTCGGTGGAGTACACGTCGAAGCCCTGGTTGAGCGCCGTCTGGGCCGCCTCGGACTCCACCACCCGCGCGTGCAGCGCGAGCGTGCCCTCGAAGTCCTCGAGGCGCGCGTCGTCCATGACCAGCGGCTCGCGGTGGTTGAGGCCGCCGTCGAGGGACACGAGGTGATCATCGGCCTGCCACACCACGTCGCCCGCGGCGGTGAGCACCTCGACGCGGTGGTCGAGCTGGGGGATGGCCGGGTCGATCATCGCCTGCGCCGCGGTCTCCGGCGGCACGGGGATGGGCGGGGTGAACACCAGCACGCCCGCGTCCTGCTCGAGGCCCGAGCGCCAGTCGCGCAGCGTGCCCAGCTTCGTGGTGCCAAAGATGCCGTACACCTGGCTGCTCGCCGTCGCGCCCGAGCTGAAGGTGGTGTCCACGCGGAAGCAGTAGGTGCCGAGGCTGGTGAGGTTCTGCGACTGCGCGCGGAAGACCTCGAAGCCGAACGTCCTCGCGGCGTCGGCGGTGGCCTCCTTGAAGGCCCTGGCGTCGGCGCCGGAGCACCCGTTCCCGAAGTTCGAGGTGTCCACCTGGCGGAGCAACTGCACCACCTGCCCTTCGACCGGGCCCACCGACTGCAACGTGCCCGTCACCGGGAAGATGTCGTCGGGGTTGAAGCAGCCGGCGGTCACCACGAGACAGACACTGCACGCGAGCGCGGTACGCATCAGTACACCACCTTGAAACCCAGCGTGGGGAGCACGATGGGCGCGCCCTGGGCCTGCTTCACCGGCAGCAGGTTCTCGTCGTACGAATAGGTGAATCCATACACTTCGTTGCGCACGAGGATGTTGAAGACGTCGAGGTACAGGTCGACGGTGAAGGTGTTGAACGAGAGGGTCTTCGAGACGCGCAGGTCGAGGCGCCCGAAGAGCGGCAGCCGGTCGACCTGGTTGAGCGGCACCACGCTCCACATCTGGCGCCCGGTGACCGGGTCGTCGACGAGCCGCGAGGTGCGCGAGCTGAACTCGCCCGACTCGGGCCGCCCGGTGTTGAGGTGGAACGAGGCGCTCACCTTGAAGCCCTTCGGCAACTGGTAGCCGAGCACGAGGTTGAGTGAGTGCGCCTGGTCGAAGGCGAAGGGCACCAGGGCCGTGGCGTCGGTGACCACCGATTGATCCTCGTTGTACACGGCGAAGCGCCGCATGCGTTCGCTGCGCATGAAGGTGTACGAGAGCCAGCCGAAGAGCCGGCCCTGCTGCGGCAGGCGCAGCATCAGCTCCAGGCCATACGCGCGGCCCCAGCGACTGCCCGAGTAGCGGTCGTCGAGCGAGGAGATGCCGGTCACGAACTCCGCGAGGCTGCGTTCCCGGGCCTGGAAGATGTGGTTGTAGAACACGTCGCCCGACAGCTCGAGGTCGAACCACGGCAGCTTCCCCACGGCGCCGAGGCTGAACTGGCCGACCTCCTGGAGCCCCGAGCGCAGCGCGCCGGCGTCGGTGATGGGCAGCGAGATGAGGAGCATCGGCGCCTGGTGCGCGAGGCCTGCGCTGCCGCGCAGGGTGAGGGCGTCGAGCGGCTTGAAGCGCACGTCGAGGCGCGGGTCGGCCGAGACCAACGTGAAATCGGGCGGCAGGTGCCAGGTGTCCACGCGCACGCCGGTGACCACCGACCACTGCTTCGAGAAGAACGCCGCCTCCACGAAGGTGCCGGTGAAGACGCCCATCACGCGCGGCTGGCGCAGCAGGTCGCCGCCGCCGGAGATGCCCGCGGTGTTCTCCACGTCGGACACCTGCCGCTCGAAGTCGAAGCCCGCCTTGAGCTGGAAGTGCTCGCCGAGCTCCACGCGGTAGCTGGCGCGCCCTGTCCACAGGAAGCGGTTCAAGAGGAACGAGCCGAGGCGCTCGCCCTTCTGTTCGCCGTAGAGCCCCATGGTCTCCCAGCCGACGTAGCTGCCGAGCTCGAGCGTGCCCGGGCCCACCGGCACCTGGCCGCGCAGGTCGATGCGGTGGAAGCGCGAGGTGGTGAACACCGAGGGGCTGTTGTCATCGGTCTGCCGCACGCCGACCAGGTCGCTCGAGCCGAACGCGAGGAGCCGCAGCGTGGCCTTGCCCGCCTTCTGCTCCACGCGCGCCTGGTAGTCGTACGACTCGAGCACCGGGGTGACGCCCTTGCCGAAGACGCCCGTCGACGAGAGGGCCCCGAGGATCCACGCGGCGTAGTTGATGTGCCCGCCGAGCGTGACGTTGGTGCCCGTGGCCTCGATGGGGACCTCGACGAAGCCACTGGTCTGCAGCAGGTCGGGCGAGAGCGTGAAGTGCACCCGGTCGTCGCGGGTCTTCGCCACCTGCGCGCTGATCACCCCGCCGGAGATGCGCCCGTAGCGCGTGGGCGCGTTGGCCGCGAAGAAGTCGATGCTCTCGATGAAGTCCGGGTGCACCACCGAGGTGCCCGCGAGCAGGTGGTAGAGCTGCGGCACGCGCACGCCGTCCAGGAAGAAGCCCGTCGCCGCGGGGAGCGAGCCGCGCACCACCGGGTAACTCAAGCCAGACGCGGGGGTGACCACGCCGGGGAGCAGCATCACCACGCGCAGCGGCTCGCCCCCCGTGCCGGCCACCTCGCGGAGCTCGGCGCCGGAGAGCGAGATGCGTGAGAGCTCGGCGCGATCCACCTGGCCGCGGATCACCGTCTCGTAAGGGCGGGAATAGGTGCGGTCGACGCGGTAGAGGACCTCCACGTGCTGACCGAGGGTGAGGTTCTCCTTGAAGACACGCTTCACGTGGCCCGACGCGGTGACCTGCACGCGAAGGGGCCCGGGCGGGACTGAGAGGGTGAAGCGGCCCTCGGCGTCGGTTTCCGCGGAGGTGAGGCCCCCGTCTTCCAGTGAGACCTGCGCCAGCGAGACCACGTCGCGCGTGCCCTTGGTCATCACCTTGCCGGTGAGGAGGGTGAGGCCCGCGTCTTCGGGTGCGGTGGGGGCTTCGAAGCGGTAGCGGTAGGCGAGCACCACGCGCAGGGGGATTCCATCCTGGGTCGCGGGCTCGAACTGCAGGCCCCGCGCGGCGGTCGTGGCGCTGGTGGTGAAGAACTCGCTGGGTGAGGACTGCAGCTGGACGTCGGTCACTGCGCCGGTGGCGTCGATGGTCAGCAGGAGGTCGACGTCACCGCCTTGCGTGCCTGCGTCTGAGGGCCAGGGCGCGGGGGAGGACTGCATCAGCAGCGGCGGGAGGAGGAGCCCGGCGTCGCTCTCGGGCCCCGCGTCGGGGGACTGCGACAAGATGGTGATCAGGACTGCGACGACGAGGCTCACGATGGGCGCATAGCACCTTCGGGCCCCTCACCCCGGCCCTCTCCCCGCTGTCGCAGGGCGAGGGAGATCGATCCAGAGCACCGCGCCGTGGCCGTCGAGCGGCAGCACTCCCGACTGAACCTCCGCGCCCTCACCCGTTTGCAGCTTCGCCGCTCCCGCCTGCACCGGCCCGGTGAGCGCCAGCACGTACCCCTGCCGACCCTGCGGCACGTCGAGCGTGCGCGCGCCTTCCACGTCCACCCACCACACCTTCACGTCACACCGCAGCGGCATGCCCTCGTCACCCGCCAGCAGGTGCTGCCCCTTCTGCGCCCCGAGTTGGCGGTAGAAGTACGCCGGTGGCCCGCCGTGCGTGGTGGGCGCGAACCACAACTGCAGCATGCGCGTGGGCGTGCCCGTCTCGTTGCCCTCCGCGTGATGCATGCCGTCCCGCGACGAGATGAGCTGGGCGCCGCGCGGGCTGATGACCATCCCGTTGGCCCCGTCCCCCTGGTGGCTCAAGTCCCCGTCGATGACCACGCTGAGGATCTCCATCTCCTCGTGCGGGTGCAGCGGGAACCGCGACTTCGGCGCGAACGTCGCGTCGGCGAGCACCAGCAGCGGCCCCAGCGGACGACCCTGCCCTGCGCTCGGGCCCACCGTCGCCACGAAGTGGTCGCGCAAGGTCAGCCACGAGAGCGTGGTGGTGGGCAGCGAGGCGAGCGGGCGGGGGCGAACGTCAGCCATGGGCTTCTCCGGGGTTCGGGCACACGACAGCGCCGCGATGCCACCGAGCAGGGCGGTCCTTCGGGGGAACTGCAGGTCATCGTGCTTCATGAGCGGCAGACCGTAGAGACCACGCCCGCCATTGACGACTCCGCGCCTGTGCACAGACACTGTGCGTTCATGCACATCCCCTGGGAAGACCTGCAGACCGTCGAGGCCCTGGTGCGCACCGGCACCATCGTGGCCGCCGCGAAGGAACTCGGCCTCCGGCACTCCTCCGTGTCCCGCCGGGTCGATGCGCTGGAGCGCGCCCTGGAGGCCCCACTCTTCCTGCGCGGGCCGAGGCTCCGGCCCACCACCCTGGCGACGCAGATCGCCGCGCGGGCGGCGCTGATGGCCACCCACGCCGCGCAGATCGACACCCTCGTCGAAGGCGAGCGCCGGTCCCGCGAGCAGCGGCTGGTGGTGACCACCAACGACGTGCTCGCGCCCCTGCTCTTCGCGGCCCTCGCGCGCCGGCCGCTGGGCCCGCGGGTGCAGGTGCAAGTGACCGACACCGAGACCTCCCTCGCCCCCGGGGTCACCGATCTCGCCCTGCGCCCCGGCAACCAGCCCGAGGGCAGCCTGCGCGGCTGGCGACTGGGGCGCCTGCGCCTGGGCCAGTACGCGGCGAAGCCCGGCCTCGAGGCCTGGGTGCTCCCCTCCCCCGGCCTGCGCGCCCGCGCCTCGATGCGCTGGTGGAAGGCCGTGCCCGCCGACGCTCCGGGGCACGTGGAATGTGACTCGCTGCTGGCCATGCGCGACGCCTGTGTCGCCGGCCTGGGGCGCGCCGTGCTCCCGTCGTTGCTCGCGCTCCATGACCCGCGCCTGGCGCTCGAGCACCGCGTCGAAGGTGGGCCCCCGGTGTGGCTCCTCGCTTCGGCCACCCGCCGCGCCGACCCGTCCCTGCGCGCACTCGCCGAGCAACTCGCCGCCGCCCTCCGCGCCGCCCGGGGCGCGTGGGAGTGACCCCCGGTCGCAACCCCCTGACGGCGACGCAGGGCCTGCGCGCTGCACCTCGACCCAACTCCGCGAAGCCTCACGGGTGCGGGGCTGGTGCCGAAGATGCAGCGCAGGCCCCCATGCGCCCTCTCCTCTTTCTTGCGCTGATCAACCTCGCCGCCTGCGGCCCCCCGAACGCGGCGGCTCCCGGGGAATTGGTGAAGTCCTCGAAGGCCCGCGTCACCGAAGATGCCCCTGAGGCGGATCAACGCCAGGCCGTCGACGACACCACGGCCTTCGCGCTCGACGTGTTCCGCCAGCTCCCGCGGACCGCGGACAACCTCGCGTTCTCCCCGTGGAGCGTGACCACCGCGCTCTCCATGACCTACCCCGGCGCCCGGGGCGCCACCCAGGCCGCCTTCGAGACCGTGCTGCACCAGTCGCTGCCACCGGACCGCTTTCACCGCGCCATGAACACCCTGGGACGCACGCTCGACGCGGGCAACCGTCCCTTCAAGCTGCGCTCGAACAACCAGGTCTTCGCGCAGCAGGGCATGACGGTGGTGCCCACGTTCCTCGACGTGCTCGCCGAGGAGTACGGCGCCGGGGTCCGGCTGCTCGACTTCGCCACCGAGCCCGAGCCTTCCCGCCTGGCCATCAACGCGTGGATCGACACCAACACCGAGCACCTCATCTCCGGGCTGCTACCGCGGGGCACCATCACCACCGACACCCGCCTCGCCCTGGTGAACACGCTGTATTTCAAGGCCGCCTGGAAGACGCCCTTCGAGCACGCGCGCACCGCCAACGGCCCCTTCACGCTCGACGACGGCACCCAGGCCCAGGTGCCGATGATGGCCGCCGAAGATCTCGAGGTGCGCCGCGCCGTGGTCGACGGGGTGCTGGCCCTCGAGCTCCCCTACCGCGGCGACGACGTGGCGTTGTTGCTGCTGGTGCCCCCGGTGGGCACCCTCGACGCGCTGGAGCACGACCTCGACCCCGGCATGCTCCGCGGGTACGTCGACGCCCTGCAGGACGTCACCCTCGCGGTGCGCATGCCGAAGTTCGAGGCGCGCACCCAGGTCTCGCTGGGCGACGTGCTCACCGCGCTGGGCCTGGGCGTGGCCTTCAGCGGCGACGCCGACTTCACCGGCCTGAGCGAAGACGAGGCCCTGGCCATCACCTCGGTGAGGCACGAGGCGGTGGTGAAGACCGACGAGGCCGGCACCGAGGCCGCGGCGGCCACCGCGGTCATCATCGGCCGCGTGTCGTTGCCCCGGTACGTGGAGGTCGACCGGCCCTTCCTCTACCTCGTGAGGCACCGGACCACCGGGGTGGTGCTCTTCGTCGGCCGCATCATGCGCCCCGAGACCCCGTGAAGTACGAAGCGCTTCGTTGACAAGTACGACGCGCTTCGTATGTAGTGGGCCCCATGAAGCCGCTCCCCACCGACGCCGAGCTGCAGATCCTCCAGGTGTTGTGGAAGCGCGCGCCGCTGACCGTGCGCGAGGTGTTCGAGGCCCTGGGCAACAGCGCCGGCTACACCACGGTGCTCAAGACGATGCAGATCATGGCCGAGAAGGGCCTGGTCACCCGCGACGAGTCGAACCGCAGCCACCTCTACCGGCCGGCGGTGCAGGCCGCGCCCACCGAGCGCAAGTTGATCTCCGAGCTGGTGGACAAGGCCTTCGAGGGCTCCGCCGCCCGCCTGGCGATGCGCGCGCTGTCCACCGGGCGCGCGTCCCGCGAGGAGCTCGCCGAGGTGCGCCGGCTGCTGGAGACCCTGGAGGAGCAGGACTCGTGAGCCCCGCCTCGGCCCTCATCGGCGCGCTCTTCGGCTCGCTGTGGCAGGTGGGCGTGCTGGGGGTGGGCTTCGCCCTCTTCCGGCTGGCCTCGAAGAGCCCCCACGCGCGCTACGCGGCGGCCGTGGCCACCCTCGGCGCGCAGCTCGCGTGGCCCGCGTGGACGTTCTGGCGGCTGCTGCAGGTCAAGCTGTACCTCGCGAGCCCCGCGACGCTGGAGACCAGCGGCGAGTGGGCCTGGGTGCCGCTGGCCTGGGTGGTGGGCGCGGCGGCGATGCTGGTGCGGCTGCTGGGTGGGCTGCTGGTGGTGCGCGGCTGGGTGCTGGGCGGCGAGGCCCCGGACGCGAGCGTGCTCGAGCGGCTCGAGGCCGTGCGCGGGAAGCTGGGGGTGCGCGGGGTGGGCTGGGCCGTCTCGCGCCGGCTGGCGGTGCCGTTGACGGTGGGCTTCTGGAAGCCGGTGGTGCTCTTGCCGCTGGCCCTGGTGACCGCCATGCCCAGCGCCGACCTCGAGCTGCTGGCCGCCCACGAGCTGATGCACGTGCGCCGCTGGGACTACCTGGTGAACCTCGGCCAGTCGGTGGTCGAGGCCGCGCTCTTCTTCCACCCCGTCGCCTGGTGGGTGTCAGGGTGCGCCCGCGACGAGCGCGAGTACTGCTGCGACGACGCGGTGGTCTCGGAGCTCGGCGCCGCCCGCCGGTACGCGCGGGCCCTGCTCTCGCTCGAACAGTCGCTCTCACCCGTCGCCGTCGCCGTCCCCTCAACCGGAGGTCAGTTCATGAGCCGCATCCACCGCATCCTGAAGACGCGCCCCTCGTCGTCCCCTTCGTTCCTCGGCCCGCTGGTGGGGCTGCTCGCTGCGCTGGCCGTGCTCGGGTCGTGCGCCGCGCGCCAGGTGCGCGACGAGGCGCCCGTGGTCACCGCCGCCCCCGAGCTGCTGCCCTCGCTCAAGTCCCTGTGCGGCGACCTGCGCGCCAGCGCCACCCGCCCGGAGCTCGCCCAGGTGGACCGCCTCGACCTGATGACCGCGGTGCTCTCGGACCTGAGCGAGAAGAACCCGAAGCTCGACGCCTTCATCAGCGAGGTGTCGAAGGCGCCGGCCCCCCAGCGCCAGGAGTCCCTGCGCCGCAGCATCTCGGCCGCGCTGGGGACGCCGTGGTCCTGCGCGGACTTCGATGCGTTGTGGGAGGGGACGTTCACGCGCTGAGCCTTCGCCGCCTCGGCCCAGGGGCCGGGTGCACGCCCCCGGGTCGCGGCTCAGGGCATCAGCTTGACGGTGTCCCCATCGTTGGTGACCTGCACCGTGCCGTCGTCCTTCTTCAGGCCCTCGCCGAGGGCCACGGTGTGCACCCGCGACTTCATGGCGCCGCCGAAGGTGCCGGTGACGCTGATCACCAGCTGGCCCCGCCCCGGGCCGCGGGTGAAGCCCACCTCGAAGTCGCGCGCCTCGCCGGCCTTCACCGACGCCGCCGACAGCAGCTCGGGCGCCGAGGTGATGCTCACCCCGTCGAGCCCCGAGACCACCACCGACACGCCTTCCCCGGCGCCCTCGAAGCGCAGGCTCAACTTCGCGCGCTGCGCTTCGACCTGCGAGGTGAGCACCGAGGGCGCGCCGGGCTTGATGGTGTCGGGCGCCGCGCGCTTCGGCTCGGGAACCCGGGCCTCCCGCGAGGTGCAGGAGGCGCTGACGACGAGGAGCAAGGACAGGAGGAGTGTCTTCATGGGCTCGTGATGGTGAGGGAGACGTTGTAGTTGCCGCTCGCCTGGCCGAAGCCCTGGACCACCACCACGTAGGTGACGCCCGCTTGCGAGGCCATGGTGAAGCTCTCGGTGCCGCCGGTGGTGCTGTCGGCGTAGCCCACGGCGACGCCCCGGCGGTAGCAGGTGATGCCCATGTCTTGCGTGGCGTTGGCGGTGACCACCACGTTGCGGCCGGTGCCGGTGAACACGAAGTACTGGTTCTGCTGGTAGGTGTTCGCCGCGTAGCCCCCGCCCAGGCCGATGCCCCCGGTGTAGGGAATGGGCGCGTCGGTGAACATGCCCGAGAGGTTGCTGTCCCCGGCGCCGAAGTCGGAGGTGATGGCCCCCACGTTGTAGTGCGCGAGCACCGCGTTGATGCCCGTGGGGTTCGCGCCCGCCTGCGCCTTGAGGCCGGTGACGAACGAGGCCAGGGTGGTCAGCGCGTCGGTCTGCGCCTGGTGACCGGCGAACACGTCGTACACCGTGCCCAGGCCCACGCCGACCTGGTCGAAGGCGCCGTCGGAGGTCGAGTCGTAGAGATCGTAGAGCGTGCGCAGCACCGCGTTCTCCGAGAAGGCGTTGGGCGTGGGGTCGTCGGTGGGGTTGGGCACCGTCTCCGCGTCGTAGCCCCAGGCGCGCAGCGTGCCGGAGGTCCACAGGCTGTCGGTGTACATGGTCTCGGGCAGCACCATGGCCGCCACGGCCGTGCCCCAGGCCTCACCGAAGGCGATGCGCGGGTCGAGCACGTCGCCGCCGCCGTGCGGGCCGCCCGGGCTGTCGGACCGCGTCAAGTTGTCCTCGAAGTAGTGCCCCCACTCGTGAACGATGACGTGGGAGTCGAACTCGTCGGTGTCCGCGCCCACCAGGCCCAGCACGTAGATCTCCTTCTCCTGGCTCGAGTAGTGCGAGGTGCTGATCAACCCCTGCGTCTTGTCGCCGCCCTGCGGGGCGTTGTTGGGGCTCCAGTTCACCTTGAGCGCGGGGAAGGTGACGTTGCGCACCGCCATGAAGGCCTGCGACGCGGTGTACATGGAGTCGAGGATGGCGAAGGGCGCGGCCCGGCGGTCGGCCCCGTAGCTCGAGCCCGTCCACCCGTGGCCGGCGTGGAGGTTGAGCGTGGTCACCCCGGCGCCCAGCGCGACGCCGAAGCCCCAGGTCGCGTTCTGCGCGGTGTTGTCTTCGATTTGAATCGGCGGCGACGTGGTGCGCGCCAACACCTGCACCTGCAGCGCGCCCCCGCCCGGGGTGAAGCCCATGGAATAGCTGCCGTCGGCGCCGGTGGTCCCGGTGGCGAGCACCGTGGTGCCCTCGACCACGCGCACCACGGCGTTGCGCACTGGCTTCGCCACGGCCTGCGAGAAGTAGAGGTTGCCGCCCTGGCCCTGCACGTAGCGCGAGGGCACGAAGTCGTAGGTCACGCGCCCGCTGACGGAGTTGGTGCCGGTGCTGCCGCCGGTGCCACCGCCAGTCCCGCCGCCCGTGCCGCCGCCGGTGCCCGCCCCGCCGCACTCGGTGGAGGTCACGCAGCCGGTGTACGTCGCGTAGCACTTGGTGGCGGCGTCGCAGGTGAAGGCCGTCGCGGCGGTGCAGCCCGCGCCGATGCCGGTGGTGTTGCAGCTCGTGCCCGTGCCGCCGCCGGTGCCGCCACCCGAGCTCCCACCGGCGCCGCCCGCCGTGCCGCCCGTGACGCAGCGGCCGAGCTGACAGACCTGCGACGACACGCACACGTCGCAGGCGTTGCCTCCCGAGCCGCACACCGCGGGCGTGACGCCGCCCTGGCAGAGATCATTGGTGTCGCAGCACCCGGCGCAGTTGGTGGTGTTGCACAGCGGTTCGGGGTCGAGCCCGCAGCCACCGAGGGCGACGAGGACACCGAGCGAGACGGCGAGGGCCCACGCGGGGCGAAGGGAGTACGTCATGAAACCTCCGGGGACGACCTGCTGCACGAGACTCCAGCGCGCTGGCTTTGGCCAGCCCTTCGACTCACGGCGCGCCGCACGGCCCGGGGTACGGATCGTTCCCCGGGTACCAGCACGACATGTCGAGGACGCCGTCCTTCGGTCCGTCCTCCACCGGCACCGGCTTGCCGTCGACCGCCACGAAGTAGAACAGCTCGCAGGACTCGGGCCTGGCCGGCAGCGTGAGGCTGGTGTTGAAGGTGGTCGGGCCACGCTTCGCGGTGATGGGCATCAGCGCCGTCGCCGTCTTGAACTTCTTCTTCCCCGAGACGCACTTGAGGTCCACGCGCAGCGACGCCGCGCCGGGGGCCCTGGTCACCTCGGTCTCCACCTGCAACGAGACGACGAAGCTCGAGCCCTCGGCGACCAGGCCCGGCACGTAGGACTGAATCGCCACCACCGGCGGGCCCGCCTGGCCCTGGGCCACTGGCGCGGGTGCAGGCGCGGGAGCCGGGGCCGCGGTGCCCGCCGCCCGGGGCTTGCCCTTCGCGTCGAGCAGGGCGAACGAGCTCAACGCGCGGTCACAGCCCACGTCCTCGAGGTGCTTGCCCTTCTCGAAGGTGCACAGCACCGTCCACGAGCGGCCTTCGCCGATGTACATGCTGCCCGCCGAGTCTTCCTCTTTCCCCGACGCGCGCACCTCGAGACCAGGCACCCCGTCGAAGTTCAGCTTCTGCTCGGAGGTGATCTTCCCGTCGTCCGAGAAGCTCTCCTTGAAGGCCTCGAGGGCGCCCTTCACGTCGTCGGCGTCGAGCGCGTCGAAGTCGGAGTCCTTCATCACCATCACCACCACCGCGCCGTCATCGACGCCCAGCGACCAGGTGGTGGTCAGTGAACCGCCCTTGCCCTTCTCCTTCTCCACCTTCGGCTTCCCGGGCAACTGCACCGTGAAGCGCTCGGCCTTCGACTCGAGCGGCTTGAACGGGGGGAGCGCACTGACGACACCGAGCATCGCGAGGCCACCAAGGAGGAACATGGCGCCGATGCTGGCCCAACCGACCCTCCGCTGCCCGGAAAAGGATCGAAACAGGGGCGACCCGTCTGTGGCAGCCTGCCCCCCCTCATGGGCAAGAGCTCGGTCGCGTTGCACAGCATGTTCGAGGGGCTCTTCGTGCGTGGCCTGCACGTCGACGCGGCGCTGCAGGAGAAGCTGCGAGCGAAGGGCTTCGACCTCCTCAAGCCTCAGGCGCGCTACCCGGTCACCGTGTTCGAGGACTGCGTCGACGCGGCGGCCCAGGCGCTCTACCCGCAGCTCTCGCGGAGCGGGGCGTGGCAGGCCATCGGGCGGCGCTTCATCGAGGGCTACTTCGAGACGCTGGTGGGCAAGCTCATCTCGGTGTCCATGCCCTTCCTCTCGCCGAAGACCTTCATCAACCGCGTCCCCCGCTTCATCACCACCGGCCTCGAGGGCGCCCTGGTCACCGTCGAGTGGCACGACGCCCGGAAGGCCACCCTCTTCGTCAAGGAATCGGGCGACGAGGCCGGCGCCCTGATGGCCGGGGTGATGGCGGTCTGCTTCGAGCGCATGGGCGTGCCGGCGCCGACCTTCGAGCCCAAAGTGCGGGGCACCGGCGACTCGTTGGTGGTCATCACCCTCGCCCCCTGACGTCGATGTGGGTGTCTGGGCGCCATCGACGTGGCGGCACTCTGCGTGGACATCACCGCGGCTCGCGATGATGATCTGCCCATGGCCCTGAAGAAGAAGAAGACCCGGAAGGCGAAGGTCGCTCCTGTCGATGTCGGCCTCAAGGTGGCCGAGCTGTTCGAAGCAGCGGAGCTCTGCGAAACGACCATCGACGAGCTCGAAGACGACGACTTCGACCACCCCGACCTCGACAAGGAACTGGCCACCCTCGAGCAGTGCTACCGCGAGGTGCTCGAGCTCGAGCCGAAGAACCTCAAGGCCCTCACCCTGCTGGGCGAGTTCTTCATCGAGCGCGGCGGGGCCGACGACGAGGCCCTGGTGCACCTCGAGCGAGCCCTGGTGCTCAGCCCCGCCGACAAGCGGCTGGGAAAACTGGTGCGCGACGCGAAGAAGTCCCTGGCCGCCTGACCCAGCGCATCGCCGTGGCCCCCGCGCTTCGTTGTTTCCGACGCCCGCGCGGGCGTGTAGGCGGGGCTGCATGACGATCGACGTTCGGCTTGTCCGCGGAAAGAAGGAGCAGGAAGTCTTCCTCCACGTGCCCTGGAACATCGGGCTCGCTGAAGAGAAGAACTGGGTGCCCCCGCTGCTCGACGACTACCGCAAGCAGCTCGACCCCAAGAAGAGCGTCTTCCTCGCCCACGGCGAGCTCGAGGCGTGGACCGCCTTCAAGGACGGCAAGGCCGTCGGCCGCATCAGCGCGCAGGTGGACTTCGACTACGACAAGACCTGGCCCGACGAGCCGAAGACCGCCTTCTTCGGGTTCTTCGAGTGCCCCGACGACGTCGAGGTGGCCAAGGCGCTCTTCGCCAAGGCGGAAGAGTGGGCGCGCGGCAAGGGCCGCACCCGGCTGCGCGGGCCCTTCACCCTCGACTCCAAGGGCGAGAGTGGCGTGCTCATCGAGGGCTTCGACACGCCCAACATGATCGGCACCACCTGGAACCGCCCGTTCATGGACCAGCTCATCCTGAACGCGGGCTACGCCAAGGCGAAGGACCTCTTCGGCTGGTGGTACCAGGCCGGCACCCCGGTCGACGAGCTCACCACGAAGGTCGCGCAGCGCACCCGCGACCTGCCCAACGTGAAGATCCGGATGATGGACATCAAGGAACTCCACCGGGAGGCGAAGATCATCCAGGACGTCTACAACGAGGCCTGGAAGGCGAACTGGAACTTCACGCCCTTCACGGACATGGAGCTCGAGGTCATCGCCAACGAGTACAAGCTCTTCATCGACACCGAGATGGCCTACGTGGCCGAGGTCGATGGGCAGCCGGCGGCGATGCTCTTCGCCATCCCCGACATCAACGAGCTGATCCGCGACTTCAAGGGCGAGTTGATGCGCAACCCCATCAACCTGGTCAAGCTGCTGTGGCGGCTCAAGTTCAACCGCCCGAAGAACGCGCGGTTGATCCTGCTCGGGGTGAAGGACCAGTACCGGGCCTCGCGGAAGTACGGCGCGCTGGCGGCGGTGCTCTACGAGGAAGTCAGCAAGCGCGGCGCGGCCCGGGGCTACGTCGGCGGCGAGCTCTCGTGGACGCTCGAAGACAACACCGGCATCAACCGTGGCATCGAGCGCATGAACGCGAAGATCTACAAGAAGTGGCGCATGTACGAGCGCGCGCTCTGAAGCAGTGACGTGAAGGCCAGCGCGGGCCGCGGTGGACCCCACCTCGGCCGCGCGTGCTCAGCGACGGGCGATGATGATCAGCGTGGCGATGGTGGTGAGGATCAACGAGAGGATCCACACCCCCGCCCAGAGCCGCGCCGTGGCGGTGACCCACTTCGGCCGCGGCCGCGCGTCTTCCGGCCTCCCCAGGCAGTCCTCGCACAGGGGCGGCGTTCCCATCGACCCGCACTTCGCGCACAAGAACGTGCCGCACCGCTCGCAGATGGCCACCGCGGGCCCCTCGTGCACCGGGCACACCGCCCCGTCGGGGATGACGCCGCTGGGCAGCGTCTCGTCGAGCACCAGCTTCGAATCCGTGAGGTAGGTGCGCACGGCCTCGTACTCGGCCGTCGGCACCACCACCTCGCTCTCGAGCCCGCCGAGGAGGGGCAACACGCTGCTGGTCTGCGACGCGCCGACGACCGCCGGGTGAAAGCCCGCGCCTTCGAGCTGCGCCTTCACCAGCTCGGCCTCGGTCGCCATGGGGCTCTTGAAGACGGTCTTGAGCATGCGTCGCTCTTAGACCAACACGCGGCGTGCCATACGCTGCCGCCATGCGCCGCGTGAATCGACCTTCCCTGCTGGCCCTCGCTGCGTTGCTGCTCGCGGGCTGCACGCCGCTGGCCGAGACCTTCGTGCCGGAGCTCTCCCGGGACGCCGGGCGGCCCTGCGGTGAAGGCTTCGCGAGCGCCGATGGCCTGCGCTGCGAGCCCACGTTGCCTGCCGACGCGTGCCCCGCGGGCACCATGCCGCGGCTGGGAACCACCACCTGCGTGCCCGTCGGGTGGACCACGTGCCCCGCGGGCTTCGGCGCCGGGGCCTCGGGCTGGGGCTGCGAACCACAGTTGCCCTCCACCACCTGCGCGGGCGCGACCACCCAGCGGTTGGGGAGCACCACGTGTCAGCCCGTGGGCGACTGCACCGCCCCCTTCCCGCCCGCGGGCGCGACGCTCTTCGTCGATCCCGCCGGGCCACTCGACGCGACGCACTTCCACACCCTCGCCGCGGCCGTCTCCGCCGCCGCGCCGGGGGCCACCATCGCGGTGTCGCCCGGCACGTACCTCGAGACGCTGAGCATCTCCCGCGCAGTGAGCCTCGTGGGCCGGTGCGCGAGCGCGGTGGAGCTGAGGAGCAGCGGCGCCGGAGCCCCGGGCGTGCTGATCAACGCGGGTGGCGCGCTGCAGTTGAGCGGGATGACGTTGCAGGGTCACCGGCTCGGCGTCTCGGTGAGCGCGGGTGGGTCCGCGGTGGTGCGGGAGTGCGCGCTGCTGGGCAACCGCGACGCGCAGGCCCTGGTGGACGGGGCGGGCGCGGCGTTGACGCTCCGGGACTCGGTGGTGCGCGATGGCGTGGCGCAGACGGGCCCTTCGTGGGGTCGCGGGGTGATGGCCCAGGGCGGCGCGACGGTGACGCTCGAGCGCGTGAGCCTCGAGCACAACCAGGCGGTGAGCGTGCTGGTGCTCGGCCCGGCCACCACGGCCCACCTCGACGGCTGCGTGGTGCGCGACACCGCCCCCAGCGCCGCCGGCGACGGGCTGGGCCTGGCCCTCGAAGGCGCGGCGAAGGTCGACGTCACGCGCTCGGCCTTCGTCGGCCACCAGGGCCGCGCCATCAGCGTGAAGGTGGGCGCGCTGACGCTGACGCAGAGCACGCTTTCGGACACGCTCGCCCGGCCCAGCGGCGCCACGGGCTTCGGCCTCTCGGTCTCACAGGGCGGCAGCGCCGACATTTCGGAATCGGCCATCACCCGCAATCACAGCCTCGGCGTGTCGCTGGCCGACCCCGGCTCGCGGGTGTCGTTGACGGACTCGGTGGTGAGCCACACGCAGGCGTCCGACTCCGGAGAGATGGGTCTCGAGGCCAGCGAGGGCACCACCCTCACCCTGCTGCGGTCGGCGGTGGTGGAAAACGTATCGGTAGGCCTGGGGCTCTTCGGAGCCGACACCACGCTCACCCAGTCGCTGGTGGGTCGCACGCGCGCGAACCTCTTCAACGCGGCCACGGGGCTGAACCTCGAGGGCGGCCAACTCCGCGCCGTCGACAGCGCCCTCGACGCCAATGACTCGCTGGGCGTGTTGATCAACGAGCCGAACCCCACCACCGCGAAGGAGCACACCTTCACCGGTTGCGTGGTGATGAACACCGTGCCGCTGGCGGGTGGTGGACCGGGGCGCGGCGTGTCGGTGCAGGGCGGGCTGGTGGCCTTCGCGCACAGCGCCGTCGTGGGCAACGCCGAGGTGGCGATCTTCCTGCGGAGCCAGGGCACGCGGGTGCGCGCCACGGACTGCGCGCTGCTGCGCACGCGGCTCGATCCAGACGGCCGCTATGGCTTTGGCGTGGTCGCCCGCGATGGCGCCTGGTGGCAGTCGGTGAACACCGACGTGCGCGGGAACGCGGCCGTGGGCCTGGCCTTCGCGGACGCCTCGGGGAGCGTGGACCTTGGGCTCATCGGAGATCAGCCGGTGGGTCTCGAGACGCAGGGCACCACGACGCTGGCGGCGGTGCGCGCAGTCAGCGCCGCGCCTCCCCCGGGCGTGCTCGAGGTCACCGACGGCACGTCCTTCGTCGACAACGGAAGCAAGGTCGGCGCCGGCAACATTCCGCTGCCGAGCCGGTGAACAGGGGCCGGAGCACTTCCCCCCGTTGACCCGGGCAGGATGCGCGCTGACCGCGCATTTTGCCCATCTCAACGAGCCCGAGACCCGCTCAGTGCGTCGGCGGGCCTTCAACTGGTGGCCGATCGACTGCATCTGCGACGGGGTCAACTGGTGCTGCAACTGATCAGCGGCGCGAGCGCAGCCACTCGGTGACCAGGGCCTGGAGCGCGACGTCGTAGGCGTCGTGCGGGTAGCCGAGGGCCTGCTGCGCCGGCAGCGGGTCGACGAAGGCGTCGGCGTACTGCAGCCTGGCGAAGGGGCCGATGGCGAGGCCGCGCTCCTGGCCACGCAGGGCGAGGAGCCAGCCGGACACGGCCCCGAAGAGCACGAAGGCGACGCGGGGGAGGCTCCACACGCGCCTCGTGAAGCCAGCGGCCTCGAAGAACCGCCGGGCCCACTCGAGCCAGGTCCAGTTCACGCCGCCCAGCGGGTAGGCGCCGCTCGGGGCCTCCCGTTCAATGGCGCCGAGCGTCGCCTGGGCGACCTGGAGCGCGGTGACTGCCGCGGTGCCGCCGCGCGTGAAGAACAGCGCCACGGGCCCCGGGCCGGCGAGCATGGAGAAGAGGAAGGTCCACGGGGGCAGGTTCCCGGGCAGCGAGCCGATGATGTAGGGCAGCTCGAGCACGTAGGGCTCGAAGCCCGGGGCCGCGAGCGCGAGCACCGCGTCGCGCTGGGCGCAGCGGGAGCGCACGTAGGGGTGGTGCTCGGCGAGCGCGAGGGCGGGCATCGCGTGGTCGAGGTGGGTGAAGTAGCTCCCGTACACCACGAACTTCTTCACGCCGGTGTCGCGGGCCGCGCGGGCCACGCGGGTGCACACGGTCACGTGGTCTTCGAAGAACACGGGGTACGACGGCCGGGCGTGGGGCTGTCGATCATCGAGGCCCAGCGCATGGACGACGGCGTCCTGACCCCGGCAGGCCTCGCTGAGCTCCGCCGCGGTCATGCGGGTCACGTCGGCCGCGAGCCAGCGCACACCCTCCGCCGATTCGCGAGCGGTGCGCGACAGGGCGCTGACCACGTGGCCGCGGTGTACTGGCGTGACGTGCCCGACGAGAGGCCGTCGAGATCATGGAGTTCGAAGGCCCGCTCAGGGTGACGGCGGGGGAATGGAGACGCCCCCCAACGAATCAAAGAAGTCGCACTCGCCGTTCCGCCAGCCGGTGAGCGTGGAGACGGTCGCGTCGAGTTGCTGCATGGGCTCCACCGACGACACGCGCGGCCAGGTCAGCGCCCCGCCCCCGTTCGGGTCACCGGTGGCGGCGAAGCGCGTCCAGTACCCGAGCACCGCGGCCTCCACGGCGAGGTCTTCCGCGGGCGGGTTGGGCGTCAACGCGGCGAGGCGCTGAAACACATACGCCAGCTCGGCCCCATGAAACGCGCCGCGCACAGCCACCGGCGCCCGCGAGAAGAAGTACCGGTACGCAGGCACGCCCGGCCACCCGAGCACCGCGGCCCGCGAGGCCAGGCGCGCCTGGCACCCGAAGAACGCATCCGTCGTCACCTGCACCAGCGCCCGGCGCGGAGAGCCGTACGTCGCCACCGGGTAGTGCAACAGCACCTGGTCCGTCAGCGCCGGCCCGACCAACTGGGTGACGGCGGCGCGGTACTCGGGCTCGGTGGTGATGAGGGGCATGCTCGAGTTCGTCTCTTCGGCGTTGTGGCCGATGATCAGCGGCACCGGCGCGGAGGTGCCCGCCCGCAGCGCGTCCAGCGGGTTGACCTTCAACACCACGCCATCGACCGCCGGGTTCCAGCTCACCTCGGGGCGGCGGCTGCCGACGTTCACCGGCACCGGGAACGCGCGGATCAACTGCTCCGGGGTCAACCCGCGCAGGCACGCCGGCACATCCACCGCGCCCTCGCAGCCGGTCTCGTGCAGCCACGTCGTCCCCTCGACGCGCTTGGCGGCGATGGGCAGCGCGACACACGAACCGCTCTCCACGAGCGCGCGGTGAAAGAGCCCCGCCGAGCCGGGCGCCGCGAGGTGCATGCAGGTGTCGACGGCGCCAGCGCTCTCGCCGAAGAGCAGCACCCGCGAAGGGTCACCGCCGAAGCGCGCCACGTTGCGCTGCACCCACTGCAAGGCGGCCTGCTGGTCGAGCAGGCCGTAGTTGCCCGACACGCCCGCGTCGCTCTGCGCGTCGAGGGCGGGCAGCGCGAGGAAGCCCAGCGCCCCGACCCGGTATTCCATGCTCACCACCACCACCCCGCCGCGACTGGCCAGGGTGCTGCCGTCGTACAACCGCACCGCGTTGGCGCCGGTGGTCTCGGCGGTGGAGCCGGCGGTGTTGCCGCCTCCGTGGATGAAGACCATCACCGGCACCCCGCCATCGGTGGCCGGGGGCGTGAAGACGTTGAGCGTCAGGCAGTCCTCCTGCCCCTCCACCGGCGCGCCGGCGTCGAAGCTCTGCCCCTGCACCTGCACCAACTGGGGGCACTTCGGGGCCCACTGCGTGGCGTCGCGCACCGTGGGCCAGCAGGAGCGGTCGCGCTGGGGCGGTTGCCAGCGCAGCGCGGCCACCGGGGCCTTCACGTAGGGCACGCCGAGGAAGCTGCGCGCGCCGTCGCCGTGCACCACGCCGCGCACCGCGCCCTGCTCGGTGAGGACCACCTCGGCGCTGGCGGTGAAGCCGGCGGTACAGTCGAAGCCCGCGTCGGCCCCGGGCCCCAGCGCGCCCCCGTCGTCGAGCCCCGGCGGCGACCCACAGCCCAGCACACAGACACACCCCAGCAGCAATTCGAGTCGCATGGCCCGGTGGAACCCCCGGCGCCTGTGTTGGTTGCGGGAGATCATTCAGCAACAGCGCGGGGCGAGGCGAAGTAGGCTCCTGTGCGTCCCCATGAGTGCCACCGTCTCTTTCCAGGGTATCGGCGCCAGCCCCGGTGTCGCCATTGGCCATGCCTACGTGCTCGATGCGCGACGGGTGCGCACGCCGAAGGTGAAGTTGACCCGCGCGGAGATCGAAGGCGAGGTGCTGCGCTTCAAGACCTCCATCGAGCTCTCCGACCGGCAGCTGGAGGAGCTCAAGACCAAGCTCAGCGCCGAGGGCCAGGCCGAGCACGGGATGATCCTCGAAGCGCACCGCATGATGCTCCACGACCCCATGTTCCTGGTGGAGGTCACGCGGCTGATCAAGGAAGAGTTCATCAACGCCGAGTGGGCGGTGCGGCGCGTGGGCAAGCGGCTGCGCCACCAGTTCGACAACCTCGAGGACGAGTACTTCCGCGAGCGGAAGAGCGACATCGAGTTCGTGGCCGACCGGCTGGTGCGCAACCTCATGGGCGAGGTGGTGGACCAGGAGATCGAAGTGCCGCCGCACGCCATCATCTGCGCGCACGACATCTCGCCGGCCGACGCGGCGATGCTGGTGCGCTCGGGCAGCGTGGGCGCGTTCGTCACCGACCTCGGCGGGCACACCAGCCACACGGCCATCGTGGCCCGCGCCCGCGAGGTGCCCGCGGTGGTGGGCCTGGGCAAGGCGTGCGAGTCGATCCGCGCGGGGGACATGGTGGCCGTCGACGGCCGCCGGGGCCTGGTGCTGGTCAACCCCACCGAGGAGCAGCTGGCGCTGTTCCGCGAGACGATGCGCCGGCAGATGCAGAGCGAGCAGCTGGCGCTCAAGACCGCCGAGCTCCCCGCGGTCACCAGCGACGGGGTGCGCATCCGCCTCAACGGGAACATGGAGTTCCCCGAGGAGATCCCCTCGCTGCTGGCCCACGGCGCCGAGGGCATCGGCCTGTACCGCACCGAGTTCCTCTTCCTGAACCGCGCGGCCCCGCCGACGGAAGAAGAGCACTTCGAGTCGTACAAGCAGGTGCTGCAGGCCATGGGCGATCGCCCGGTGACCATTCGCACCCTCGACCTGGGCGGCGACAAGGTGCCCGGCAAGAAGCCCGACAAGGAGATCAACCCGGCCATGGGCCTGCGGGCCATCCGCTACTGCCTGGCGCACCGCGAGCTGTTCCGCGTGCAGCTGCGCGCCCTGCTGCGCGCGTCGGCCTTCGGCAACCTGAGGGTGATGTTCCCGCTGGTGTCCTCCATCTCCGAGCTGCGCGAGGCGCGCAGTGAGCTCGAGGCCTGCCGCAGCGAGCTCTCGCGCCAGGGCATCACCATGGGCAAGCGCTTCCCCATTGGCATCATGGTGGAGACGCCGTCGGCCGCGTGGATCGCCGATCGCCTCGCCCAGGAAGCCGACTTCTTCAGCATCGGGACCAACGACCTCATCCAGTACTCGTTGGCCATCGACCGGCAGAACCGCGACGTGGCGTACCTGTACCGGCCGCTGCACCTCGCCATCCTCCGCAGCCTGGAGGCCATCATCAAGGCGGCGAAGGCGGCCAACATCCCCGTGGCGATGTGCGGCGAGATGGCCGGCGACGCGGCGTTGACCATCGTGCTGCTGGCCCTGGGCCTCGAGGAGTTCTCGATGACCTCCGGCCAGATTCCCATGGTGAAGAACGTCATTCGCCAGATGAGCCGCGCCGACGCCGAGGTGCTGCTGGAGAAGGCCATGGCCTTCTCGTCGGCCGAGGAGATCGAGCGCTTCATCAAGGGCGAGGTCGATCGCCGCTTCAACTCCGGCGAGGTCATGGGGGCCACGGTGCCCTCGACCACGCCGGCCACGACGACCAAGGGCTGATCAGTAGGCCAGCAGCGCCTCGAGGTCTCCGTACACCTCGAGGCCGCCGCAGGCGCCTTCGTCCTCGAACACCGCCTCGCCCGAGAGCGTGGTGAGCCGCACCTGCACCTTCGCGTCGATGGACTCGACCACCCGGCGGTGCATCTGGGTGCGCACCGGGGCGTGCAGCAGGCCGCCGGCCACGCGCTCGGTGCTCAATTCGAGGCGGTGGGTGCGGTTGCGCAGCGTCCAGTGCACGAAGCGGTCGTCGATGGCGAGGTGCTCGGTGCGCGAGCCGGCGTACGTCGCGAAGCGGTGCAGCACGCCGTCCAGCCACAGGCCCACGATGAAGCCGCGGAACGAGCTCGCCTTGCGCCCGGTGACGGCCCGGGTCACCGAGTCGAGGGCCGAGGCCACGCGCCCGGGGGGCATGGTGGGCACGATGGCGATGGAGGCCGAGAGGCACACCTCGGGCCGCGAGAAGTGGTTGGTCTGCATCCACACGTAGGCGCTGGGGAAGGCGGCGCCCCAGTCCTTCTCGATGTAGCCGAGGCCGCCGTCGAACGAGACGGGCGCGCCGTCGATGGTGAGCGTGCCGGTGAGCGCGTGGGAGAAGCTCACCAGCCCGTGGCTGCACTCCATGAAGGGCACGAGGCCGAAGGGCCCCATGATGCCCGGCGAGAGCGTCGTCACCGGCCAACCGGTGAGCGGGCGGCCGCCGTTGAAGGTGAGCTGCCCGGTCAGCCCCTCGAGAGACAGGGACAGGCCGGCGGCGCTGAAGTGGTTGTCGCCGACCTGCACCTCGAAGCGGTCTGCTTCGGCGCGAAACGCGGCGCGCGGGAACGAGTGAAACCAGCTGCGGTTGCTCACCCCGTCGAGCACCTGCACGAAGGCCTCGGCCTCGCCGTGGGGCCCGAGGAACAGGCCGGGGATGAAGGCCCAGCGGTGCTGGCGGTCCGCCGACACGCACTTGAGGTACCAGCCCTCGAAGTAGCGGCGGGTGCGCCCGAGGCCGTGGAAGCCCTCGGGGTGAAACGTCGACGTCAGGTAGTTCAGATCATCGACCCGAGGTCCACCACGTGGGCTTCGTCGCGTCGCGGCGCGAGTTGGTCGCGCAGTGCAGCTCGCCGGAGAGCCGGTGGTAGAGGTTCCATTCTTCGACCCAGGCCACCTTGATGCCGATGGGCTGCAGGGCCATCTCCAGCTGGGTCTTGAAGATGTCCTTGCCGTCGATGATGGGCCCGTGCGGTTCGGGCGCGCCGAAGGTGTCGTGGGCGAAGACCAGGCCGTTGACGGTGCCCGGCTGGTACGCGAGCGAGGTGCCCATCACCGGCTCGTGGAGGTAGGGCACGCGGATGATCTCCGCGTCGGTGAGCCCGGTGGCGGTCTTGATGATCTGCACCTGGGTGTCGACGTGGGCCGCGGTGGCAGCGCTCTCGGCCATCACGTCGACGTTGGCCAGCACGTCGGAGATGCTCACGTCGGCGGCGCGCTCGACGCCCTGGTCATCGACCCACTTCTGGCCGACGAACATCTTCACCGCGCCGTTGCCGGCGGTGACCTGGGCCTCGAGCATCTGCTTGGCGAGCGCCGGGTCGTTGACCAGCATCACCCAGCCGCGCGGGCTGGGGGCCTTCACGAAGCTGACGGTCTCGTCGATGTGGCCCACGAGGAGCCACTCGGTGTCTACGTACACCGACGGCTGCATGCCCTGCGAGACGAGCAGCTTCTCGAGCGCGGGGTCGGTGCCGAAGCGCGTGGTGTTGCCGCGGATCTGCCGGCCCAACGGGTAATCCACGCCGCCCAGCGAGAAGGGCGGAATGGTCTCGAGGTTGCCGTAGGAGTTGAGCGAGTCGCTGTCGGCGTTGTGATGCGCCAGGTCGAAGGCCACCACGCCCGCCGCGTCACGCCCGCGGAACTTGGCGAACACCACCTTGCCCGCGTCGCGCAGGGCGTCGTTCGGGTAGTCGGGGTAGTAGACGTTCGACGAACGGATGAAGACGTCGATGACGTGGTTGCCCGTCCTGGTGGGCATCGACATGTAGGCCACCTCGAAGAAGTCCTGCGTCCACTGGTCGGCGAAGGGCGTGAAACCGTCGAAGGTGGCGTCGCCGTCGACGTCGGTCAGGGGCGTGGCGGTGACGGTGAGCGCGTCCTGCAGCGAGGTGCGCATGATGCGCGAGTCGGGGTCGGTGGCGAAGGCGGTGACGAAGACCTGCTTCTCGTCGGCGAGGTGGTGCTGGGTGATGACCGGCGCCACGCGCAGCTTCACCTCGTCGCTCTTGCCCGCGATGCTC
Organism: uncultured Archangium sp.; assembly: GCA_903905455.1. Lineage (GTDB taxonomy): Bacteria > Myxococcota > Myxococcia > Myxococcales > Myxococcaceae > Archangium_A. Next base: position 50,400 of record CAIVGN010000222.1, read on the forward strand.
AGGGTGACCGTCACGAAGCCGTCCCACCTGGCGGTGTCGCGCACGATGTCGGTGGCCTCGATGGCCAAGGTCGCGCCGGCCCGCACTTCTTCGGTGGTGAGGCGGTCGTGCTGCCAGTCGAACCAGGCGTAGGCGCCGTTGCGCTTGATGAAGAGGTTCACGTGGCCCGCGGCCCTGGGGTCGACCAGCAGGCTGCCGGTGGTGGCGTCGGGGGCCGAGACCCACGCCTGCACGCCCAGCGGCGCGAGGTCGAGGAGGTCGAGCTCGCCGTTGATCACCAGGTCGGCGCCGTCGTTGCACTTGGAGAGCTCGTCGTCGACCAGCAGCGCGCCGGCGCCGTCGGTGCTCATGCAGCGCAGCGAGTCGTCGTCGATGTTGGCCAGCATGATGGCGCCGTGGGTGGCGTCCCAGGCGGTCTTGAGGGTGGTCTCGGTGGTGTCGTCGAAGTCGATGGTGCCGTTGCGGTTCGCGTCGGCCACCAGCACCACCAGCGGGAGCACCGTCACCTTGCCCAGGGCGGCGCCGAAATCGGTTGCGGGCTTCTCACAGCCCACGGCCAGCACCGCGCCCATCACCCACGCCAGGCGCTTCATCGCGCACCTCGCGCCGGGTTGCGTTCGAAGCGATGTTGCAGGGCCTCGAGCCTCGCCTGCACCTCGCCGTTGGCCGCGGCGCGGGCCGTGGCGATGAGGGCCGGGGTCTCGGGGGCGTCGATGCCCATCAGCGCGTCGGAGGCCGAGTCACGCAGGGCGCTGTCGGTGGTGTCCACGAAGACGGCGAGGGCCCCGCGGGCGGCCGTGCGGCGCAGCGCTTCGAGCTCCGAGGCGGGAGCGGCGTTCGGAATGGCCAGCGCCCAGGACGAGGCGAGGCGGCCCAGCGAGGTGACCACCAGCGCGCCGCGGGCGGCCGGGGGCTGCGAGGCGGCGACGTCGGCCAGCGCGGTCACCGCGCCGAGGCGGCGACACGTGCCGAGGCCCGCGAGCACCGCGTCTTGCGACGCGCCCGGGGTGGTGGCGAGGCGCGCGAGGAAGGCCACGTCTTCATCGAGGCCCAGCTTGCCCAGGGCCTCGGTGGCCGCGCGCACGTCGTAGAAGGCCGTGCCCTGCTGCACCAGCGCCCGGTAGCTGGGGGCGGCGAGCGGGTCCTTCAGGTCACCCGAGGCTTCGATCAACCCGGCGCGCAGCGCGGTCAGCGCGCTGGCCTTCACCGGCATGGAGAAGCGCTCGGGGTGGAGCACCGGCTCGAGGAACGCGAGGGCGGCGCCCGAGTGCCCCTGGGAGGCCCGGGCCACGTCGCGGAGCACGGTGGTCATGGGGAAGAAGCGGCCGCGGCGCTTCGCGTCCAGCGCATCGGCCCGACCGACGACGGAGCGCACCCCGCTGAAGGCCGCCGGAAACTCGGTGCGCACCCGGGCCAGTTCCTTGTCGAACTGCTGCGAGGTGAGGAGGTCGAGCTTCGGCGGCGCGGAGACGGCGAGCACCTGGGCGAAGACGAGCGACGAGGACAGCACCAACGAGAGGGGCATCAACCGCAGGGGCAACAGCATTTCGGGTCGATAGCAGGGGCCCGCCGCGCAGACAAACGCGGTGCTCATGGGGCAGTGCGTCAGCGGGGCAGAAGAGGACTCGCAACGCCCCCGTTCAGCGGAAGCCCAGCGCCGACGCCGGGCGGCCCCGGGCGGCGACCTCGAGACCGAGCTCCGCGAGCAGGGCCTCGTCGTCCACCACCCCGCCGTGCAGCGACACCCGCCGGGCCACGGCCGCGAAGTCGCCGGGGACCAGCGAGGCGAGGCGCCCGAGCTGCAGCGCGAGCGACGCCGCGCGGGCTTCGTCCCACGGCGCCGAGCCCAGGGCCTCGAAGTGGGCGCGGAACACGGTGACGGCCTGGGCGGGCTCGAGGGGCCGGAACTCCACCTTGAAGGCGAAGCGGCGCAGGGCCGCGGGGTCGAGCTCGCGCCACAGGTTGGTGGTGCACACGATGACGCCCCGGTAGGCCTCGAGCTGCTGGAGGAACTCGTTGACCTGGGTGGCCTCCCACGAGTGCTGGGCGCCGCGACGGTCGCGCAACAGCGAGTCGACCTCGTCGAACACCAGCACCGCGTCGTCGAGCGTGGCCTCGCGAAACGCGGCGGCGAGCTGCTGCTCGGTCTGCCCCACCCACTTGCTCAAGATGTCCGAGGTGCGCTTGACGAGGGTGCGCCGCCCCATGCGCCAGGCGAGGTGCTGGGCGAGCTCGGTCTTGCCGGTGCCCGGCGGGCCGTAGAAGCACAGGGTCAGCGGCACGCCGCGCGCGGGGCTCCAGGCCGTCGCCGCCGACACGAGGTGCGCGAGGTCGACGTTGCAGTTGAGCGCCTCGAGGCGAAAGCGCGTGGGGTCGAAGCCCA
>CAIVGN010000223.1 GCA_903905455.1 uncultured Archangium sp.
CCGGAGCGCCGAGGGTGTCCACCACCTGCCCGACGATCTTCGCGCCCGGCTTCAGCTCGGCCGACACGCGCTGCAGATCGCCGTCGCGCAGGGTCAACGTCTGTCGCTCGGAGGCAAGGAAATCAGGGTGCGTCGCCACCAGCGTGTAGGCGTCCGCCGGGAGCCCGCGCATCAGCACCACGCCGTCGGCGCCCGAGGTGCGATCGCTGCGGAAGTTGCCCTGTGAATGGAAGAGCGTGACCGACGCGCCTTCGACCCGGCGGCCCTCGGCGCTCACGGTGATCTCCGCCCCGGCGCGCGGCTCGAGCTGCAGCTCCACGCCTTCCTTCGGGGCCTGCACCTTCACGTCGCCGCCGCCCCAGTCCGAGTGGTGCGCGTGCAGCTCGTAGAGGCCCGGCGAAGGCACCGGCGCCACGAAGCGCCCTTCCCCGTCGGCGATGATCGAATCACCGGTGGGCGTGACCAGCACCGAGACGCCCGGCGCGGCGCGGCCGTACTCGTCGATCACCCGGCCCGAGATGACCGTGCCCTTCGACATGGTCAGCTCGATGGGGGTCTCGCCGACCTTCACGTTCACCGGCACCACCACCGACTGGTACCCGTCGGCCGTCGCCCGGAGCTGGTACTCGCCCACGCCCAGCGGCCCGAACACCGTCAGCTCGCCGGTCTGCACCTTCCGCCTGGAGACCCGCTCGTGGGCCCGCGTCAGCAACTCCAGCGTGGGGTTGACCACCGGCTGGCCGGCCTCGTCGAGCACCGTGGTCACGATGGTCCCGCCGCGCTCCAGGCTCAGCGTGACCTGGGTGACCGCGCCCGAGAGCGTCACGCGTTGCGGGGCCGACGACAGCTCGCCGGCGACGGCCGAGATCATCAGGTCGCCGGGGTACAGCTCGTCGACGTTGCGGAAGCCGCCCTTCGCCTCGAGCTGCCGGGTGAGGTGATCGCCCTGCAGCGAGAGCACCGCGTCGATGGGCTTGCCGTTGGCCACCACCCGCACCTCGAGCCTGCGGGGTGAAGGCAGCGTCAGGGTGATCGGCGCGGCGCCAGCCTCAGCTTCCCGCTCGAGCGCGGGCAACTTGCCGGGGGCCGTGGCGCTGACCGCGAAAGGTCCCTCCCCGAGCGCCGCGAACGAGAAGCGGCCCTCGGCGTCGGCCGTGGTCTCCACCACCCGCGCGAGGCGACGCGAGGTCAGGCGCACCGGGCCCGCCACGGGCTGCCCGGCCTCGTCGCGCAGCCGGCCGCTCAGCTCGCGGGGCAGCGGGAGGAAGAGCTCGACGGGATCTCCGGGCGCCGCGCGCTCCTTGATGCCGTCGCCGAAGCCCACGCCCCGGCCCCACACGGTGAAGCTGGTGCCCGCCAGTTGCTCGAAGCGGAACTTGCCCTGCGCGTCGCTGCGGGTGCTCAACGCCGCCGTCAGCTCGCCCTTCTTCGACTCGAGCAGCGTGGCCACCGAGCGCGCGGTCTCGTGCGCGTGACACGAGAGCAGCCACTCGGCGCACACCCCGCAGCGCAAGCCGGTGAGGCTCGGCTGGCTCGAGGCGGACAGGAACACCTCGGCGTTGGCGATGGGCTGGCCCCCGGGGTCCTTGACGACGCCGGTCAGGGTGAGGCCCTGTTGGCTCCCCGTGGCGCGCACGTCGACGGACTTGAACTCCGGCGACGGCTCGGGCGGCGTCTCCACTACCGGGTCCACCGCGCGAGGCCAGGACATGAAGGCGGCGACGCCCAGGGCGACGACACCTGCGAGAAGGAACCACCACCAGCGGCGCATGAGCGTGTTCAGGCTAACGCGTGAGACAGTCGAGCGCCCGCCGCTGTTCCCCCGTTTCGGGGATCAGAAGTCGTAACGGATGGCGCCGGTCACGCCGTACACGTTCGCCGAGTAGGTGTAGGCAGACTGCGTGTCGGGCGACGTCTTCTTAGCCTCGCGCGCGAGCACCATCTGGGCCTGGCCGGCGAGATCGATCTGGATGGGGTGCGCGAAGATCTCCAGCGGGTCGGGGAAGTTGAACCCGATGCCCCCGGTGATCCCCACGGTGGTGTTGTCCATCAGGTTGGTGCCCTGGGTGTCCTGCTTGGGCACCGGCGTGGGCCGCAGGAAGGCGCCCAGGCGGGCGGTGAAGCGCTCCGTGACGCGGTACTCGGCCCCGGCGCGCACCCCGAGCGTGTCGAGGAACCCGGTCTTGCGATCGGGCGAGCTCACGTCGAGGGCCTTGCCCAGGCCCAGCGCCTCGAGCGTGGGGCCCGAGAGATCGATGATGATCCCGGCGTAGGGGGACGGCGCGGCGCTCCAGTTCTGCCACTCGCCCTCGGCCGTCAGCGTGAAGTTGTCGGTCACGTCGAAGGCGGCGCCGAAGTTCAGGGTGTGCGGCGTGAAGTGCGCGGTGCCGCTGATCACGAAGCCCAGGGTGCCGATGCCCGCGATGTCCACGGTCGCGGGGATCTTGTAGTTGAGCTTCATCTCGTACTTGAAGGTCACCCCGAGGCGCAGCCGCTTGATGGGCACGAGGTGCACCGAGAACACCGGGGCCACGCGGGTGCCGAGGTAGGCGTTGATGTCGCCGCTCTTGATCTCCTTGCTGAAGAGATCGACGCCCACGTTGGCCGAGGTGCCGATGAGGTCGGCCAGCACCTGGACGCCCAGGCCGATCTTCAGCCACTCGACGATCTTGATGCCCGCGGCGATGTGCAACTGCAGGCGCTCGGGGTTGCCGTTGTAGCGGTACCAGTACGGGGTGGTGGCCGGCGGCGAGTTGAGCCGCAACAGCACCGCCGTCGGCACGTAGACCCCCAGGCCGAAGGCGAGGTGGTTCTTCACCTTGCCGCCCAAGGGGAACACCAGGCCCAGCGACGTGCCCACGGTGTCGGGCATGTTGCAGTTGGCGCAGTCGAGGTCCTTGGCGAGATCCTTCGCCTGGACGTTCGAGACCATGCGGTGAAACTGGAAGCTCGCGCCGAAGTTCACGTCGGTGCGGTCGACGAGCAGCGCCGGGTTGTAGAACACCGCGCTGTAGTCGTTGGCCTCGGCGGTCATCGCGCCGCCCATCGCCGCGGCCCGCGGCCCGAAGCCGTACAACGAGTAGGGGTCAGCTCGCGCCAGCAAGGGCACGAGCGAGAGCAGCACCATCCAGCGCGTCAGGCGCATCACCACTCCCCCGGTTTGCGGGCTCAGTCTTCGGCGAACGGCTGAATGGCCTGGGCGGCCGCCAACTCCTGGCGGGCCTCCGAGAGCTCGGTGTTCGTCTCGCGCAGGCGATCCGAGAGCACCTGCACGAAGCTCCACAGCAGCTTCACCGCGAGGATCGACTCGCGCTTCATCAGGCCCATGAGATCGCCGCGGCTGATCACCATGGTGCGGGTGGGCTCGATGGCGCGCACCGTCGCCGAGCGCGGCGCGTTGTCGATGAGGCCCATCTCGCCGAAGTGACCGCCGGCCCGGAGCTCGGCGATTTCCACTCCGTTCTTCTCCACCGACACGCGGCCCCGAATGACCACGAACAACTCTTCGCCCGGTTGGCCTTCGGTGACGATCTCCCGGCCCGCGGGGAAGGTGCGCGTGCTGGCCGTGGAGAGCACCGCCGTCTGTTCCTTGTAGGTGAGGTGCCGGAAGAGGGGGATCTTCTTGAGCGCCTCCATGCGGCTCTGGGCTTCGGCGACTTCTTCGGTCGCCGTGGCCGGGTCGCCTGAACAGCCGACCACCACGGTGGTGATGTTGTCCTTGCCGCCGCGCTCGTTGGCCAGGGCCACGAAGCGCTCGGGGAGCTCGGCCAGCGGGGCCGACGCGACCAGCGCAGCGACCTCGTCGTCGTTCATGTACCCGTGCAGGCCGTCGGAGCAGAGCATGAACACGTCGCCGGGTACCGCATCGACGATCAGCGTGTCGACCTGCACCGATTCCTGGATGCCGACCGCGCGGGTGATCACGTTGCGGTACTGGCTGGTGGCGGCCTGTTCCTTGGTGATGGTGCCGGCCTTGAGCTGCGCCGAGATCAGCGTGTGATCCTCGGTGAGCCGGTGACACTGGCCGTTGCGCACCAGGTACACGCGGCTGTCGCCCACGTGCCCGATGACGCCCTTGCTGCCGCCGATGGCGAGGCAGACGAAGGTGGTGCCCATGCCGCGCTTGGAGGCGTCGGTGGTGGCCGTCTTGTAGATGTCGGCGCAGGCGCGCTGCACGGCCACTTCGACCAGGCTGGCGGCGGCGGCGCGGTTGGCCTGGGTCGCGTCTCGCGACAGGTCCTTGAGGATCGCGCGGTTGGTGAGGAGGTGCTGCTTGACCACCTCCACCGAGCGCGCGCTGGCCACTTCGCCGGCCGCGTGCCCGCCCATGCCGTCAGCGACGATGTAGAGACCCAGGCCAGGGTCCACCAGCATCGCGTCTTCGTTGTGCTGGCGTTTGCGGCCAACGTCCGTCTTGCCGTGCGCTTCAGTGGTCAGCAAAAGGATTCCCGAGGAAAAGAAGGAGGTTCACCGTAATGAACCCCCGTGGTGCCGACAAGGTGAAAGCTCAGTCGGTGGCGCGGCGGTGGAGCATGTCGAGGAAGCCCTGCGCCGTGTAGTAGGTCAACTGCAGCGCCCCGATTCGCACGTTCAGCCCGTTCGTCAATGTCGCAGGTGCCCGGGGCGCCACTTTCCGGCCACCGATGGTCGACCCGTTGCGGGACCCAGCGTCGACGATCACCCAGTCCTGGTTCTGCTGCTCGATCCACGCGTGGAAGCGGGACACCGACGAGTCATCGAGCACGATGTCGTTGTTGCCCGTGCGCCCGATGGTGATGCGGCGCTGGAACGCGTTGTCCTTGGTCTTCTCGATCACCACGGCCATCGGGTCGCCACCGCCGATCGAAGGCACCGACAGCCCCGACTGCGTGCGCAGCTGGTAGTCGTCGTTCTCGTCGTCTTCATCGACGGTGTCGTCGGTGGGCGGCTCGTAGACGAGCACGGGGCGACCGGCGAGGCGCGCGCGCACCTTGGCCGGGTCATCGGTGAATCGGTTGAACCAGAGCAGCAACGTCTCGACCATCGGGGGCGGGATTCTCAGGTAAATCGGTCGTCAGATGCCAGCATCATCGGCGCCCATCGCATCACGGCACGCCCGGGCCAACGCCGGCCGGGCCTCCTCGATGAACGGCATCTCCATCACGGCCTGGAGGTAAAAAGGTGCCTGTCTGGAAAAGTACACCGCCCGCGCAAGGTCATCGACCACGCCCTTGGTGAAACCGAGCAGCGAGCTGGCCCGGGCGCGGATGAAATAGAGCGACGCGTGTTCGCCGAACCGCCGCAGCGCGCGGTTGATGCGCAGCTTGGCCGAGAAGGTCATCAGCTCGAGGTTGAGCGGGCTCACCTCGTGCTCCAGCGTCAGCCACTCGCGCAGGTAGGCCTCGGCCACGGTGTTGGGGGGCGTGGCCTCGAGGGCCTCGAGCACCCGGCGCGGCTCGTCCCGGACGGAGGAGAGCAGGCTCAGCCACCGGGCCTCGCCGCCGCTGAACGATGCTTCCCCGAAGGCCTCGGCCTGGACCGAGGTGCCCGAGACCAGGGCCTCGAGCAGCTTCACCTCGCGGCTCGGCGCGCGTCGCAGCACCCGCGGGGACGGCCCGCCCTCGGGCACCGGGGCCCCCGGCCGGTCGAGTTCCTCGGCCGCGGGCAAGACGCCCTGCAGCAACGAGTCCCAGTCGAGCCAGCGCAGCGTGGGGAAGCCCTGGGCCAGCGCCCGGCGCCGCGCCACCGTCACCCGGTGAACCGTGACCACGCCAGCGGCGTAGGCCATCGCGACGCCGCCGGTGACGTAGAGGCTCATGCGTCGGTCGGTCGCACCGGAGGCGGCGAGTCGCCGTCTTCGTCTTCATCCACCGACTGCGCGGCGATGCGGTACTCGCCGCCCAACCACTTGCCGAGATCGATGGTGCGGCACCGCTGGCTGCAGAAGGGGAAGCAGCTGTTTTCGCCGGGCAGGAGCACCTCTTTCCTGCAGCTGGGGCACTGGGGAGCCGTCGACGTCATGATCGCTCCTGTTAGCACGGTACAGTGGCCTCCGTGCGGCACGCCCTGCTCCTCCTCACTGCCTTCGCCCTGACCACTTGTCGAGGGTCGCCGACCCGCACCGTCGACACCCTGCCCCCGCCCGCGCCGCTCACCTGTGGCGACGGGCTGCTGCAGGACGGCGAAGACTGCGACGGGTCGGCCGTGGGCACCGGCTCCTGCCAGGCCCTGGGCTTCGACAGCGGGCGCCTCGTGTGCAACGCCAGCTGCCACTACGAGACCACGCTGTGCGTGAAGCGCTGCGGGAACGGGGTGCTCGATCTCGGCGAGGCCTGCGACGGCGCGCTGGGCGTCCTGCCCTGCACCACCTGGGGCGCCAACCGCTGTGACGACACTTGCGCCGTCGACACCCGCCACTGCGCGGCCACGGCCTTCGAGCCCGGTCCGGAGACGGACATGACCAAGGGCGGCCCGGCGGTGGTGGGTGACCTCGCGCCGAAGGGCCCGGGGGACCTGGTGATGGCCGTGCCCTCCTTCACCCGGGTGGAGTTGGTGCCTTTCAGCCTCACCCTGGGCTTCGACCCGGTGGCCAGCCGCAAGCTCTCGTTCCTGCGCGCCCCGGTTCGCGCCGAGCTCATCGACGCCAACGCCGACGGCAACGTCGACGTCGCCACCATCAACGCCGACGGCACCTTCGATCTCCTCGTGTTCCAGGGCTCGAACTACGCGCTCCAGACCCTCGACGCGGGCTGCGCAGGCGGCCGCTTCCTGCCCAGCAACGGCACGGCCCGGGGCACGATCGTGGTCACCGGGTGCGGCGGCTATTCCGTGGTGGGCCCTGGCGGCGCGGTGCGCGTACCGACACCGGGCGCCACGGCCGTCGGGCTGGGCACCGCGGGCGTGATGTGGGCCGACGGGGTGCCCTCACTCCACGGGCCCGACGGCGGCGTGCTGGCGCTCCCCTCGGCGGTCACCGGACTGGTGGGCGCGGACCTCGACGGCGATGGCGACGAGGATCTCGCGGCCCTCACCACGGCCGGCGTGGAGCTCTTCGAGAACACCGGGACCGGCTTTGCCCCGCGCGCGACCTTCACGGCCACCGGCGCCTCGGAGCTCCGGGTGCTCGATCTCGACGGCGATCAGCTCCCCGACCTCTTCTGGGCCTCGGGCGACGACCTGGTGGTGCGCCGCAACCGCACCGGCTTCGTGTTCCAGGAGACCCGCGTCGCGGCGGGAACGGGGGTGCGGCAGTCGGTGGCCATCGGCGACGTGGACGGAGACCAGGACCTCGACTTTGCCGTCACCGTCGCCACCGGACCGGACAGCACGAAGACCCGGGTGTTCTTCAATCGGGCGCGGTGAAGCGTGTCAGGGTGCTTTCCCCTTTGACGTCTCGTTGCGGTGTTGGTAGTTCGGCCCCGCGTTTCGCCGACCTAGCTCAGTTGGCAGAGCAACTGATTCGTAATCAGTAGGTCGCCGGTTCAATTCCGGCGGTCGGCTCAGGTGGAACAGAAGCCCTGGATCCCCCCGTGGGATCCAGGGCTTCTTCGTTTCCGGCGCCTTGACCGGCTGCGTCACACAACCACCCAAAAACATTCAGGTTTATGACGCGCCGTGGCGTGGCTTTTCGCTTCCGCGAAAGAGGTCGCTGCGTATGGTCCGCGCGCGCTTCGCGACCTCCTGTCGCGAAGTCATCAAAGGAATCTGTCATGGCCGAAGAGACTTTCATGCGCGCTCCGGCGCCGCAGCCGCGCAAGACTGTTTACACCGAAGCGATGGAGATCTTTCATCGCGCGGCTGACGCGATGAACCTCGATAGCCGTGTGCGGTTGGAGCTCGAAGAGCCCGACTACGAGCACATCTTCTACGTCACCACCAAGCTCAAGGACCGCCTCGTGCCGGTCTCTGCCGAGGAAGCGAAGGCCTTCGCGGACCTCGACGTCACCAAGGTGCGCGACGCCCACGGCCTCGAGCGCCTCTTCGACGGCAAGATCATCTTGAACGGCAAGGCGCTGCTCGGCTCCGACGTGCACATCCGCGGCGGCCACCTGCGCATGGAAGACGGCCAGGTCTACAAGCTGGTGCCCGGCGACATTCAGCGCTTCAAGGGCTACCGCGTGCAGCACAACCAGGCGCGCGGCCCCTACAAGGGCGGCATCCGCTACCACCGCGAGGTCTCGCTCGACCTGTTCAAGGCGCTGGCCGCGGAGATGACGTGGAAGACGGCCATCGCCGACGTGCCGTTTGGCGGCGGCAAGGGCGGCATCCAGCTCGACCCGCGGCAGTACGGCAAGGAGGAGCTCCAGGCCATCTCGCTGCGCTTCATGTACAAGTTGAAGCAGCTCGTCGGCCCGAACATCGACATCCCGGCGCCGGACGTGGGCACCAACTCCGAGATCATGGCGCTCTTCCTGCGCCAGTTCTCCGACGGTGAGCGCGAGCGTCACAACCAGCGCGGGGTGATCACCGGCAAGGACGTGCGCATCGGCGGCTCCGAGGGTCGCACCAAGGCCACCGGCCAGGGCGTCGCGTACACCATCGAGGACTACTTCCAGGAGAAGAACGAGACGCTCAAGGGCAAGACCTTCATCGTCCAGGGCTTCGGGAACGTGGGCTCGTGGGGCGCGCTGATCCTCCAGAACATGGGGGCGAAGCTCGTCGCGGTGAACGACGCCGACGGCACGATCATGAACATGAACGGCATCGATGCCGGCGAGCTCATGAAATACACCAACGAGAACCCCAAGAACCTCAAGCGCTCGGTGCTCGGGTTCCCCGGGGCGCAGGCGATCTCCAAGGCCGACTTCTGGGAAGTGCCGGCGGACATCGCGGTGCCCGCGGCGCTCGGTGGCGAGATCACCGGCGAGATCGCGGAGAAGATGAAGGTCAAGCTCATCGCCGAGGGCGCCAACGGCCCGACGACGCCCGACGCCGACCGCGTGCTCGAGCGCCGGAAGATCGACATCATCCCCGACATCATCTGCAACGCCGGCGGCGTGACGGTCTCGTACTACGAGTGGATCCAGAACAAGCGCATGGAGACGTGGACGGAGAAGGACGTCGACGCCAAGCTCGAGTTCGCGCTCAAGAAGAACTACCGCATCATCCGCGACATCGCGCGCAACACCCCGCGCCGCACGGACATGCACGACAGCCGCGCGTACACCATCGGCAAGACCGTCGACACGCGCTGCGCGGCGATGGTGCTCGCCCTCAAGCGCATCGAGGCGCACTACATGCTCGAAGGCTTCTCGCAGTAAGCGCGTCGCCCCCTGAAGGCAGCAACACGGCCCGCCACCTCGAACGAGATGGCGGGCCGCGGTGTTTTCAGGCCTTGGCGGCGCCTACTTCTTCGGCGCGGGAGGGGGCGGGGGCGGCGCGCCCGGGGCCTTCGCGGCCGGAGCCGGAGCCGGCGCGGCAGCCGCGGGAGGCGGCGGAGGCGGGAGCTTGCCACCGGCGGCAGGCGCCGGAGCCATTGGAGCGGGAGCCGGGGCGGCGGTTGCCGGGGCGTTCATGCCACCCCACCCGGCCTCGACCATGCCCTTGAACTTCCACTGGCCGGCGACCTTCGCCAGGAGGCTCGCGTTGCGGCCCTTCATCGTCTGCTTGCCGGTGGTGACCGAGAAGTCGTCGACCACGTTGGCCAGCGCGTCAGAGAGCACGGTGATGGTCAGCTTGTGGACGCTCTTGGTCCCGGCCGGCATCGACTCCCACATCGGCTTCATCATCGCGACGTACTGCTCGCGGGTGTTGAACTCGCCCGAGGGCACCCCGGCCACCGAGTCGGTGAGCATGAACACGGGGAAGTCGACGCGCGCGGCCATGGCGTCCCAGTTCTTCGCCGCGGCGAGGATCTCGTCCTGCTTCCACCAGGCCTCGATCTCCTTCTTCGTCGCCGCCTCGTTCGAGGGCTTGCGGGCGGAGGGGCCCATCTTCGACATGTCCATGCCGGCGGCAGCGGGAGCCGGCGCGGGGGCCGCAGCGGCCGGCGCGGGAGCAGCCTTCGGTCCCGGAGCGGGAGCGGGCGCAGCCTTCGGCGCGGGGGCAGGAGCCGGAGCGGGCGCCTGCGCGAACGCGGGAACAGACAGCGACGTGATGACGGCAGCGGTCAGCGACAGTCTCTTCATGTGGGGAACCCCTCGTAAACGTGGAACGGCGGGCGAGACTTACGCCCAGCCGGGGGGTGCCCCAAAGCGGATCCTCAATGCAGTACGCGCTCGCGATCGACGAGCAGAAGAGGTTGGTCCTCGCGCGTCTCGTAGGCGATGATCCGCAGGCCCGCGCCCCGGGTGCCCGTCAGTTCCTCGCCGTCACCGTAATTGAGCGCCACCTGGTACCGGACCTCGCACAGCGCCGTCATCTCCGTGCCGTCATCCGAGGTGAAGGTCACCTTGATGCGGCCACCCAGGGGCAGCGAGTCCCTGGTCTCCACAAAAAGTCCCGACGTACTGATGTTTCGCGCGATGCCTCTCGTCATGCCGTCTGCGGTGCTGAGGTAGACGGTAAAAACCTTGTCAAAGCGGAGATTCTGGCGACGGTCGTTCAACGTGATGCTCCTGTCGTGTGCGGGAACGTCACGAAGCCTACAGAGTGGGCACATGTAGGCAACTTCTCTACCCAATGCGACATGCCTTCCGAAGGAACCCCATGAAATCAATGATGCTGATCACCCTGCTCCTCCCGACCCTCGCGATGGCGGACGTGGATCAACGGTTCGCGAAGCTGCGCGACCAGGCCGAGGCGTTGGGCGCGGTGAGCGCGTTCGTCGAGAAGTACGTGGGCGACTGCGCCTCGAAGCTGCTGGGCGGCGGCGAGTGCGAGAAGAACGCCGCGCTCTTCCGCAAGGCGGCGACGGGCAAGAAGTTCTACATGATCATCACCGAGGAGACGGCGGGCGTGCTGTCCATGGGCGAGGTGAAGATGAAGGACGGCCTGTTCGTGCTGAACCTCACGCCCTTCTTCGCGGCCTCGGGCATGGCGATCACCCACGGGGCGCCGACGCGCACCGACGCCGACGGCAACCCGGTGATGTCGTTCATCCGCATCGACGGGCAGCTCCCCGACGGGTGGAACCCCGCGATGATGGCGCGCCAGGTCTCGTCCCAGGCGCTGCGGCTGCAGATCGTCTTCACCCCGCAGGACGTGTGGTCGTTGCCCAAGAAGGGCGGCGGCACGATGAAGGGCGTGAAGGCGAAGTTCGACGCGGTGCTGGTCTCGGTCGGTCGCACCGGGGACCAGGTCGGGCTGTGGACGTCGAAGTGATCAGGGCTGCGGCTTGATGGTCAAGTAGCGCAGGCTCGCGCCCCGGCGGACCCTCACCAGCACCGGCTCGCGTTGCTCGGCGTCGCCGACGGCGGCGTCGAAGTCCTTGAGCGACTCCACCGGCTCACGGTTGACCTCGACGACCACGTCACCGGTGACGAGGCCGCCGAGCTCTGCTGGCCCGCCCGGGACAAGGACCTCGACACGCAGGCCCGGCTCGACGCCCAGCGAGGCCGCGGCGTTGGGGTCCAGCGCGCGCAGCGTGAGACCCAGGGCTTCCACGCTGCCGCCGGAGTTCATCGCCCGCAGGGCGCCCACCGAGGGCCGCTCGGCGAGCGTGGGGGTGAACTCGAAGTTGCGCCCTCCGCGCACCACGTCGATCTTCACCTTGGCTCCGGACTGGAGCAGCGCTACGCGCCGCAGCACCTGCTGATAGTGCTGCACCGGCTTACCCCCCACGGACACCACGCGATCGCCGGGCTTGAGCCCCGCCTTGTCCGCGGGGCTGCCCGGGAAGACGTCCACCACCACCGGCTTGCTGGTGGCGCGGTCCCCGATGGGCTGCACCGTGATGCCCAGCCAGCCGAGCTCCGGCCGCCCGTTCTCGAGGAGGTTGGGGATCAACTCCTTGACCAGGTTGATGGGCAGCGCGAACCCGATGCCCTGCCCTCGGACCGCGGTGGTCACCCCCACCACGTCGCCGTGCATGTCGAACAGCGGGCCGCCCGAGTTGCCGGGATTGATGAGCGCGTTGGTCTGAAGGAAGTCGTCGAAGGGCCCGATGCCGATCACCCGCTCACGCGCGCTGATGATGCCGTGCGTGACCGAGGTGTCGAAGCCGAAGGGGTTGCCGATGGCCACCACCCAGTCACCCACCTCGAGCGCGTCGGAGTCGCCCAGGGTCACCGTGGGCAGGTCCTTGGCGTCGGTCAGCCGCAGCAGCGCGAGATCGGTGTTGGGGTCGTGGCCCACCACGGTGCCCTCGAACTCGCGCCCGTCGTCGAGCCGCACGAGGATGCTCCGGGCCTTCACCACCACGTGGTTGTTGGTGACCACGAGGCCACCGGGGTTGATGAGGAAGCCCGAACCCAGCGCCTTCCCCGAGCCTTCGTTGCGGGTGCTGATGTAGACCACGCCGGGGCGCACCACGCGCACCAGCGGGGCCAGCGAGGTCGGCGCCTGGAACTGGGGAATGATGGAGGGCGCGTTCGCGGCGCGCCCCTTCCAGACCTGGCCCCCGGGACCGACGGTGGGCAGCGGCGCCACCTTCCCCTGCCCGCGCTGCGCCGCGACCTTGCCGTGCACCCACTCTTCGAGGGTCTGGGCGGCGCCGGAGGTCGAGATCAGCAGCGTGAGGGACAGGAGCAGACGCACGCGGGCATCGTACACACGAACCACGCGCGCGCTCCGGCCATCAGGCGTTGGCGGGCTTCACGTACTTCGCCACCTTCACCACGCCGGGGCGAATGACGCGGCCCTTGAGCTGGTAGGCGGCCTTGAGCACCGAGAGGATCTTCCCGTCGTCCGCCTCGACCGGGGTGATCTCCATGTCGCTGGCTTCGGCGAGGTTGGGGTCGAAGAAGCGCCCGGCGAGCTCGACGCGCTCGATGCCGGTGCTCTCGGCCTGCTTGAGGATGCTCTCGCGGATCAGCCGCACTCCGCGGGCCAGCGGGGACTGGTCGGCGGCGTGGAGGCACAGGTCGAGCTGGTCGACGGCCTCCAGCAGCGTGCACGCCACGTTGGCCTTCTCCACGTCGATCATGCGCTCGCGCTCGCGGTTCTGGCGCTGCTTGAACTCTTCGCGATCGCGCTCGCCGGCCTGGACCGCGTGGGCCAGCTCATTGACCCGGTGACGCGCCTTCTCGAGCTCTTCGGTGAGGCGAAGGAACTCGGGGTTCATCGACTCCGGCATCGAACCGGGAGACTGCTGCGCGTCGGAAGTCTGCTGCGGGTCGCTCATGGCGGCGCCAAGGTAACCGCCCGAGATCTCCTGTCAACGCGTCGCGGCGATGAGTTCGCGTCGCAGTTGGCCCACGAGGAACAGGGACCCGGCGACGATCACCACCCCGTTCGCGGGGGCCTGGGCCCGGGCCGCCTCGAGCGCGGCGTGGGCGTCGGGGTACACGAAGACCCTTGAGTTGAGGCGCTTCGCCAGTGCTTCGTAGCTCTTTGGGTCGCGGGTCCGGGGGGTGCCCACCGGCGTCGCGTAGATCGCGTCCACCCGGGGGAAGAGCGCCCGCATCATGGGCTCGGAGTCCTTGTCCGCGAAGACGCCGAAGACGAGGTGAATGGGCCGCCCGGCGTATTCGGTGTCCAGCGCGCGGAGGAGGACCTGCACGCCCGCGGGGTTGTGGGCCCCGTCGAGGACCACCAGGGGGGCTCCGGGGAACTCCTCGAGGCGTCCCGGCCAGCGGGTGGTGCGCACGCCCTCGCGGAGCTGATCGTCGGTCAGCGGGAAGTCGGGGGCGAGGGCCTCGAGGCAGGCGAGCGCGACGGCGAGGTTCTGGCGCTGGTGCGGGCCCTTGAGGGGCAGTTCGAGGTTGGTGAGGGTGCGGTGGTGCGTTCGGAAGGTACGGCCGTCGGCGTCGAGCCAGAAGTCGCGGCCTTCCTCGAGGGTCTGTCCCTCCCCCCGCGCGAGGGCGATGGCGCGCTGGGCCTCTTCGGGCTGGGCCGCGAGGACGACGGGGACCCCGGGCTTGAGGATGCCGGCCTTCTCGGTGGCGATGGCCCCGAGCGTGTGGCCCAGGTACTCCATGTGATCGAAGTCGATGGGGGTGATGCAGGTGACCTTCGGCACGCACGCGGTGGTGGCGTCGAGGCGCCCGCCGAGGCCGGTCTCGATCACCGCGAACTCCACGTGTTCCTTCGCGAAGTGCCAGAAGGCGACGATGGTGCCGAACTCGAAGTAGGTCAGCTGGTGATCGGCCCCGAGCACCTCGACCACCTCGGCGATGCGCCGGCCGAAGGTGTCGTCGTCGATCTCCACGCCGTCGACCTGGATCCGCTCGTTGGGGCGGATGAGGTGCGGCGAGGTGTAGAGGCCCGTCTTGTAGCGCCGGGCCAGGCAGGAGGCCGCGAGCGCGCAGGTCGAGCCCTTGCCGTTGGTGCCGGCGACGTGGAGCGCCGGGAACCGCCGCTCCGGGTGACCGAGGCGATCGAGCGCGACGCGCACCCGATCGAGCCCCATCTTGATGCTCGACGGCGAGAGGTTCGCGAAGTGTGCGAGGCCCTCCTGCGGCGTCACGACGCGAGCAACCCGAGCGTCTGCACGATCCTCGCCCGCAGGTCCTTGCGCGCGACGATGGCGTCGATCATGCCGTGATCGAGCAGGAACTCGCTGCGCTGGAAGCCCTCGGGGAGCTTCTGGCGGATGGTCTGCTCGATGACGCGGGGGCCGGCGAAGCCGATGAGGGCGCGGGGCTCGGCGAGGATCACGTCGCCCAGCCACGAGAACGAGGCCGCGACGCCGCCGGTCGTCGGGTGCAGGAGCACCGAGATGTACGGCTGGCGGATCTCGCGGAAGGCGTTGATCGCCGCGCAGGTCTTGGCCATCTGCATCAGCGAGAAGATGCCTTCCTGCATGCGGGCGCCGCCGGAGGCCGAGAAGACGATCGCCGGGCACTTGAGCTCGATGGCGCGCTCGAAGACGCGGGTGACCTTCTCACCCACCACGCTGCCCATGGACCCGCCCATGTATTCGAAGTTGAAGCAGCCGAGGCTGACGCGGCGGTCTTCGATGGTGCCCACGCCGCCGATGAAGGCGTCTTTCTCGCCCAGCAGCTTCATCGTCGACTTGATGCGGTCCTTGTACTTCTTGGAGTCGGAGAACCCGAGCGGGTCGACGGACTCGAGGTCGGCGTCGAACTCCTCGAAGGAGTCCGCGTCACACAGGGCCGCGATGCGCGCGCGGGCGTGCAGGGCCATGTGGTGGCCACAGCTGGGGCACACGTTGAGGGCCTTCTCGAGCTCCTCGCGCAGCATGATGTCGCCGCACTCGGTGCACTTCTCCCAGATGCCTTCCATGCGCGAGCTGCTGGGCCCGTGCGCGTCCTTGGGATCGGGAGTGGAGATCTTCGGCTTCTTCTGGAACCACGCCTGGCCTGACATGCCGAAAGGCTCTATCGGCTCAGCCGGGGCACCTCAAGCATTGAGGCCGCCCCTGCTCTGACGGGCTGCGTCAACCCCAAACGGTGGGGCTCAGGCGCTGCCGGCGAGCGACTCGATCTCGGCCCGGGCTTTGGGGATCGACGCGGTCAGCACCTCGACGCCGGTGGCCGTGCACACCACGTCGTCTTCGATGCGAATGCCGCCGAAGCCACGCCCGCCGTTCATGGCGAGGAACTGCTCGGCCCTGTCCCACTTCACCTGGGTCTTGAAGCGCTCGCGGAACTCCGGGTTCCGGAGGATCGCCGGCACGAAGTACAGGCCCGGCTCGATGGTGAAGACCATGCCCGGCACGAGATCGAGATCCATGCGCAGGTACTGGGTGCCGAACTGGGTGCTGCGGGTGCGCCCGCCGGGGTAGTGGATGCGATCGCCGAAGGCCTCGAGATCGTGCACGTCGAGGCCCAGCTGGTGACCCAGGCCGTGGGGGAAAAACACCGCGTGCGCACCCGATTGCACCAGGCCGTCGGGGTCGCCTACCAGCAGTCCCATGCGCACCAGGCCCTCGGCGAGCACCCGGCAGGCGCGCAGGTGCAGGTCGCGGTAGCGCACCCCGGGCTTCACCGCGGCGATGGCGTCGACCTCGCTCTGGAGCACGAGATCGTAGAGATCGCGGCCCTCCGGACTGAACGCGCCGCCCACCGGCCAGTCGCGGGTGACGTCGTTGCAGTAGCCGGTGTCGAGGCTCTCGGCGCCGGCGTCGAGCAGCACCACGTCGCCCTGCTGCAGGGTGTTGCGGTGATCGTGGTTGTGGAGCACCTCGCCGCGCACCGAGAGGATGGTGCCGTAGGCCGCCGTGCACCCGCCGCGCGCGAAGGCGCCTTCGACCAGGCCGGCGAGGAACTGCTCGCTGACACCGGGCTTCGAGTGGGTCATGGCCAGCACGTGGGCTTCCCGGGTGACCGGCACCAGGCGCCGCAGCTCGGCCAGCTCGTCTTCGGCCTTGTGGAGGCGCAGCTTCGCCACCACGTCGAGCAGCGCGCCCTGCCCCACCTTCGTGGCGTCGTCGAAGTCGAGCTCTTCACCGGTGATCGCCTTCGCCCGGGAGGTCGCCTTCCAATCGGCCACCGCGAGCGAGCGGACCTTGCGGCCCCGGCTCAGCGTGGCGACGTGCGCCTCGAGCTGTTCCACCGCGAGCACCGCGTCGACCTGCTGGCGGGCCTTCACCGCGTCGAAGGGCTCCATCGATCCGTGCCACAGGGCGTCGGCCACCGTGCGCTCGGGGAGGAACAGGGTCACCTGGCCCGCGGCGGGATCGAAGAAGGCGGCGCTGCCGGGCTCGGGGCGCTCGAAGAAGTAGAGGAAGGTGCTGTCGGCGCGGTACGGGAAGGTGTTGGCCGGGTAGTTGCGCGAGAGGAGCCCGCCGGCCATCAGCAACACCGGGCCGTCGAGAGCAGCGAGGAAGCGCTTGCGGCGTTCGGCGAAGTTCATGCGCCGCTTGTAGCGCGGGGCCGGTTTGAGGTCTTGTCCGCGCGTGAACCAGCCAACGGTGAAGGGGCGGAGCACGCTCTTCTGGGTGCTGCTCGTGGGGGGCGGCATGACGGCCATGTGCTGCGGTGGCTCGATGGTGCTCCTGGGCCTGGGAATGTTCGCGGAAGACGACCCTCAGGCCACGACCGCCACCGTCGAGCCCAGCACGGGAGACTCGAGGTGGATCGCCGCCGGGGAGATCGCCCGTTCAGCGACGGTCACCCAGCCGCTCCCCGGAGGGCGCTGGCTCTACCAGTACGGCAGTTCCGTGGACGTCGTGCAGGGGCGCAGCGGGAACATGGCGATGGTGCAGAACAACTCGAGCGGCGGCCTGTACGAGTTCACCTTCCAGGGCGACGGCAGCTACCAGCTCGCGTGGATGCACAGGACGGTCATGTACGGCCAGCCCAGCCAGAGTCGCGCCGACGAGCGCGGCACCTGGGAGCTCGAGGGCACCACGCTGACGCTCCAACCCGAATCGCAGCGCGCGACCTACACCAACGGCGGCGGGGAGGAGCAGGTCAAGGAAGACGTGGACCTCGGCGCGCGCCGCTACCAGGTGGTGGACATCACCCTGGAGACGGTCGAGCACACCGGATCGCCGATGAAGCGGTGGCCGGGCATCGAGATCGCGGCCCGGGACCGAAGTGGTCCTTCGACGAACGGATCTCGGTCGATCTGCAGCGCCTCTGAGCTGTGCTAGGCGCGGGCCCCATGAAGGCTGCGATCAGCGTCAACGCCGAAGGTCCCCTGGGGGTGCGGTTCGCCGAGGTCGCGACCCCCGCGCCAGGTCCCGACGAGATCAAGGTCCACGTGAAGGCCACGGCCCTGAACCGCGCCGACCTGATGCAGACCCTGGGGCTCTACCCTGCCCCCGCCGGCGTTTCCGCGGAGATCCCCGGGCTCGAGTACGCGGGCGAGGTGACCGAGGTCGGCGCGCGCGTGACGCGGTGGAAGCTCGGCGATCGGGTGATGGGGTTGGTCGGCGGCGGCGCCTGGGCCGAAGTCCTGGTGACCCACGAGCGCGAGGCCATCGCCATCCCCGCGCACCTGTCCTTCGCGGAGGCCGCGGCGCTCCCCGAGGCGTTCTCCACGGCCTTCGACGCGCTGGTGCTGCAGGCGGGCATGACGGTGAACCACCGGGTGCTCATCCACGCGGTCACCAGTGGCGTGGGCACGGCGGCGATCCAGCTCTGCGCGCTCTTCGGGGCACGGGCCATCGGCACCGGGCGGAACGCAGAGAAGCTGGCGCGCACCGAGGCGCTGGGGCTGACGCGCACCGTGTTGGTGAAGGACGGCAAGTTCGCCGCGAAGGTAAAGCAGCACACCGAGGGCCAGGGCTGCGACGTCGCGCTCGACCTCGTGGGCGGGGACTGGTTCACCGAGACCATCGACGCCATGGCCCCCCGCGGCACGGTGATGCTCGTCGGCCTGGTCGCCGGCGGGAAGGCCGAGATCCCCCTGCGCAGCGTGCTGGGCAAGCGGCTGAACATCATCGGCACCGCGCTGCGCTCGCGCCCCCTCGAAGAGAAGATCGTCGTGGCCCGCGCCTTCGAGCAGCGCCTCGTACCAGCCTTCGTGAGCGGCCAACTGAGGCCCATCATCGACGCCACGTTGCCGATGCTGGAGCTCCCGGCCGCGCTCCAGCGCCTCGCCTCCAACGACACCTTCGGAAAACTCGTTCTCACCTGGTGACCTGACATGACCGCCTTCGATCCCAACGCAGCAGCCAACCCCGACTCGGGCGTCTTCGGCCTCCCCTTCACCCCCGAGGAGTCGAAGGTCGTCCTCGTGCCGGTGCCCTTCGAGGCCACCACCAGCTACGGCGGCGGCACGGCCGACGGCCCCAACGCGATCCTCGAGGGATCTCACCAGGTCGACCTCTTCGATCTCGACACCGGCAAGCCCTACGAAGCGGGCCTGGCGATGCTCGACGAGCCCGGCGACGTGCGCGCCTGGAACGACGAGGCCAAGAAGCTCGCCGCGCCCATCGTCGCGTCGGGCGGCCTCGAGGTTGACGAGAAGGCGCTGGCCCAGGTCAACGCGCTGTCCCAGAAGATGAACGCGTGGGTCTACGCCACGACGAAGCACTGGCTGGAGAAGGGGAAGATCGTCGGCGTCATCGGCGGCGATCACTCGACGCCCTTTGGCTGCATCAAGGCCTACGCCGAGAAGTACCCCGACCTCGGCGTGCTGCACCTCGACGCCCACGCTGACCTGCGCGACGCCTACGAGGGCTTCACCTGGTCGCACGCGTCGATCATGTTCAACGTGATGCAGCACGTGCCCAACGTGAAGAAGCTGGTGCAGGTCGGCATTCGTGACTTCGGGGAAGCCGAGTACGCGATGATCCGCGACTCCAACGGACGCATTCACACCTTCTTCGACGCGCGCCTCGCCCGGGCGCGGCTCGATGGCATGCCGTGGCGCGAGCAGGTCGACGCCATCGTCGCCGAGCTGCCCCAGCACGTGTACCTCTCCTGGGACATCGACGGCCTCGAGCCCACCCTGTGCCCCAACACCGGGACCCCGGTGCCTGGCGGGCTGTCCTTCGTGCAGGCCGTCGCGTTGCTCGAGGGCGTGGTGCGCGCGGGGAAGAAGATCGTCGGCTTCGACTTGAACGAGGTGTCGCCCGGCGCCGATGGCAGCGAGTGGGACGGCAACGTGGGCGCGCGGCTGCTCTACAAGATGATCGGCTGGACCCTGGTGAGCCAGGGCGTGACCACCCGCTGAGCGCCGCGGCCCTCAGCCGAGGTCGTACTTCTTGAGCTTCTCGTAGAGCGTCCGCAGGCCGATCCCGAGCGCCTCGGCGGCCTTGCGGCGGTTGCCCTGGCTGGCGGCGAGCGCGCGGACGATGGCCTCGCGTTCGACGCCGGCCATGGAGAGGCGCTCCTCCGGCGTGCGCTCGCCAGGCGGCGTGTCGAGCTGCGCGACGTCGATCACCGGCCCCTCGACGAGGATGGCGGCGCGCTCGAGGGCGTTGCGCAGCTGCCGGATGTTGCCGGGCCAGGGCGCCGCGAGCAGCGCTCTCTCGGCGGCGGCGCTCAACGTCAGCACCGGGCGCGCGAGTTCGCCGCACAGCTCCTCGAGCAGCACGCGGGCGAGCGGCACGATGTCCTCGGCCCGCTCGCGCAGCGGGGGGATGCGAATCGGGAAGACCGCGAGCCGGTGGAAGAGGTCGTCGCGAAAGGTACCGTCACGCACCATGGCCTCGAGATCGCAGTTCGTCGCCGCGATCCACCGCACGTTCGCCTTGATCGTCCGGTTGCCGCCGACGCGCTCGAAGGTGCGCTCCTGGAGGACGCGCAGCAGGCGGGCCTGGAGGGGGAGCCGCAGCTCGCCCACCTCGTCGAGAAAGAACGTGCCGCCCTCGGCGTACTCGAGGCGGCCCTGGCGCTGCGCGGTCGCCCCGGTGAAGGCGCCCTTCTCGTGCCCGAAGAGTTCGCTCTCGAGCAGCGTCTCGGAGAGCGTGGCGCAGTTGAGCGCGACGAACGGGGCCTCGGCCCGGGCGCTCGCCTCGTGGAGCGCGCGCGCCGCCACCTCCTTGCCCACGCCGCTTTCGCCCAACAGCAGCACCGTCGCGTCGGTCCGGGCGACCTTGCCCAGCGCGTCGTGGACCGCGGCCATCGCCTTCGCCCCGGGCCGGAACGTCGAGCGGCCGGAGCCGGCGCGTTGCCTCGTCACGCTCTCCCGAAACGTCAGCAGCGACTTTCGCTCGAGGGCGCGGCGCACCACCAGGCGAAGCTCCTCCGGGCTGCCGACCGGCTTCTGCAGGTAGTCGAAGGCGCCGAGCTTCATGGCCTCCACGGCGGTCCCCACAGTGCCGTGCGCGGTCAGCACGATCACCTGCGCCAACGGGTGTTCGGCGCGCACCTGGGCCAGCACCTCCAGGCCGCCGACCCCTGGCATCTTCAGGTCGGTCAGCACCACGTCGAACTCGTCCGTGGCCAGCCTCGAGAACGCCTCGGCACCATCACTGGCGGGCGTGACCTCGTGCCCGTCACGCTCCAGGGTCGCAGTCAGGAAGCTGCGAAGCCCGGGCTCATCATCCACCACCAGCACGCGCGCCATCGCTCAGGCTCCTCGAGGAAGGGTGACGCGAAAGAGCGCACCGCGGGGGACCTCGACGAGGTCGAGCGTACCTCCATGCAGCACCACCAGGCGCCGGGCGATCGCCAGGCCCAGCCCGGTGCCGGTGATCTTCGTGGTGACGAAGGGCTCGAAGATGCGCGCCCGCTCGGCGATCGGCACCCCGGGGCCCAGGTCCTGGACGTCGATGAGCACCCCGGCCGGCTGCTCGTCCAGGCGCAGCGTGACCTCGGAGTCCTTGCCGGCCTGGAGCGCGTTGTCGACGAGGTTGGTGAGCACCTGCGTGAGCCGGAGCGGATCGACCGGGCACGTCACCTCGCGCCGCACGTCGAGCTTCACGCGCGGATTGCTCGCCGCCACGGCTTCGAGGAGTTCGCGCAGGTTCACCTGCACCCGCTCGAGCGACCCAGCGCGGGCGAGGTCGAGCAGGCTCGTGGAGATCATCTCGAGCCGTTGGGCGCCTTCGACGACGTGCTGGGCCATGGCCGCGTCTGCCGGGCGATCGCCGGCAGCCTCGAGCAACAGCTGGGCGTGCCCCTTGAGCGAGGCCAGCGGGTTGCGGATCTCGTGGGCCATCACCGCGGCCATGTTGCCCAGCGAGGCGAGGTGCCGATCACGCGCGAGGTGAGCCATCGCCTCGTCGCGCGCGCGCGTCAGGCGTCGCGCGACCAGGGTGAGCCCAACCACGCCCACCAGTCCGAGCAAGCCCGCCACGAAGAGCGCGAGGCTGGTCCCCTCGAGTTGTCGTGAGAGCACGGGCTCGAAGCACACCAGCAGGGGCCGCCCTGGGCGAGGTGGTGGCGGCGAGCCGTCAGCCCCGGGAGGGGGCGGAGGCGTCAGCGGCGGCGACATCGCCCAGCCCCGGCCGTGAAACATCCGCACCATTCCGGGCCGCAGTTGCACGGCCTCCTCCCAGCCCTCGGGCCGGAGTCCCGCCTCGGCCTCGATGGTGCCCTCCCTGAAGACGAACGCGATCCAGGTGGCCCCGGAGCGGGCCCGGGGTTCCTCGAGCGCGTCTCCGGCCGTCACCCCGCGCAGCGACTCGATCACGGCCCAGCTCTCACCCTTGAGGATGAGCTCCGAGGAGCGGCGCGCCTGCACGCCGCTGAAGACCGAGATCGCGAGCACGACGATCGAGCCCGCGATCGGGAGCAC
>CAIVGN010000224.1 GCA_903905455.1 uncultured Archangium sp.
CGGATCACATGAGCACCCACATCGGGCGCGTGAAGAACTGGAAGAAGAAGGGCGCGAAGAACGCCATGGTGGGCTGGTCACGACCGGAGGATGATCAGGCTGCAGCACGCTGGGCAGCAGCGAACGGCTGGTCCCGTTCGCTGACCTCAGCGGGTACGTAAAAGTTACGTATTCGGGTGGAGTCAGGTGGACTCTTGTGGACTGCTAAGTAGCCTTCCTTCGCGCCCTTGCGAAAAGTCGCTCGGAGAAGAGCCTGCAGTTTTGGACTTAAAATCCACGGGCCCTTTGCTGGGTCGTAGGGGTTCGAGTCCCCTCTCGCGCACCACCCGCTATGCTCCGGGCCTCATGGCCCCTCGCACCGCGCTCCTGCTCCTCGCTGGCTTCTTCGGGGGCCTGACCCTCGCCTCCTGCGGAGCCACCAATGCCTGCAGCTCGACCAGCTGCGGGGGCTGCTGTGATGCCCTGGGCAAGTGCCAGCAGGGCACCATGGCCGACGCCTGCGGCATCACCGGCGCGACCTGTGGCCGGTGCGGGACGGGCACGGTGTGCCAGGCCGGCGAATGCCGCGTCGGGGGAACGGGCGGAGGGACCGGCGGCGGCGCGACCGGAGGCGGCAGTGGCGGCGGCCTGACCGGGGGCGGCACCGGGGGCTCGACGGGCAGCACCTGCCGGCAGATCGGCAACGCCGAGACGAGCACCTCGAACCTGATCATCGCCGAGTACCGCACCTTCAACAACTCGCCGGGGCACAGCAACTTCGTGCAGTGGGGCTACCAGACCGGGGCCTCCACCTTCGATTCCTTCCGCGTGGAGGTGATCTACCCGAACGATCTCGGGCCTCGGCCACCGGTCACCCAGCCGTTCACCAACGTCGGCTATTTTTCCTGCAGCGTCTGCGCCCTGTTCTTCGAGGGGTGCAGCTCGCAGTCGCTGGACTGCGCCAAGACCTACCTCGCGCAGAGCGGCTCGGTGACGATCAGCCGCGCCGATCGCGCCGCCGAGGGCCGCATCACCGGCCAGGCCTCCACGATGCACCTCACCCAGTGGGATCTGATGACCGACCGGGCCGTCGCCAACGGCGGCTGCGTGGAGATCGCCAATGTCGGCCCGTGGAACGAAGGGTGGAACAACGACGGCGGCGTCGTGCCCTGAGTCATCGAGGGCCGAAGGTGCGGCGAGGACCCACTGCCCGAAGATCGCGCGGCGACATTCTGGCCCGCGCCGTTACGCATGAAGGGAGATGCTCGACGGCTTCCACGTGGCGCTGCAGGTCCCAATCTCCGACGCGACGGAGCTGGAAGAGGGCCTGCACGCGCTCGAGCTGATGCGCCCGCCCCTTCGCCATCTCGAGCTGCACGCCTCCGCGAACGGAGCCGAGCTCCTGGCGTTGATCGGCTTCGATGACAACCGGAGCTACACCGTGCAGCGGTCCTGCATCGCCGCCCTCGCCGGCCTGCTCGAGACCTCGTTCACCGACGTCGCCCGCCTCGAGGGCGCCGAGCGCGAGGCCTACGCCTTGCGCATCGCCGGGCTCCCCCTGAAGGCGACGCTGCACCGCTGCGTCACCGAGACCTTCGCGCAACTGCGCCGCCACGTGATGCCGCACATCCTGAGAGTCGCCTTCGAGAGCGACGATGACCTGCTGTCTGCGTGGGCCCGGGCGGTGGCGGAAGGGGCGCTCTGGGTGCCCGGAGCGCTCGAGGGCGAGCGCTTCAGCCTCACCTTCACCGCGGGCACCGCCGACTATCCCGACAACCCGGCGACGCACGTGCACCGCGCTCCTCCGGGCCACGCCGCCGGCCTGTGGCTGGAGGTCAAGCCGGGCCACGCGCTCAACGAGCGCCTCGCGCGGGAGATGCGCGAGCGCAAGGAACTGCATCGCCGCGTACCCCAGGCCGCGCCGGAGCCCCGAGAAGCCGATCTCCGCGTGACGTTCGACGCCCTGCCCGAGCTCACCACGGCCTGGGCCACCGAGCTCTCGCGCGGCGCGCTGTTCGTCGACGCCGCGACGCCCCCGGCCCTGCGCACCCGCCCGCGGCTGCTGCTGACGCTGCCCAACGGCGCCGTGCTCACCTTGCAGGCCGAGGTGGTGCACCGCGTGATGACCGGCCCCCGCGTCGGCGTCGGGCTGCAGCTCCTCGAGGTCACACCCGCGACCTTCGCCCCCCTGCGCGCGCTCCTCGAGGCCCCTCCGCGAAAGCCGCGCGTCCTGGTGATCGACGACGAGGCCATCTGGCGCTCCACGCTGGTGCGCGTGCTGCACGAACTCGACGCGGACGTCGTGCTGGCGAAGGACGGGCACGAGGGGCTGGTGAAGATCATCGACCACTATTTCGAGCTCGACCTGGTGGTGCTCGACCTCCACATGCCCGAGCTCGACGGGC
Source organism: uncultured Archangium sp. (assembly GCA_903905455.1). Classification (GTDB taxonomy): domain Bacteria; phylum Myxococcota; class Myxococcia; order Myxococcales; family Myxococcaceae; genus Archangium_A. Next base: position 2,385 of record CAIVGN010000224.1, read on the forward strand.
GTACCCTGCTCGACCGCGTGCGGAGGCTCGGCGGTGACGCGGCGCTCAGGATCTTCCTCTTCTCGGCGACCTCTCGCGAAGAACTGGCGGCGCTCGGCGAACCGGGCCTGGCCACCATGGTGTTCTCGAAGAACGACCCGCTCTCGGTGCTGGCGTGCCAGCTCGCCCGGGAGCTGGGCCGCGACTGGCCGAAGAAGACGCTCTCAGCCGCCGCTTGAGGGCTTCTTGCGCGGCACGACCAGGCCCGACGAGAGCCGCTTGAGCACCACCTCGCGCTGCCGCTGCTTGTAGCGCTCGTGCGAGTTCTCGCCCTTCTCGTTCTGCAGCGCGGTCTTCTCGTCGGCGATCTGGAACTCGCAGGTGGCCAGCGTGATGCGGCCCTGGCGCACGCGATCGTCTTCGGCCGGCGGAGGCAGGAAGGCGTCGAGGCGAATGGGCACGTCGGCCACGAAGTTCAGCACCCGGTACGTCGAACCCGAGAAGGTGTTGCCGGTGCGGGACGCCAGCTCGCGCTCTTCGTAGTCGAGGTCGAGATGGAGCTGCCGCGCGTACTTCTTGAAGTTCGGGTACTGCTTCACGAGATCCTTGAAGCGGATCAGCGTGTTGTCGGTCTGCGAGGGGACGATGAAGTTGAAGGGCAGCAGCCGCTGGGTGAGGAAGTAGAGCGTGGGGATGATGTCGTCCCGCTCCTTGACGATCACCCGAAAGCGCGTGCGGTCGTAGATCGCCGCGGCCGTCGAGTCCTTCTTGGCGATGAGCTTGGTGATCGTCGACTCCCGAGACTTGATGGAGTCGGAGAACTCGACGATCGGCAGCCCCTTCTGCTTGCCCTCTTCCATCACCGTGGTGACGCGCTGGAGCACCATCTGCGCGAGCTCGGCCTCGGGCACGGCGATCTTGAACAGCAGGTCGCGCGCCTCGATGTGCTGGATGACGTGCATCGCCTTGAGCACGATGCAGGCGATCTTGCGGTACTTGCGATCGATCTCCCCCGAGGCAAACAGGAAGAGGTCGTGGATCATGTTGGGGTGCGCGACGGCGTCGGCCACCCGGTAGTTGAAGGTCTTGCGCAGGTACTCGACCGCGTCCGAGAGCACCGTGCGCACCCAGGCCTCGTCGTGGGCCCGCGTGGGATCGATCTGCAGCAGCCGCAAGAAGCGGTCGACCTCGTCCCAGGTCTTGAAGTGCATGCGCCGCCACTCGATGACCGAGCCCCCGCGCAAGATGAGGCGAATGCGCTCGAGCTCCTTCAGGCCCATCTCCGCCACGGGGCGGATGGGAAGGTCTGGCAGGGTCGGCTGGTGCTTGAGGGCAGTCACGGCGCTCGCGCACTCTCTCAGGACGCGGCGGGTGTGTCCTGCACGAAGAACGGCCGGGCACCCGTCAGAGCGCCCGGCCGTCGGTCTTCGAAGGACTGCGAGGGTTACTTCACGACCGGACGATCGTTGCGGTACTCGGTGACCGTCACCACGCCCGAGTTGTCGTACGCGAACTGGGGGCCCTGGCGCTGGCCGGCGACGTACGTCTCTTCACGGATCTTGCGACCCGCGACGAACTCCACGTACTTGCCGTTGTAGTTGTCGGCCTTGAACTCGATCTCCATCGTCTTGTTGCCCTGCTGATCGAAGAAGACCCACAGGCCTTCGCGATTGCCGTTGAGGTAGTTGCCCTCGCCAGCCTTGGTGCCGTCCTTGTGGAGGCTGATGAACGGGCCCGTGCGGCGCTCGGCCATCTTCTCGGCGCCGGCGAGGCAGAACAGGCTCTCACCGTCGGACACGGCCTTCATGCCGGTCGCGCACTTGAGGCTCTGCAGGGTGGGCTTGACGGGAACGGCGGCGCCCGCGTTGACATCAGCGGCCTGCACCATTCCAGCGGCGAACACGGCGGGTACCAGGAGGAAACGAAGCTTCTTCATGTGGTTGTTTTCCTTTTCGAGATCAGCGTCGAAATTCACGGAATCAGAGACGAGAGATTCAAACTCAGTTGATCGTGGCGCAGGCGCCGTTGCCGTTGGCGAACGACAGGCCCACGGTCAGCGAGGTCGTGCCCGTCGGCGCGCAGAAGTTCACTTCGAACTCGGCGTAGTTGCCGCTGGCCTGGGTCGCGTAGTTCTGAATGGCCGTCGCATCGAGCGCGATCGCCGTACCGTTGGTCCGGTAGTAGCTGAGCGAAGGCTGCATCGTCTCGGCGTCGAGGCGGCCGCCCTGGTCATAGGCGCGCACGAGCACCTTGCCGCGGACCGGGTTGGTCGCGCCGCAGAAGGTGGCGTTGGTGTTGAGCGCCAGCGACTGCGCGAGCGCGAAGATCACCGGGCCCGTCGAGGCCGACGTCCAGGTCAGCGGGGGCGAGCCAGCGGGGAAGTTGCCGCAGGTCGGCATCGGGGTGTTCTCGCAGGTGTTGATCACGCTGCAGTAGTCGCCGTTGGGGCAGGTGCTGGGCTGGAGCTGCGTCGAGTTGCAGGTCAGGCCGGCATCAACCGTCATGCCCGCGTCGACGCCGGCGTCCGTGCCCGCATCAGTCGTCGCGCCGCCGGCGCACTGGCCGCTGGTCGCGTTGCAGGTGTAGCCAGTGGGGCAAGACGTCGCGCTGCACTTCGCCGTGCACTGCTTCGTTGCAGTGCTGCAGATGTTTCCTGCGACAGCAGTGTTGCAAAGTGCGTCAGTCGAGCACTGGCAGAAGCCAGGAGCCGCCGTGGTGGCCGCCACGCCCGCGAAGGTCGCGCAGGTCTTCTCGGAGCCCGGGCAGTCGGAGGCGCCCGTACAGCTCGAGATGCACTCCTTGAGCACGGGGTGACACACCTTGCCGGTGCCACAGTTGGCGTCCGTCGAGCACCCGTTGCCCGCGTCCGTGCTGCTCGTATCGCCACAACCCACCGCGAACACCATGGTGGCCGCTGCCGTGAGCAACAGTCCTCGATTGAATCCCGTCATTTATGAATACCCCTCTCGTACTGCGAGTGAAGCCCGTTACAGGCGGGCACGACCTTAACGACCGATCGACTCAAGTCAATCGACGTCGCGCCGCTCATGAGCAAGCAGCGCGCCAAAGGTCTCTTGCAGTTCAGGGGTATTGGGGAGCTGGTGCACCGCAGCGCACCAGCTCGTGCGACATCCGAGTCAGAACTTGAAGGGGAAGGTGATCGGCTCACCCTGCTGCTTGTGCTTGGGGAACGTCATCGACTTGATGAGGTTGCCGACGCACGTGGCGATGGGGGTGCCCTTGAACTCGTCCGACGCGACGGCGACGTTCGAGGTCTTGCCGCTGGTCTGGATCGTCCACTTCATGAGGAGCTTGCCCGAAGTGCCGGGATCCTTCTTGCGCTGCTCCTCGACGCACTTGCCCAGCAGGCCCTTGTTGGCGAGCACCACCTCCATGATGTCGGACGGGCCGAGCGACTGCTTGACCTCGGACGAGCCACCCGGCGCCGGGGGAATGTAGCCGGCCTGCTTCTTCTCGGGCCGCGGGGCCTCTTCCTTCGGGGTGCTCTTGGAGCCGCTGCCGCCGAAGGCGTTGTCGAAGTCGTCGTCGCCGCCGGAGCTCGCCTTCTTGGGCGTGGGCGTCGGTGTGGGCTCGGGCGTCTCTGCCCTGGCCACCACGGTCTTGGGCTGCCGCGGGGTCGCCGGGCCCGGGTTGGGGTTGCTCTTGGGCTGCACCGGAGCCACCGGCTGCGCGACTACCGGGGCGGGCGTCGCCGTGGGCGTGGGCGTCACCACCGGCGTCGTCGGGGTCGCCTCAGGCGTGGGCGTCGGAGTCACCGCCACCGGCGTGGGGGTCGGGGTGGGCGTCGGCGGCACCACGACGGGCGTCGGGGTGGGCGTCGGCGGAGGCACCACCATGGCCACCGGCTGCTGCGGCTGCTGGCCGTTCTGCTGACGGGTCGCCAACCAGACGATGAGCCCCACGAGTACCAGCAGCACCACCGCGCCACCGCCGGCGAGCCCGAGCATCAGGCCGCGGTTGTTGGGCGGACGGTACTGGGTGACGGCGGGCGCGGAGTACGTCGCGCCGGGGTTCTGGAGGTACGGGTTGACGGGCGCCTGGGCCGCCGGGCGCGCGTGGCGCTCTTCGACCGGCATCGGCTGCACGACGGCGGCGTTGGTGGGCTTCTCCTCCTGGGGCAGATCGAGCAGGCCGCGCTGCGGCGCCTCCTCGACGACCGGCGCAGGCGGGGCCTTGGGCGCGGGCTTGGCCAGCGCGTCCATTTCGTCCTTCACCAGCGAGGCGAGCGCGGAGGCGGCGGACGGCTTCCAACCACCGGTGTCTTCGCGATCAGCCATGGAGCCCGCGCCGACGGCCGACATCGGCACCTGCATCTCGGACTGCACCGTCTGCATCATGCCGCCCGCGCTGAACGCGGACTGCACCGGCACGCTGACCACGGCCGGCGCGCTCTGGGTGATGGTGGCGGCGGGGGCCACGACGATCGGCTTGGGCGGCTTGGGGGCCAGCACCGAGTTGAGCATCTTCGCCTCGGAGACCGGGATCCAGTCGTCGAAGCCGGCGCGCCAGCACAACGAGTCGGGGCTGATCTCGCCGTGGTCCCAGTGCTCCTTGATCTTCTCGAGCGTGAGCGGGCCGGTCTGCTTCTCGTTGATCGCCACGTACCAGTCGGTGAGCGGGATCTCCTCGGCCTTCGGCTCCGGCGCCCGGTCCTTCGCGCCTGATTCTTCGGCGAGCTTGCGCACGGTGTCGGCGTCGATCACCCGCGTCGACTGGCGATCGTCCGAAGACGCGGAGTCGGCCGCGCCCTCGCGCGAGCTGTTGTTGCCCGTCTTGAGTACCTGGTCGAAGACCGCGCCGATCTCGTCCTCGTCGGCTCCGAAGAAGCTGTCCCGGGGGCTCTCGGCCTTCACGTTGGTCAGCGTCGGGCCCGACGTCGCCACGCCCGGGTTGGTCATCTCTTCGCCGGCGCTGGTCGCGTCTTCGTTCGAGAGCGTCGCTTCGGCCGCGGCGAGCGGCGTCTGCATCACCTGGGTGGCGAGCGCGTCGTCGGGGTCGTTGGACATCGACACCGGCCCACCGCCCTTCGCGGCGTCGGCGCGTTTGACGAGAATGACGTAGCCGCACTTGCGGCATCGGACCTTGACGCCCTTCGGTCCGACCTTCTCGTCGTTGATCATGTACTGCGCGCGGCAGCTCTCACAGACGAAGCGCATGGGATTCCCGGGCGAAAATGCGTGTAACTTGTTGAAAAGTTTAGGTTTGGTGATCGGTGGGGTCAAGACAACGACGCCACCCGGCGGAAGGTGGTTCCTCCCGTCGGGCGCGAACGCCGAAAAACCGAGCGATCATGACTACTTGGCTTACTTCTTCAACTGCACCTCGACGTTGATGCCGACGGCCACGCGCAAGGCGTGGAGGTCTTCCCCGAGCGCGAAGACGAGCAGATCGCGGATCTTCGAGCGCGGCTGCACGCGGTAGTTCGGGCCCGTCTCGGCCATCACCATGCGCTTGACCGGCTCGATCTCGCCGGCCACGAAGGCGCCGGCGCGGGTGGCCGAGAGCTCGGCCCCCTCGAGGTAGTTGCGCAGATCGTTGGGCGTGGCGATCTTCACGTACTCCTTCGTGACCCGGGCCAGCGCATCGCGGGCCTGCGGCGTGAGGTGCTTCTCCAGCAGCTTGCGCTCGGTGTCGATGGCCCGGAGATCGGCCGTGAAGCGGAAGCGATCGACCGAGAGGCTGATGGCCGCCTGCAGCACCGCCTCGAGCCGCTCGCCGGAGAGCCGCTGGGTCAGCGCCAGCTCGGGCCGCAGCAACGACATGGTGCGGCCCAGCAGGTAGTAGACCTCGCGCTGACCCGTCTCGCTGAAGAACTTCCCGCCGAAGCGGAGCGCGACCGGGTCGGTGTGACAGATCTCGACGCCCACCATGGGGTCGGGCGCGGGCTCGGTGGTGCGCTTGGCCATGCGCTCGCGCGTCGTCACCAGGAACGGCGAGAACACCGCCACCTGGTCCATGCCCAGCAACCGCGAGACGTAGCGGTAGTGGTGAATCTGGTACTCCTGCGCCGCCGCGACGTCGATGAAGTGCTTCTTGGGCACGATGCCGTAGCGGGTGAAGTCCTCCTTGTAGAGCACGCCGGCCTGCTCGAAGAGGATCGCCAGCAGGTCCGACAGCGGGCCGCGCACCTTGGGGTGGAAGAGGTGCTCGGTCCACAGCCGGTCGGTGAGCTGGCGCTGCGCGACCTCGCGCTTCTTCGCGTACGGAGACAGCTTGGTGAGGATCTCCTTCTCCCCGGGGCCCGGATCACCGATCAGCCCTGACATGACCTGGGCGGCGATCCACGCCGAGTCGTAGTCCTTGCGGCGGGCGGCCAACTCGGCGAGCGCCGAGGCCACCTTGCCGGGGTTCGCGGTGGTGGGCAACGCGCGGCGCCAGGCCTCGACCGCCTCGTTCTCCATGCCCGGCTGGTTCTGCGCGAGCCCCGCGTACAGTTCCTGGATCTCGACGTTCTCGGGCATGCCCGAGGCGACGACCTTGTAGACCTGCACGGCGGCCTCGGGCGCCTTGAGGGCGTTGAGGTACAGGTCGCCGAGGGCCTTCCAGAAGTTCATGCGGACCGGGTGCGTCTCCGGCGTCTTGGGGATGCGCCCGATCATCCGCTTGTAGTTCTCGTCGAGCTGCTGCCACTTCTTGGCCCGGCCGAGCATCTGCTCGAGCGCGCTGAAGGCCTCGACGAACCGCCAGTCGGCGTCGAGCGCGGAGTTCATGCACGCCGCGGCCTTGTCGAAGTCGGCCAGCTCGTCGCGGTTGATCTCGCCCAACGCGAACCACACCCGCTTGGCGCGCTGGAGATCCTGCTGCAGCGCGGGCACCGAGAGCATCTTCTCGAGCATCTCGGCGGCCTTCGCACCCTGCTTCGTCTCCCGGTACAGCACGTAGAGCGCGTCCATCACGTCGAGCGCGTCCTGGCGGATGCGCAAGGCGGACAGGTACGCGTCGATGGAGATGTAGGGGTCGGAGAGCTTGTCGCGGGCCACCGCGCCCAGCTCGACGGCGGCTTCGTACTTGGCCTCACCGTCGAGGCCCTCCACGAGCTTCTGGCGGTAGTCGACCGAGCGGTCGAACTGCTGCGCCTGCTCCATGAGCACCACCATCGAGCGCAGCGACGGCTCGTGCCCGGGGTCGATGCCCAGCGCCTTCTCGAAGTGGTTCTGCGCCCGGTCGAACTGGCGCAGGTTCAGGTGCACGTCGCCGAGCGTCCAGTAGATCTCCGCGACCTCGAGGTCGGTGAGATCACCGCGGTGGTGCACGAGGATCGACTGGTACACGCGCTGCGCCTCTTCGAAGCGCTTGGCGTGCATCAGCAGGTTGCCGTAGCCCTCGAGCACCGGCAGGTACGTGGCGTCGAGCTGGTAGGCACGCTCGAAGGCGCCCAGCGCCTTGTCGCGCTTGCCGTTCTTTTCCGAGACGTAGCCCAGTCGGTAATGGCGCCGGCACATCTCGCGCGCGAGCTCCGGGTCGTCGGGCGTCTGGGCGTACTGCTGGCCCAGGCGCATGGTGACGATGTCGAGCATCGCCTCGCAGCGATCGTACCGTTCGGTCGCGAGGTAGATGTCGGCCAGCGGCTGCGCGGCCTGCAGCAGGTCCGGCTGCAGCTTGAGCGCCTCTTCGTAGGCCCCGGTGGCCTGGTCGCGGTCTTCCTTCTCGTCGTAGTAGCGCCCGACCTCCACGAAGGCCTCGGCGCGGGCCTGCGGCTCTTCGGTCTGGCGGGCCTCCTCGACCAGCGCCTTCTCGTAGTTCTCGAAGTCGCGCTCGAGCTGGTAGATGCCCTTGAGCGCGCGGATCGCCGGGAGATACGCGGCGTCGATGCGCAGCGCCTCCAGGTAGCAACGCTTGGCGCTGCCGGCGTCGATCAACATGTCTTCGTTGATCTTGCCCATGCGGTACCAGAGCTCGACGGCCTCGGGCGTCTGGCCCAGCACCTGCGCCTCGCGCTCGAGCATCTCCAGGGCGAAGGGCCAGTTCCCCGAGCGCTCGAAGAGCATGCCCAGCGCGTGCATCGCGGGGCGGCAGCGCGGGTCGAGCTCGATGGCCTGCTGGTACGCGGTGACGGCGCGGTCCACGGCCCGGAGCTGCTGGTGGAAGATGTCGCCCATCTCCACGCACAGCTCGGCCTTCTCGGTCGGGTTGGTGAGAAGGTTGATGTGGCGATCGACGACGCCGATGAGCTCGTCCCACCGGCCCTGCGACTTGCGCAGGCGCTCCAGCGTCTTGATCGCCTGGAGGTTCTGAGGGTCGACCTGCAGCGCGGCCTCGATGCACGCGTCGGCGTGCCCGAGGTTCTGGTAGCGCTCCTCCCAGATGGTCGCGGAGCGGAAGAGGATCTTCACCCGCTCGCGGTAGTCGGAGGTGAGCTCGATCTGCCGCTCGTAGACGGCGAGCAACTCGGCCGGGCGATCGAGCTTCGAGTACAGCTGCTCGAGCGAGGTCAGCGCGTGGGCGTTGGCCGGGTCGAACTCGAGGGCCTGGCGGTAGCCTTCGACGGCCGCCTCGTCGTCCTGCAGATCGCGCTCGTAGACCTGCGCGACCTCGACCTGGATCGCCGCCCGATCTTCCGGCGTCGGCGCGATGTCGCGCATGCGCATCAGCGTGCTGGCGACCGCCGGGTGGTTGCCCTGGCGGCGCTGCAAGGTGACGAGCACCCCGAGGGTCTCGAGATCCGGCTCGAGCTCGAGCGCGCGCACCAGCGCGTTCTCCGACTCGGCGGGGTTCTCCATCTGCTCGTCGTAGACCCGGGCGATCTCCCGGAGGATCTCCTTGCGCCGCTCGATGCTGCCGGCGGCCTCCAGCTTCTGCTCGAGCGAGACGACGTATTCCTTGTTCTGGCCACGGCGGGCGAACATCGCCGCCAGCCGCTCGAGGGCGGTGTCGTTGGTGGGGTCGAACTCCAGGATGCGACGCAGCGCCGCCTCGGCGGCCACCGGGTCATCGAGCTTGGTGTCGTGGACGCGGGCCAGCGTGAGGTACAGGCGCTCGGCGAGCGGCCCGCGGGGCACGGCGTCGGCGATCTCGTCGTACACCGCGGCCAGCTCGTCGTAGCTGCCGGTCTCCTCGGCGAGGCGCTCGACCTGCTCGCGCACGTCGTCCTGGTCGGGGCTGAGCTGGATGGCGCGGCAGTACTGCAGGAAGGCGACGTGCTTGGCGCCGAGCTTCTGCTCCTGCACGCGGGCCAGTTCGCGCAGCGCGACCACCTTCTCCTGGTCCGTGGCCAGGTTCGGGAGGAACCGGTCCATCGCCTGGGCGTAGCTGCGCCAGTCGTTGAGCCGCCCGAAGAGCTCGAGCGCCTGCTCGTAGGCCAGGCGGTTCGAGGGGTCGATCTCCAGCACGCGCTCGAGAGCGGCGCCGGCCATCTCCAGCTTGTTCGCCGGGCCCTTCCAGATCTCGGCGATTTGGTAGGCGGTCTTCGCGGCGTCTTCGCGTTCCTCGAGCTGCAGCTGCACCTGCACCTTCGCCTCGAGCGTGCGCACCGCGTCGGGCCAGGCCTTGAGCTTCACGAAGACCGCGTTGAGCCGGTCGAGTTCCTGCACCTGGTGCGGGTCGACCTCGAGGGCCCGGCGCGCGGCGTCGAGGGCCTCTTCGCGGCGCGCGGTCTCGGCGATGATCTCGGCGAGGCGGATGCGGATCAGCTTGATCCCGGACTGGTCTTCCTGGAGCGGGATCAGCCGCCGCAGCACGATCACCAGGTCTTCGCGCTTGTTGAGCTGGTCGAAGATGTCGCGCAGCGCCTCCATTGCGCCGCGGTGCCGCTGGTCACGCTCGAGGGCCGCCTTGAAGAACGGCACGGCGTCTTCGCCGCGATCGAGCTGCTGCCACAGCACCCTGCCCAGCCGCTCGTTGAGCCGCACCAGTTCGCGCGGGTCGACGGTGAACTGCAGCTTCCACTGCAACAGCTCCCGGAGTTCCTCGGCCTTCTGGCCGCGCTCCAGCAGCCGGGTCAGCGCCTCGAAGGCCTGCTCGTTGCGCGGGTTCTTCTCCAGCAGCTCACGGTAGAGCTTGATCGAGTGCTCGACGTCGTCGAGCCCCTCGGCCGAGGTGACGGCCATCTTTCCCAGCAGGCGCTCCTTCTCGGCGCCCTGCACCAGCTCGCGCTGCGCCTCCAGCACGCGGTACAGCTTGTCGCTGGCCTTCGCCTGCTCGTAGAGGATCTCCAACGAGCGCAGCGAGGGGAGGTGCCTGGGGTCTGCCTCGAGCACCTTCTCGAACGCACCGGCGGCGCGATCGGGGTTGTCGAGTTTCTCCATCGCGAGCTGCCCGAGCCGGAAGTACAGCGCCACGCGCTCCGCGGGCTCGGTGACCTGGAAGGCCATCACCTCGATGATGTCGGCCTGCTTGTCGGGGAAGTCGAGCTCACCGTAGAGGCGATCCAGCGCGGGCAGCGCCTTGGAAGAAGACTCGGCATGCGCGGTGCGGGCCTTCTCGTAGAAGACCACCGCCTGCTCCTTCTCGTCGAGCCGCTGCTCGGAGATCTGGGCGATGGCGAAGCACACCTCGGCCGTGTCCTGCGGCTCGGCGATGCGCGGCAGCTCGGCCTGCAGCGCGTGCACCAGCTCGTCGTAGGACGAAGCGGCGGCGCCGGCGGCGATCAGGCTCTTGCGGATCTGGGCGTCGTTGGGGTCTTCCTTGAAGGCCCGGTAGTACGCGAGGTAGGCGAGCTCGGGCTCGGCCTGGCCCTCACGCAGGAGCGCCAGCTCGACGAGCAGCGTCTTGCGCTCGACCTGGTCGGGCGACACGCCGACCCGTGACTCGATGAGCTGGGCCAGCTTCACCGCGTCGCTCGCCCGGCGGAAGGCGCCGGCGAGGATCTCGAAGGCCTGCTGGTTCTGCGGCTCGCGCTGCACGAGCCCCTCCATGCGCTGCAGCGAGCCCTCGTGGCGGGCGTTGGCGGCGAGCAGTTCGCGGTACAGGTCGAGCGCGCCCTGCTTGTCGAGGAGCTTCGTCTCACGCACCACCGCGAGCTTGAAGCTCAGCGGGGGCTGCTCTTCGGGGGGCAGCGCGCGAATGCGCCGCGCCAGGACGTCGGCCAGCTCGGGCCAGCGCTGCTGCGTCTCGGCGAGGCGCTCCATCTTGAGCAACGCGTTGGCGTCGTCGGGCGAGAGTTCGAGCAGCCGGCGGAAGGTGGCGATCGCCCCGTTGGGATCCTTGAGCTGTTCTTCCTGCAGCGAGCCGATCTGGAAGAGCAGCGCCGAGCGGCGCCCGGTGTCCTCCTCGATGGTGAGCTGGCGCTTGAGCACGTCGAGCAGCTCGTTGACCCGCCCCTGGCGGGAGAAGAGCTGCCCCATCTGCTGCATGGCCTCGGCGTCGGTGGGCACGAGCTCCATCACCCGCTTCCACGACTCGATCGATTCCTGTTCTTCGTCGGCCTGGGCCTGGAGCCGCGCCAGCGCGCGGTACAGCTCGGCGCGCGCGGCGTCGTTCGAGGCGCGGGGGGCGACCTCGGTCAGTAGCGAGGCCATCTCGTCTTCGGCGTCGGCCTGCTTGTAGAAGCTGAGCACCAGCTCGAGATTCTTCGCCTCGTCGGGCAACTCGCGCAGCGCGCGGGCCGAGACCACGAAGGCCATCTCGGCGTTGTCGAGCTGCTGCGAATAGAGCTCCGCCATCTTGCGCAGCAACGCGGCCCGTTCGGCGGCCTGGGGCTCTGCGCCGACGCGCGCCTCGAGCATCTGCACCAGCTTGAGGTGCTCACCTTCGTTCGCGAACACCGGTTCCAGCGTGCTCGCGGCCTCACCCTTCAATGGATTGTCTGAACGCGCCATTTCTTCGAGAGCACCGACGGCCCCTGCGTGGGCAGGTTTCCGGCGCAATACCTCCTGAAACGTCGAGAGCGCCCCTCGGGGGTCACTCAGACGGGTGAGCTTCAATCGGCCGAGGCGCACCAACAACTCCAGCGCCTCTTCTTCCTTCTGCCGTGCTTCCGCGAGCTGGATCTCCCGACCCAGCAACACGGCGAGCTCCGGCCACTGCTCGGTCTCCGCGAGAATGCGGCCCAGCAGCTTGATGGCATTGGGCTCCTCGGGCTTGCGCTCGAGGATCGCCTGGTAGCACTGCGCAGCCAGCGCCTTGTCGGACAGCGTGTCTTCCGCGAGGTTCGCCAGCTCGAAGAGCAGGTTCACCTGGTTGGCGACGTTGGTCTCCAACCCCAGCTGCCGCCGCATGACGATCGACAACTCGCGGAACTGCGAGGTGCGCCGGAAGATTCGCCCCAACTGCTCGAGGACGAACATGTCCTTCGGGTCGCGGGCCAGGACCTCGTTCCACGCGCGGGCGGCGAGGTCGAAACGGCTGAGCCGGTCGCCGTAGATGACCGCGAGCCGGCGCCACAGCTCGCCAGCCAACGGCTCCTTGATGCCCCGCTCCAGCGCGTCTTCGTAGGCCGCGGTGAGCTCCTCGAAGGCCCCGAGATCGGCGGCCAGGCGCTCGAGCTCTTCGCGCACCTCGACGTCGTCGGGCTGCTCTCCGAACGCGCGCAGCCGCGCCGTGAGCGCGAGGTTCTTCTGGCCCACCGCCTCGCGGAGGTTGGCGATCTCGAGCAGCAGCGGAATGCGCCGCGACGGCTCGGCGGCCGAGAGGCGGACGTCGAGCACCTCGACGAGCTTCTTGAGATCGTTGACCTCCCGGTAGGCCCCCTCGAGTTGGCGGGCCGCCTCGAGCCGCGCCGAGTCGACGCTGAGCATGCGCTCGAGCGCCGCGATCACCTGCGGCTCGGTCTTCGAGAACTGGAGCGCCGCGCCGAACGAGCGGAGCGCCTCGGCGTGCTGCAGCTCCTTCTCGAGGATCAGTCCTCTCTTGACGATGAGCGCGAGCCGCTCGGCGTCGTCGGCCGCGCCCTCGGCGAGCTGCGCCAGCACGTCGGCCTGCTCGAGCACGCGCTTCGACTTGCCGAAGAGCCGCTCGAGGGTGACCAGCACCTCGCGGGAGCGCTGAATGGCGAACGCCAGCTTGAGCGACTCGACGGCCTGTTCGTCGTCGCCGGCGCTCTCGAAGGCCTCGCCCGCCTTGAGCAGCAGCTCGAAGCGCTCGGCGGGGTCGGTCGCGAGCTGCGCCTTCTTGGCGTAGACGTCCGAGAGGCTCTTGGCGTTTTTCGACTTCTCGTAGAGCCGCGAGAGGCTGTCGAGGGCCTGCCTGTCTTGCGGCGCGTGCTCGAGCAGCTGCTTCCAGACGGTGGTGGCCTCGTCGGGCTCGCCGAGTTGCTCGCGCAACTCCCCCGCCCGTCGCAGCAGCGGCACCACGTGCTCGTCGCCGGCCGGTAGCTCTTCGACGGTCGACTCGTAGATCTCGGCCAGCTCGCCGAAGGACCCCGTGATGCGCGCCAGGCGCTCGAGCTCCTGCTGTACGCCGTCGCGATCCAGGCCGTCGGTGAAGGCCTTGAGCGCGTTCATGAACGCCGCCTCGGGCTGGGCGAGGTCTCTCTCGAGGATCGCGCGGATCTCCCCGGCGATGCGCGAGCGCTCGGTCAGCGAGGTAGCGTGGACCTGGCGGGCCTCGCGAATGGCGATGCGTCGCTGGTGATCGCCGGTGCGCGCGAGCACCGCGTCGAGGATCTCCGCAGCGGCCGAACCATCTTCGTCGGCGCTGCGAGCCCAGGTCTCGAGGGCTTCGCGGGTCCCTTCGTGGGCCGCGTCTTCGCTGAGAATCTGGCGGTACACCTCGAGGGCCCCGCGGGGGTCCGAGAGGCGGTTCTGCCGGAGCGCGGCGAGCCGGAACGCGAGCTCCCGGCCCTGGGGGCTCTGCCCTTCCTGGTTGCGACGCAGCTCCAGGGCGAAGGCCAGCTCCTGCGGCTTGTCGAGCTCGGCGTAGAGGCGGTCGAGGGCCGTGGCGGCCTCGCGCGCGAGCACGTCGCGCGCGGCGATGAGGCGCCAGTTGCTGGCCGCCCGCTCGAGATCCTGGAGCTTCTGCTCCGAGAGCACCGCGGCCTCGCGATCGAGCGCCGAGCGAGCAGCAGGGTCAGCCTCGAGCTGCGCGAGGCGCTCGGTGATCGGCACCAACGCCTGGAACTCCTCGCGGGTCCGGTGCAGCCGCTGCAGTGAGCGCAGCGCCTCGAGGTGCTTGGCGTCGAGCACCAGCACGGCGCGCAGGTGCTTGACGGCCTGGTCCTGGTCGTCGAGCTTCTTCTCGTAGACGTCGGCCAACTCGCGGTGGAGCGCGATGGCAACCGGCTCGGCGCCGGCCTCGATGATCTCCTCGAGCACCTCGGCGTAGCTGTCGAGTGCGTCGGCGTCTTCGGCGGCGCCGCGAGCGGCCGCGCGAATGTCCCCATCCTCGGGCGCCAGCCGCATCGCCGTGGCCAGCGACGCGAAGGCCTGCTCGGGCTGGCGCAACTGCACGGTGTGCAGCTCGGAGGCCCGGCGCAGGGCGTTGATCTTCTCCAGCGAGTCCTTCGAGGACTCGGCGATGATCGCCAGCGCGCCCACCTGCTTGCGGTGATCGTTGGCGGCCTCGTAGGCAGGCAGCAACGCCCGCGCGGCGGCCTCGCGGTGGTCGGCGTCGGTCAGCAGGTTCTCGAGCGCGGCGGTGGCGTCGGCGTCGTTGGGCTTCTGCACCAACACCTCGCCGTAGCGCGAGATCGCCTCCGCCTTGTCGCCCAGCGCCGTCTCCAGCAGGCGCGCCCGCTGCATCGACAGCGCCGACGCCTTCTCCTTCTCGCCCCCCTGCTCGTAGAGCGCGATCAGCCGCGCCTGGGCCTGGGTGAGCTCGCGGAACTGGCCGCCCTGCTCGAGCAACTGCATCAGCCGCGGCAACTGGTCGAGCTCCGGGGCCCCGGCCTTGATGGCCTCCGACAGCGCGCTGGCCGCCTCGCGGGGCCGGTTGAGTTCGCTGTTCACCTGGGTCAACTGCAAGCCGAGCGCGACCTTGTCTTCGGGCGGCGCGATGGCGAGCCTGCGCCGGAGCACCTGGTCGGTCTCGGCCCAGCGCCGCGCGACGAGGTACAGCTCCGAGAGGCGCAACAACAGCTCAGGCTGATCCGGGCTCTTCTCCAGCCCCTTCTTGAGGGCGTGGGCGGCTTCGTCCACCGCGCCCACCGCTTCGGCCAGCTCCGAGGCCTCGAGCAACAACGACACGGCGAGCGCGGGGTCCTCCACCTTCGAGGCGAGGTCGGTGAAGGTGCGCGCGAGTTCCTGCTCTGCCTTGACGGCCCGGCCGAGGCGCACGGCCTCGGCGCGGAAGGTGGTGTCGGCGGGATCGAGGGTCAGCCCGCGCAGCCGGAGATCGAAGGCCGCGCGCTCGTCGATGAGCCGCTTCTCCGTGGTCTCGGCGAGCATGCCCAGCAGGTGCTTCTGCTCGTCGCGGTCCTGCACTGACGAGAGCTGCACGAGCAGCGACGCGACCTGGCGCTGGTAGTCGCCGGCCTTGGCGTACACCGGCGCGAGGGCGCGAGAGATGTCGCCCTGCCGTACCCCCTGGGCCGCGAGGCGTTCCAGGCCGCCGACGACCGAGGCCGCCTCGTTCCCCTCGTCGAGGAGGTTCAGGTACAGCTTCACCGCGTCTTCACGGCGGTTGAGGCGCTCGGAATAGAGCTGCGCCAACCGGGCGCGCCACTCCTGCCGCTCGGCGGGCGAGTCGGCCAGGGCGAGCAGTCGCTCGGCGACCACGGCCACCTCTTCCCACAAGCCCACGTTCGCAGCCGCGGCGCCCAACTTCTTGAGCGTCTGCACGCTGTCGGGGTCGAGCTCGAGGATCTTGCGGTACACCGCCGCCGCCGACGCCGGGTCCGCGGCCGAGGCCTCGAGCTTGCGGGCCTCCGCTTCGAGCTTCGAGCGCGGGTCTTGCGGTTCTTCGGCCAACGCCTTGCGCATCGCCGCGAGGGCCTGGGTCGCCTGCGCGTCGTCGGGCTGGCGCTTCTGCACCTCGAGCCAGGCCTCCTGGGCTTCGGCCGGACGGTCGAGCGACTGGAGCAACGTACCGAGCGTGCGCCACAGCGTGGCCTGGGCCTCCGGCGGCGCCACCTGCGCCGCGCGGCGCAGCGAGAGCGCAAGCTGGGGCTGTGCCTGGGCACGCTGGGCGGCCTCGGTCAGCGACGAGAGCAACGAGCTCTTCGCCGGGTCGAGCGGAAGCGCGAGCGACAGCACGTGGAACGCCTTCGTCGCGTCCCCCCGGTCTTCGCAGACCATGGCCACCAGCTCGCACAGGGCCACGCGATCGGCGATCGGCCGCGGCGCCGAGGCGGCGAGTTCCACCAGGGGCCACAGGGCCTCGAGGTTGCCGTCGTCGGCGTAGAGCCCCGCGAGGCGGTAGGCGACCTGCGCGTTGTTGGGGTCGACCTTGAAGGCCGCCTCGACGTGCGCGCGCGAGGCATTGAGATCCTTGAGCAGCTTGAGCGTGAGATCCGCGAGGTTGAGCCGCAGCGCCACCTGGCCCTGCTTGTCCTTGAGCGTGGCGAGGTGCCGCTCGAGCACCGCCATGCCGTCCGCCGGCTTGCCCACGGCGATCAACGCCTCGCTGGCCAGCTCGGCCGCGTCGGGCCTCGAGGGGTCGAGCTTCGAGGCCTGCTCGAAGGCATCGGCCGCGCCCTGCTGATCGTTCAACTTCGAGAGCAGCACCTGGCCGATGCGCAGGTGGAGATCGACCTTCGCCTGCTTGTCGCGCGTGTCGCCGGCGAGCTTGCTGAAGACCGTGAGCGCGACCCGCACGTCGCCGATCTTGATCGCCACCTGCTCGAGCAGCTCGAGGGCGTCGGGCATGGCCGGCCACAGGGCGAAGCAGCGGTCGATGGCTTCCTTGACCTTGTCGACGGCCCCCGGCTCGTAGAACGCGTACATGCGCGCGACCTGCAGCGAGAGCCGCGCGGCCACGCGACGCTCGCGCTCCTCGAGCGACTGCGCCTTGAGCTGCTTGACCTTGTCGCGCCAGACGTACTCGAGCTTGGTGAGGTCCTTCTGGATGGTCTGCGCGCGGGCGTTCTTGCCGTCGACGGCGAGCGCACGCACCAGGGCCTTGGTGGCCAGCCCGTGTTCCTGCGGGTAGTTGATGAGGCTCTCGGCGAAGGCGACGTACTCGTCGACCAGCTCGCGATCGCCCAGGGCGGCCCGCTCGCGCTCGAGCGAGTCGAAGCCCGAGGTGTGACGGCCCTCGTGGAGCAGCAGCTTGCGCGCCTTCTGGTACGCCTGCCGCTCCTGGGGCGAAGCGCGCGACGCGAGCTGGTAGCACAGCACCGCGCGATCCCGCCGCTGGAGCTTCGTCTCGTAGAGCTCGCCGGCGCGCAGGTAGATGGCGGCGGCGGCCGGGCCCGACTGCACCAGGGCCAGTCGCTCGAGCACCTCGGCGAGGGCCGCGAAGTCGCTGCGCCCCTCGTAGATGGCTCGCAACCCTTCGAGCGCCTCGCGCGCGTTCGGCGCGTAGACCAGCGCGCGGCGGAACAGCTCTTCCGCACGCACCGGGTTCTTCAGTTTTTCGCGGCACAGATCGGCTGCGCGGCAGAGCAAGTGCCCCGCCTCTTCAGCCTTCGGTACTTCGCGAGAGCGTGATTCGTACAGCTTGATCAGCTCGTCAACGCGACCAGTCTTTTCGAGGCTCGCCTCAACCTCGCCAAACGGCTTCTCGGGGGTGTTCGACATGTGGGAGCGGGGGGCACTCTAGCCCCCGCCCCCTCAAGAAAGAACGCGGAAAGACAGCGTTTTCAGGCCGACGCGGTCGGCGTCGGGCCAGCAGCGGCCGCCACGTCGGGCGGGGGCATGTGGCCATCGGCCTCGTCCTCGGCAACCTGCGCCGCGGTCTTCGGCTTCGGCTCGGGGCGCGGCATGGCCTTCACGCGGTCGGCGTTGGCGGCGTCACCGAGCTTGGTGAACAGCGCCTGCGCCTTGTCCAGCTGGCCTGCCGCCTCGAGGAGCTCGGCCGCCTTCTTCAGGTCGCCCATCGCCTCGAACACGAAGGCCGCCTTGTCCTTGCGATCCGCCGCCAGGTACACGTCCGCCGCTTCCTGCTGGCGACCGAGGAGCTCGAGCCACCGCGCGCGCTGCACGGGGTTGTTCGCCGCTTCGGCCTTGGCCAGCTCGTCCTTCGCGAAGGCGTCGGCCTCGGCCGTCATCTTCAGCTTCTGCATGAAGTGGAACGCCTTGGGGCCGGGGAGCGGCTTGAGGGTCTCGAGGGCCTCGGCCTTCTTGCCGGCGCCCGCCTGGAGCGTCGCCGCGCCGAGACGGTCACCGCGCTCGATGAGCTTCTGTACCTCGAGGTCACGCACGCGGTGCGCGCCGCCGAAGTCCTTCGCGCGCTCGTAGGCCTTGCGGGCCAGCGAGAGCTTGCCCGAACGCTCCCAGGCCAGGCCGGCCTGGTCGAACTGGTTCGCGCGCTCGTAGAGCTTGGCGATCGACTCGAAGTCCGACTTGGCGACGTGGAACTCCATCAGCTTTTCCCACGCCGACGCGCGCTCGAGGGCCTCGACGATCTCGTCGCCCTTGAGCTTGGCCGAGAGGCGCACGAAAGCCGCCTCGTCCTTCGCCATCACCGCGGTGCGGAGCGCCGACTTGGTGTCGCCGCCGCCTTCGAAGAGCCGCGAGGCGTCCGCGAACGAGGCGTTCTTCTCGTGGATGCGGGCCGCGTCACGGGTGCGACCCATCTCCTCGAGCTTCTTCACGTCGGCCTGCCAGTCACCCGACGAGATGAAAGGCTCGACGCGCTCCGGGCGAACCGGGCGCGCAGCGCGCTCGGGGCGCGCAGGGCGATCACGGCGCTCGCCGGAACGCTCCGGGCGGTCGCCGCGGGGGCCACCACGCTCGGGGCGCTCGGTGCGCGCGGGCGCCGCCGACTGCGCGGGCACGGCGAGGTCAGCCTCGGTGGGCTGGCGGCCGGCGTTCTCGAAAGCCGGGCGCGCGCGCTCGGCGTCGTTCATCGACGACCAGATGAGGCCGATGGTGAACTGGGCGTCGGCGTAGGCGGCGACCTTGGGGTCGACCGCGGGGGCCGCGGGAACGACCGGGGCGGCAGCGACGACGGGGGCCGCGACGGCCTCGGTCGAGCCTTCCGCGGGGGCCGCATCGACGCTCGCCGCTTCCGGAGCGGGGGCGGCTTCGGGCGCAGCCTCGACGGCAGCGACCTCCGACGGGGCCGGCTTCGGCAGGCGCTGCACGCGCATCAGCGAGGTGATCAAGCGACCGCGGGTGTTGAGATCGAGCTTCTCGATCGACGCCAGGCGCAGCGGCTTGACGGCGCGAAGCACCGCGTTGAGCGGCTCCTTCATGGCCACGAAGTCGGTCTTGGTCAGCGCCTTCTCGAGGGCGCCCAGCTCGTTGACGACCCGGTAGCCCGAGGCACCGCCGCCGGGACCGTCACGCCGGTCACCGCGACCACCACCTCGTCCGCCTCCAGGCCCCTTGGGACCGCCGGGACCACCACGACCGCGGCCACCGCCGCCGCCGCCGCCGTCACGATCGTCAAAGGAAAAACCGCCGCGATCTCCCCGGCCGTTCTGCCCGGGGCCCTTCGCCTTGTTCTCGTCAGTCATGGCTTCTCTCGCTGAAAATGAAAGCGACGGCGTCAGTGCCGTCGCGCGAGAGGCCTTGTCAGGTCAGCTTGGGGCGCGTCAAGGCCTCACAGGCCGGGGAACGAGTACTTGACCGTCAACAGCGTCGAGAACCCGACCGACTGGGTGAGCGCCATGAAGTTGAAGTTGGCCTCGACGCCGATCACCAGGTGACGCAGGCGCGTGTAGTACTCGACACCCGGGCCCGCAGTGACCAGGACGTCGATCTTCGGGAGCAGCGCCGCCGGGCTGTAAAAGGTCACGCCTGCCCCACCCCGAAGGTAGAGCCAGGTGCGCTTGACCTCCTGCTGATCGGCCAAGCCCACGAGCCGCACCTTCACGGCCGCGCCGGGGGTCATGGCGCTGAAGTCGCCCGAGGCGGCGCCGGTGGTGCTCAGGCCCTTGTAGTCGCTGCCCATGCGGTTCGACGAGGCGAGGAAGAAGATCGACGGCGAGACGCGCTCGCCAATGTCGTAGCCCATGTCGATGCCGATGGCCTGGCCCGCCGAGAAGCACGAGGAGCCCGTACAGGCCGGAGGGGTGATCACCCCGTTGAAGCCCCCGCGGGCCTCGAAGAAGAAGCCGCGCTCGA
This sequence comes from uncultured Archangium sp., assembly GCA_903905455.1. Classification (GTDB taxonomy): domain Bacteria; phylum Myxococcota; class Myxococcia; order Myxococcales; family Myxococcaceae; genus Archangium_A. The sequence continues at coordinate 22,430 of CAIVGN010000224.1, forward strand.
TCTCCTGATAGTTGGCGCCCTTCTTGTCTTCGACTTTGCTGGCCGCGGCCTGCGCGAACGCAAGCGACGACGTGAGGGCGAACATCACACCAAGGGCAGAGGACAGGTGCTTCATGCGGTGCGGACCCTAACCCACCCCATCGGGGGTGAGGAGAAAGTTCAAGAAATGAAACGCCCCCGCTCCGTTGGAGGAGCGAGGGCGCGAAGACCTCAGCGGTGAATCAGCTCAACCGCCCTGCCCACCCGACTGCGCGAAGATGAAGGGGTAGGTGACGATCACGACGCCGCCGCCCTTGGGCTTGGGGAAGGTCCAGGTGCGCACGCGGCCGGCGACGCAGGCCTCGAGCTCGGCGTTGTTGACGGTGGTCTGGGCGACCGAGGACGTCGAGACCGAGCCGGTGGGCGAGATGATGAACCTCACCGCGACCTTGCCATTGAGCTTGGGGAACCGGTTCAGCTGGCTCTCGTAGCAGAAGCGGATCTGCCCGCGGTTGGCGTGGATGACCTTGCGGATGAGCTCCTTGTCGAGCGAACCCATGACCATCGGCTCCGAGGAGGTGATGCCGATGTCGATGTCCTTCTTGCCGCCGAGCACGCCGACGCCCGAGCCGTAACCGCCCGTACCGCCGCCGCGCCCCTTGGTGCCGATGCCGCCGATGCCGACGGTGTCACCGACGCCGCCGCCACCCGAGCCCGAACCACGCAGGCCGAGGCCGCCGAAGCCGCCCGAGTCGCCAGCCGCCGCGCCGAACATGTTGCCCATGGCGCTCTTGAGCTCACCGCCGATGCCCTGGTGACCGAAGATGGTCGAGATGCCGCCACCGCTGCCGCCGAACACCTTGGCGACGAGCAGGCGGGCCTGGTCCTTGTTGTTCGGGTCCCCCTTGGGGGCCGCGTGCGCGGACCGCTTCGGCGCGTTGACCTTGCCCATCTGGCCCTCTTCGCCCTTGTGCTTCTGGGCGATCTCGCCGGAGTCCTTCTTCTTCTCGAACTTCTGAAGAATGGGGTTCTTCTCGGGCGGCTTGATGAGGAGCTTGGCGATGCGCGCCGACTGCGAGTTGAGCTCGTCGTCGAAGGCCTCTCCCTCGGCGTTCAGGTTAGCGGCGCTGATCACGAAGAGCGCGGCGATGAAGAACATGAGGAGGAAGATGTTGAGCACGGTGAAGTCGACCGACTCGGCGAAAGGCACGAACACGGCCTTGGGCTGAGGCTGGAAGAAGACCTCCACCACGATGCCGCCGATGTCGATCCAGGCGAAGTCTTCGTGCTGCAGGGTCAGCGAGAGCGCGTCACCGTCGGCCGAGGCGATGCCCTTCTTCTTCGCCTCGTCGAGGGTCATCGTCTCTTCGCCGAACTTGCGCTGCAGCTCACCGTTCATCTTCGAGGTGAAGCGCAGCGTGGCGCCGGCCTTGCCGAAGCGGACGAGCTCGAAGCTGGGGGCGCCGAACTTGGAGTCGCCCATCTCGAAGTCGACGCCCTTGACGCCACCGACGCGGAAGGTGCGCTCGACGTCGGGGTGGAGGAAGTACTCCCCCACCATCTGATCGCCCCAAAGGAACCGGAGCTCGACGCCCAGCGGCCCGGTGCCCTTGCGGCGGCGGGGACGCGAGCGCATCGACGCGCCGGGGAGTTCGCCTTCCACGTGGGCCGGGGCCGGCACGTACGCGACGGGCACCTGCACCGGTACCTGCTGCACGACCTGCTGCACCACCGCCTGCTGCACGACGGGCACCGCCACGGGGACGATGACCTGCGCCGCGGCGACCGGGGCTGCGACGACCGGCACCATGGGCGCGGTCATCTCGGCCGAGGCGATCGACGGGGCGATGCTGGGTGCGACCGAGGGCGCTGCCCCGGCCTGCTCCACCTTGATGGTGGTGTTGCCGACCTTCACCTCGTCGCCGAACTGGAGCGAGCCCTTGTTGACGCGCTTGCCGTTGACGAAGGTACCTTCGACGCTGCCCATGTCGATGATCGACAGGGTGCCGTCGGGGGCCACCTCGATGACGGAGTGGATACGGGACACCTTCTCGTCATCGAGACAGAGGTGCGCGGAGGAGAGGCGACCGATCTTGATGATGTCTCGGTCGTAGTCCTTCGTGACGACGAGTTCGTCGCCCTTGAAGACCTTCAGTGTAAGAGGAACAGCCACGAGTGGCCTCCGGTGGAAAGGGAGCTTCGGGGACCCCAGACAGCAAACGTCACGTCAGGTTCCCGGGGGGCGAGTCAGAGTTCGCCAACGGACTGCATGACCTTGTCTTTGAACTCTTCGCGAATCTTGATCAGGTTCGAGTGCTTCACCTTCTTGCGCGCCTCGACGTATTCGCCGTCAGGCTTCGTCAAGTCGCCTTCGATGGTGTCGTCTTCGAACGAGTACTCAGTCTGCTTCTTGTAGGAGACGTTGCCGCCGCCCTTGTCCTGGGCGAACGCGGGGACAGCGAGCATCGCGATCAGCAACCACACCGTCTTCGTCATGCTTCCTCCGGCAAGAATCTTTTCAACGCGGGGCGGATGCTACCACTCCCCAACCGTTCGCAAATCCCAAGGTTGCGTTTCTCGCGTCTCACAGTGTGAGAAAGGTGTCACATTTCGTGCACACTCTCGCGCAGCTTGTCGTTGAAGTTCATCCGAACCTTGATGAGCGAGGGGAATTTGGGGTGCGGCGGGACGATGTAGATGTCCCCCAGCCCGAGGGCGCGCGTGCCGTCGATGAGGTCGCCGTCACCGAAGTCCACCGTCTGGGTCGCCGGCCGGGGGGTGGTGTTGAGGCGCTCCGACTGTGCCGAAGCAGCGGTGGCGACGAGGGCTCCGACGAGGACCATGAAGCGCATGTGAGACTCCGGGGTGAAGGTGTGCCGGTCGGACGCTCCGATTGTGTCACTCCGTTCCCTGTTCCGGGAAGTGACCCGCCTCGGTCGCAGCGAGTGCGGTGGGTTGGGCCGGGCACGACCGATGCTCAATGCCACAGCGTGCGTCCCCTGGTGCTCATCGTTCCCCTGCTCGCCGCGTGTGGGCCGAACCTCGCGGTCGTCGGCAACGAGGAGCTTCCGGCGTCGGTCTCCTACGCGCGCACCGTCGAGTTCCGCGCGGGCACCACGATGGGCCCGGCGCCGACGGTGAATGTGACCGCGACGCCTTCCCTGCCGCACATGGTGGGGCGCGAGCTGTGGTCGGTCGCGGATGTGCGCTTCGCTCCGGCGGTGGTGGTCGAGCCCATCGATGCGGGCACGACGCAACCGGTCGACGCGGGCGCGGTGGAGCCCATCGACGCAGGGGTCCCCGAACCGGTCGACGCGGGCCTCGCGCCGCCGGAGACCGACGGGGGCCTGCGCGGCCTCGACGTGAGCGTGCACCTCGCGCTGGGACTGCCCGATGGCTCGGGGGTGGGCCAGGCCGCGCGGTGGCTCCTCGTTCGGCCCCAGTACGTCACCTCGTACAACTCGCTGCGCAAGGTGCCGAACTGGTCGAGTTGGAAGCTCGACGCCACGGACTTCGGTTCGGCGAGCCGCGCCACGTCCTTCAAGACCGACCCCCTGCTCGCGGCGTCGGTGGCCCAGGCGAACGACGCGGACTACCGGAACAGCGGCTTCGACCGCGGGCACCTCTGCCCCAGCGCCGACCGCACGTTCACCGACGCCGACAACGACGCGACCTTCTTCCTCACCAACGTCGTGCCGCAGACCCACGCCAGCAACGCGGGGCCCTGGCTCGATCTCGAAGACGAGTCGCGGCAGCTGGCGACGACCGGCAAGCGCATGGTCATCATCGCGGGGCCGATCTTCGGCGCCACCCAGCAGGCGATCGGCACCGGCGTCGACGTGCCGCTGTCGATGTTCAAGGTGGTGGTGGTGATGGACGGCCCGGCGAGCCCGCAGTCGGTGACCTCGAGCACGAAGGTCTACGCGGCGATCATCCCCAACGCGGCGGTCATCAGCGGCTCGTGGAGGCAGTGGCAGGTGACGGCGCGCACGGTGGAGCAACTCACCGGGCTCGACTTCCTGTCGGATCTTCCGCGGTCCACGCAGGACCTGCTCGAGACGCGCCTCGACCCGTGATCAGCGGCAGGCCGCCTGGGGGCCACCGGTGCAGCCGAAGAGCAAGGTGTCGGCGGCGCAGATGCCTTCGTTGACCACGCCGGCGCGAACGAGGTCGGCGATGGCGGGCAACGCGAGTTCCGCGTTGGGGCGCAGCGAAACACACTGCCGGAGCTCGCACTTCGGCGTGGGAGCGGCGCACTCGGCCTCGCTCGAGCAGACCTTCCCCACCAGCTTCGCCGTCGAGAACACCAGGCGGCAAACCTTGGCGGTGGAATCGACGCCGAGTTCGTCAGCCCGGATGGCGCGCGCGAGGGTGTTGGCGATGAAGATGAGCGAGCCGCGCGGGTCGACGTCCTCCACGCCCTTGAGCGCGGCAGTGAGCCGCGTGAGCCCGAACTCCGAGCACTGCTCTTCGATCGCCAGCCGGTAGAGCATGCGAACCAGGTCCGAGTTCACGTCCCGCGTCGTCAGGCAGTTCAGCGAGCCCTTCAGCGGCGTCATGATCTCCGGGTGCCCGAGAATCTTCTCGAGATCTCCGACCACGGGATCGAGATCCATTTTCACCTGGGCGGGCAGCGGCAACATGGAGAAGGCGTTCCGAAGCCCTGCCGCATCGGCCCCCTGCACAGCGCCGAGCAAGATCTTCGCGATCGACACCGTGTCCGACTCGGTCAACGACTGGGGGTTGAGCAGCCCCGTGATCGACGGCTTCGCCGCGAGTTCGTTGAGGTGCTTCACCAGGTCCTTCCCGTCGGGCGTGTTCACGTAGTCAGTGAAGCCGATCGCCATGTCGAGGCCGTCGGTCAGCTTGCAGGTCCCCGTCTGGGCGCAGAACCCCGACACCAGCCCGGCGACCTCGTAGTGCGAGACGCGCGGGCGCCCCTTGCAGTCGTTCCCGGTGCCCGTGAGGTAATTGAGGATGGTGAGCAACTGCGGCTCGATGAGGTTGATCGCCTCGATGCCCTTGCCCTGATGCACCAGCAAGTCGAGCGACCGCCGCATCTCGCACAGCTCATTGGCGCTGCTCAGCGGGGGTTTCGCTTGCTCGGTCGCGCAGAACTCGCCACCCACCGCGCCCGGCTCCTTCGGCTTGAGCGCAAACGAGCTGAGCGTCTTGAAAATCGAGCGCAGCACCTCGTTGATCGGCGGCGGCTCGCCCTCGCGCTCCGACACGGTGAGCTGGTTTTCGACGAGATCCTTGAGGTTCTTCGTCTTGCCCTGGCCGATGGCCGCCACGAAGTTCGGCATCAGCTGCTCGAAGCTCTGGCACTGCATGATGTCGGCGCGCGCTTCGGCGGCCGGCGCGACGGCATTCTCGGCGCCGCACGAGGCGAACCCCACGAACGTGAAGACGATGGTGAGCGCGAGCGCGAACCGCAGGTGATTCATAAGCGCGCAAGCCTAGCCGAGACCGCACTCCCGCAGGATCTCCGCGGTGTTTTCCCCGAGCGCCGGTGGGGGGCGAATGGCGACATCGCCGAACCGCAGCGGCGTACGCAGCCAGACCACGTCACCCACCTTCGCGAACACGCCCCGCGCCTGGAGCTGGGGATCGTCGAGCACCTCGTCCCCTTCCCTCACCGGCTCGACGCACAGGTCCAGCGGGCTGAAGACCGTGATCCACTCGGCCAGCGACCGCGCCGCGAAGACCGCCTCCAGCTCCCGGCGCGTCCGTCGACCGCCCTCCCCCGTGTCGTAGGCGCCCTCGAGCAGCTCGGGCCGGCCGATGGCCGCGCACACGCCCTGGAAGAACTTGGGCTCGAGCGCGCCGACCGCGAGGTAGCGATCGTCCTTCGTGCGGTACAGTCCGTAGCAAGCGTAGCCCCCGTTGAGCGCCTCCCGACCGCGGGCCAGCGGCGCGCCCTCCCCTCCCATCACCAGCCGGGACGCGAGGTGCATGTGCAGGAACGCCAGCGAGCCGTCGGTCATCGACACGTCGACGAACCGGCCCTGGCCTGTCTGGTGGCGCTCGTGGAGCGCGGCGAGAATGCCGACGAGCGCGAAGAGGCTGCCTCCGCCGATGTCGGCCACCTGCACGCCGGGCAACGCCGGGGCGCCCCCCTCAACGCCGCCGTACGCGAGCGCCCCCGAGCGGGCCATGTAGTTGAGATCGTGGCCGGCCTTGAGGCGGTCGGGGCCGGTCTGCCCGTAGCCGCTGATGGAGCACATGATCAGCTTCGGGTTCTCCTTCGCCAGCGCCGGGTAGCCGCAGCCCAGCCGGTCCATCACCCCGGGGCGGAAGCTCTCGACGAGCACGTCGTAGTGCCGCACCAGGGCCTTCAGGGTCGCCACGCCCCCGGCCGACTTGAGATCGAGGGCGATCGATCGCTTGTTGCGGTTGAGCCCGAGGAAGAGCGCCGACGTCTCGTCCTTCATCGGCGGCATGTGGCGCGTGTAGTCGCCGGTGCCGGGCTCCTCGACCTTGTCCACCGTCGCGCCGAGATCGGCGAGCACCAGCGTGGCGTAGGGGCCGGGCAGCAAGCGCGAGAGATCGAGGACCTTCACTCCAGCAAGCGGCAGGGACACGGGCGCTCCGTTCGAAAAGAAAAACGGCGCCGCCCCGAAGTGGGACAGCGCCGTGAAATGCGAGTTCGAGACCGGCTCAGCCCATCAGCTTGGCGAGCTTCATCGCCAGGCCCATGTCCATCGGCTTGAACTTCAGCTTGCCGGTCATCGCGGCCGTCTGCGCCGAGAGCTGCTTGGCGATGATCTTCTCGAAGTCCGGAGCGGTGCAGGTGATCGTCATCTTCGACTCGCCGTTCGTCCCGGCGCTCACCCAACCCTCGGTCTTGGTGCAGTCGAGCGTCCACGCGCCACCACCGTCGCCGGTGATGTTGAAGTGGATGACGGCGCCGATGTCCTTGCCGATTTCCGGCTTGGCGGTCAGGCGGTTGGGAATCTCGGTCTCCAGAATGTCCTTCACGGCCATGGTTGCCTCACTTGGGTACGTTCGTGCTGCGTTGACTTCAGAATCAACAGGCGCAGACCGTAATGATCCGCCCCTCAGGGGTCAAGGGATGGCGGCTTCCTTCGCCAGCAACTCGGCGAAGGCGTCGACCGACATCGACTTGAGGTCTTCGCCACCGTGCCGACGGGGCGCGACCGCGTTGCCCTCGACCTCGCGATCACCGATCACGAGGATGAAGGGGACCTTCCCGATCTCCGCCTCGCGGATCTTCTTCTGCATCGACATGCCGCGGTCGTCGAACTCCACGCGGAAGCCCTTCGCGTTGAGGGCAGCGACCACCTTCTTGGCGTGCTCGTCCTGGCGATCGGCCACGGTGACGATCACCGCCTGCGTCGGCGACAACCACGCGGGGAAGATGCCCGCGAAGTGCTCGATGAGAATGGCGATGAAGCGCTCGAAGCTGCCGAAGATCGCGCGGTGGAGCACGACCGGCCGGTGCTCCTTGTTGTCGTCGCCCACGTAGGTGAGGTCGAAGCGCTCGGCGGCGATGTAGTCGAGCTGCATCGTGCCCAGCTGCCACTTGCGACCAATGGAGTCGGACACCACGAAGTCGATCTTCGGGCCGTAGAAGGCGCCGTCGCCCGGCTTGAGCTCGTAGGCCACGTTCATCTTCTCGAGCGTGTCCTTGAGGGCGGCCTCGGCGCGATCCCACAGGTCGTCGGAGCCCAGGCGCTTCTCGGGCCGCGTCGAGAGCTTCGCTTCGTACTTGAGCCCCACCGCGTTGTAGACGCGGTCGAGCAGCTTCACGAAGCGGAACACCTCGTCGGCGATCTGGTCTTCGCGGCAGTAGATGTGGGCGTCGTCCTGCGCGAACTGGCGCACGCGCGTCAGGCCACCGAGCGCGCCGGCGGCCTCGTTGCGGTGCAGCACGTCCTGGGTGTGCAGGCGCAGCGGAAGCTCGCGGTAGCTGTGCTTGCCGAAGCCGTAATAGACGTGGTGCGAGGGGCAGTTCATGGGCTTGAGCGAGTAGTCGAGCTCGCCCGAGTCGCTGTCCTGCACCAGGAACATGTTCTCCTTGTACTTGTCCCAGTGGCCGCTCTTCATCCACAGGTTCTTGTTGAAGAGCAGCGGCGTCTTGATCTCGACGTAGCCGTCTTCACGCGTGAGCCGGCGCATCCAGTCCGAGAGCGTCTGGTAGAGCGAGGTGCCCTTGGGCGTCCAGAAGGCGGCGCCGGGCGAATACGGGTGGAAGTGGAAGAGATCGAGCTCGCGGCCCAGGCGGCGGTGGTCGCGCTTGGCGGCCTCCTCGCGCTGCTTCGACCAGGCGTCGAGGCCCTTCTTGTCGAAGAACGAGATGCCGTAGATGCGCTGCAGCTGCGCCTTGGTCTGGTCGGCGCGCCAGTAGGCGCCCGAGGCCGAGAGCAGCTTGATCACGCCCACCTTGGCCGTCGAAGGGCCGTGGGGCCCGAGGCAGAAGTCGACCCAGTCGCCGTGGGTGTAGAGCGTCAGCGTCTTGGCGCCCCTGGCCACGATGTCGTGAATGATCTCGACCTTGAACTTCTCGCCCTTCGCCTCGAAGAGCTTCACCGCGTCTTCCGAGGAGATCTCGGTGCGCTTGAAGGGCACGTCCTTGGCGATGATCTCGTTGGCGCGCTTCTCGATGGCCTCGAGCTCTTCGGGCGAAAACGGGGCGGGCTTGCCGTCCTTCTCGCGCGAGAAGTCGTAATAGAAGCCCTCTTCGATCACCGGGCCGATGGTGACCTGCGTGCCGGGGAAGAGCTGCTGCACGGCGTCGGCGACGATGTGCGCGGCGTCGTGGCGCGTGACCTCGAGGGCCTCGGGGTTCTTCGAGGTGAAGATCTGCAGCGACGCGTCGGCGTCGAGGGTGCGGGCGAGGTCGACGTCTTGCCCGTTGCCCCGCGCGAAGACCGCGGCCTTCGCGAGCCCGGGGCCGATGTGGTTCTTGACGAAATCAACAACGGAGATGCCCGCCTCGGCTTCCTTCTTGGAGCCGTCGGGGAGCGTGATCGTGACGAGAGCAGCCATGGGCCGCCTCCTTAGCGTCTTTGAGGTCTGGAGTCGGAGCGGGAAAAGACTTCGGCCGGAGGAGCGACTCTTTTTCAAAGAGTCTCTCACTCCGGCCGACGAGTGCGTCCTGCTGGTCTCGAACCAGCGACCCCCACCGTGTCAAGGTGGTGCTCTACCGCTGAGCTAAGGACGCGTTGTGAAAGCGGGGCGGCTTCTACCGATCGCGCTCCGTTACTGTCAAGAACGCAGTACACGTCCGCTCGACGGAACATGAGTCTTTTGCCTGACAGCGCGACCTTCCATGAGCGGGTCCAGGACCTTTTCGTGGCCTACCGCGGGCACGGCGTGAGCCTGTCTTCCGTCGATCTCGACCTCCTGGACGCCTGGGCGACGGCCGAGGTGCCCTTCGAGGTCATCGCCCGGGGCATCCGCAAGGCCGCCGAGGCCGCCCTGTGGGACGCTGCCGAGGGCCAGGGGCACCTGCGCTCGCTCAAGGCCTGCAAACGGCAGGTCGACCTGGAGATCGGGAAGTTCGTCTCCAAGACCGCCGGGCGCACCGAGCAGCCCTCCGCGGTCGCCACGGAGCCCTTTCACGTCACCCGGCACCAGAAGCTGGTGGCCGCGCTGAAGAAGGCGACGAAGCCCGCGGTGCCCCCCTGGGTCGACCGGCTCGGGGTGCCCGCCGACTTTGCCGCGGGCGACCGCCAGGAGTCGCTGGCGCTGCTGTTGCTAGTGCGGGGGCTCCCGGAGGCGCGGCGCTCGGCGCTCTTGCGCGAGGCCCGGCGGCTGGTGGAGAAGGCCGAGGCGATGTCGGCGGCCACGAAGCGTGAGTCGTTGCGGTTTCATCGCGCCGCGCTTTCGCGGCAGGCGTGGGCGCTGCCCGCATTCTGGTGAGGTTCTCACGTGGCGAACGCGACTGACGCAGGCGGCATCACCTTCGACCGGGTCGGCGACTACGCGGCCGCGAGGCTGACGCAGAAGCTCTCGGAGTGCCCCGACTGCGGCGGCACGGGCCTGATGCGCACCACCACGCACCAGAACGGGCGCGACTATGAGGTGGTCACGGCCTGTCCGCGCGCCCGGTTGCAGAAGCGCGCCACCCTCTACAACCAGGCCCACCTCCCCGCGGTGCAGTCACTGGCGACGTTCGAGACCTACAAGCCCTCGAACGCCGAGCAGCACCGCGCGCTCCAGGTGGTCAAGGAGTTCGCCTTCCGCTGGCCGACACAGCGCGGCTTCGTGCTCAGCGGCCCGGTGGGCACGGGCAAGACGCACCTGCTGAGCGCGACCCTCAAGCACGTGGCCATCGAGCTGGGGGTCAACGTCTCGTACGTCGAGATCTCGCTGCTCTACTCGCAGATTCGCCGCGGCTTCCAGGACGGCAAGTCGGGCGGCGAGATCATCGGCCCGCTCTCTCAGGTCGACGTGCTGGCCATCGACGAGTTGGGCAAGGGCCGCGGCAGCCAGTTCGAGCTGGAGACGCTCGATGAGCTGATCGCCCGCCGCTACAACGCCGGCAAGGTGACGCTGTTCGCCACCAACTACTCGCTCAAGCCGCCCGAAGAGCGCGCTCAGCGAGGCTACTTCGGCACCGAGACCGTGCTCGAGTCCGCCAAGGACTCGAAGCTGCTGTGCGACCGCGTGGGCGATCGCATCTACAGCCGGCTGTGCGAGATGTGCGAGTTCGTGGAGTTCCCCGCCGCGACGCCGGACATGCGGCGGAGCCCTCAACTCGCGGGACGCAAGCGCCCCTGAGGGGTCACTTCGCGCCGGTGCAGATCCAGTCCTTGAGGATCTGCTTCTGCGCCGCGGTCAGCGTGGTGTTGTCGTTGGGCATGACCCCCGACACGTTCTCGGACTTGGGGCCGGTGCGACCCTTCGCCGCGCCGCCCAGCACCTTGAGCCACAGCGAGCTGTTGGCCAGGGAGGTCGAGTCGACGACCTTCAACGTGGCCGCTGTGCCGGCGTAGAGAGACTTCTTGTTCACCATCAGCGCGCTCCTGGCCTCCGTCGAGTAGTCGCCGTAGCTGAAGTTGGCCGCGTGGCAGCTGCTCGATGCACAGCTGGCGGCGAGCAGCGGCTGCACGTTGGTGGCGAGCGTGGCGGCCCCCGGGCTGCTGGCGCAGGTGAGATCGGGGTCGGTGGTGCCGGCATCATCGGTGCTGGGGGCGCCGCAGGCGAACGCCAAAACAGTCGAGAGCAGGACGAGGAGCTTGTGCATGGGAAGGAGGACTAACGCGCCACCGGCACCATGCAAAGAACAACGCCCCGCCCCCTTCTTCCGAAGGGAGCGAGGCGCGTTCGAGACGACGTGAGTCAGCGACTCACATGTCCATGTCGTCGCCGCCACCGTAGTCGGGCATCGAGCCGCCCTTGCCGGCCGTCTTCTTCTTGGGCTTGTCGGCGACCATCGCCTCGGTGGTCAGCAGCAGCGAGGCGACCGAGGCCGCGTTCTGCAGCGCGCAGCGGGTCACCTTGGCCGGGTCGATCACGCCGGCCGCGAGGAGATCCTCGTACTTGTCGGTGCGGGCGTTGAAGCCGAAGCCGCCAGTGCCCTCGAGCACCTTGTTGATCACCACCGCGCCCTCGTGGCCCGCGTTCTGCGAGATCTTCCACAGGGGCTGGGTGATGGCCTTCTTGATGATCTCCACGCCGAAGTCGAGCGTACCGCCGAGCTTGAGCGCCTCGAGCGCACCGAGCGCCCGGATGAACGCCACGCCGCCGCCAGGGACGATGCCCTCTTCGACGGCCGCCCGGGTCGCGTGCATCGCGTCCTCGACACGGGCCTTCTTCTCCTTGAGCTCGGTCTCCGTCGCCGCGCCCACGTGGATCACGGCCACGCCGCCGACCATCTTGGCCAGGCGCTCCTGGAGCTTTTCCTTGTCGTAGTCGGACGTGGTCTCGCCGATCTGCGCCCGCATCTGCTTGATGCGCGCCTCGATGTCGGCCTTCTTTCCGGCGCCATCGACGATGGTGGTGTTGTCCTTGTCGATGGTGATCTTCTTGGCGCGGCCGAGCTCGGCGAGCGTGAGGCTCTCGAACTTGATGCCCAGGTCCTCGCTCACCACGGTGCCGCCGGTCAGCGTCGCGAGGTCCTTGAGCATGTCCTTGCGGCGATCGCCGAAGCCCGGGGCCTTCACCGCCGCGATGTTCAGCACGCCGCGCAGCTTGTTGACCACCAGCGTCGCCAGGGCCTCACCCTCGACGTCCTCCGCGATGATGAGCATCGGCTTGCCCGAGCGCGCGACCTGCTCCAGCAGGGGCACGAGGTCAGTCATGGCGCTGATCTTCTTCTCGGAGATCAGGATGTAGGGGTCCTCGAGCTCGACCAGCATGCGCTCGCGGTTGGTGACGAAGTACGGCGAGATGTAGCCGCGGTCGAACTGCATGCCCTCGACCACGTCGAGCTCGGTCTCGAGGCCCTTGCTGTCCTCGACGGTGATCACGCCTTCCTTGCCGACCTTGTCCATGGCCTCGGCGATGATCGTGCCGATGGTCTCGTCGCCGTTGGCGGAGATGGTGCCGATCTGCGCGATGCCCTTCTTGCCGTCGACCGGCTTGCTGAGCTTCTTGACCTCGGCGATGACGACCTCGACGGCCTTGTCGATGCCGCGCTTGAGGTCCATCGGGTTGTGGCCCGCGGCGACCAGCTTGAGGCCCTCTTCGTAGATGGCGCGCGCCAGCACGGTGGCGGTGGTGGTGCCGTCGCCGGCGATGTCCGAGGTCTTGGACGCGACCTCCTTGACCATCTGGGCGCCCATGTTCTCGAACTTGTTCTCGAGCTCGATTTCCTTGGCGACGGTGACGCCGTCCTTGGTGATCAGCGGCGAGCCGAACGACTTCTCGATCACCACGTTGCGGCCCTTGGGCCCGAGCGTCACGGCGACGGCATCAGAGAGGACCCGAACCCCGCGCAAGATCGCTTCGCGCGCATTCTGGTGAAAGAAGATTTCCTTAGCAGCCATTTTGTAACCTCCGGGAAGAACTTGATTTTCAACACGCCCAAGTGTTGGCACTCGGGCCAGTCGAGCGCCAAATTAAGGGGGCGCGGCGAATTGTCAACGGGGGCCGGACGCGGCCGTGGCGAAGCCGACGAGATCCAGCAGCTTGGAGAGCTCCAGGGGCTTGGCCAGCGTCAGGCCGACGCCGCGGCGCAGGCTCTTGTCGAGCACCGCGTCGCTTCCGTAGGCGGTCATCATGATCACCGGCAGGTCGCGGTAGTTCTCGAGGGCGTGGATCTGCTGGGTGAAGGTGATGCCGTCGACGTGGGGCATCATCAGGTCGGTGACCACCAGCTTGATCTCGTCGCCCTGGAGCAGCTCGAGGCCGCGCACGGGGTTGCTGGCAGTCAGCACGCGGTACCCGTGGCGACGCAGGAAGGTCGCCAGCAGGTGCAACGTGGCCTCGTCGTCGTCGACGACCAGGATGCTGATGACAGGCCTCCCCGATTCCTGCGCCATGCGCGCGAGGCCATAACACGGTTGCGCCGGGGCTGGTATGAGACCCGGCCATGTCGCTCTCGCTCGATCAAGCGCTGGAAATGGCAGAGCAGGCCCTCGAAGACGGCGAGCTGGAGGACGCGCGGGTGCTGGCCGACCAGGCGCTGGCCCAGGCCCCCGACGATCTCGACGCCCTGGAGATCAAGGGCCTCGCCCTGGGTGAGCTGGGGGAGTTCGAAGACGCCGACGCGGTCTTCGAGCGGCTGCTGACCCTCGACCCGAAGCACACCACCGGGCTCATCGCCGCCGCCGACGTGAAGATCCGCCAGCCGGGCGACGATCGCGAGCGCATCGAAGAAGGCATGCTGCTGCTCGATCGGGCCGAGCCCCGGGCGAAGCGAGACGAGGCCCTGTCCATCGAGATGGACCTGCTGCGCGGCATCGCCTTCAACCAACTGGGCGACTTCGAAGACGCGCTCGACGCCTTCGCCCGGGTGCTCCACCTCGACCCCGATCACGGCGAGGCCCAGCTCGAGCGCGCCATCACCCTCTTCGAGCAGGGGCGCTTCCCCGAGTCCAAGAAGGCCTTCGATCGGCTCTCCCGCGACTACCCCGAGGAGCCCTGGTCGTTTCACTACCTCGGCCTGCTCGCCGAGCGCCGCGGGGAGAACCCCGAGCCGCTGTTCGCCAAGGCGCGCGCGCTGCAGCCCGCCGAGTTCCCCGCGCCGGTGTCGTTGTCCGGCGAGGCCTTCGACGCCGCCGTGGCCGACGCCATCGCCGCCCTGCCCGCCCACGCCAAGCCGCACCTCGACAACGCGGTGATCAACGTCGAGCCACTGCCCTCCGACGAGGAGATCGCCGAGGGGCTCTCGCCGACGATCCTCGGGGTGTTCTCCGGCACGCCGCTCGACGAGCGCCTGCCCACGCACGCGGGGCACCACGAGACGGTGCGCATCACGCTCTTCCAGAAGAACCTCGAGCGCTTTGCCCGCACGCGCGACGAGCTGCTCGAGGAGATCCGCATCACGGTGCTCCACGAAGTCGGCCATCTGCTCGGGCTCGACGAAGACGAGCTGTACGATCGCGGCCTCGACTGAAGTGCTCGCTTCGGGCTACGAACGACCCCGGCGGAGCGGCCGTTTCTGGTGAACGGCGCGGTCTTCAAAACCGTTGGGCTGGCGCGCGAGCGTCGGTCGGTGGGTTCGATTCCCATGCTCCGCCGATTCTTTGATGTCGGAATTCCCCAGCCAGATCATCGACTTAAGCCCTTCTCCGTAGCGGAATAAGTCTGGACCGACTAGGGTCCGGCACCGTGAAAGAGCGGTTTCAGTCGATCGAGGAAAAGACCAAGAAGCTGCGGGACGTGCTGCAGTTGAAGCGCCCCGAAGTGCAGGACTTCCTGGACAAGCTTGAGATGGCCTGGGTGCACCACGATTGTGCCCTGGAAGGATCCATCTATTCGCCGCAAGAACTGACCGCGGCGCTCCACCCGGGTGCGGTGGTGGCAGAGGCGTCTCTGCTGCCCATCGTCTGGGAGATTCGCAACCACAAGGCGGCGGTCGACTTCATTCGCGAAGAGGCGAAGACGTCGAAGAAGCACGGGGCCATCACCATGACCTTCGTGCGGCGCGTGCACGACCTGCTCTCGGGCAACACGCCCGAGGCCCAGGAAGCACGCGCCCAGGCCGAGCGTCGCGAGCGCACCGAGAAAGAGCTCACCAAGGAGCGCGACAAGGCCGGGTTCCGCAAGGACATCCCGCTCCACAAGACGTACCTCCACGAGATCTCGCAGCCGGGCAAGGTACAGCCCCAGCTCGAGAAGCTGCTCGACTGGACGGCGTCCTCGGAGTTCCGCGAGTTCCACCCGTTGCTGCAGGCCGCACGCGTGCAGCACGAGTTCATCAAGATCTTCCCGTTCACGGACACGAGCGGAAAAGTCGGTCGCATGCTGACCAACTTCATCTTGATGCGGAACGGCTTCCTGCCGGTGGTGATCGTCTCGGTGGATCGGTCGAAGTACTACGAGACCTTCCGCGCGAGCTTCACCACGTTCTCCAACCTGATGATGGACTCCATGGAGAACTCGCTCGACAACGGCCTGAAGTACTTCAAGGACCTGTCGCGGTTCTATCGGTGACGTGGTGGCGAGCGCGGCGGCCCCACTCTCAGTCGCGAGCCTCTCCACCAAGGGGAAGATCGATCGCCTGACGAAGCTGTTTCGCGGGCGCCGACGTCGGGCGCTCGTGATGACGCACGACAACCCGGACCCCGACTCGATGGCGGCGGCCTGGGCCCTGGCCACCGTGCTCAGCGAGCGCGTGGGCGTGCCCGCTGACCTCGCGTACGGGGGCATCATCGGGCGCGCCGAGAACGCCGCGTTCGTGAAGACCCTCAAGCTGCCGATCCGGCACGTCGAGGAGGTCGACTTCGGCGAGTACGATCTCTTCGCCCTCGTCGACACCCAGCAGACCGTGGGCAACCACGCGCTGCCCGGTGACCTGCTGGCCGACATCGTCATCGATCACCACCCGGTGCGTGACGACGCCGTGGCCACGCCCTTCGCCGACCTCGGCGGTTCCTACGGCGCCACCTCCACGATGCTCACCGAGTACCTGCGCGCCGCCCGGCTCGACCCGGGGCCCGAGCTCTCGACGGCGCTCTATTACGGCATCAAGGCCGACACCCGCGACCTGGGCAGGCAGACGAAGGACCCCGACGTCGAGTGCTACCTGTGGCTGTTTCCGCGCATCGATCGCGAGCTGCTCTCGCACATCGAGCACCCGGAGCTGCCGGTGCGCTACTTCCGCCTCTACCACGCGGCCATCGAGAAGGCCCGGCTCTACACCGAGGCGGTGATCACCGATCTGGGCGACGTCTACACGCCCGACATGGTGGCCGAGGTCGCCGAGCGGCTCTCGTTCATCGAGGGACCCAAGTGGTCGCTCGCCTACGGCAGCTACCGCAGCCAGCTCTACCTGTCGTTGCGCGTCAGCGACAAGCGCATGAACGCGGGCCGGTTGATCCGCGAGACCTGCGCCCCGCTGGGTGGTTCGGCCGGTGGGCACGGGAGCATGGCCGGCGCGCGGCTGCCGCTGGCGGGCAAGAAGTCGCAGCGTGAAGAGTTCAAGCGCGACGTCGTACGGCGCTTCAAAGAGGCCTTCGGCGTCGACGGCGAGCGCGGCGTCTCGCTGCTGTCCGACGAGGCGTGATCTACTGGGATCACAACGCGGGGGCTCCGCTGCTGCCGGAGATCGCCCGCCACCTGGTGACGGCCTTCGCCGAGGCCGCCGGCAACCCCTCGAGCGTGCACCAGGCCGGCCGCAACGCGCGGCGGCACCTCGACCAGGCCCGCGAGCGCGTGGCGAAGGTGCTCGGCTGCACGCCCCGCGAGGTCATCTTCACCGGCTCGGGGAGCGAGGCCGCGGCGATCGCGGTGCTGGGCGCCTTTCGCGCGCGCAAGGACCGGTCGAAGTCGCGGGTGGTGACCACCGCCATCGAGCACCCCTGCGTGCTGGGCGCGGTGAAGCAGCTCGAGGCCGAAGGCGCCGAGGTGATCCGCGTCGCGCCCGCGGTCGATGGGGCCGTGACCGAGCAGGCGTTGCTCGAGGCGCTCGACGCGAAGACCGCGCTCTGCTCGGTGCAGTGGGTCAACAACGAGACCGGCGTCATCCAGCCCGCGGCGCGGCTGGCGCGGGTGTGCGCCGAGCGAAAGATCGTCTTCCACTCCGACGCCGTGCAGGCCTTCGGGCGCCTGCCCGCCTCGCTGCGTGAGGTCCCAGCCGATCTGCTCTCGCTCTCGGCCCACAAGCTCGGGGGCCCGGCGGGCGTCGGGGTGCTCTACAACCGGCGCGGCGTCGACCTCGCGGGCCTCACCCCGGGGCACCAGGAGAACGGTCGCCGCGGGGGCACGCAGGCCGTGGCCATGGCCGAGGCGATGGCCCTGGCCGTGGAGCACGCGGTCGCCACGCAGGAGTCGGCGTCGGCCCATGTCGCGACGCTCAGAGATCGCTTCGAGCAGGCGGTGCTGGCCGCGCTGCCCGGGGTGGAGCGCAACGGCAGCGCGCCGCGCGTGGGCGCCACCAGCAACCTGTGGTTCCCCGAGGTCGACGGCGAGGCGCTGCTGATCGCCCTGGACCTCGAAGGCATCTGCGTGTCGACGGGCGCCGCCTGCGCCTCGGGCTCGCTGTCCCCGTCGCACGTGCTGCTCGGGCAGGGGCGCACGGCGGCCCAGGCCCACGGGTCGCTGCGCTTCTCACTCGGCGCGACGACGACGCAGGCCGAGGTCGACGCGGTGGTCTCGGCGTTGACCCGGCTGGTGCCCCAGAACCGCGGCTGAGTCAGTCGCTGGTGCCGAACAGCCCGCGCACCACGGCCGAGACCGCCAGCGGGGTGCCGACGCGCTCGTCGTAGAGCGGGGCGATCTCCTCGGCAAACTCGCGGGCGCTCTGAAAGCGCATCGCCGGGTCGATGTCGAAGGCCCGCGCGATGAGCCCCTCGACGATCGGCGGCACCTCGGGTCGCAGCGCGCGCACTGGCACGTAGGTCGAGGTGCGGATCGCCTGGAACACCTCCTTCGACGTCTTCCCCACGAAGGGCCGCTGGAGCGTGAGCAACTCGTAGAGCGTCACCGCGACCGCCCAGAGGTCGATGGTGGCGTTGAGGTGCCCGCCGACGGCCTCGGGCGAGAGGTAGAACGGCTTGCCCATCACCTGGTCGGGCCCCACCTCGATGAGCGAGCGCGCGACGCCGAAGTCACCGAGCACGAGCTCACCAGTGCGCGAGACGAAGAAGTTCGAGGGCGAGACGTCGCAGTGCACGATGCCCAGCGGCTTGCCGGTGGGGCCCTTCGCGTGGTGCGCGTAGTCGAGGGCCTCGAGCAGCGCCTTCGAGAGGTAGAGCGCGAAGTCGATGGGCCACGGCACCTTGTTCTGCCGGCAACGCTTGATGATCTGCGCCACGTCGCGGCCGTCGATGAAGTCCATCACGATGTAGATGTCGTCGGCGTCGTGGCCGACGTCGAGGACCTCCACGATGTTCGCGTGGTGGAGGTGTCGCGAGAGCTCGGCCTCGGCGGTGAAGAGGCGCACGGCCTCCGCATCCTGCCGCAGCGCGGGAAGCAGGCGCTTGAGGGCCAGCTCCCGGCCCTTGTAACGGCCCGCGACGGCACGCACGCGGAACACCTCCGCCATGCCGCCCTTCCCCAGCAACCGGAGAATCTCGTAGTTCCCCGTGCCCACCGTTCACCTTTGCTTCTTGCGGGTGACCTCGTTGACGAAGCGCTTGAACTCGGGGTCGGTGCGCAGCGGCTCGAGGTCGTCGTCGGTCAACAGCGGCTCGGAGTACAGGGCGGCCCCGCCGAGCTTCACGGCGGCGCGCAGCGAGGCGACGGCGCCCTTCTTGTCGCCCATCATCATCAGCGCGCAGGCCCGGTTGTAGTGCACCTGCGAGAGGTGGCCCGGCGACGGGCGGCGCGGCTGCGTCTGCGTCGAGCCGATGGCGAAGGCGCGGTCGAAGTATTCCAGGGCGCGCTCCGAGCGGCCCAGCTTCACCTCGGTGACGCCGAAGCCCATGAGCGCCTCCCAGCGGTTGGGGTCGGCCTCCATCGCCTGGCGGAACTTCTCCCGGGCCTGGTTGACCTTGCGGTCCTGGAGCAGGCGATCGCCTTCCTGGCAGGCCTCGGTCGCCTGTTCCTGGGGGTCGGCCTTGTTCTGCTTCTGGGCCACGGCCGCCGCCGACGAGTCGCCGACCACCTTCTGCTTTTCCTCCACGGTCGCGGGGCGGAAGAACAGGGCCTTGCCGTCGAGCGCGGGGCTGGTGCAGCCCTCGTCGAGGTGGATCCAGGCGGCGACGGCGTCACCGTGGTGCACGCCGAGCATGGGGAAGGCGCGCTGGCCGGGGCAGCCGGCACCGTCGAGGCACAGCGTCACGGTGCCCACGAAGACGTTGCCTTCGAAGTTGCCGGTGACGACCTGGGTGTCGGCGGCGAACACGCACTGCGCCGACGAGCGCAACTTGCCGACGATCTTCCCCTCGGACATCGAGAAATCGACGAGCCCCATCTCCCCCACGGCATAGAGGCCGGAGAGCGTCGGCGTCGCAGCCGAAGCACCCCAGGAGACCAGCGCCAGTGCCACCAGCGATCGCTTCATCCGCGAAAAGAAGTTAGCACCTTGAAACGGGCGGGCGCGCTCTTATGCTCGCGGCTACTCAAAGGTCTCTCCAAGGTTGTTCCCTGCAGGGTACGTGATGCTCGACTAACGCTCGAACCGATACATAAACAACGGGGGTTGTCTCGTCCGACTGGGTGCAAGCCCTCCTCGCAAGAGAGAGGGACGCCGAAAGAAGGCAGATGGCTCCCACCTGAACCGTCAGGTTCAGCGCATGTCGGGACACACGGCTCATGGTGGGGAACTCTTCATCGGACAAGGCAACGCTGCGGAGAGAAGCAGAACTCCGGCGGCGGGCGCTGAGTCCCGAAGTCGTCGAACGGTGGGGCGGTGAGGTGCAGAAGCACCTCGCCGCCCTTCCTCTTTTCAGCGACCGGGTGATTCGGGCCGTGGGGGTCTACGACGCCCAGCCCTTCGAGGTGCCGCTGGCCGACTTCATCCTCGAGCTGACGAACCGGGGCGTGGTGTGCGTGTACCCCCGGGTGGTCCGCGGCGAGAAGACGCTGCGCTTCCACGAGGTGGGCGAGACGTGGGCGCGGGGTCCCTTTGGGTTGCGCGAGCCGCCGACCTACGCACCCGAACGGGCGCTCGCCGACATCGACGTTTTCCTCGTACCCGGCGTGGCCTTCACCGCCGATGGGCGCCGGCTCGGCCGGGGTGGCGGGTACTACGACACCACCCTCTCCCTCGCCAACGCGCAGGCGGCGCGCATTGGCATCTCCTTCGCCAACGGTGTGCTCGATGACCTCCCCGTCGAGGCGCACGATCAGCGGGTGGACTTCGTGGCGACCGAACTGGGCGTGCTCGCCACCCACGCCGGCCGTTAGACCTTGCTGATGGGTGCCGAGCGACGAGAGTTTCCGCGATTTCCTTGTCGGTTCCCCACCTCGGTCGAAGGCCCGCGCGGGGCGATGCGCGGCTTCTGCACCGATCTCTCGGTCGGCGGCCTCTTCGTGGAGGGTGTTGCCCTGGGCCAGGACGTCCTGACCACGGTGAAGATCGAGTTCCCGGTGGGCGCCATGGCCTTCCAGGCGCAGGTGCGCCGCGTGGTGGTCGAGCCCCGGGGTACCGGGCTCCAGTTCATGCGCCTCGAGCAGCAGCAGCTCGCCCTGATCCAACGCTACGCGCGATGAGGCCTCACCCCCGGCTGGCGAACACCCACGTGTAGACGCCGTCGCCCGCCTGCGAGGGGAAGTGCAGGCCCTCGAGGGTCTGGGCGAGGCACCGATCGAGCAGCAAGTCGGCCGCGGTGGCGCCCTCGCTCAGGGTGCTCGCGACCCACGCTGCGCGCACCTGGCCGGAGTCGTCGACCCGAAAGCGAAACGTGCGCCCGCCGCCGATCGACGTTCGCCGCGCGAGCGCTGCGTCCCAACACGCGCTGACCTTCGGGCCGGCGAGGCGAACGACCTCGCGGACCAACGACGGGTCGAGGGCCACGCCGGAGCTCGGCCCCGGGGGCGCGGCGTAGAGGGCGACCTCACCGGCCGCCGCCGGCGCACCGTTGGGGGAGAACTGGAAGAAGAGCTCGCGGCTCGAGGGCCAGGCCGTGGCGCTGAGCACGGCCTCGGTGCAGCGCTCGGAGTCAGCCAGGGCGGACGGCAGGGGCCGCACCTCGAAGCCCGGGGTGTGGCGCACCATGAACCGGGTCGACGGGCGCAGGGGCCCCACCTTCGAGAGGCACGCGCTGACCAGGGCGCCGGGGTCGAGCACGCCGCGCTCAGGCCCGAACCGGGAAGACGAGAGCAGCTTCACCCAGGCCAGCGCGGCCCAGCCGTCGATGGGCTGTTCGGGGGGCGCGACCTCGAGGGTGGTCGGGCGCGTGGGCCAGGTCACCGTGGTGGCGATCTCGCGCAGGCACCGGCCGGTGGAGTTGGACGCGCCTTCCTTCACCTCGAAGACCACGTCGCCGTCGATGAAGGTGAGGGCGACGCGTTGCGTGCGCAGGGCATCTTGCGGCCAGCACACCGCGAAGAGCGCCTCGGGAGGCAACGCGAGCGTGACCGGCCCCACGGGTTCGAAGCGCGCGCCCCCCTGGGAAGCAGAGGGCGCGGCACACGAGAGGACCAGCAGACCGGCGATCGCGACCTGGCGCATGCCCCTTCTTAGAACACGAGGCGCAGCGGGTGCTCGAGGAGCGTGCGGAGTTCCTGCAGGTACTGCGCGCCCACGGCCCCGTCGATGACGCGGTGATCGCCCGACAGGGTGATCGACATCATCTGGCGAATGACCATCTGGTCGTTGCGCACCACGACCTTCGGCTCCACCCGGCCCACGGCGAGGATCGCGGCCTGCGGCGGGTTGATCACCGCGATGAAGGTGTCGATGCCGAACATGCCGAGGTTGGAGACGGTGATCGAACCGCCCGTGTATTCCTCGGGCTTGAGCGCCTTGCGCTTCGCGCGCTCGGCGAGCTCGCGAATCTCGGCGGCGATCTCCGCGAGGCCCTTCTGATCGGCGTCCTTGATCAGCGGGGTGATCAGCCCGTCTTCGATGGCCACGGCCACGCCGACGTCGACGGTGCGCAACTGCTCGATGTGGTCGCCGGCGAAGACCTGGTTGATGCGGGGGAACTTCCGCACCGCCATCGCCGTGGCCTTCACGATGATGTCGTTGACGGAGACCTTGAGGTCCTGCGCCCTGGCCTCCTCGCGGATCTTCAGGGCCTGGTCCATCTCGACGTCGATGGTCAGGTAGAAGTGCGGCACGCCGGGCTTCACCTCGGTCAGCCGCTGGGCGATCACCTTGCGCATGGTGGTGACCGGGAGCATCTCGGGCGCGGCGCGCACGCCGGGGGTCGCGCGGAAGACTGCCGGGCCCTTGGCTGCGGGAGCCACCATCGCCTGCTCGATGTCGCGCTTGACGATGCGCCCGTTGGGGCCTGAGCCGGGCACGCTGCCCAGGTCGATGCCCTGGGTCTCGGCCATCTTGCGCGCGAGCGGCGAGACGCGGAGCCGCTCACCCGAGGCCACCGGCGCCGCGGCGACGACCGCGGGCTTCGGCTTGGAGGGAACCAGGGCCGCCGCGACGGGCGCCACCGGCTTCGGCGCCGCGACCGCGACGGGGGCAGCGACCGCGGGAGCGGCCGCGGGCGCCGGCACGGGCACCTCGGGGATGGCCTCTCCGGGCTTCCCGATCCACCCGATGACGCCGCCCACGGGGGACGTGCTGCCCGCAGGGACGACGATCTTCAGCAGCGTGCCGCCGTCGGTCGCCTCGATCTCGAGGTTCGACTTGTCTGTCTCGCACTCGGCGAGGCCGTCACCGGAGTTGACCTTGTCGCCCTCCTTCTTGAGCCACTTGGTGATGCGGCCCTCGGACATCGTGGGCGAGAGCGCGGGCAGCTGAATCGCGATGGGCATGTGCGTCTTTCGAAACGAAGAAGGAGATGGAGATCAGCGGTACAGGACCTGGGTCACCGCTTCGACGACGCGCGGGATCGAGGGCTGGATGAGACGCTCGAGGTTCTCGGCGTAGGCCATGTTCACGTCGAGGCCGTGCACGCGCCCGACAGGGGCGTCGAGATCGTCGAAACACTCGCGGTTGATGAAGTCGGCGACGTGGCCGCCGAAGCCGGCGTAGCCCCAGCCTTCCTCGACGACGACCACGCGGTTGGTCTTCTTCACCGAGGCGGCGATGGCCGCTTCGTCCATCGGCTTGAGGGTACGCAGGTCGAGCACCTCGACGCTGATGCCCTGCTGCGCGAGTTGCTCGGCGGCGGGGAGCACCACGGCGGTCACCATGCGCGACCAGGTGACGATGGTGACGTCGGTGCCTTCGCGCTTCACGTCGGCCTTGCCGATGGGGATCAGGTACTCGCCGTCGGGCACCTCGCCCTTGACGCCGTAGAGCAGCTCCCCTTCCATGAAGATGACGGGGTTCTCGTCGCGAATGGCGGACTTGAGCAGGCCCTTGGCGTCGGCAGGCGTGCCCGGGGCGATCACCTTGAGCCCGGGGAAGTGGGCGTAGTTCGCCTCGAGCGCCTGGCTGTGCTGCGAGCTCAAGCGACCGCCGGCGCCGTTGGGCCCGCGGAAGACGATGGGGCAGCGCAGCTGGCCGCCCGACATGTGGCGGATCTTCGCGGCGCTGTTGACGATCTGGTCCATCGCCAGGATGGCGAAGTTCCAGGTCATCATCTCGATGACCGGGCGCAGGCCGGCGATCGCCGCGCCGACCCCGAGGCCACCAAAGCCCAGCTCGGAGATCGGCGAGTCGACCACGCGGGCGCTGCCGAACTTCTCGAGCAGCCCCTTGGACACCTTGTAGGCGCCGTCGTAGCGAGCCACTTCTTCACCCATCAGGAACACGCGGGGGTCGCGCGCCATCTCTTCGGCGAGCGCCTGGTTCAGCGCCTCGCGGTACGCAATCTCAGCCATGGTCAGGCCACTCCCTTCTTCGATGCGGAACTGGAAGGCACCATCGGTTCGAGCTCCCAGGTCACCTTGAAGTCGGTGGGGAACGAGGGCCACTTCACGTCGGTCGCGCCGAGCACGCGCTCGCGCGGCTTCTCGTCGAGCTCGCCGTCTTCGACCAGGCCGTGCGTCCAGATGTCGGAGTCGGGCGGCAGCGGCGAGGCGTCGGCGAAGGCCAGGGCCTTCTCGACGACGATCTTCTCTTCTTCGTCGATGACCTCGAGCTGCGCCTCGGTGGCGAGCTTCTCTTCCATCAACTGCTGGCGCAGCTTGATGATCGGGTCGCGCTGCTTCTCGAGCTCGACCTCTTCCTTGGTGCGGTAGGTGGCGGCGTCGGACATCGAGTGGCCGCGGAACCGGTAGGTGTACGCCTCGAGGAGCACCGGGCCGTTGCCGGCGCGGATCCACGCGGTGAGCTCCTTCACCTTTTCGTACACCGCGAGCACGTCCATGCCGTCCACCGACTCGCCGCGCATGTCCCAGCCGGGGGCGCGCTTGTGGATGTCGGGCACCGACGAAACGCGGGCGATGTCCGTGCCCATGCCGTACTTGTTGTTCTCGACGATGTAGAGCACCGGCAGCTTCCACTTCGCCGCCATGTTGAAGGTCTCGTGCAGCGCGCCCTGGTTCGAGGCCGCGTCACCGAAGCTGCACACCGTGACCCGGTCTTCGTTGCGGTACTTCGAGGCGAAGGCCATGCCCGCCGCGAGCGGGATCTGGGCGCCCACGATGCCGTAGCCGCCGTAAAAGCCGTGCTCGACGTCGAAGAAGTGCATCGAGCCGCCCTTCCCCTTCGAGTAGCCGGTGTCGCGCCCATAGAGCTCGGCCATGAGCATGCCGGCGTCGGCGCCGCGCACCAGGGGGTGCACGTGGTCGCGGTACCCGGTCATCACCCAGTCGGTCTCGCGCAGGGCCTCGTTCACGCCGACCACCACGGCCTCCTGGCCGATGTAGAGGTGGCAAAAGCCCTGGATCTTCTTCAGCCCGTACGCCTGCCCGGCCTTCTCTTCGAAGCGGCGGGCGAGCAGCATCTTTCGGTACATCGTCAGCATCAGCTCAGTGCTGGCCATGGGGACTCCTGGTGGTGCGAAGACAGTTCTCGAGACTCAGCGCGCGCGGGCACTTAACGACGAGGCCCGCTGGCGCCACGACTCAATATGCGAAGTGGGGAATCGACACGCAGCGCGGGTGCAGCTTCACGTCGCGACCCGAGTGATCGGTGGCGAGGTGCACGGGCACCGCGTTCTCGAACTTCACGGCGTAGTCGTTGATGTGGGTGGGCTCGTTGTCGAAGGCCGCCAGCACCGTACCCATCGACTTGAGCTGCTCGTGGGCCTCGCGCTTGAAGGCGTCGTCGTCGGCCATGAGCTCGGGCTTCATGAGCAGCTGCACCTGCCCGCCGTGGCTGGGCATGGGCATGCGGCAACGCTCGAGGCAGGCCTCGGTGCCCTCGCGCATGCCCTCGTGCCGGCCGGTGACATAGATCACCCGCGACTTCGCGTAGTCGAGCGCGTGCAGGTAGCGCGGCGCGCCGACGACCTCGATGTCGGTGCGGCAGTAGTCGGAGGTGAAGAAGCGCTCCTGCCAGAAGGCCTTGAGGTCCGCGTAGATCTCCTCGGACTGGGCCGGGGCCAACCCGCAGGCGTTGGTGGCGCCGCGGAGATCCCACCCGCTGGAGAAGTGCCAGGGCTGGCACTGCGTCAGGGGGGCGAGGTGCCGGGCGTGGCCGAACTCGCGCAAGATGCGGGCCTGGCGCGGCCGGTTGTCGAAGACCGTCGAGTCGAGATCGAACACCAACAGGCCGCGGGGGCCGGACTTCAGGGCGAGCGAGAGGATCTGCTCGAGCGTCTGGTGCCAGTCGAGGGCGACGCGGTGGAGATAGTCATGCATGGGAGCCGCGCGCTCTACACCACTTCGCCCAGCGATTTCCCCTCGAAAACTCGTGACTTATTGCGTCACGGGCGCGGGGGCGCCGCTGGGGGCGCGTTCGGTCTCGTGGCCGTTCTCGGCGACCACGGTCTCGGGCACCAGCTCGCTCATGCGCTTGATTCCATTGCGATCGAGCACCAGGCGCACGAGGCGCACCGTGGTTCGCTGGTGGCGACCGTCGTCGACGGCGAAGCGGAAGGCGACGTCCACCCGGTAGCTCTTGGCCATCTGGAGCTTGCCGACCGAGAAGTCCTCGAGATCGACGTAGTCGAGCGCGTACTCGGGGTCGTCCATGTCGTGGAGCACGCGGTCGATGTTGAGGCGGATGATGTCGGTCACGCCGGAGACGATGCCGTCGGCAATGCGGGGCAACATCTCGGAGTCGAGGGCGATCTTCTTGCGGTAGCGGATCACCGTCTCGGACAGCTCGCCCTGGGCGACGGTGATCAGGTCGTCCTGCGCGCGCAGCCGGGCGATGTCGGGGGGCACGGTGACGGCGGCGTCGTAGTCGAGCTTCTCGCGGCACACGCCGACGTCGTCCTGGGTCACGGGGTCGACGATGCGGGTGGTGCGCTCGTAGAGGAACTTGCCGGCGTAGGAGGCGAGCACGCGGCGCAGGCCCTCCTTCATGCGGTCCTTGAACATGTAGCCGACGACGGCGAGCACGAAGAAGTTGAAGGATGCCTGCGGGTAGCGCGACTGGGCGAAGAGACCGACGCCGAGCGCGAAGGCCATGGAGCCGCCCGCGGCGATGGCGAAGAGCACCTCTTCCCAGCCCTTGCGCGTGGCGCTGCGCTGCACCTTCAAGAAGAGGATGTTCATGCAGAACTTCTTCAGGAAGCCGATGCGGTGCGCGTACTCCTCGTTGTCGCCGTCGGCGGCGAGCACCGAGGTCCACTTGCGGGCCTTGCGGTAGCTCTCGTCGGAGATCACCACGTCCATCAGCTCGCGGCGCAGCTCGACGTACACGCCCGACCGGGGCATCTCTTCCATCTGCACCACGATGCGCCGGAAGAACTGCTCGACCATCAGGCTCATGAACTCGTCGACCAGGCGCAGCGCCGCCTCGGCCTTGGCCCCCAGCGGGTACTTCTCGGCGAGCTGCGCGATGGTCGAGCGGAAGCGCTGGAGGATGTCCTGGGTGGCGGCGATCGACTTGCGGGCGAGCGCCATCAGGTGCGCCGGGGAATCGGTGGGCGCGCACTTCTCGGTCTCGGCGCCGCGCAGCAGGTGCGAGCACTCCTTCTTCATGCCGCGCGCGAAGCGGCGCAGCGCCCCGCGCAGCACGCAGGCCAGCATCTTCGCGTCGTAGACGACCTCGCTGGTCGGGCCCATCAACCCCAGGGGCAGGCGCTGCTCGAGCTGCACCAGGGGGGAGTGCGAGCCGGTGCGGATCTCTTCGAACGAGAGCACCGGGGTCTTGAGGCGCACGTAGTTGTGGAGGTCGGCGTAGAACTGGTCGCGGCTCCAGGTCTGGGCGTCGATGTTGAGGCTCTTCGGGAGGAAGAGGATGGTCTCGACGAGGTACTCGGACTCGGGATCGGTGCCGCTGGGCTGGTACTCCAGCTTCAGCTCGAACTGCTTTCGATCGTGTACTTCGACCTTGGTATCGAAAAGTTCGGAGGACCCCAGAGCAGCCACACGGGAACCATATGTGACATCTGTGTGACACGCCACTCAAAGCCCCCCCGAAGTCCGGGGGGATGCGGTGCGCGTTGACGCGAGCGTATGTGTGTGGGAGTTCGCGCGCCCGGAGGCCTCATCATGCCGGCGTGGTTGTCGAACCTGCTTCCGATCGTCCTGTTGTTGGGCGCGATCGCGATCGTGCTCTCGCGGCTGCCGAAGATCGAGCTCGGGCACTCCGAAGCGTTCAAGCGTCGGCGCTTCTGGAACTGGTTTCCCCTCGGGTTGACCTACGCGTTCCTCTACTTCGGCCGGTACAACATCAACGAGGCGACCAGCGCCATCAAGGCGCTCGACAACGCGGCCTTCGGGACGATCTTCGCGGTCGGGGCCTGGGTCTACGGGGTCTCGTTCCTCGTCAACGGGCCGCTGACGGACCGGCTCGGCGGGCGGCTGACCATTCTCATCGCCGCGGTGGGCTCGGCGGGCTCGAACGTGTTGATGGGCGGGCTGGTGTACGCGGTGGTCAGCCAGGGCTTCGTGCCGCCCGGCGGGCTCGTGCCGTGGCTCTCGGTGCTCTACGGCCTCAACATGTACTTCCAGAGCTTCGGGGCGGTCTCGATCGTCAAGGTCAACGCGGCCTGGTTCCACGTGCGCGAGCGCGGCGTACAGGGCGGGATCTTCGGCATCCTCATCAGCCTGGGCATCTACTTCGGCTACGACTGGAGCCGGATGATCGTGAGGGCCTGGCCGGGTTCTCCGTGGCTCGTCTTCTTCGTGCCCGCAGCCGTGTTGGTGTGCGCCTTTGCCGCCGACCTCTTCCTGGTGCGTGATTCACCGGGCGACACGGGGCACCCGGAGTTCGACGTGGGAGACGCGTCGTCGGGTGAGGCCGGCGGCCCCGAGCCGACCGCCCGCCAGGTGTTCGTCAAGATGATCAAGAACCCGGTGATCATGACCATCGTGGCCATCGAGTTCTGCACCGGCTTCCTGCGCAACGGGGTGATGAGCTGGTACCCGAAGTTCGCCAAGGCGGTCTCGCTGCAGGACGACTTCGTCTCGCGCAACTGGGGCCTGCTGCTGTGCGTCTTCGGCATCGTGGGCGGCATGTTCGCGGGCATCATCAGCGACCGCGTCTTCAACTCGCGGCGGGGGCCGGTGGCCTCGGTGCTCTTCGGAGGCATCACCGTCGGCGCCATCGGCATGTTCTTCTTCATCGAGCAGCCGTGGGTGGGCTGGGTGCTGGTGTTCATGGCGCTCAACTACGTGGGCGTGCACGGCATGCTGTCGGGCACCGCCTCGGCCGACTTCGGTGGCCGGAAGAACACCGGCGTCGCGGTGGGCATCATCGACGGCTTCGTCTACCTGGGCACCGGGCTGCAGTCGTTGATCGTCGGCCGGGTCTTGCCGCAGGGCGACCTGGCGAAGAACCCCGCGAACTGGA
This sequence comes from uncultured Archangium sp., assembly GCA_903905455.1. Classification (GTDB taxonomy): domain Bacteria; phylum Myxococcota; class Myxococcia; order Myxococcales; family Myxococcaceae; genus Archangium_A. Next base: position 51,414 of record CAIVGN010000224.1, read on the forward strand.
TCAGCTGGCCCACGGCCATGGTGCCGGTCGCGTTCATCGGCCTCTATCTCTGCACCCGGGTGTGGAACGCCAGGCCGCAGGGCAAGGCCGCGGCCGCGCACTGATGATGCTCGAGTCGCTGGGCCTGTCGGTGGGGACGATCAAGCTCACCCTCGACCGGCCGATCTACGCCCCCGGAGAGTTGGTCACCGGGGTGGTCCGCCTCGAGCTCACGCACCCGGTGCAGGCCCGCGGGCTGATCATCGGGCTCAACGCGCGGCAGCGCTCGGTGGGCCTGCAGCCGGGGCAACAAGGGCTGCAGTTCAGCTACCGCAACGACAAGGTGTGGGACTTCCAGGTCGAGGCCGACGGAGAGCGCGAGTACCGGCCCGGCGAGACCAAGCGCTTCGAGTTCCTGCTCCCCCACGACGCGGCGCAACCGCACTTCACCCCGCCCGGGGGCTTCATCGGCGACGTGGCGCGGGCGCTCTCGTACCTCACCAACGTGAAGCGCTTCCCGCTCGAGTGGCGGGTCTCGGCGTTCCTCGAGCGGCCCTGGGCGCTGAACCCGAAGGGCGAGGTTCAGCTCCAGGTGGGCGAAGCGGCCTTGAAGGCGACGGTCAAGAGGAAGCGGACCACGCGCCCGAAGCCGAAAGCGAAGAAGAAGACGATGACGACGAGCCGACCGAAGCGGAAGCCAGCGAAGCGAGAAACCGAGTGAGGGCCAGCTCGGTCTTCGCGTCTTGAATCGTGCCGTCGCCCAGCGCCGCCTGCAGTGAGCCCAGGGTGCGCCAGTCGGTCGCCCCGCCCTCTTCCAGCGGGCTGCCATCGCCCCCCGGGGGCTGCGGCTCGAGGCCGGTGACCTCGACCGCGGTGAGGAAGATCTTCTCGCTGATGATGCCCGGGGCGACGAAGAACGGGTGGCCCAGAACCACCACGCGCTCGGCCGGCACCCGGTAGCCCGCCTCCTCGAACACCTCTTCGGCTGCGCGGTGACGCAGGCCTGCTTCGCCCTGGTCCCCGTCTTCGAGCAGCCCGCCGACGATCTCTTCGCAGAAGAGGTGCAGGCGCCCGTCGGGGAGGTTGGGCACCTTGTCCTTGCGGAAGTAGGCGGCCGGGCGGAGGTTCTGCCGCGTGAGGAACTCGAGGCCCTTCTCGCCCCGGCGCCACACCAGCACCCCCACGCCGTCGAGCCGGGGGCGATCGATCACGTCGACGCGGTAGGTCACGGAGTGCGAGCCGTCAGCGCGGGCGTTGCGCACCCGCAGGCGGCGGATGTGAAGGAAGCCCTCGTCGCAGCGGCCCGTAGCGGTGAAGTCTTCCACGACATTCAGATCAGTGACGGACACGGGGGCCATGTGATCGCTGCTTTACCAGAGCCGTCGGGGCGCGTATGTGGCCGGTCGCCGTCGGCCGAAACACCCCCGCCACCCGAGCCAAGATGAAGCCTCTTCGTCGTCCCTTCCGCTCGATCGCCCGCGCTGCACTCAAGTCCTCGCTGCTCGTGGCGTTCATCGCCGCGGCAATGGTGCAGACCTCGTGTCTGCCCACGCTCGAGGGCTACGACGTCAACTTGAAGGGCCAGCAGGTGCGCCTGACGTTCCTGCACACGTCCGACATCCACTCGCGATTGCTGCCCTACGACTTCAACCCGCTGAAGACCGACACCGACCTCGGGCTGATTCCCGAGGCGGGCCCGTTCGGCGGTGCCACGCGCATGGCGGCGCTGATCCAGCGGGAGCGCGCCCGGGCCGACCGGGTGCTGCACCTCGACTCGGGCGACTCGTTCCAGGGCGCGCCCATCTTCAACCTCAACCTCGGCGAGGTGGAATACAAGTTCCTCTCGAGCATGGGCGTCGACGCGGCGGTCGTGGGCAACCACGAGTTCGATGCGGGCGCGGCCAACTTCACCAAGCAGGCCCGCGACGCGGCGCGCTTCCCGGTGCTGGTCTCGAACTACCAGTGGGAGGACTACAGCCAGTCGGGCAGCAACGCGACGGCGCTCTACACCTCGCCGTACACCATCAAGAACATCAAGGGCCTTCGCGTGGCGATCATCGGCCTGGGTAACTTCGGTTCGCTCAACTCGATCGTCGAGCAGGGCAACTCGCTGCAGGTCATCCCGCTCGAGCAGAACGAGATCGTCCGCAACTACGTGCAGTTCCTCCGCCCCTCGGTGGACCTGGTGCTGATCACCAGCCACGCCGGCCTGACCGAAGACCAGGACCTGGTGCAGGGCTACGAGGCCTTCTACGAGTGGAGCCTCGCCAAGAAGTTCGTCGAGCGCGAAGAGATGCCGTGGAAGGTGCTGGAGCGCTTCGGAGACGAGAGCGACCCGAAGTCGGTGGTCCACGTGACCATCCCCGGGGTCGAGGGCATCGACGCGATCCTCGGTGGTCACCTGCACATCGTGCTCAACCCGCCGCAGCTGCTCACCGACCCCGCGGGGCGCAAGGTGATCCTGAGCCACGGCGGCGCGTTCTCGAAGTACGTCAACCGCATCGACGCGGTCATCCAGATGCCGGCCGAGGGCGAGAGCACCTACGAAGGTGGCGAGATCACCAGCTTCGACTTCCGCGTGTTCCCCATCGACTCGCTGTGGTGCAACGAGGGCCTGCACGACTACTACCGCTCGAAGTTCTGGGGCCCCGGCGACTTCATGTCGGACCCCAAGGTCGCCGCCGGCGTGGCCGCGTGCAAGGAGGTCGAGGACCGCAACACCGCGCAGCTGCTGCTGCCGTACATCACCGACCTCGACGTGCGGCTCAACCTCACCTCGCTCTTCGCCTTCGCCCCCCGGGACATCGCGCGCCGCAACAACTCGACCGGTGGCGACAGCCCGCTGGGCAACATCACCGCCGACTCGATGCGCCGCCGCCAGGGCGTGGAGGCCGAGGTCGCGGTCACCAACTCGCTGGGCATTCGCGACAACCTCTACGCGGGCCCGCTGACGCAGGAGGCGATGTTCAACGTGTTCCCCTTCGAGAACACCATCAACATCATGTTCCTCTCGGGCCGCGAGATGCAGGAGATGTTCGACTTCATCTCCGAGCGCTCGTCGGACCGTGGCTGTGGCGCCCAGGCGCAGGTCTCCGGCGCGCGCTTCACCATGGACTGCGCGCAGGCCCAGCTCAACGCGCTGCGCACGCCCTGCGACGCCGCGGGCGACGCGAGCGACTGCCCTTCGGACGACCGCACGGGCCGCTCGGCCTGGCAGTGCCTGGTCGACCCCACCTCTTCCAGTGGCGGCCGGTGCTGGGCCCACGCGGGCACGAACATCACCATCAACGGCACCGCGCTCCAACTGAACGAGACGTACCGCGTGGCGGTCAACGACTACATCGCGCGCGGCGGGTCGGGCTTCCTGGTGCTCAAGCGCAATACCACCCGCGTCGAGACCGGCATCCCGCTGCGCGACTCGCTCATCGGCTACATGCAGAATTTCTGCAGCTGCGACGAGGTGCTGGCGCAAGAGAAGGACGCCAACCAGAACGTGATCGGGAAGAAGGGCCAGCCCTGCGGCTTCCGCGACGCCGTCGACGAGGGCAAGTGGGCGGTCGACGCGCAGGAGGTCACCTTCTGTCAGCAGGCCAAGGCCTTCCACGAAGAGCTCAACGCCACCCGCGAGGGGTGCACCTGCGCGCAGATCTTCAACCGCGACGCGGTCGCGTGCCCGGCGGTGGGTGACTTCGACACGGCGATCCGCGACTGCGCGGCGCTGCTGCCCGACGGTCCCGCGCTCGGTCGCTGCTCGTGCCGCCAGGCGCTGGCCAACGACCCGGTGTGCGGCAACGTGACGCGCGCGGTGCGCAACTACTGCGGTAACCCCACGGCGCTCCCGGTGGCAGTCGGCGCCGAAGATGGCCGCATCAGCCGGAGGGTCAAGTGATGCGTCGCGCACTGGCAGGTGTTCTCACGCTGGCGTTGTCGGCGTGCCTCGAAGAGGCCGCGCCCCCCAACCAGCTCAACAGCTTCAAGGTGAAGGTGCTCGGCGTGTACGAGCGCTCGGGCGGCAACCGGAGCCCGCTGGCCGTGGCCTCGTCGTGCGTGGCCCAATACGGCAGCGCCGCGGCGGTCCCCGCCGAGGTGAAGGGCCTGCGCACCTGCCGCTACGTCATTCCCCGCGGCGAGGTGGAGTTCGACATCACCGCGACGGCGACCAGCATCTCGGGCACGCCCTTCGTGGACTTCACGGGGCCGGTCAGCTTCCGGGTGATCCCCGGTGACCTGCCGACGGATCTCCGCGCCCGCTGGGCCAACGCCAGCCTCGGCGAGCTCTCCGCGACGGTGCGCGCCATTCACCCCTACGGCGAAGTCCGCGTGTGGGTGGAAGACGCGCCCCCGAAGTCGCTCTTCGACGGCGGCGTGGTGCCGGCGGACCAGCTCCCGGTGGAGACCAACAAGCGCACCTACGCGGCGGGCACCTCGCCCATCGTCTACTTCGCCGACCAGACGCTCCAGTCGCTGCAGCTGCCCAACGATCTCGACAACCGCAGCTCCCCCTTCGTGGGTGAGTTCGTGGTCGTGGGCAAGGACCCCATTTCGGGTGACACGCTCAAGCAGACCTGCGCCGACGACCCGACGCGCAACGGCGGCGACGCGCTCATGGTGGTCACCGGCCTCGACCCCTCGGGCTTCTTCGTCACCGACATCTCGGCCTGCCGCCTCAAGGAGCAGCTCAGCGACAGCCTCGGCAACAGCGTGCGCACCGCGGAGCCCAGCGAGCCGTGCTGGATCAGCCAGGCCGACGGTGGCCGGGAAGAGAGCCTCGACGGTGGCGCGGGCACCTGCCTCATCGCCCAGAAGGCCTGCCACAAGCGGGCGGACTGCCCCGGCTACATGCCTGGCACCTACGCCTCGATGTTCATCTACAACTACAACTTCCCCGACGGGCTCGACGAAGGCGACCTGCTCTTCACGCTCTCGGGGTCGGTGCAGGAGTTCACTTCGACCACGCAGATGGTCTTCCCCGCGTGGAGCACGGCCGAGCGCGTGCGCCGGCTGCCGCAGGACCAGTGGAACAAGTGGCTGCAGTTCGCGCGCCCCTACGACATCAACATGCGCACCTGCGGCCAGGACAACGCGGCGACGCCCTTCCTCACCGACGCGCTGTGCGGCCACAACCGCCGCAACATGAAGATGGAGAGCCTCGAGTCGGGCCTGGTGCGCCTGCGCCGGGTGCGCTTCCCGAAGAAGTTCGTGAACTGCGACTTCAACGCCAACGGCTCGGTGCCCTTCTTCTGCGAGACCAAGCCGCCGGGTGAAGACTGGCAGTGGTCGACGTGCAGCTTCGACGCGCCGGAGCCGGAGGTCGATCGCGTCGAGCGCGTATGCAACATGAACTGCGTCATCGGCATGGGCGAGCAGGCGGGCGAGATCTGCAGTGAAGAGTCCACCTTCAAGGGCTTCGGCCAGTACGTGGTCGAGATGACGCTGCCGGGCCCCTCGTCTCTGGGCCTCGACGACGTGCTCCCGCTGCGCCAGCAACTCGCGGTCGCCAAGCTGGCCGTCGGCCCCGCCACGGACGGCGGCGTCGCGCAGAACCCGTCGGTGCGCGTCGACGGCTACGGCCCGGGCATCGAGGTGGCGATCACCTGTGATCGCGCCACCCGGTACCACGTGGGCCCCACCACCGTGGTCGCGGCCGAAGGCGACGCGGTGCTCGCGGCCAACCAGGTCGTGCGCCACGCGTTCGCCGACGCCGAGACCTCGGTCGCCTTCCAGGCGATCACCGAGCAGGCGACCTGCTCGGTGGGCATCAACGCCCGCACGCGCATCAACCTGATCACGAAGGACGCGATTCCCGAGCTGAACCCCGACTGTGACGAGAACGACGCCGACGCGACCAAGGCCCAGCTGTGCCACAACCTGCGTGGGTCGGAGTTCGACGTCATCGGTCACCTCCGCCACGTGCAGCCTGCACGCCCGCGCTGGGTGGTGGTGCCGCGCGCCGTCGACGACGTCTGTTGTTACCCCGGCCCGGGCCTCGAGTGCCCGAAGCCGATCAAGCCTTGCCAGTAAGCGCAGTCCCCTTTTCGAGCAGCAGGAGGGCCCGCAGTTCCAAGGGCCCGGGAGAGACCAGTGAAGATGTCTTCAAAGTGTGTCGCCCTCGCGGCGATGGTGTCGGCGAGTGCGTGGGCCGGGGACTTCATCGATACGCGCATCACCTTCGCGATCGCCAACTCGAACGTCTTCGTGAAGCCGGGCGAGACGACGCCCAGTGAGCCGGGAACGGGCTTTGGCGCCTCGCGCCAGAACACCCAGTTCTACGACAACTTCAATACGCGCTTCACGGGCTTCGAGACGCTCTCGAACATCTCGCTCTACAAGAAGAGCGCGAGCTTCTTCGAGGGCTTCGACGCCGAGGCGGCGCTGAACATCGTGGTCGCCAACCAGCCGTCGGGCGCGATCACCCTGTTCGACAACGCGAGCTTCGTGAAGCTCAACTACCGGCCCGCGGGCTGGGGCGCGAAGGAAGACATCGCGATGACCGGGTTCCCGGTCTCGGCCGATCGCTTCCGCCTCGGGTACGCATGGAAGCTCTCGTGGGGTGGCGACTCGTCGTTCACCTACAACCAGGGCACGGGCACCTCGACCACGGGTCGCCCGGCGGCCGTGCCGGGCATGAAGATCCAGGTCACGCGGGATCGTTGGTACGCGTTCGTGGGCGCCAAGACGGGCCTGCTGCTCAACAACCTCGTCAACGTGCAGGAGCGCCAGTACGGCGTGCTCTTCGGCGGCGGCATCGATCTCGTGCCCAACCGGGTGCGCCTCGAGGCCAACGGCGGCTACTTCATGCGCGGCGTGGTGCCGTCGCTGGCGCAGCAGGGCATTCGCGCGCCGGTCAACGCCTTCGGCGGGTCGATGCAGCTGTCCTTCTTCTCGGACACCATCCTCCCCTCGCTCGACCTGCGGCTCTACAAGAACGACCCCGACGTCACGCAGCGCTTCTTCAAGCCGGAGACGTACAACGGTGGCCTGACCTACCAGCTGAGCCTCGAGGGCAGCTTGCTGGGCCAGACGCTCGTCGACCCCGACCGCTTCGCGACCACCAAGATCCAGCCGGCGACCGCGCTCGCCCTGCAGGCGCGGTTCAAGTACGACTTCTGGCGCTTCTACGCGTTGGGCCTGTACCGCACGCTCTCGTTCATCCAGTTCGACGTGCCGGGCCTGCCCCCGTACTTCGACTTCTCGGCGGGCAGCACGGTCAAGCCGGAGCTGTGGCTGGCCATCGGTGGAGACCGGTTCTTCCCCGCGCAGCACCTGACGCTCGGCGTGGTGTTCGGCGTGCAGTCGCCGGCCTCGGTGAGCGCGCCGCGCTTCGACTTCGGCGGCACCAACCCGCCCCCGGGCCTCACCGGCCCGCGCACCGTGGTGGTGCGTGACGTGAACCTCTTCGCGATCCTCCCGGCCAACTCGCAGGTGGTGCCGATCATCAGCGTGAAGGGCACGTTCCGTCTCGACATCAGCGAGTACTTCGCGCTGCTGGGCGAGGTCTTCTACAACCACGACGAGAACCGCGTGACCTTCCGCGACTCGACGGAGAGCATCAGCCAGCCGGTGTACGAGCAGGCCAACCAGCTCGGCTTCAACCTGGTCGCCCAGGCCCGCTTCTGAGTTTCTGGTCACTTCGCCTCGGCCAGCGGATGTAATTCGCTGGCTGCGGCGACCCCTCGGGCTTCAGAGCCCGAGTTGCTTGGCGATGATCTCGTTCATGATCTCGCTGGTACCACCGCCGATGGGCCCCAGCCGGGCATCGCGCCAGTGCCGCTGAATGTCGTACTCCATCATGTAGCCGGCGCCCCCGTGGAGCTGCAGCGACATGTCGGCCAGCTTGCAGCACATCTCGGTGGCGTACTTCTTGGCCATCGCGGTCTGCCCCAGCGCCCACTCGCCAGCCGCGTGCAGGCGCAGCGCGTGGTACGTGAGCTGACGCGCCGCCTCGAGCTCCGTCGCCATGTCGGCGAGCTTGTGCTTCGTCACCTGGAACTTCGCGATCGACTGCCCGAAGGCCTCGCGGCCCTTGGTGAAGGCGATCGCCACTTCCAGGATCTCCTCGGCCGAGCCGATGGCGCCCAGGGCGAGGGACAGGCGCTCCCACTGGAAGTTGCCCATGATCTGCGCGAACCCGTTGCCCTCGTCGCCCAGCAACGCGTCGGCGGGGAGCCGGCAGTCTTCGAAGGTGAGCTCGGCCGTGTCCGACGCGCGCCACCCGACCTTCTTGAGCTGCTTGGAGACGATGAAGCCCGGGGTACCCTTCTCGACGAGGAACATCGACAGCCCCTTGTGGCCCCGCGTCGGGTCGGTCTTCGCGGCGACGATCACGTAGTCGGCGCGCACGCCGTTGGTGATGTACGTCTTGCTGCCGTTGAGCACCCAGCCGTCGCCCTCGCGTCGGGCGTGGGTGCGCAGGCCCGCCACGTCGCTGCCCGCCCCGGCCTCGGTCACCCCGAAGGCCCCCACCCACTCGCCCTTGATCGCCCGGGTCAGAAACTTCTGCTTCTGCACGTCGGTCCCGAACAGATGAATCGGCCCCGTGGCAATGGTCGCCTGGCCCACCAACCCTGCCGCTACCCCGCCGGAGCCGCACTTGGACAACTCCTCGATCGCCACCGCCTCGAAGAAGAAGCCCGCGTTGGTGCCGCCGTACTTCTCCTCGTACTTGAGGCCGAACAGCCCCAGCTCCGCGGCCCGCCCGAACAACGCCCGGGGAAACGCCTCGGCCTCCTCCCACGCGGTGGCGTGGGGCTTGAGTTCCCGCTCGACGAACTGGCGAACGGTGCGGCGAAACGCTTCGTGCTCTTCGGTGAAGGTGGCGAACCCGGTGCTCATGGCCCAGAATATTGACTCAAGAATCAATGAAGCGCGACCTTGACCCGGTGTTTCGTCCTGCTAGATAAGCCCGCGATTACGGCGCCATAGCCAAGCGGTAAGGCAAGGGTCTGCAAAACCCTCATTCCCCGGTTCGATTCCGGGTGGCGCCTCTCTCGAAAGCCCGGACCTCCGCGCAAGGAGTTCCGGGCTTTGATCTATGCGGAGCGCCCTGCTCGTCACGCTGTTCGTCGCGACCTTCGCCCACGCCGGCGATGCGCTCGAGCTCCCCCCGCCGCCCAGTGAGCTGACGACCAAGCGCCTCGACTTCAAGGGGGGCGCGCCCTCGATCCCCGTGCGGTTGATGGAGGGCAGCACGGAGGTGACGCTGGTGGGCCGGGGGCGCATGCGCTTTCGGCTGCCGGGCACGCCCGAGAAGTTCGTCGAGGGGCCGCCGGGCATGGAGTGGAAGGTGCGCCGGGTGGCCGGGACGCCGGCGCGCATCGAGGCGCGCATCCAGCTGGCGGAGATCCCCTTCAACGACAAGCAGGGCCTCGCGCAGGCGCAGGACGAGTGGGCAGCCCGGGGGCTCACCCTCAAGTCGCAGGTGCTCGGCGGGGTGTACGGCATCGCCGGGAAGGTGATCGACAACCGCCGCTACGTGCTGGTGGTCGATCAGCCGCCCGCGCCCCCGGAGACGCTCGCGCCACAGCAGGCGGAGATGCTCAAGAAGTTCCAGGTGCGCACCACCCTGCTCGAGGAGGTCAAGGCGAAGGGCACCATCAAGTTCGAGCTCGTCGACGGCAACGGCAGCGTCGCGGCGAAGGTCGACGAGAAGCTCACCGCCGAGTCGCCCGACGGCGCGCCCATCGAGGTGCGGCGCGTGGAGTTCGGCGTGGGCTACGACTTCCACAACTTCGAAGACCGCGCCTACCGCGGCACCGTGCTGCTCACGGCCGACCGCCTGGGGAAGATCGCCGTGGTCAACCAGGTCGATCTCGAGGACCTGCTCAAGGGCCTGGTGCCCTCGGAGATCTTCGCCAAGGCGCACGTCGAGGCCCTCAAGGCGCAGGCGGTCACCGCGCGCGGCGAAGTGCTGGCGAAGATCGGCCTCAAGCACCTCGCCGACCCCTACGTGCTGTGCACCGAGCAGCACTGCGCGGTGTACCGGGGCGTGTCCGGCGAGGCGCAGAGCACCAACGCCGCCGTCGAGGCCACGCGCGGCGAGGCGTCCTTCGACGCGAGCGATCGGCTGGTCGACTCGGTCTACAGCGCGGTCTGCGGCGGCCACACCGAGAACAACGACGTCGTGTGGGGCGGCGTACCCAACGCGTCGCTGCGCGGACGGCCCGACGTGCTCCCGGGCAAGCCCACGCCCCCGTCGCCGTCGGCCAACCTCGGCAAATTCCTGACCACCGACGCCCAGCACGCCTGCAAGGTCTCGTCGTTCGCGCAGCTGACGAAGTACCGCTGGGAGAAGCGCTTCACCGCGAAGGACGTCGACGAGAAGCTGGCCTCGTTCAACGTGGGACACGTGATGGCCATGAACGTCACCGAGCGCGGCGTGTCGGGGCGCGCGCGGTTGCTGCAGATCTCCGGCGAAGAGGGCGCCACCACGATCCGCGGCGAGCTCAACATCCGCCGCACCTTCGGCATGCTCAACAGCGCGATGTTCGAGCTCAAGGCCGACAAGGACCCGAAGGGCCGCCCGACTGCCTGGATCTTCACCGGCGGGGGCTGGGGCCACGGCGTGGGCATGTGCCAAACGGGCGCCATCGGTCGTGCCGAGGCCGGCCAGACGTACCGCCAGATCCTCGAGCACTACTTCAATGGGGCCCAGGTGGCCCGAATCTACTGATTTCACACGTCATTTCAGGCCGGTCGGTGGCTGCGAGGAACACCGCGGGGTCGTTATGATGTTCTCGCCGTGATGCTCGTGCCCCGCCCCCAGCAGAAGTCGTCTCGCGGACGCCAGGTGGCGCTGCTGGCGCTCGCCCTGGGGCTGACGGTGGCCGTGCACGCGGCCTTCGTGGGGCTGCTGGTGCTCTCGTCGCTGGTGAAGTGGGAAGTGCCGAACCGACCGGCCCAGGGCACGCCGCGCTCGGTGGTGCTGCGGGGGTTGTCGCGCGAGCAGTTCGATCGCAACCGCGGCACCGCGGCGCCGGCCATTCGAGACGAGCGCAAGGTGCTCGCGCAGAAACCCGAACCGAAGAAGGACGTGCCGCCCCCCGAGAAGATGCCCGACGGGCAGATCGTCGACGTCGCTCCGGGCAATGCGCAGGTCGACCCGAAGGCGAAGTACATCGCCGAGACCAACAACGTCGCCCAGAAGGAGACGCGCGCCCGGGAACAGAGCGCCTCCTACCGAAACGCGATGCCCCAGCGCACCGCGCCGCAGAAGATCGACGGCAACGGCACCGCGCAGGCCGAGAAGACGCAGGTCAGCGGCAACAACGGCATCGGTGACGACGATCGGCCCCTCAAGGAGGCCAACCCGAAGCTGGCCATGCAGGTGCCCGACATGAAGAAGCGGCAGGAGGTGTCGCTCAAGAACACCACCACCCAGGGCCCGGGCGTCGCCGTGAGCAACCGCGACGAGGCGATGGAGCTCAAGGGCAACTCCGACAAGCTCAAGCTGGTCCCCGGGTCGATGAACCAGGGTGAAGAGGCGTCCGCGGGCCGCGTGGGCCGGGCCGGGGTGATCAACCTGCTGCCCTCGGCCGCGGTGCTGGACAAGATCACCGGCGCCGCGCCAAACGATCACCTCAAGGATCTCGACGAGGGTGACGGCACCTACCTGAGCACCCGCGAGTGGAAGTACGCGAGCTTCTTCAACCGCGTGAAGCAGAGCGTGAGCCAGGAGTGGAGCCCCACCGACCAGCTCCGCCTGCGCGACCCCACCGGCCAGATCTACGGGGGCCGGGATCGCTACACCATCCTCACCGTGACCCTCGATGGCACGGGCCGGCTCAAGGACGCCTTCGTCGACAAGTCGAGCGGCCTCGACTTCCTCGATCTCGAGGCGGTGAAGGCCTTCGAGCGCGCCCAGCCCTTCCCCAACCCGCCGCCCGGCATCCTCGCCACCGACCAGACGGTGCGCTTCCAGTTCGGGTTCTTCCTCGAGCTGAGCGGGCGCCCGGGCATGCGGCTGTTCCGCTCGACCCAGTGACGTGAGATGAGCGGCTTGTGAACGATTCGTCGGCCCACGAGAAGCTCGCCGCCCGGCACGCCGCGGTCCGCAAGGTGTTGTGGTGGATCCTCGTCGCCAACTGGGCGGTGGCGGTGATCAAGCTGGTGCTGGGGCTGCTCTCCAACAGCACCGCGATGACCGCCGACGGCATGCACTCCTTCATCGACGGCGGCAGCAACATCATCGGGCTGGTGGCGATGCATTTCGCGGCGCAGCCCGCCGACGACGAGCACCCCTACGGCCACCAGAAGTTCGAGGCCCTCGCCTCGCTGGCCATCGGCGTGATGATCGGCATGGGCGTGATGGAGCTGGGGCGCATGGCCTTCAACGCGATCATCAACGACGTGCACCCCGCGGTGGGCCCGCTGCAGATCGCGGTGATGGTGGGCACCCTGGTGGTGAACCTCTTCGTGACCCGCATCGAAGCGGCGCAGGGCCGGAAGCACAACAGCGCGCTGCTGCTGGCCGACGCCTCGCACACCCTCTCTGACGTGTTCGTCACCATCGCGGTGATCGCCTCGCTGGTGCTCACCTACCTCGGCGTGGCCAAGGCCGACGGGGTGGTGGCGCTCGCGGTGCTGGTCTTCGTCGCCTACACGGGCTGGCAGATCATCCGCCAGGCGGTGGGCATTCTCGCGGACTCGGCGCGGGTGAACCCGGTCAAGGTGCGGGAGATCATCGCCCAGGTGCCGCGGGTGCAGGCGACGAGCGCGATTCGCAGCCGGGGCCTCGAGGGCAGCGTGTACGTCGACCTGGTGATCCACGTGGACCCCTCGGTCGACCTGCGCACGGCCCACGACGTGGCCGACGACGTCGAGGCGCGCATCATCGCCGCGTTCCCCGAGGTCATCGACGTCGTGGTGCACGTCGAGCCGACGGCGCCCTGACCGTCAGTCCGCGGGCGTCCCCGCGGGTAGGCGCACCTCGAACGACGTGCCCTTGCCCGGCTGGGTCTTGAAGTCGACCGAGCCCCCGTGCTCCTTGGCGATCTTCTTCACGATCGCCAGGCCGAGGCCCGTGCCGTGCTTCTTGCCCGAGGTGACGAACGACTCGAAGAGCCGGTTGGCGATCTCCGGGGGGATGCCCGGGCCGGTGTCCTTCGCGCGGAACACGATGTCGCCCTCTTCGCGTTCGACCGAGAAGAGGAAGCGCCCCCCGTCGGGCATGGCGTCGATGGCGTTGCGCGCGAGGTTGAAGATCACCCGCTTGATCTTGTTCTCGTCGAAGCGCGCCGCCCCGGTGTAGCCGACGTGCACCTTGAGCTCGACCTTCGACCCGGCAAACTCCTGCTGGAGCTGCTCGGTGAGCTCGCGCATGAAGACGTGCATGAACACCCGGCGGATGAAGACCGTGCGTTCCCCGCGCACGAAGGCCAGCGTCTCGGCCTGCATGTCGGCGATGTGCTGCAGCTGGGAGAGGACCAGCTGGGACATCTCGGCGCGCAGCGCGGGGTCCTCTTCGCCGGCCATCATCTCCGCGTAGCCGCCCACCACCGTGAGGGGTGTCCGCAGGTCGTGCAGCACGCCGCTGAGCATCTGCCCGATGGTCGCCAGGCGCGCCTTGCGCTCGATCTCTTCCTGAGACTGGCGCCGCTGCAGGGCCCGGCCGATCTGACCCGCGAGCAGCACCGCGAGGCGCTCGTCCTTCTCGGTGAAGCCGCCCTTCTTGTTGAGCAGCTCGAGCGCACCGAAGGTCTTGTGCCCCACGCCCACGGGCACGCAGAGCACCGCGCCCGTGGACAGCCCGAGCTTGCGGGCGATCGAGCGGTCGTGGAACTCGGAGTCATCGGCGCTCTTCACGCGGACGATGTCGCCGCTCTCCGCGACGTGGCCGGCGATGCCCTGCCCGGTCTTGAGCCGCAGCGAGACCAGCGACTCCGACTTCTCGCCCTTCGCCGAGCGGAAGAAGAGGCTGTCGCGATCTTCCTCCCCCAGCAAGATGCTGCCGGCCCGGGCGCCGAGGCGCTCCATGGCGATCTCGAGGATCCGCTCCACGAGGTCGGCCTGGGCGGTGGTGCCGGCCACGGCCTTCTCGACCTCGAAGAGCGCGTCGAGGTCGCTGACCCGCTGCTGGAGCTCGTCCCGGCCCCGCTTGAGCTCTTCGACCAGCAACACGTTGTCGAGCACGGCCGAGACCTGCGAGGCGATGCCCTCCACCAGGGCGCGATCTTCGGCGCTGAAGGCGTCGGCCCGGCGGTCGAGCACCTGGAGCACGCCCAGCACCCGCCCGCTCACGTGCCGCAGGGGGGTGGCGATGATCGACCGGGTACGAAAGCCCGACTGGCGATCGATGTCCGGGTTGAAACGCGGGTCGCTGTAGGCGTCGCCCAGCAGCAGGGTGCGCCCGGTGGTGAACACGTGGCCCGCGATGCCCGCCGAGTCTGCGATGCGGATGTCCTTGAGCGACGCCCCGCGCAGCACCCGCCCCCACAGCTCGCGCTCCTCCGGGTCGTGCATGAAGAGCGTGGCGGCCTCGGCCTGGACCAACTCCGTGAGCCGCTCCATCACCGTGTGCAGCAGGGCATCGACGTCGCGGGCCGAAGAGACCTGCGAGCCGATCTCCAGCAGCGCGGTGAAGCGCTCGCCCTGGCGCTCGACCTGCGCCTCGAGGTCAGCCTGCGTGCGTGCGACTCGTGACGTGCGTTCGTTCGGCATCCTGGCTCCTCAATGCGCTTCGGCCCACGACCGACCCTGCCCCACGTCCACCACCAGGGGCACCTTCAGCGACGCCACCGTGGTCATCGCCTCTTTCGCCAGCGCGCCGAGTCGCGCCGCCTCGCCCTCGGGGCACTCGAACAGCAACTCGTCGTGCACCTGCAGCAACATGCGCCCCTCGAACTTCTCTTCCGGGAGCCGCCGGTCGAGCACCAGCATCGCACGCTTCACGATGTCGGCCGCGGTGCCCTGGATGGGCATGTTGATCGCCGCCCGCTCGGCGCCCATGGAGACCTGCCGGTTGCGCGAGACCAGGTCGGGCATGTAGCGCCGGCGCCCGAAGAGCGACTCGACGTAGCCCACGCGCCGGGCGGTGGCGATGGTGTCTTCGACGTAGCGGTTGATGCCGGGGAAGCGCAGGAAGTAGCGGTCGATGATGGACTTCGACTCCTCGACGGGGATGTTGAGGCGCGTGGCCAGCCCGTGCGGCGAGAGGCCGTAGGCGATGCCGTAGTTCACCATCTTCGCCACGTTGCGCTGCTCGCGCGTGACCTCCTCGAGCTTCACCCCGAACACCTCGGCCGCGGTGCGGACGTGCACGTCGGCGGCCTCCTCGAAGGCGCGCACCAGGGCCTCGTCACCCGAGATGTGCGCGAGGATGCGCAACTCGACCTGGCTGTAGTCGGCCGACACCAGCACCCAGCCCGGGGGCGCGATGAACGCCCGGCGGATCTGCTTCCCCAGCTCGGTACGGATGGGGATGTTCTGCAGGTTGGGGTTGGTGGACGAGAGCCGCCCGGTGGCCGCCATCGCCTGGTTGAAGGTGGTGCGAATGCGCCCGTCGGCGGCGATCAGCGTGGGCAGCGTGTCGAGGTAGGTGCTCTTGAGCTTGGCGACGGTGCGGTACTCGATGATCGCCTGGGGCAGCGGGTGCTCCTCGGCGAGCTTCTCGAGCACCTCGTGATCGGTCGAGCTGCTGGTCTTGTTCTTCTTGAGCACCGGCAGCTTGAGCTCCTCGAAGAGCACCTGCGCGAGCTGCGCGGGCGAGCCCACGTTGAACTCGTGGCCGGCCAGCCGGTAGACCTCCTGGAGCATCTGCGTGACCGAGGCGTCGACGACGACGGAGATCTCCGCCAGCGCGCCGCGGTCGATGAGCACGCCGTGGCGCTCCATCTTCGCCAGCACCGGCACCAGCGGGAGCTCGAGCTCGGTGGCCAACTTCGCGAGGCCCAGGCCCTCAGCCTCGGTCCACAGGTCGGTGACCAGGCGATCGACCGCGTCGGCCGAGGCCGCGAAGAGCATCGCCGCGCGCTCCTCGGGGATCTCGTGCAGCGCCGCGCGCCCCCGCCCCGACGGCCCCTCGGGCCAGGTGGGCAGCTCGGTGCGCAGCCGCTCGCGCGCGAGGTCGGACAGCGCGTGCTCCTTGCGCGAGGGGTTCAAGAGGTACGAGACGAGCTCCACGTCGGTGTGGAGTGTCACGCCCTCGATGCCCACGGAGTACAGCAGGTGCAGCAAGGCCTTGCCGTCGTCGGCCTCGAGCTGCAGCCCCGGCCGCTGGAGCACGGGACCCAGCACCGAGGCCACCAGCTCGCGGCCCAGCGCCGGCACCACGAGGTACGCGCAGGTCTCGGTCCCGCTCACCACGCCCAGCCCCTGCAGCGTGGCCGAGTGGGGCTCCCCCTCGTAGGCGGGCACCAGCGAGATGCGCGCCTCGGTGGCGAGCACCGCGCACAGCGCGCGCAAGGAGGCCTCGTCGCGCACCACGGTCGCCGCCTGGCGCAGCGGCGTGGCCGGCGCCGAGGGCATCTCCTGGATGAGGCGGTAGAACTCGAGCTCGGTGAAGAGCACCCGGGCCTCGGCCTGGCGCAGCTCGCGGCGGGCGAACTCGGTGGGCTGGCCCTCGAGATCGAGATCGTGGCGGAAGCTGACCAACTGGAGGGCGCGCTGGAGTTGCTCGAGGTTGGCCTTGAGCGCCTCGCGGATCTTCGGCTTCTGCACCTCGTCGAGGCGCGCCACGAGCCCCTCGATGCTGCCGAACTGGTTGAGGAGGTCGGACGCTGTCTTGGGGCCGATGCCCGGCACCTTGGGGATGTTGTCGACAGCGTCGCCGATGAGCGCCTGGTAGTCGCGCATCTGCGAGGCCTTGATGCCGTACTTCTCGAGCGCGTCGGCCTCGGTGATCGGCTTGTCCTTCATCGGGTCGTAGATGTGCACGCCCGGCTGCAGCAACTGCAGGAAGTCCTTGTCGGAGGTGATGATCTCCACGTTGAAGTGCTCGGCGCGCGCGCGGTCGACCAGGGTGGCGATCACGTCGTCGGCTTCCCAGCCTGGCATCTCGACGATGGGCAACTGCAGCACGTCCGCAATCTGCCGAATCAGCCCGAACTGCTTGAGCAGGTCGTCGGGCGTCGCCTCCCGGTTGGCCTTGTAGTTGGGATCGATGGCGAGCCGGCCCTTGCGGCTGTCGCGGTCGAAGCACAGGGCGAGGTGGGTCGGCTTCCGCTCGCGCAGCAGCTTGAGCACCATGCGCGTGAAGCCCAGCACCGCGTTGGTGGGCAGGCCCTTGCTCGTCGTGAGCGGGGGCAGCGCGTGGTACGCGCGGAAGATCAGGCCCGACGCGTCGATCAGCGTGAGCGTGGGAGGGCCCGCGGGCACCTCGGGAGCTGCGACGGGCGCAGGCGCGACGACGGCCGCCTGCGTGAAACCGAACAAGTCACCCTGCGTGGCCATGGCCCCGGAGGTAGCAGGCAACCCCCGTCAGTTGCACTCATCTTCAGCCATCGAGGCGGTGATCTTCTCCTTGAAGCCGTCGCCGTCGACCGCGAAGTCGAGGGCGGCCTTGAGCTGCTCGCAGGTCTCGGCGCGATCGAAGGCATCCGACGCCTTGCGGGTGCACACGTTGGTCAGCGCCTTGAGGAGGTCGATGTTGCTGCGTGAGAAGTTGCTGCCGAGCTTCCACAGGCGGCACGCGGCCCGGAAGTCCTTGCGGTCGGCCAGCGCCTTGCCCTTCTCGTAACAGGTCGAGCTCATGGTCTCGACGATGTTGCGGCGAACGAAGGAGGTGCGCTTGTCGAGCTCCCGCTTCCGCTCGTCGCCCACCAGCTTGCCGGCGCGGTCGCCGAGCACCAGCTTCTCGTCCACCTGGAGCGCCCGCAAGAACACGGCCTCGGCCTTCTCCGGGCGATCGTTGGTGATCTCCGAAGTGCCGTTCTCGTAGAGGTTGATGGCGTTGTTGATGTCCAGCAGCAGCGCCTTGGCCGACTCGTGCAGCTGGGCCTTGGCCATGTTCTCGCCGATCTTCTGCAGCGGCAACGAGACGTCGGCGAAGCGGCCCTCGAAGTACAGCACCAGGGCGCGGCCCATCTCGGGCTCCGGGTAGCGCTTGGCGAGTTCGTCCTTCGCCAGCTTGCCCGGGTCGGGCGGCGGCGGCGGCGGACGGAACGCGGCGATCTCCGGGCACATCCACATCGGCTCGCCGGGCTTCATCTTCTCGCGGGCCTTGAGGAAGTTGATGTACAGCACGTCGCTGGGGCGCCAGTCGGTCTTGGGGTTGATCGGGCCGTCGAGCTTCATCTTGGTGAGCGCCGGCGGGTAGAGGTCCTTGGGGTCCATCGACTGGCAGGCGAGCCGCGAGTACAGCTCGCACTTCTTGTAGGCGAGGTCCCACTTGGCGGCCGTCGCGTAGGCCTTGCAGTCGGCGCCGGCGCGCTTCTTCACTTCGCCCACCGTCTCCTTGGCGGCCGAGAGCGTGCGCAGGAGGTAGCTCTCACAGTCCTTCCCGACCTTGGTGTACGAGTCGAGCGCGTCTTCGAGCTTGCCGCCGGCGATGTATTCCTTGGCGCGGTTGACGTTCTCTTCGCAGACCTTGAGCACCGAGATGCGCTTGATGAGGGTGTTGGCCTCGGCGTGAATCGGTTCGAGCTCGATGACCTTGTTGCAGGCCTGCTCGGCGCGCGCCCACTCGGGGTTCCCGTGCTCGGAGCTGGAGTAGGTGCGGCACTCGGCGAGGTACTCTTCGATCATCTCGGCCGGGTCGCGCTCGATCACCGGCCGCTTGTTCTTCCCGCCCCCGCTGCCGCCGATGGGCGTCGAGCCGTTGTCGATGTCCGGCGGGGTGATGAACGCCTTGACCAGCACCGCCACGAAGAGGAGCCCGAGGACCGAGGCGGCAATGAGCACCATGCGCTTCTTCCTGGGCTCCATCGCCGGGCCGTGCGACTCGGAGGTCGAGCCGTCGAGGCTGTCGGCCGGCGCGCCGCGCACCGGGCGGCTGGGCCGCACGGGGGGGGCATCGGCGCCGCGCCGCGAAACCGGCGCGCGGGAGGCGGACACCCCGCCCGTCTCGAACATCAGCTCGACCACGCCGAACTGGATGATGTCGCCGGCGGACAAGATGGTGTCGTCGCTGATCGGCGCACCGTTGACGGTGGTGCCGTTGGCGCTCTCGAGGTCTTTGACCGTGACCTCGCGGCCGGAGACGATCACCTCGGCGTGACGGCGGCTGACTGAATCGTCATCGACCTGGATGTCGACCCCGGCCACCCGGCCCACGGTCATGGTGCCGGTCAGCGTGAAGGTCTTGCCGGTGACCGCGCCGGTCAGCCCGCGCAGTTGGGGCCCGGAGGCGCGCTGCGGGCCAGGGCGCTTGGCGAGGCCGCCGGCGCCAGGGCCAGGGCCCTTGACCGCCTGCAGCACGCGCGTCGAGCGGGGCCCTGCGGGCTTCACGGCCTGCCCCTTGGCCGCGGTCGGTTCTCGCGAGGGCTTCGCGGTGGCCTTGTTCGCCTTGGGCAGGGGCTTGGAGCCCAACTTGAGCAGGATCTCGTAGTCGCCGATGACGACCTGGCTCTTGTTCGAGAGCTTGGTGGGCCCCTCGATCTTCGCGCCGTCGACCCAGGTGCCGTTGGCGGACCCGGCGTCTTCGACCATGAAGGCTTCGCCGTCGACGAAGAAGCGGGCGTGCTTCCGGCTCACGCCCCCCTCCGAGAGGATGAGGTCGTTGCCTTCGGCGCGGCCGATCGTGAGCTGCTCGGCGACGTCCTGCTCCTGCTGGCTTCCGTCGGGGTTCTTGATGACGAGCGTCGGCACGAAACTCACTCCTCGCGGAAGATGCCCATGTTCACCGGGATGCCGCGCCGTTGGAGGTCATCGTAGAAGCGCGGCACGAAGCCCGTGGCCACGTAACGCCCCCTGACTTTCCCGTCCTCGGTGAAGCCTTCCTGCTTGAAATAGAAGATGTCCTGCATGGTGACGATGTCGACTTCCATGCCCGACACTTCAGAAATGTAGGTCACGCGCCGGCTGCCATCGCTGAAGCGCGTCTGCTGGACGATCATGTGCACGGCCGAGGCGATCTGCTCGCGGATGGCCTTCACCGGCAGGTCCATGCCGGCCATGAGCACCATGGTCTCGAGGCGGGCCAGCGCGTCACGGGGGGTGTTGGCGTGCAGCGTGGTGAGCGAGCCGTCGTGGCCCGTGTTCATCGCCTGGAGCATGTCGAGGGCCTCACCCGCACGACACTCGCCGACGATGATCCGGTCCGGGCGCATGCGCAGGCAGTTCTTCACCAGGTCGCGAATGGTGATCGCGCCCTTGCCTTCGAGGTTGGGCGGGCGCGACTCGAGCTGCACCCAGTGGTCCTGGGTGAGGTTCAGCTCGGCGGCGTCTTCGACGGTCACGATGCGCTCGTCGTCCTGGATGAAGGAACTGATGACGTTGAGCAGGGTGGTCTTGCCGGAGCCCGTGCCGCCCGAGATGACCATGTTCTTGTGGGCCTTGACCACCATCTCGAGAAACTCGGCCATCTGCGGCGTCATCGACTTGTACTTGATGAGATCGCTGACCTGCAGCTTGTCGCGCTTGAACTTGCGGATGGTGATGCACGGCCCCTTGAGCGCGAGGGGCGGGATGATGGCGTTGACGCGGGAGCCGTCCTTGAGGCGGGCGTCGACCAGGGGGCTCGACTCGTCGATGCGGCGGCCGATGGGGGCCACGATGCGCTCGATGACGCCCAGCACCGCCTGGTTCGACGAGAAGATCTTCTCGGAGAGGCGAATCTTGCCCTTCTTCTCGATGTAGATCTGGTTCGCGTGGTTCACCATGATCTCGCTGATGTCGTCATCAGCGAGGAACGCCTCGAGCGGCCCGAGCCCGAGCGCCTCGTTGAGGACGTCGGTGAGCAGCATGTCGCGGTCGACGTCCTCGGGGATCTCGTTGTCCCCTTCCATCTGCGCGAGGATGTCCTGGATGGCCTTCTCGGTGCGGCGCCACAGCTCTTCGTCGCCGAGGCGATCCATGTCGAGGCGGCGCAGGTCGAGGTACTCGATGAGCCGGTCGTGGATGTCCTTCTGCAGGTGCGCGTAGGCCTCGATGCGCGGGTCGACGTGCTTGTCGCGGCGGCGCAGCGCGTTGGCCAGCGACGCGGGCATGTTCTTCATGTCCTCGGCGGGCGCCTCTTCTTCCTGGGGCTGCTCTTCTTCGTATTCCTCTTCCGCGCCCTCTTCGGCCTGCTCCTCTTCGTATTCCTCGTCCTGCTGCTCGGAGTCGTCGAAGCCCTCGTCGGCCGCGCTGTTGTCGTAGTCCTCCGGCGGCGCGTCGACGTTGATGATGTAGTCGCCGACGTAGATCTTGTCCGAGGGCCGCACCACCAGCGGGCCGGCGATCTTCTTGCCGTTGACGAAGGTCCCGTTGGTCGATTTGAGATCGACGACGATGTATTTCCCGTCCTTGAGGACGATCTTCGAGTGGTACTTCGAGACGTTGCCCTTGTTCAGGACGATGTCGTTGCCCGCAAGACGGCCGATGGTGACTTCTTCCTTCTCGAAGAGCAGCTCACGGCTGTCTCCGCCCTTCTCGGCCAGGGTGATGAGAAACATGGGCCGAAGACTACCACGGCACGGCAACCCCATGAGTTGAGAACGAAAAACCCCGCGGCCGGTCCAGTTGACCGAGCCGCGGGGTCGCACTCGCGACGACGTGTAGGTGGGGTCAGTCGAAGATGCCGAACGTGACCTCGCCGCGGGCCTGCTTATAGCGGCTCTTCACGTCGTCGATGATGGTGCGGATCTTGTCGGAGTCGGGGTTCACGATGCGCGGGGTGACGAAGATCACCAGCTCGCGCTTGGTGGAGTCGAAGCCGCGGTTCTTGAACAGCTCGCCGATGATCGGGATGTGACCCAGGCCCGGGAGCTTGGAGACGGACTTCTGCTCGTCGTGGGCGAAGACACCGGACAGCACGATGGTCTCGCCGTGGCGCACGGTGACGTTGGTCTTCACCTTGCGGCTGCGGAAGCCGGGCACCGAGGCGCCACCACCGACGGCCACGGACACCGAGGTGTCGACCTCCGAGACCTCGGCCTCGATCTCCGTCTGGATGTTGCCGCTGCGGTCGGCCGTGGGGCGGATCTTGAGGATCACGCCGTAGGGCTTGAACTCGACGGTGAACTGGTTGTTGGTGATGAGGGGGATGGGGATCTCGCCGCCGGCGAGGAACTCGGCCTTTTCACCGCTGGCGCACACCAGCTTGGGCTGCGCGAGCAGGCGGCCGTAGCCGTCGTTCTGCTGGAAGCCCACGTTGAACTGCGAGCGACCGGTGAAGGGCACGCTCAGGTCACCCTGGGCGAAGTTGCCGGGGAAGAGCTCCTTGGCGATGTTCACCGAGGCCTGCGCGGTGCCGGTGATGTCCGTGGGGTAGCGAATGCCGTAGCGGTCCGTGGAGTTGCGCCGGATCTCGACGAACTGAACCTCGCTCAGGATCATGCGCTTGATGCCGACCACCAGGAGGTTCTCGACCTTCTCGCCGATGGCCTTGGTGATGAGCTCGGCCTTCTGCAGGTCTTGCTGGGACTCGACCGAGCCCTCGAGGAAGATGGTCGAGCCGACCACGTTGGCCTGCACGTTCTTCAGGCCGGCCTTCTGGAAGGCGGCGTTGAGGTTCTGGGCGACCAGCTTCTTCGCGTTGGGGGCGATCTTCACGAAGCTCTTCACGTTGCCGTAGAGCCCCACGACCTGGTCGATGCGATCGGCGTCGGCCTGGGTGTACGCCTGGCCGTCGAGGTAGATGCGATCACCGACCATGCGCACGTTGACGCCTTCGATCTCACCCAGGAGCTTCTTGATCTCCGAGATGATCTCGTTGGGGTCCTGCTTGCGCACCGAGATGAGGTAGCTGACGCGCTGGCCGGAGGTCTTCCAGACGAGCAGCGTCGTCTTGCCTTCGGCCGAGCCGATGATGAGCAACTGGTTGTTGCCGATCGTCCGCACGTCGGCCACGGCAGCATCACCGACGGCGACGCGCTGAATGCCCGGCACGGTCAGCACCTTCTGGGTGCCCACGCCGAGCGCGATGTTGCCGCCCTCCTGCGCGAGCGCCGGAAGCGCCGACATGACCGCGAACATCACCGCACTGCGAACCAGACCCGAGCGCATCGGCCCCATCTCGCGCATCGAAAACTCCCCTCAGAAAGCGTTTCCGTCCCACCACATCGCTCCGAGACTGCCGAGCGCGATGGCTACACCGTATGGAATGTGTCTTTTCGAAAGCTCGGCCGACCGGTCCTGCGCCAGCACGCCGCGCACCGTATCAGACAGATCGCCTCGCCAGATCAAAGAGACGACGGCCTGAAAAGCGCCGGCCACGCTGGTGAAGAGCACGGCGGTCAGCGTCGAGGGCACCCCGAGCACCGCTCCCATCACCGCGGCGAGCTTCACGTCACCCCAGCCCAGGCCCTTCTTCCCCAGCGCGAAGGCCCCGAACCAGCCCGCCGCGCCCAGCAGGCCCAGCAGCCCGGACACGAGGCCGGTGGAGACATCGCCCACGCCGGCGAACCACGCGCGCAGCCCGAGGGCCGCGGCCATCGCCGGGTACGTGAGGAGATCGGGGATGCGCCGATTCTTGACGTCGGTCACCAGCGCGACGGCGAGCGTCGCGACCAGGAGGCCGAAGAGCAGCGGCTTGAGGGGCGGCAACCGGGAGAACCGCTCAGCGGTAGACGAACTTCACCTTCTCGGAGCAGATGAAGTACTCGTCACCGTCTTCGATCTTGCGGCGCTTGATGCGCTGCTTGTTGAACCAGGTGCCGTTCGACGAGCCGAGGTCTTCGAGGAAGAACTCGCCGGCGTCGCGAACGATGACCGCGTGTTCCCGCGAGACCTTGCCGGAGTTGATCACGAAGTCGCAGTGCTTGCCGCGGCCGATGACGAAGCGTTCCTTGGCGATGCGGTCGAGCTCACCGCCCTCGAGCATCATGTACAGCGCGGGGGCGCCACCGGCCTCGCCGCCCATGTCCACGTCGACCTCGGCGCCGTCATCGGAGCTCTGGTCCATCGACTGGTCGGGGGCGGGCTGGTTGTTCTGGTTCTTCGACTTGATGAGGCGCTCGAGCTCGGCGGCGGTCTCGAGCACGCGCTCCTGCACCTCGCGGCGCACCGGGTCGTCGTCCATCGCGCCCTGAGACTGCTGCTGCTGCTGGGGCGGAGGCGGCGCGACCTGCTTGAGCATCGGGGGCGCCGCCGGGGCAGGAGCCGCCCTCGGTGCGGGCGCGGGCCTCGCGGCAGCGGCGGCCGGAGCCGGCTTCTGCGCCCCACCGACCGCACTCGCTCCAGCTGCGGAGTCGAGGAAGCCGTTGAGGCGGGCGAACATGAACATCGCCTGGTTGATCAACGCGTCACGATCGCTCCCCATCTGCGACGCCATCTCTTCGAAGGCGCCCCAGATGTGATCGGCGATTTGCACTTTGCGTGCGGGGCGGCTGCTCGGATCCATCATGGAGTGAACTCGTAACCCTTCGTTCGCGGGGACACCGAAACAGTACCAGCCATTTCAGACACCACCAAACTACCGGTAGCAGGCAGCGCCATCAGTCCCCGTCAGGGCCGTGCCGCCCGAGCGCGTCAGCGACTGGCTGATCTCAGCGACGCCGTTGCCCGAGGGGACCACCGCGAAGGTGCTCCAGGCGAAGGTGGCCTCGGTCTTCCCCGTGAGATTCACCGGCGCCAGCATGATGCCCAGGTTCCCGAACACCACCTGGGAAATCAGCTGCGACGAGCACTTGGTCAGCGCCGTGGTGTCGATGCGAACCTGAAGTGGGTTGATGTACGCCGTCAGGCTGAAGCTCAAGAAGGCGCCCTCCCCCGGAGGAATGGCGACGGGGATGGTGATGGTGAGCGCCGTGCGCGGCGCGCCGACCCCGAGAGGGATGAGGACCAGCGGGCGGTTGTAGGTGAACACGTCACCGGGGGCCGCCCGGCCCATGTAACCCTCGACGCCACCCGCGATGACCAGGGGCCTGGTGCCGCCCGAGCGCACCGAGAAGCGGGCGCGCTGGGCGCACTCGGCAGGCGACTGGTCGACCTCGATGAAGCCAGCGCCGATGGAGGTCACCACCGCACGGCCACACTCGGTGAAGCCGAGCGCGTCGGTGCCCACCTCGAAGCGCACGCTGTCACCCACCAGGGCGCGAACCTCGAAGCCGCCGGTCGCGAGGCGCGTCCCGTCAGCCGCCGTGGTGCCCAGGCCCACCAGCCCGGGGAGCTGCGCCCGGTTGGCGACGACCATTTCCTGGGTGGCGAGGTAGCCGTCGGAGATGTCGAACTTCCAGTCCCCGAGGTCGGTCACGCTGATGGTCGGCGTGCGGTAGGTCAGGTCGAGATCGAGCGGCGAGTTGACGGTCGCGGTGACCAGCGTTCCGATCGAGCCGCCGTCGGCGGTCACGAAGCTCTCCCCTCCGTCGGGCAGCGTGCCGGGCGTGCGAACCAGGGCGCTGGTGATCGTCGAGCGCCGGGCATCGAAGTCGATGACCGTGCCGCGGTCCCCGCTGAAGTAGGTGATGTAGCCGTCGGAGCTCGCGAAGGCCCCGAGTTCGGCGTAGCTCACCTGGCCCAACGTCAGCGACGAGCCGGCGTCGACGAGCGACTCCTGGCTCTGCTGGACCACGCCGTCCTGGCCGATGGTGAGGCCGGTGATCAGCGCGTCAGACTCGCGCAGGGCGCCGAAGGCTTCGCCGACGGCGTTCTTCGGCTCGGCGAAGCCGCCGGACGCGGTGGCCGTGGCCAGGTCGACGGCGACGACGCCGCCGCACTGGGGGCCGCCGCAGGCCACCTCGTCGAGCAGACCGTAGATCCGGCTGGTGACGGCGCCCGCCGCGAACTTGCGGATGGGCCCCTTGAACGCCAGCGGCACGTGCCGCCCCGTCGAGGGCTCGAAGAGGAACGACTCGCCGACGACGGTGGGGCTGGCGCGGGTCGCCAGCGCCAGGCACGCCTCGGCCGCGCAGAACGGCGCGCCATCGACCACGCGACCGGGTAGCGGGGCCACCACCAGCAGCGCGGCGATGGGGGCGCGATCGATGATCGCGATGCGCGTGAAGCGCACGGTGCCGGCGGCGATCTGCGCCTCCAGCTCCGCGGCGTTGGTGCTCAGGGTGGCGCGGTAGAGGTTCGCCTCCGCGCCGTCCCAGGTCGAGACGAACAGCTGGGTGGTCGCCGGCAACCGCTGATCGGCGCCGACCTGCAGCGCCGCGCCGAGGGCCGTCACCGGAGCGGGCACGGGCAGCGGCCCGCCGCCGATCTGGCGACGACCGGTGACGCTGACCACGCTGACCTCCGAGCCGCCGCCGCGAGCCGCGAAGACGTAGCGACCGGTCACGCGCGCGCCGTGGCTGTTTCGCCCCTCGTCGGTGGCGAGCATCGTGGGGCGGTTGAGCACGGGGATCGAGAGCGTTTCGAGGGGGTTGGGCGCGCGCATGAAGCCGCGGCCGATCACGCCTTCCTTGTAGAGCTCGAGCACGCGCAGCTCGTTGGTGTCAGCCGAGGTGACGAAGAGGTAGCGCGAGGGAACGCCGTTGATCTCCATCAGCACGCCGCCGTCGAAGTCGAGGCGGGCCACGGTGCCATCGCCGGCCTCCTGGTCGACGAACACCAGGTCGTGGGTGCCGATGAGGTTGGCGGTGGTGGCGCTGGTGGCCGAAGTGCAGCCGGCGAGCGCCGCGAGAAGTCCAAACGAGAGCCACGTCTTCACTGCGTCACCTTCGTCGCCAGGCAGCCGGGCGAGTTGACGCCTCGGGTCAGGCACAGTTGCTGGGCCCCGAGGTGCGCCACGAGGCGCGCCCCCTGGGGACGGTTCAAGTCGGGCACGTCGATGACGGCGATGCGGCCGTCGCCGAAGTTGCTGGCGTAGATGCGCGCCGCGGTGCCGCGGGTGTCGACGGCCAGCCCGTACGGCTGCACGCCCACGGCGGAGACCAGCGACACGAGATCGCCCACGTCGGCGTCGTACACGGCGACGCTGCCACCCGAGGTGCAGGTGACGGCGACGAGATCGCCCCGCCCGGCGCGGGGGATCACCGCGGCCTGGTTGGGGGCGTCGCACAAAGACACGCTGCGCACGAGGCTCAGGCTGGGGGTAGCCGAGTCGGGGTTGTTGATGTTGAGCACCAGCAGCGTGTCGGGCACGCGGCCCACCACGTAGAGCTGCTTGCCGTCGGACGAGAGCACCACCGAGCGCGCGTCGGACACGCGGTAGATCGACTCGAGGCCCATGGTGTACGCGGTGCCATTGCGGTTGACGGCGCGCATCAGGTTGGGCTGCGGGTTCAAGATGCGGCCGGAGACCCAGGCCCAGTCCCCGCGCACGGCGACCGAGTTCGAGCCGCCGGGGCCGATGTCGATGAAGCTGCTCTCGCTGACCGCGAAGTTGTCGGAGTCGAGGCGCACCAGGTAGCCGCGGAAGTTCGTGGCGCTCAAGGTGGGCGAGTCGGCCTGGGTGATGTGCGTGAACCACACGTCGGCGAAGGGCTGGCCCTCGGCGTCGACGCACTTGTTCGCGGTGCAGGCCCGGCCACAGTCGGCGGTGCCCGCCGGGCAGCAGTCGCCAGGCGCGTTGCAGGTGCGCTGCGCCACGGCGACGCCGTAGGGAGAAGGTGCGCGCGGCACGCCGGTGGTCGACTGCTCGAACTCCCGCGGGGTGAGCGAGGGGCCGGCGAAGGTGCAGTTCTGCCCTTCCCCGCCGCCGAGGCAGCTCATGGAAGGCACGCCGCTGGCGTCGACGGTGGCGAGCGCCTGGTACACGCGCATGCCCTCGGACCGGGTGGGCACGTAGATGCGGTGGCCCCCGTTGACCGGGAGCACCGCGAGCTCACCCGAGAAGCTGGCGATCTGCACCGTCTGGGCGTCCGTCATCCCCAGCTCGGGGATCTCCAACACCTTGTCGACCGGGGTGCCCAGCGCGGGGAGCGTGGGCAGGCCATCGAGCGAGAGCGTGTTGATCGAGCCGGTGGCGTAGCGCTTGTCGAAGTTCGCGTTGGCGACGAAGAGCACGCCCTCGGTCTTCCCCGGCACGTCCACGTGGGCGATGCCCGTGGGGAAGTAGAACTGGGTGGGCGGAGGCCCGCTGGTGCTCGAGGAGTTGGAGCAGGCCGCCAGGAAAAGCACGACCAGGGACGAAAGGAGACGGGGCATGGGGCGCTTCACGACTCGGCCTGGATCTTCGAGAAGTCGGCGACGTTGCCGAACAGCCCGCCGATCTCCATGAGGAGCCGCACGCGGTTCTCGCGCAGCGACTGGTCTTCGGCCATCACCATCACCTTGTCGAAGAACGCGTCGACGAAGGGCTTGAGCGGCACCACCTTGGCCATCGCGCCCGAATAGTCGTCGGCCGTCACCAGCGCCAGCACCGCGCTGCTCACGGCGGCGACCTCGGCGTGCAGCACCTTCTCGGGGTCGTCGGTGAGCTTCGAGGGGTCGACCGGGGCTCGCGTCACGTCCTTCGCCTGCTTCTCGACGATGTTCGCCACGCGCTTGAAGGTCGCCGCGAGGGCCGCGAAGTCGGGGCGGCTCACGTAGGCGGAGATCGCCTCGAGCCGCAGCTGCGCGGCCACGAGATCGTCGAAGCCGGTCGCGAGTACCGCCTCGACCACGTCGGCGCGGTGCGCCTCGCGCCAGGTGGACTCGAGCCGGCCGCGGAAGAACTCGAGCAACTGCTCACGCACCGGGGCCTCGCCCTGCTTCTTCTTCACGTCCACCAGCTTGCCCTCGAGCAGCTTGAGGGACTCGTCGATGGCCGCGCCCAGGCTGAAGCGGTAGCCGCGCGCGGTGACGATGCGGATGAAGGTGATCGCCGCGCGTCGCAGCGCGAAGTCGTCCTTCGCGCCCGTGGGCTTCTTGCCGATGCCGAAGAGGCCGCACAGCGAGTCGAGACGATCGCCCAGGCCGATGATTGCGCCGGCGTCCTGGGTGGGCAGGCCGTCACCGGCGCCGCGCGGCAGGTAGTGCTCGAAGATCGCCAGCGCGACCTCCTTCGGCTCCTGGTCGTGGAGCGCGTACTCGCGGCCCATCACGCCCTGGAGCTCGGGGAACTCGCCGACCATGCCGGTGTTGAGGTCCGCCTTGCAGAGGGTCGCGGCGCGCTCGATGGTCGAGAGCGAGGCCGCCTTGCCGGCCGCGTTCGCCAGCCACACCGAGAGCGCGCGAATGCGGTCGGTCTTCTCGGCCATGCTGCCGAGGCGGTCGATCCACGAGCGACGGTGCAGCTTGGGCAGCCGGTCGACCAGGGGGGAGCGCCGGTCTTCGTCGAAGAAGAAGCGCCCGTCGGTGAGCCGCGCGCGCAGCACGCGCTCGTAGCCCTTGATGGACAGCTTCTCGTCCTTCACAGGGGTGTTCGACACCGCGATGAACTTGGGCAGCACCTTGCCCTTCGCGTCGGTGAGCGTGAAGTAGCGCTGGTGGCTCTTCATTTCCTGGATGAGGACCTCGGGCGGCAGGTCGAGGTGGCGCTCTTCGAAGGTGCCGACTACCGGGCTCGGCTGCTCGACGAGGTTGACCACCTGCTCCACCAGGGCGTCGTCCTGCAGCACCGTGCCGCCGGCCTTCTGGGCCGCGGCGGCGATGCGCTCGACCATCAGCGCGCGACGCTTCTCGATGTCGGCGATGACGTTCGCCTTCTCCAGCGCGCCTTCGTAGTCGGCAGGCTTCGCCAGGGTGATGGGCGCAGGAGAGAGGAAGCGGTGGCCGCGGGTGACCCGGCCGCTCTTCACGTCGGAGAACGTGACGGGGATCACCTCGGTGCCGAGCAGCGCGACGATCCACTGCAGCGGGCGGCCGAAGGTCTGCTCCACGTCGCCCCAGCGCATCTGCTTGGCGAAGTTGATCTTGCGGGTGCAGAGGTTGAGCACGTCGGAGAGCAGCTCGAAGGTGCGGCGGCCCTTCTCTTCGACGGTGGCCACCAGGTACTCGCCCTTGGGCGTGGTGACGCGCTTCAACTGGTCGACGGGCAGCTTCACGCTCTCGGCGAACTTGATCGCCGGGACCTTCGGCGTGGTGCCGTCAGCCTCGAAGGCCGCCTTGAGCGAGGGGCCCTGCACTTCCCTGGTCACGTCGTCGGTCATCTCGGCGACGTCGCTGACCAGCAGCGCGACGCGGCGCGGGGTGCCGAAGCGGCGAATGGCGCCGTGCTTGATGTTCAGCGCGACGCACTGTTCCTTGAAGTTCTTCTCGATGTCGTCGAGCGCCGGCACCACGAAGCGTGCGGGGAGCTCTTCGGCGCCCAGTTCGAAGAGGAGCTCAGCCACGGGGAGCCTCCTTCTTGTCTTCCTTTTTCTCGAAGCTGAACGTCTTCCACATGTCGCTGGCGGGCTTCCCTTCGTGCATCGGGAGCTGTTCGCCCACCGTCCAGCTGGTCTTGCACAGCGGCCACCCGAGCTTCTGGCGCATCTTGAGGTAGCCCTCGGCGCACAGGGCCGCGTTGTCGCGCACCCGCTTGATGTAGCCGGCGCGATCGGTCACGGAGATCGCCCCGCGCGCGTCGAGCAGGTTGAAGGCGTGGCTGCACTTGAGCGCGAAGTCGTAGGCGGGCAGCGGCAGCTCCTTCTCGACGATCAGCCGCTTGCACTCGGCCTCGTAGCTCTTGAAGAGCATCTCGAGCTGCTCGGCGTCGCTCTCGTGGAGCGCGTACTTCGACATCTCCACTTCGTTCTCGTGGAAGATCTCGCGGTACTTCACGCCCTTGACCCACTCGATGTCGTAGACGCTCTCGACACCCTGCAGGTACATCGCGATGCGCTCGAGCCCGTAGGTCAGCTCGGCCGCGACCGGCTTGCACTCGTAGCCACCACACTTCTGGAAGTAGGTGAACTGGGTGATCTCCATGCCATCGCACCAGACCTCCCAACCGAGGCCCGAGGCGCCGAGCGTGGGGGATTCCCAGTCGTCTTCCACGAAGCGGATGTCGTGCTCGAGCGGATCGATGCCGAAGGCCTTGATCGAGTCGAGGTAGAGCTCCTGCACGTTCTTGGGCGCGGGCTTGAGCAGCACCTGGAACTGGTGGTGCTGGAACAAGCGGTTCGGGTTCTCACCGAAACGTCCGTCCGCGGGGCGGCGCGAGGGCTGGATGTACGCGACGTTCCACGGCTCCGGCCCGAGGGCATGGAGAAACGTGGACGGCGCCATGGTGCCGGCGCCCACTTCGAGATCGTATCCCTGCGTAACGATACAGCCGAGCTTCGCCCAGTGGTTCTGGAGCGTCAGCAGAAGGTCCTGAAAGTACATGGCGGCGCGCACCGTACAGGTGGAGCCCCTGCCCTTCAACGACCGATCTCTTAAGGCGCCAGGGGGAGCGAACTGACGTCGACTCCGCGCATTTCGTTGGTCTTTCCCGCCTCGATGGTGGCGGAGAGCAGGCGCGACTTGCCGTCGCCGTCGATGACCACCAGCTTGTGCACCCCGGCCTCGAGGGGCACCTTGACGAAGGGCGTCGAGCCCAGCGCGTCGCCGTCGAGCAGCACGTTGGCCGCCGAGGGGTTGATGGTGCGCAGGCTGAAGTAGCCGAGGGCCGCCGCCTTGGCCCCCTTCACGTCACGCACCACCTCGACCGTGCCCTCGCCCGGGGCCTTCTTGTTCTTCTGCCGGTCGGCCACCAGGTGCTTGAGGTCGTCGATCTGCTTCTGGAGATCGTCGATCTTCTTGCTGTTCGAGGCGCCGGTCGCCTGGCCCTGCTGGGCGGTGAGCTTGAGCGAGCGCTGCTCGGCCTCGAGGTAGTCGAGCTGCTTCAGGTCCGCCTCGAGGGCCGCGAGCATCGACTGGCGCTCGGGGTCGTTCATCGCCGCCTCGATGTCGGCCTGGCGCTTCTTCTCCGCCTCCGCCTCGGCCTTCTGCTTTTCCTTCTCGAGCAGCCAGGCCGGCTTCACCACGTCGGGGTCCGTGGGCGCGTCGAGGGCGAGCTTCTTGGGGCCGGTGTCCACCACCGGGGGCGGTTCCTGCAACGCCTGGAACTGCGCCTTGAGCGGCCCGGCGACGACGGCCCAGCCCAGGCCACCGAGGATCAAGAGCAGCACCAGCACCGCGAGCACCCCACCCAGGCCACCCTTCTTCGGGGCCGGCGGCGGAGGCTCGGGAGGCGCCACGGCGACCGGCGGCTTCGGCGCCGAGGTCACCGGCGGCAGGCGCATCTGCGACTTCGCCCGCGGAGGCAGGGTGGCGTCGAGGTCTTCCTTCGGCGGCGCCTGGGGCGATCTCGAGCTGGGGCGCACCGTGTCTTCGTCACCCGAGGGCACCCGGGGCAACCGCGCCGACGAGCGGCTGGCCACGGGCGGGAGGCTGCGCGCCGAGCCGGTGGCCTTCGTTTCTTTGGTGCCCACGCGAGGCAGCTTCTGGCTCGAGGCCCCGGGGTTGAGGCCCGGCCGCGGGCTGGGCGTCACGTTGGCGCGGATCTTCTTCGGGGTCTTCGGCTGGTCGACCTCGCGCTCGTCGGTGGTGAGGCCCGCGACGACCTTCTTCATCTGCGCCTGGTCCGCGCTGCTGTCGTTGGCCACCTCGAGCAACGAGCGGGTGATGGCGATCTTGTCTTCGAAGAGCTGGCCCATGAACTCGGCCACCTGCTCGTCTTCGAAGATCTCGGGGCAGGCCTGCTCGATGGCGCGGGACAGCTCGCGGCCGGTGGCGAAGCGCTGCTCCCGCTTCTTCGAGAGACCCTTCATCACCACCGCCGAAAGCTCGGGGCTCACGTACGGGTTCTGGACCGTGGGCGGGGCCACGTCGCCGTCGACGATCTTCAGCATCATCGCCGCGTCGGTGGGCGCGGTGAACAGGCGCTCGCCGGCCAGCAGCTCGTGCAGCATCACCGAGGCGGCGAAGAGATCGGTGCGCCCGTCGAGGGGCTCGTTGCGCACCTGCTCGGGCGACATGTACCCCGAGGTGCCCTTGACGATGCCGACCTGGGTGCGGTTCAGGCGGCCCCGGGCCTTGGCGATGCCGAAGTCGATGACCTTGACCTGGCCCGTCCAGCTCATCATCACGTTCTTCGGGCTGACGTCGCGGTGCACCACGCCCATCGGCTGGCCGGTGGGGTCGGTGAAGTGATGCGCGTAGTGGAGCCCCAGGGCGACGTCGCGAATGACACGCGCGGCGAAGCCCACCGGCACGGGCAGCTCGCGCTTGGCGGCGCGCTTGATGGTCTGCTCGAGGTTCTGGCCGGCGATGAACTCCATGGCCAGGTACAGCTCGTCGCGCTCTTCGCCGAGATCGAAGACCTGGCCGATGTTCGCGTTGTTGAAGGCCGCGGTGATGCGCGCCTCGTCCAGGAACATCTTCACGAACGAGTCGTCGGCCTTCACGTCCGGCAGGATCTGCTTGAGGGCGACGAACTTCTTGAACCCGCCCGGGCCGGGCAAGTAAGCGAGGAAGAGCTCAGCCATCCCGCCCACGGACAGGCGCGTGATGATCTCGTACTTCCCGACGCGTCGGCCTCGATCGAGGTCTGATGATGAACTCGCCGAAGGCATGGGTGCCGGGAGACTACCACCAGCTCTTATGGCGTCGTCATCTTCCAGAAGGCGTAGGGGCGCAGATCGCTGACCGGGCAGCGCGTCGTGCCCCAGGTGCCGCTGGACACGTTGAGGAAGTGGAACGATTGGCTGCCAAGCGTCAGGTCCTGCTGGGCCCCGGGCAGCACCTCGACGCTCCGGGTCCCGCTGGTGAAGATCAGCGGGTAATACAAGAGCCTCCCGCACACGTCCTGGGTGCAGCCGACGGCGGTGGTCCCGTCGCTGACCACGAAGGGCGCCACGTCGGCGGGCTCGAGGGTACGCTGGTTCTGGGCCATGTCGGCGGCGAAGAGCACGTCGCCGGTCAGTGCGTCGCGCATCACGAAGGCCCGCGAGGGGTTGTCTTCGCCGTCATCGACCAGCAGCACCTTGACCTGCGCCCCACTCACCAGCGGCGCGCCGGTGCCGACGGGCATCTTGATCTGCACCCGGCCGGTCAGCAGCTCGCCCACCGCGGGCCCCGGCCGCGAGAACGCGAGGATGAGGCTGTTCGACTGGTACACCGCCGAGATCAGGGTACCGGTGCCGGTGAACTGGCTGCCCTTGCTGCCCCGCGCGCCGAGCTCGAAGAAGCCCATGTTGTCGGGGTTGGCCACGGTGAGCACCCACTCCGCGCCGGTGGTGGGGAAGCTGTTGGCCGGGCAGCCGGTGGTGCAGGCGCCGTCGAAGCAGAGCTCGCCTGCCCCCTTGCACTCGGCGGTGCTGGCGCACGACGAGCCGATGGCCGGGCCGATCTCCACCTCGAGATCCTGCGGGCTGAACTGCCTGGTGGTGCAGGTCGAGAACTGAGAGGGGAACGGGCCGCGGCCCACGCCCGCGTCATCGAAGGGCACGCCGGCGGGCTGCTTCACGTTGAAGCACAGCTCGAGGGTGAAGGGCTCGTCGAGCGGCGCGTTCTGCTGGTCGAGGCACCCCTCGGCCCCGCAGTTGTTGAAGCCGGCGACCTGGACCACCCCGTCCCACGTGCGCTCGACCTTCCCGCCCGGGTCCACCCGGCGAATGGTGTCCACGCCGGCGTCGGGGCACGAGCAGCTGGTGCTGCAGATGTTGGTGCAGAAACGGCACTCGCAGGCGAGATCGTCGAAGCCGAAGAGCGTGCCCCCCACGTCGCGCTTCACGGTGAGGCCGAGCTTGCCGGAGGCGCTGTCGACGTAGATGGGCGAGCGCGTGCCGTTGGTGACGCGCAGGGTCACCGGCTGGGGCGACGGAGGGCTGCAATGACAGCCACTCACCGCGACACCGAGGAGCAGCAGAAGGAAGAGTGAGAGGCGCATGTCGGGCATGAATGTCGTAGGCGGGAGGGCGGTGGAGCGCAATGGCCTCAATGAATGGAAGCGCCTGGGCGCTGCACCCAAGGCTTGCATGTGGAAGGCCACGTCCACCAAGGTGCGAGGCGAGATGCGAGG
Organism: uncultured Archangium sp.; assembly: GCA_903905455.1. Classification (GTDB taxonomy): domain Bacteria; phylum Myxococcota; class Myxococcia; order Myxococcales; family Myxococcaceae; genus Archangium_A. Next base: position 86,263 of record CAIVGN010000224.1, read on the forward strand.
TCTGCTCACAGGGTTCGGGTTGTTGGTGCTGGCCGCGTGTGACCCCGTGGGGCGGGAAAACGGCCGAGGCTCGGCGGTGCCCGACGTGGCGCCCCCGATTCTCTCGCCGGTGGAGATCAAGCCCCCGAACATCGACCGCTCGCCCGTGGGCCGCGTGACGTTGATCGATCCCCCGCGGGTCGACTCCATCCAGATCGACGATCTCAAGCAGTCCGATGGCGTGGTCGACATCTTGTGGGTGGTCGACGACTCCGGCTCGATGACCAACGAGCGGCGCACGCTGGTCGGCAACTTCGATCGTTTCGTGCAGGAACTGCTGGCGCTGCAGGTCGACTTCCAGATGGGCGTGACCTCCATCGTCGCGGTCGACGGCGGCCGGCTGCGCGGCACCACGAAGATCATCACCAAGCTGACCCCCAACCCGCGGCAGGTCTTCGAGACCAACACCACCTTCCCCACCTCGCGCTCGCGGTGGGAGCAGGGCCTGCGCATGACGCAGCTGGCCCTCACCACGCCCAACATCTCGCCCGGGCAGCCCAACGCCGGCTTCCTGCGCCCCAGCGCGGCCCTGGCGATCATCGTGGTCACCAACGAGGACGACTCGAGCTTCGGCACCACCGACTACTACGCGCGCGTCTTCCGCGGCCTCAAGGGCAAGGGCAACGAGAACCTCCTGAGCTTCTCGGTGATCGGCGGCACCATCCCCAACGGGTGCGTGCCCCCCGGCGAGACCGGCCTCTACGGCAGCACCGCGGACCCCTCGGTGCGCTACGCGGAGGTCGCCACCAAGACCGGCGGCATCATCGGCAGCATCTGCGACGCGAGCTTCGAGCAGACCCTCATTCGCATCGCCCAGGCACTCAACACCCTCAAGCGCGTCTTCCCGCTCACGCTGCCGCCCATCGCCAACTCCATCAGCGTGACGGTCAACGGCGTCGCCGTGGCGGCGGACCTCGTCAACGGCTGGCAGTACCGGGCCGACACCAACTCCGTCGTCTTCCTGGGCAACTACGTGCCCCCGCCCGGATCGACCGTGCGTCTTCGTTACGCCTACGCCCGCCCATGATCTCCCTCCGCGCCTGGGCCTCGGCGGCCCTCTTTGCCCTGCTCCTCTCGCTGGCCGGGTGCGCCCGGAGCGCGCTCAACCCCGACTGCCCCAACGGCTACGGCAACCCCGATGGCGGCGCGTGCGTGTGCCTGACCGACGAGGCGTGTCCCACCGGCTTCCACTGCGAAGACGCCGTCTGCGTGTGTCGCGACACCGCCTGCTGCCCCGCCGGCTACGAATACTCGAGCGACTCGTCGGCCTGCGTGTGCCGCGCCTCGGAGTGTTGCCCCCGCGATCACCGCTGGCTGCCCGACGAACTGCACTGCGTGTGCAACGAAGAGGAGTGCTGCCCCGGCGGGTACCAGTTCAACACCACCAGCCGCGCCTGCGAGTGCGCCGGCGACGCGTGCTGCCCCGTCGGCTTCACCTTCGACGTCGACCAGAACCTGTGCACCTGCGCGTCCGACGGCTGCTGCCCGGTGGACTTCCGCTACGACCCCACCACGCGCGACTGCGTGTGCACCAAGACCGCCTGCTGCCCGCCCAACCACGACTACGACCCGAGCCTCGGGGCCTGCGTGTGCACCGGCAACTCGTGCTGCCCGGTGGGCTTCATGCGCGGCCCCGACAACCGCTGCGTGTGCATCAACAACGCGAGCTGCCCTTCGAACCAGGTCTGTGACGTGGCCTCGGGCTCGTGCAAGTGCACCAGCAACGCGGGCTGCCCGGCCGACAACTTCTGCAACGCCCTGGGCTACTGCCAGTCGTTCGCCTCGTGCACCTCGAACCTCGACTGCCCCGGCGGCACGTTCTGCGACACCACCACCACCAAGTGCATCCCCAACGGGCCGTGCACGCTCGACGAGCACTGCGCGCTCGACAACATCTGCAGCACCGCGACCTTGAGCTGCCGCGCCGGGTGCCGTGACGACGGTGACTGCGCCCCGAAGAACTCGTGCGTCAGCGGTCAGTGCCGCTTCTTCTGCCGCGACAACACCTTTTGCCCCGTCAACCAGTTCTGCAACCGCGGCACCGGCACCTGCGCCCCGCGCCCCGGCCTCACCGACTGCATGTCGTGCACCTCGGGCTTCGAGTGCGGCGACAGCAGCTCGTGCCTCACCTTCATCACCGAGGGGCAGACCGGCAGCTTCTGCGGCCACGACTGCGTCGACAGCGCCGACTGCGCCTCGGGCTTCGACTGCGGCGGGGTGATCTTCAGCTGCACCGCGGGCTCGTTCTGTCCCGACGCCCCCAACGGCGCGAGCGTGTCGTGCCAGTCGTTCATGGTCGAAAACGAGACCGGCCCGCAGTTCTACTGCTCGGGCGCCGACGGCTTCCCCATCGAATACAAGCGCTCCTGCGCGCCCCGCTCGGGCTTCTGCCCAGCCGTCGCCGCGCCCTAGTCCTTGAGGGTCAGGCCCAGGCGGTAGAGATCGTGGGCCGACCAGCCCGCCCGCTTGCTCAGCTCCGTGGTCAAGGACTTGAGGCGCTCCCCCGACGAGAGCCCGGTGACCAGGGCGCGCTTCACCTCGTCTTCGGTCCACCGGGTGTCGCCGGTGCGGCCCTCGACGAGCACCACCACCTCGCCCAGCACCTCGACGCCGGCGTAGCGCTCGGCCAGCTCGGGCAGCGTGCCCCGCACGAACTCTTCATGCAGCTTGGTCAGCTCACGGGCCACCACCGCCCGCCGCGGCCCCAGCCACTGGGCCAGCGAGGCGAGCGTGTCGCCCACCCGGCGCGGCGACTCGTAGAGCACCAGCGTGGCCGAGAGCGCCTGCACCTCTTCGATCATCGCCTTCGCTTCGCTGACCTGCCGGGGGAGGAACCCCAGGAAGTGAAAGCGCCCCGTCGGCAGGCCGCCCGCCGAGAGCGCCGCGACGAAGGCCGCCGGGCCCGGCACGGGGATGATCGTCACCCCCGCCGCCAGCGCCTCCACGACCAGCTTCTCGCCCGGGTCGCTGATGGCCGGCGTACCGGCGTCGGTGACCAGGGCCACGTCGTGCCCCGCCGCCAGCCGCTCGAGGATCGCCCCGGCGCGCTGCCCCTCGGCGAACGCCGGCAGGGAGGTGGTGGGGGTCTCGATGCCGAACTTGTCGAGCAGCCCCCGCGTGTGCCGGGTGTCCTCGGCGGCGATGAGGGCCACGGCGCGGAGCACCTCCATGGCGCGGGGCGAGAGATCGCCCAGGTTCCCGATGGGCGTGGCGACGACGAAGAGGCGGCCGGGCATCGGCTCCGTCTATTACATGCCCGCCTCGAAGGCGTCGGTGATGAGCTCCACCTGGCCTGAACGCCCGCGGCCGATGACCGAGGCCACGTCGAAGCGGATCACCCGGGCGAAGAGCCGGTGCCGCTGGCAGTACTCGTGGGCCGCGAGCACCACCTTGCGCTGCTTGGCCCCCATCACCGTCATCGCGGGGTCGCCCCAGGTGTCGGTCGCGCGCATGCGCACCTCGACGAAGACCAGCACCCCGCCCTTCTCGGCCACCACGTCGAGCTCGCCGCGGCGGCACAACACGTTGCGGTCGCGCACCACGTAGCCCTCGCGCTCGAGGTGCTCGACGACCAGCTGTTCGGCTTCGTCTCCAACGGCCCTGCGGTTGAGCTGCGCCACCCCGCCCCCCTCTTCAGGGCCGACGACGGCGCAGCGTCAGATCGCCACGGGCGCGTCGGCCAGGCTGCCATTCTGCGCGCTGCCACTGACATGCAGCACCTGGGTGAGGGCCCCGAGGTGCTTGACCATGCGGCCGAACAGCGGCTGCTTGGCGGCGTCGAGCACGGTGTTGAAGGTGTCTTCGATCACCACCGGCAGCTTGGTCTGCGCGCAGGCCTTCTCGATCAGCGTCAGGCGCAGCGCGAGGAACATCAGGTCCAGGTCCTTGCCCGGCAGCTCGCGGGCCGACACCGAGCGGCCGGGGGCCTCGAGGGTCGCGTGGCCGTCCTTGTCGACGGAGATCTCGTGGTACCGGCGATCGGTCAGGGCGGTGAGGTACTGCACCGCGCGATCGTGCAGCACGCTCCACAGCGAAGGGATGTCGGTCGCGAAGAGATCGGTGGCGATCATCAACAGCGGGGGCGTCGGGTCGTCCCAGGTCTCGGTCGGCGACGTCGAGACCGGCGCGAAGCCCACGCCGGAGGCCGAGGACTGCGGGGGCGCCGGGGCCGTGACCGGCTCACGCAGGCGGGCCAGCTCGCGCTCGATGTCCCGGACGTCGCGCACGTAGCCGCCCGACATCGAGACCAGCTCCTGGTTGAGGCGGTCCTGCTCGGCCTTGAGCGTGGCCAGCCTGGACGAGAGCGAGGCGTATTCGGGGTCGGACTGCACGTCGGCGAACTCGAGCTCGAGCTGCGCCACCTGGCCCAGGAGCACCTCGCGGCGGCCCATCACCGTGAGGAAGTCCTCGAGGGTAGCGGCCCCGACCTGGGTGAAGGCCTTCTGCACCACCATGGTGGCCAGCTGGAAGTCGTCGGTGAGCTTCTTCTCGCGCCCCGCGAGCACCTCGCCCTTGCCACCCTGGCGACCGAGGTGCTGGAGGTCCTCGATGAAGCGCAGCGCCAGCAGGGCGGCGAAAGCGAAGGGAACCAGGGACAGCGGCGCGAGGTAACGCAGCGCCCCTTCGAGGAAAATCGCGCCCACGAAGAGCGCCACACCCAGGGCCATGGCCCCGAGGAAGCGCTGGTCCCCGGTCAGCGGCGAGGGGGCCTGGGGCGCGTTGTCCACCAGCGCCTGCTGCTCTTCCTGCAGCTTGGCCAGCTGGTCGTCGTAGCGCTTGCGCTCGTCGGGGTAGCGCTTGGCCCGGGCGATGATGTCGTCGGGCAGGCCCGCGGCATGGTTGGCGGCGGCGTTGAGCTCGGCCCGGGCGGCCTTGAGGCGATCGCCCACGGCCTCCCATTCCTTCGTCTTGCCCTCGAGCTCGTAGACCTCGGAGTTGACGCCGTCGAACTTGAACTGCACCTCGGCCGCGCGCTTGGCCGTGGCCAGCTCGGCCTCGAGGGCGGGGATCTTCGACAGGTCGTCCGTGCTCACGCCGGGAGAGCCGCCGACGTCCATGTTCCACTGGTTCTGCGCCATGCGCGGCGCGGCCTTGGGGGCGGCGCCGGCGGCGGGCTTCGCAGGCCCCTTCGGGCGTCGCGTCGGCAGCTGGGGGCCGGTGATGGTGAAGAGCTGCTCCCAGGTCGAGCGCGCCGGGAAGCCGGCGCCCGAGCGGAGCGACTGCCCCATCTCCCCCGCTTCCTGGGAGATCACGTCGAACTGGTTGGTGGCCTTGTTGAGCTTGTGCAGCCCACCCGCTCCGCCAAGATCGCGGACGATGCGCCACACCGAGCCATCATTGCCCTGGATCGACAGCCCTGCCCGGCCGCCCTTGGCGCCCGGAGCGAGGAACGCAGCGTCACCGCCGCGCCCATCTGGGAAAGCGAGCGCGACGATCAACCCCGACAGCGGCGCCGGGAGATCGGTCGGACTCTTGAGGGCGATGTACCCCGGCTTGAGCGCAAGGCGTATCGAGGGGGAAAACCCACGAACGGACTGCGCCGCCAACTCGAGGAAGAGCATCGCCCCTTGGAGAATCGCTTACTTCGCGGCCGCAGTCGCGGTCGAAGAAGCCGGAACGTTCTCTTCCAGCGCCTCGATGCGAGCCGCCTTGCCGCGCAGACCGCGGAGGTAGAAGAGGCGGCCACGGCGCACATCGCCACGGCTGAGGACCTCGATCGACTCGTAGCGGGGCGAGTGCATCGGGAAGATGCGCTCGACGCCCACGCCGAACGAGACCTTGCGGACGGTGAAGGTGGCGTCGACGCTACCGCGCGTCTTGCGGATGCACACGCCCTCGAAGGCCTGGCTGCGCTCCTTCTCGCCTTCCTTCACCTTCCACCAAACGCGCACGGTGTCACCAGCGCGGAAATCAACCAGGTCCTTGCGCTCGTGCAGCGAGTCCACGAACTGAATGGCGGCGTTACGCATGATTGAAACACTCCAAGAGTGAGAACTTCGAAAGGACGGCGCACCTAGCAGACGGTGATGACCGCCGCAAGGCCTGAGACTTGACCGCGGTGCAGACAGCGGCGTATGGGCACCCCCGCTTCACCGACAACCACGCACTTCGGGGCTCACCATTGGGGTGAGATGCCGGGTGGGGGCTGGAGAGGAAGCCGGAGCGTCGCGCTCCGTCTCACAGGCCGACTCGCGATACCAACTGAAAGATCAAAACCATGTCGCTGAACGTCTCGAAGCTCGATGCGAAGACCCGTGTGGGCGCCGGCAAGGGCTTTGCCCGCCGGACCCGGATGGAAGGCTTCACCCCCGCGTGCGTGTACGGCAAGCACATCGAGAAGCCCCTCAACATCGCGCTCAACGGCAAGGCGCTCCGCGCCGCGATCAACACCCCCAAGAAGCTCAACACGATCATCGGCCTGATGGTCGACGGCGTCGAGCACACCGTGATGCTCAAGGAGTACCAGCTCGACCCCGTGTCGAAGGAACTCCTGCACGCCGACTTCATCGCCGTGCGTGAGAACGAGCAGGTCAAGGTGAACATCCCCCTCCAGCTGGTCGGCAAGTCGATCGGCGTCGCCGAGGGCGGCATCCTTTCGCAGATGCGCCGCGAGCTCGAGGTCTGGGCGCTGCCCGGTGCGATCCCCCTCAACATCGAGATCGACGTCTCGGCGATGAAGATCGCCACCGCGATGCACATCAACGACGTGAAGCTCCCCGCGGGCATCACCGTGAAGGGCGGCCACAACTTCACCATCGCCGTCGTCACGGCGCCGGAAGTCGAGAAGGTGGCCGAGGTGGTGGCGGCGGCTCCGGGCGCGGCTCCTGCGGCGGGCGCGGCTGGCGCTCCTGCGGCGGGCGCGGCGGGCGCTCCTGCGGCGGCTGGCGACAAGAAGGACGCCGGCGCGGCGAAGGCCCCGGCCAAGAAGTAAGTCGGCCCCGGCCGTACGCCGTTCATCACGCCGCCGCGTCGGGTCTTCCCGGCGCGGCGGTCGTGTTTTCAGAGGGAGGATCGTTTCGATGAAGATCATCTGTGGCCTCGGCAACCCGGGCCGGCAGTACGAGCAGAACCGTCACAACATCGGCTTCCTGGTGCTCGAGGCCCTCGCCTCGCGCTGGAAGCTGTCCTTCAGCAGCAAGAAGTTCGACGCCGAGCTCGCCCACGGCACCGCCTTCGGCGAGAAGGTGCTGCTGCTCAAGCCCCAGACCTTCATGAACCTCTCGGGCACCTCGCTGGGGGGGGCCGCGCGCTTCTACAAGGTGGCCCCGCTCGACGTGCTGGTCATTCACGACGAGCTCGACCTGCCCTTCGCCAAGCTGCAGCTCAAGGCCGGCGGCGGCACCGGGGGCCACAACGGGCTCAACTCCATCCGCGAGTCCTGGGGCGAAGAGGCCTACGGCCGCCTGCGCTTCGGCATCGGCAAGCCCGTGGGCCCCAACGCCAAGGACCGGGTGGTGGGCCACGTGCTGGGCGACTTCTCGGCCGAGGAGCGCGTCGCCCTGCCCGACCTGTTGGGCAAGGCCTGCGACATCAGCGACGGCTGGCTGCGCGAGGGGCTGCAGAAGGCGATGAATCGCTGGAATGGCAAGTAGGCCCCGCTTTCGGCTAACAGGGCGCCCTCACCGAACCGGGGAGCCCCGCAGTCGAGGGGGCTGAGAGGGCCTGGACAGGCCGACCCGCTGAACCTGAACCGGATCATTCCGGCGGAGGGAGCGTCCACATGGCTACCAACAAGCAGCGCCTCGCAGTCGACGAAGCCGCACTCGCGCGGATCACCCGAACCCCGTTCGCCCAGTCGGCGAAGATCTACGTCGGGGGCACCCAGTACCCAGACATCCGCGTGCCGATGCGCGAGGTCTCGCAGTCCGACACCCACCACGCCGACGGCCGCATCAGCCACAACCCGTCGATCACCGTCTACGACACCTCGGGCCCCTTCTCGGACCCCACGGTGGAGATCGATCTCAAGGCCGGCCTCACCCCGGTGCGCGAGCCCTGGGTGAAGTCGTTGCCCGACGTCGAGCAACTCCCCGGCCTCAGCTCCGAGTTCGGCCGCCAGCGCCTCGACGACCCGCGGCTCCAGAAGCTGCGCTTCCACGGGCACTTGAAGCCCTACCGCGCGAAGGCTGGCCGCGCCGTCACCCAGCTCGCCGCCGCCCGCGCCGGGATCATCACCCCCGAGATGGAGTACGTGGCCATTCGCGAGACCCAGCGCCGCGAGCAGGCCTACGCCGGGCAGCACCCCGGCGAGTCCTTCGGCGCGAACCTGCCCGTCGACATCACGCCGGAATTCGTGCGCGAGGAGATCGCCCGGGGCCGGGCGATCATTCCCGCGAACCTGAACCACCTCGAGCTCGAGCCGATGATCATCGGCCGCAACTTCCTGGTGAAGATCAACGCCAACCTCGGCAACTCGGCCGTCAGCTCTTCGATCGAAGAAGAGGTCGAGAAGATGGTCTGGGCCATTCGCTGGGGCGCCGACACGGTGATGGATCTCTCGACGGGCCCCAACATCCACGAGACCCGCGAGTGGATCTTGCGCAACTCGCCGGTGCCTATCGGCACGGTGCCGATCTACCAGGCCCTCGAGAAGGTCAACGGCAAGGCCGAGGACCTCACGTGGGAGCTGTACCGCGACACCCTCATCGAGCAGGCCGAGCAGGGCGTCGACTATTTCACCATCCACGCCGGGGTTCGCCTCGCCTACGTGCCGATGACCGCCAAGCGCATGACCGGCATCGTCTCGCGCGGCGGCTCGATCCTCGCGCGCTGGTGCCTCGCCCACCACCGCGAGAACTTCCTGTACACGCACTTCGAAGAGATCTGCGAGATCATGAAGGCCTACGACGTGAGCTTCTCGCTCGGTGACGGCCTGCGGCCCGGCAGCATCGCCGACGCCAACGACGAGGCCCAGATGGCCGAGTTGAAGACCCTGGGGGAGCTGACCCAGACCGCCTGGAAGCACGACGTGCAGGTGATGGTCGAGGGCCCCGGCCACGTGCCCATGCAGCGCATTCGCGAGAACATGACCGAGCAGCTCAAGCTCTGTCACGAGGCGCCGTTCTACACCCTGGGGCCGCTGACCACCGACATCGCCCCCGGCTACGATCACATCACCTCGGGCATCGGCGCGGCGATGATCGGTTGGTTCGGCACCGCCATGCTCTGCTACGTGACCCCCAAGGAACACCTGGGGCTCCCCGACCGCGACGACGTGCGCGAGGGCGTGGTGACCTACAAGATCTCCGCCCACGCGGCCGACCTCGCGAAGGGCCACCCCGGCGCCCAGCAGCGCGACAACGCCCTGTCCCGCGCGCGCTTCGAGTTCCGGTGGATGGACCAGTTCGCGCTCTCGCTCGACCCGGAGAAGGCGAAGGAGTTCCACGACCAGACGCTGCCGGCCGACGGCGCGAAGACCGCCCACTTCTGCTCGATGTGCGGCCCGCACTTCTGCTCGATGAAGATCACCGGTGACGTGCGCGCCATCGCCGACGGCCTCGAGACCAAGGCCCAGGAGTTCCGCGAAGGCGGCGGCGC